>JANNBN010000128.1:0-16976 GCA_031385545.1 Acidimicrobiia bacterium | reverse complement strand
AACGGCTCGGGGCTGACGGGCTAGTGGTTCAACGACTCAGTCGTCGAGCTTGAGCGCTGAGATGAAGACGTCGCCGGGGATCTCCACGCGACCGATCGACTTCATCTTCTTCTTGCCTTCCTTCTGCTTCTCCAGCAGTTTGCGCTTGCGGCTGATGTCGCCGCCGTAGCACTTGGCAAGCACGTCTTTCCGCTTGGCTTTCACCGTTTCGCGCGCCACGACCCGCGAACCGATTGCCGCCTGAATGGGTATGTCGAACATTTGACGCGGGATGAGCTCGCGAAGCTTCGACGTCATCTTGCGTCCGAACTCTTCCGCCTTCGAGCGGTGGATGATGGTGGAGAACGCGTCGACGGGCAACCCGTTGAGGAGCACGTCGAGCCGTACCAGTTGGCTCACGGCATAGCCGTCGAGCTCGTAGTCGAGCGAGGCGTATCCCTTGGTTCGGCTCTTCAACGCATCGAAGAAGTCCACGACGACTTCGGCCAGCGGGATGCGGTACACGAGTTCGAGGCGTTCCGGACCCAGGTAGTCCATGCGGATCATCTCGCCACGGCGGTTCTGGCACAGTTCCATGATGGTGCCGGTGTAGTCCGACGGGGTGAGGATGCTGACCTTGAAGTACGGCTCGGCAATGGACTCGATGTGATTGACCGGGGGCATCTGCGACGGGTTGTCGACCAGCACCAACTGCCCGTCGGTGGTAGCCACCTGGTACTCCACGGAGGGAGCAGTGGCGATCAGCGCAAGATTGAATTCGCGCTCGAGACGCTCGCGGGCGATTTCCATGTGTAGCAGCCCGAGGTACCCGCAGCGGAACCCGAAACCCAAAGCAGTAGACGTCTCGGGTTCATAGGTGATGGATGCGTCGGACAGCTTCAGCTTGTCGAGCGCATCGCGCAGTGCCGAAAAGTCGTCACCATCGATTGGGTAGAGGCCGCAGAAGACCATGGGCTTCGGCTGCTTGTAGCCGGGGAGCATCTCCGTCGCCTGCTTGGCGTATTCGGTGACCGTCTCGCCGGACCGGGCGTCTGCCAGATTCTTGATTCCGGCAATGATGTAACCGACCTCGCCAGGACCCAGCTCGTCGACCGGTGTGTTGCCCGGTGTCCGAACGCCGACCTCGAGCACTTCGTGCTGGCCTCGGGCATGCATGTAGAAGACCTTGGCGTCTTTCTTCATCCGGCCGTTCATCACCCGAACGGCAGACACCACACCGCGATATTCGTCGTAGTAGCTGTCGAACATCAGCCCCTGCAGCGGCGCGTCCGGGTCGCCGACAGGCGCTGGAATCCGCTCGCAGATTGCATCGAGCAGTTCTGCGACACCGTTGCCGGTCTTTGCGGAGATGCGCAGGATCGAGTCAGCCGGGATGCCGAGGACCGTCTCGATTTCAGTAGCGTACTTCTCGGGTTCGGCGGATGGCAGGTCGATCTTGTTGAGGACGGCGACGATCTCGAGGTCGTTCTCGAGCGCGAGATAGCAGTTGGCCAGCGTCTGGGCTTCGATGCCTTGTGCTGCGTCGACCACCAGCACCACCCCTTCACAAGCGGCGAGCGAGCGGCTGACCTCGTAACCGAAGTCCACGTGACCCGGCGTGTCGATGAGGTGGATGGTGTGCTGGATTCCCGCCCTGCTACCGCTGCTCGGTTTCCACCCGACCCGAACGTTCTGGGCCTTGATCGTGATGCCGCGTTCGCGCTCGATGTCCATCGAGTCGAGGTACTGGGCGCGCATCTCACGGGCGTCGACAGCGCCGGTGAGTTCGAGGATGCGGTCCGACAGCGTCGACTTGCCGTGGTCGACGTGGGCGATGATCGAAAGGTTGCGGATCGAGGAACGGTCGAGGGTCATGAGATGGCTTCTGCGGAGAGTCCGTCAAGGTTTACCGGTGCGGTGCGGTGCGGTGCGGTGCGGTGCCCCGGTGAAGCCGGGAAAAAAAACAGCAGCCCCGCCAGAGGCGGGGCTGACGGGAGCGGAGCGCTGGGGCTCAGGCTCGAAATCAGGCGCCGAGCTTGGCAATGCGCTTCATCAGCGACGACTTACGGTTCGCTGCTTGGTTCTTGTGAATGATGCCCTTGGTGGCTGCCTTGTCGAGGCGCTTGATAGCCAACCGGAGGGACTCCTCGCTTGCGTCGGAGCCAGGCTCGGAAGTGGCTGTGCGCACGGCAACCTTCACTCGGGTCTTGAGCTCACTGCGCACGGCCTTGTTGCGATCATGCGCTTTGGCATTCGTGAGAATGCGCTTCTTCTGGGACTTGATGTTGGCCACGAGTAACAGAGATCCTTGTGATGCGGCCCGGAGCACCCGGGCCTGCAGAACGGCCTCCAAGACTAGCAGCACCTGGGTTGGACATCGGCCACTACGGGGCTCCCGATGGCCGAAGCCCATGGGTGCGGTTCGCCGCCAGCGACGGTCAGCACGAAAACAACACGCGCGTGGCGCAACCAACGTTGGGTTTGCAGCATCCAACGTTGGAGAGTGGGGGTTGGCACGGCCTCTCGACCCGGGGCTTCGGGTTGGAGCAGAACTCGGAACAGAACTTGAAGTCGAACTCGGAGCGAACTTGAAGTCGAACTCGGACAACGGTTCGTCTTCAGCGACGGGCGGCGGCCCCGAGTCGCGCGAGCCGCGCGACGAGGACCTCCATCACCACTTCGCCTGGGAGGTCTCTCCGACCTCGGAGGTCAAGGTCGGCCTGGGCCAGCAGCTCGATGCCGCGGGCGACGTTTGCCTGACCAAGTCTGTTGGCCTGGGCGAGGGCCTTCTTGGCAGGGAACGTGGACCCGGTCATGCCCAATGCTGCTGCGGCATCGTTCTCGTTGCGGATACCGCTGCCGGACAGACGCAGCATCTTCGCGAAATGTGCTCCGAGACCGGCCATGACCTGCAGGGGGTGCTTGTCGCCGTTGAGCTGGCGTCGCAGTTGGTCAAGCGCGCCGGCAGCATCTCCACGATCGATTGCATCGGTCAGGTCCCACGGAGCACCGCCTCCAGCTTCTCCGAGGAACGGTTCCAATTCGTCCACACCGAGACGCGCCCCCTGCCCATGCACCGCAGCGAGCACCGAAAGGATTCCATCGACGCGTGACAGTGAATCACCCAGGTGATCAGACAGGTGCTGCACGGCTCGACGGTCCAACCGGACCGGGGCATCGGCCAAACGGTCTTCCAGCCACCCTTGCCGGGCCTTGCCGGTGGGAATGCCCGTTTCGATGACACCGCCGAGCCGCTTCACCCCGTCGAGCACCTTGCGCGGCGTCTGACCGCCCCCGGCCACCAGTATGAGCCGCGACGTTGGGCACGGAGCCGCGAAGTACGTGAGCAGCGCCTCGACACCATCGCTGGCGACCCGGCCGACCTCTCGCACCACAACCACTCGCTTCGAGGTGAACATCGGCGGCGTTTGCGCAGCATCGACCGCAACGGCAACGTCGTAGTCCTCTCCCCCACCGCCGATGTCGTCGAGACCGAGCGACAGGTCTTCGCCATCTGCCGCCGCGTGAATCAGGTCTCGGACCGCGTCGTCTCGCAGGACAGGGTCGTCGCCCTTGACCAGCAGCACCGCGCCTTCCTGGCGCGCCATCTCTAGCGGGACACTCACCCGATCAGGTTGTCACACACCGAGCCCGGTCATCACAGGTCGCTCACAGGTGTTGGCCGAGGCATGAGACCGAGATCACACGGTGATGACATGTCGCGCGCAACGTGATGCACGCTCCACGAACGCACAACAACACCCCTCAACCCAACAGACCAGGTCGGAATCATGAATCGCAAACTCCTCTCCACGCTCGCACTCAGCGCAGTTCTGCTCGTTCCTGCTGGCTCGGCTTTCGCCGCCGACTCGGCATCGCCCACGGCACCGGCTTCCACGAAGGTTCGCTCGTGCACGGGCGCCGCCGACCACCGCCAGGCAATGGACCTGCGGGTGCAGGCTGTGAACCTCGACATCAAGGCAGCTCAGGCACGCCGCGCCGAAGCGGTGACGCAGGGCAACACGGTCCGTGTCGCAAAGATCGACGCTCACATCGCACGCCTCACGGCCAGGCTGGCGAAGATCGCAGAGAACCGCGCCAAGCTCGATAAGCGCTGCCCAGCCTGATCCGGGTGATCATCCATTGCCGGCACCGGTACAGTCCGGGCAATGGATGGTCAGCCGCACCAGAATCACCACGAACATCACTTCGCCCAGTTGAACGTGGGTCGGGTGCTCCAGCCGCTGGATCACCCGGACATGCTGGAGTTCACCACGATGCTCGACGTGGTGAACCGGATGGCCGAACTTTCTCCCGGCTTCGTCTGGCGCCTGAAGACCGAAGACGGCGGCTCGTCCAGCTATGTCGAAGTGTTCGACGACCCGTTGCTCTTGGTCAACATAAGCGTCTGGGAGCGGCCCGAAGACCTACGCCACTACGTCCACAAGAGCGGACACGGTGCCTACCTCCGCCGCCGGGGTGAGTGGTTCGAACGTTCAGCCGGTATCCACACCGTGTGTTGGTGGATTCCGGCCGGGACGCTTCCCGACGTGCACGATGCAGTGCGCCGCCTCGAACTGCTTCGCGTCTACGGGCCGACCGACGACGGGTTCGGTCTGGCCGACCGACGCAACCCCCCGAACAGCGATTCCGAAATAGCGGGTCTGGCGGCGGAGCGCTGCGTTGACCAACAGGATCGACGCCATACCGGGTACCGCCCACACCGGGTTCCCCTTGGACACGGTCCATACCTCGAAACCACCGGCGAGGCCAACGGCCAGAGCAACCGTTGACCAGCGACCAGGCGCAGTACTCGATCCGGTTGTGCTGGCCACAGACGCCAGCAGTCCGTTGCGTTCCTTCGGCGACAACAACCTGATCAACCCGGTCAGAATGATCAGTGCACAGATCATCAGCGGAACTTTCGCCAACCACCATCTGCCGGTGCCGACCTCACCTGTCGGCAGGAGATCGAGTCTTGAGAAAACGAATGCCGCGACAGCGAGTGCTGTGAAGTGCCAAAGGTACGAGGTCATGGTCATGGTGTTGGCACCGACAACCGTTCGCCACAGAGCGGGTCGCCTCGTCAGCAGTGAACTGACCCACGGGGCAGCAGCGATTGCGAACGAGCAGATGCCAAGCCCATAGAACACGAGAGCGAGCGATGGCGGCCAGGTATTGGCGAACTGAGCTCCGGGCACACTGACCATCGCCAGCGGCCATGGGCCGAACGCAATAAGGAACCCAGCAACGCACCACGACGACATCCCGAAGGCCAAGAGTTTCCAGCCCGACGGCATCCGATTGCTTCTGTCCTTCCATGCAAACCCGAGAATCTGGAACAGCAGCCAGCCGACGACGATATTGACCTGAGGGAGGTATTGGACCTTGAGAAAGCGTGCAGTCTCGCCGACTGCGAACAGTGCAATAAGCGCGCTTATAAACTTCCTTCCGTGGCGCCGGAACGCGGACAGAGTGAGCGGAGCCAAAGCCGTATCGACTACGTAGTTCGCTAGGAACCAGAGCGGGATTGCAGCAACGGCGGCCGCTTGCGACGCAAGCTTGCCCGCTCCCAGTACGGTACCGATCAACACGATCGGTAGCCACGTGCCGGCGAGCCACGCAGCCGGGGCCGACAGCCGGGCCAGGCGGGCCTTCACCCACATGCTGTCGGCGTCGCCCTTTCGTCGATGCGCATCGAGAGACGCAGCGTTGGAGTAGCCACCGATGCAGAAGAAGATCGGCATCACCTGGAACAGCCAGGTAAGGATGTGCAGCGAGCCGAGCCGGTCCAACGCGTTGCCCGTTTCCAGCTTGCCGTCGACCATCCGAGCATCGGCAGCCAGCCAGTGACCAACCGCGACAGCGACCATCGCCAGTGCACGATACGCATCGATGGCACGGTTGCGGCCCGCTGGGGTCTGCCCGGCGACGGTCGTCAGCGCTGCGCGGTCGCGCAGCTCGGCGAGGGCTGTCAGGCCGGCGGAAGGGGGCGGGACGGGTGAGAAGTTCATGGAGCCATGGTGAAGAGAGCTCCGACGAGCGCCCTATCCAGCAAACCCCCCAAAGCGGGCTGGGGATCGCCCAGGTTCACCCGTCCAGCCTTCCGATGTCCGATCACGTGTTGCGGCGCTTCAGGTCCACCATCGCCGCGGTTCCGATGAGAGCCGCTCCGCCGACCATGACCCATATCCACACGGGAAGTGTTCGGAGTTGGCCGCCGAACGCGACCAGAAGTGCAGTAACGACAAGAGCTACTCCGGACCACTTCCTCGGTCTTCCCGATCCGCTTGGGTGCAGGCGGAAGGTTGGAAGCGTTGTCGACTCCACCAGGAGGATCGGACTCGGTCGGCGATGGACGCTCGCCCCAGCCGGGCCACGGCATTGGAGACGGTTCAGGATTTGGATGCACATTCGAAGCGATCATGGCGTCGAGTGTGCGAATTTGCCTCCGCTCACCGGCATCGTGAGGACCCTCATCCGCAGCTGAGTTTCACCCACCGGGCTGGTCGTTCAATCCATCAGTCCCAGACTGTTTTTTTGCACTACCAGGCAGGACGCTTCGGCGTCAGTCGATGCCGTGCTCTACCGCGTAGCGGACAAGGTCGGCTCGGCGCGAAAGCTGCAACTTGCCGAGGATGTTGCGCACATGGTTCTCGGCGGTCTTCGGCGAAATGAAAAGCGCGCTTGCAATCGCGCCGTACGTATGGCCTCGTGCCACCAACTGGAGCACCTCACGTTCGCGCGCTGATAGCGGTGAGGCACCCGTTGCCTTGGACAAGCGGCGGAACTCCCCCATCACCAGAGCTGCAAGCGACGGGCTGAAAACCGGCTCGCCTCGAGCAGCCTTGACGAACGCTGCTTGCAGCTCGCCGATCGGCGTTGTCTTCAGCAGGTAGCCAGCTGCCCCTTCGGCAACTGCATCGAGCAGGTCACGCTCGGCTTCCGACACGGTGAGGATGACGATCGGTGCCATGTTTGCGCACGCCCGTACGACGGCAAGCCCACCACCCCGGGGCATATGCAGATCGGACACCACGAGATCGGGCTGATGCGCGGTGACGACGTCGATCGCACCTTCCGCATCGTCGGCTTCGCCGACAACGAGAAACCCGGGTCCAAGCTCTGCCTTCAGCCCGGCCCTCACGATCGCGTGATCGTCTGCGAGGACGACACGAAGAACACCACTGTGCTCACGAGGGCTGTCTTGAACAGGTGTGGTCACGTGGCTCTCCGGTTTCCGACCCGGCCCGTGATGCGGACCTCGGTGCCTGTTGTGGGTGCACTGATGATTTCGGCGTCGGCCCCGACTTCCTGTAGCCGGGCGAGGATGGACGAGTCGATCCCTTGGCCACTGCGAGCCTGGCGAGGGTCGAACCCGCGGCCGTCGTCGGAGACGGTGACGAACAGCGCACCGTCCTCGTCGACCTCGGCGTAGACCACGGCACGGCTGCCATGCGCGTGCTTCGCGACGTTGGTCAGCGCCTCGCCAACAGCTCCGGCGACTGCAGCAATGACGGGATCACCGTCCGCCGAAGCCCCTGAGTCGTCGAGGACCGAAACCGTGATCGGCAGATCGTGGGTTCGGGCCACCCGGTCGGCAACACGGCGTAACCGTTCTTCCAGGGTCGCCCCTTCGTCGTCTGAGCGAATGCCGTGGAACAACCATGCCCGGAGTTCCCGATCGGTGGAACGGGCAACAGCAGCTAACTCGGGATCGGCGACACGGGCACGCCGGTCGACCAGCGCCAGCGTCTGCAACACCCCGTCGTGCAGGGTGCGGGCAACTTCGTCCCTGGCACGCCGCATCGCGACCTCGTTCTCGACGGTACGTAGTCGCTGCGTGATGGCACCGAACACGACGGCCGAAACGGCGTAGAACACGGCGCTGGAGAGCAGCGAGAGGATGCGTTCGCCCGGAAAACTCCGCACGCCGTTGATCAACGCCCCGAAGTAACGGCCCGATGCAGCGAGCACCCCAAGGGCCGCACCCCAGCGTGGCCCCAAGGCGGTTGCTGCGGAAATCGCAGCGACGAGCGGCCAGTTGCCGGCGAGGTTCTGCCCTGACCCGAACGAGTGACTGGTGGCGAATACCCACCCGTCGACCAGCAGCAGGGCCCACGCAATCGTCACCTCGATCGTGACAAAAAGCGGATGGGCCAACACGTCTGGGTGGCTGCGCAGGAGGGCTGTGCAGACCATCGTCCAACCCAACGCAACCAGGATCGCACCGGACGCAATGACGCGGTGGTCGAGCTGATCACGTTGTACAAACGCAGTGAGCGCCAGCCATCCCCATATCGCCCAGCGCGCAACGGCGATGCCCTGCATGACGGTGCGGTCGGTGGGGGTTTGGGTGGTCGGCCGCCTGAGCATCGCAGCGTCTTGACCGGTCAACGCCTCTGCCATATGTCGAATAGTTGCCTGTGCATCGACGCGAATGGCGGATGGCTGGAGGCCATGTCAGGGACCCGTGGCGGCTGCCACCACCTCGGCCCGTCCGCGGTTGCAGCGGACCACCGCCCACGGACGGTTGTGCGTTTGCACCTGAAGTACGTCACCCGGTTGCAACCCGGTCACCGCAGTAGCCCCAAGCACAGACGGTGCCCCACAGATCACCAGCACCGTTGGTGGGTAGCGCGAAACGACCGGAGCCAACGACGTCCAGAGCGCGTTGGTCGGCCGTTCCAGCACAACGGCAGAGAGCTGGTCCACGCCTTCCGCGCGCAGCGACTGCAGGACCGCTGCTCCGTTCGCACCGGGCCGAACCAACAACATTGTCACCGGGCCGGACCGCCAGAGTGCTGCACCGCTGTTTCCAAGTGGCAATCCGTCGACATCGGCTTGGCGATGAGCGGTTGCTGCAATGCCCAGCACGATGGCCACCGACACGAACCCGGCCCGTGCCAAGCCCCGGACGGACCAGCCAATAATCAGCGCGCAGAGTATGACGGGCCACCAGCTCGGAAGAGGAGAACTGCGGCCGATGTGCCCGCCGAAGCGAGCGACCCCAGCGACCCACCAGATCAGCACCCGATCGACGAGGTGCAAGATCACCGCAGCCTGATAACCCAGCAAACCTGCCGGAAGCCCGATGATGACCCCCCACACCATCAACGGTTCGGCGGCGGGAAGTGCAAGCAAGTTGGCTGGAAGGCTGACCGGCGATACCCCGCCCAAGCCCAGCAACAATGGGTAGGTGCCGATCTGAGCGGCCAGCGTGGAACTGAGCGGGCTTGCCGCCCAGGCCGGCATGCCGAGGAGTGAGAACCGAGTCTCGAGCGGCCCCGCCAGAACAGCGAGTCCTGCCGTGGCACACACGGACAGACCGAACCCGATGGACCACGTGAGCAGCGGATCGATGAGGAGCAACACCAGGACCGCGAGCGACAGCACTCGCATCGGCTCCTGTGGCCGATAGCTGGCGCGCGCCAACACGACGAGCGCAGCCATCATCGACGCCCGTAACACCGACGGCTCGAACCGCGTGAGCAGCGCAAACCCGGCGAT
Organism: Acidimicrobiia bacterium; assembly: GCA_031385545.1. GTDB lineage: Bacteria > Actinomycetota > Acidimicrobiia > Acidimicrobiales > JANYDT01 > JANNBN01. Next base: position 7,487 of record JANNBN010000128.1, on the reverse strand, counting down.
GGTGCTGAGGGCAGCAAATGCCCGCAACCGCATCGACAGCCGGCGGAGCAACGGGTTGGCGGCGGTCAACACGAATGCCACGTTTTGTCCCGACACGACCAACAGATGCGACAGACCGGCCGCCCGGAAATCGTCGGCCACTGCCGGGTCTTGACCGCGATTGTCTCCGAGCACGAAGCCGCCGAACAGCGCTCGTTGGTCCGGTGGCAGCCCCCGTGCGCCCGTGGCGATGCTGAGGCGCACCCATCGGGCAGCTCGCCACGGTGCCGAGCCGTGGTCGACTGGCACCGCGGTCCGAACGGTCGCACGACCGGCCAGGTGTTTGCTGATGGCCCACGCCGGAACGGCTCCGTCCCACGGCCGGACCTGAGCGGCGATCCTGAACCTGCTTCCTGCTGTCCCCTGGCCCAGCACCCGGCCTGTGCTGCCGTAGGCAATTGACCGAAGTCGCTTGCCCGACACGAGCAGCGTCGCCGTGAAGCCGGATCCGGGAATCGGCGCGGGATCGGTCACCATCTGCACGACCTGTTCGACCCGACCGGTTTCTGCTACCCGGAGGCCCTGCAGCGAGCGAATAGACAGCAACGGCATTGCCGCGACCGTCAGCACACAGAGCATCATCGGAAACATCGTCGGAAACATCGTCGGAAACATCGTCGAAAGAGTCGGACGCCTGACAACCGACGAAAATCCAAACAGATGTTGCGCACCCAGCTGAACGCACCACGCAACGACTGCCACAACACCGATCGCAAGACCAAGCGCGACACCTCGATCTTGCGAGTACCCGCTGGCCCGCGGGCCAAGGCGTGCGGCCATGGCCGCAGCGATTGCCGCTCCGGCAATTGCACCCCATTCGGGCGCGAGAGACCGCACGAGGCTCAGCCGACCGTGAGCTGTTTGCGCATCGAAGCCAATTTCGCTTCACCGATGCCCGGCACGTCGAGCAGTTGGTTGACCGACTTGAACCGACCGACTCGGGTTCGGTGTTCGATGATCGCCGCTGCTGTGGCAGGGCCGACGCCCGGAAGCGAATCCAACTGTTCAGCGGTAGCCGAGTTGAGATCGATCACTGCCTTCGCATCGCTCACCATCCCGACGGGCGGTGCCGCGCCGGTGATCTGGTCGACAGGAACGAGGGGAACGGCGACCCCTTTGTGCGGGATGTACAACCGGCTGCCGTCCGTCAGCACCGTCGCCAAGTTGACCCGATCGGGATCTGCATCGGATGTCATCCCTCCGGCTGCGTACACGGCGTCAGCCGCGCGTGCCCCACTGACCAGCACATACACGCCTGGATGCGCAACCGCCCCTGCTGCGTGGACGATGAGCGGCAGAGGAGTTGGCGAGACGACCGAGGTTGACGTGCGTGCAGCCAGCGGCAACGTCGGAGACGGAACTGCATCGACATCGGCGGCCTTTGCCGACGGTGTCGCCGCTGGTGCCGATGCTGCCTCGGTTGCTCCCGAGGTGAAGGGAATCTCTCGGACGACGATTCGGCCTGATGATCCGCTACTTCGACCGACACCACCGATGCCAGCCCCCGTCGCAACGGCCACGATGCCCGCTGCGCAGAGCGTGAGAAGGCCGACCTGTAACCGTCCGCGCCGGACCTGTTCCAACCGGCTGCGAATTCCGGCGCGTTGCGCAGATGAGCTGGCCCCGACCCGGACCCGCTCCCGCTGACCGACAACGTCGTCCGGGTTGGGTGCGGGGGTCCGGACGGAGCGAGGACCTGCTGCAGGAATGGTGGAGCGACGCGAGCCGCGAGGCGCCTGGGGCGGCGCTGCCGTGGGGGCCAGGAGAACCATGGCGCCTCCTCTTCGATGCACGAAGCAGAACTGCAGACGCGGGGGAAGCCGGAGAAGCAGGGGAACGAGCAGGCGGGTCGTGGCACCGACCGAGAGCTGGGCTCACGTGCTCCAGCGAAGAGCTTGCCGGGCGCAGACTTCGGCGATGAGGCCGATGAGGCCGATGAGGCCGATGAGGCCGACAGCTAGGTAGGCAGACAAGACCAGCGTAGCGCGAGTCGAAACATTCGCTACCCACTGGTCCGCAGCCCCAGCATCAGAGTCAGAACAGTGCGTTGGCCAGCTTGCGGCGCAGGTCTGGCACGCGGGGATCGTCGCCCATCACGGTGAGCAGATCGACGTAGCGCTGTTTCGCCGTTTCATCGGCGCGCACCGTCGGCAGCAGACCTGCCAACTCGGCCACGATCGCATCGGACTCGCCGGCCCTGGCTTCCACGCCGACGCGTGCCAACGACGCGATCTGGCGGGTCTCGGCGGACTCGGGCAAACGTTCCAGCAACTGCAGCGCTTCGTGGTTCGAGCCGTTCTCGACCAGCAGCCGTGCCAGCTTCACGACGGCGAGCGGATGGTCGTGCTTGAGGCCCAGCGCTTTGCGCAGCGATGCCTCGTCGTCCGCGTCGGCCAGTTCGTCTGCCTCGGTGCGGGTCGGCGCGAACCGCTGCACCCACTCGCGGATTTGTGCCTCGGGGATGGCACCGACGAACTGCTCGACCACGCGGCCTTGCGAGATGGCGAAGACAGCTGGGATGGACTGCACCTGGAACGCCTGGGACACCTTTGGGTTCTCGTCGACGTTGAGCTTGGCCAGAAGCACCGCACCGTTGGTCTCGCCGATGACCCGTTCGATTATCGGCCCGAGCGTCTGGCACGGGCCGCACCACGGCGCCCACAGGTCAACAACGACCGGGGTGTCGGCTGAGCGGGCAATGACCTCGGTCTGGAAAGTTTCGTCGGTGACGTCCACGTACATGACATCAACTTACGCGCACGACACCAGTACGGTGGAAGCACCATGTTGTCAAGGCCTTCACCGCTCATCCAATGGGAGAACCCGGTCCCGCACGACCTCACCGATCCGGTGCTTGTCTGCTACCTCGACGGGTGGATCGATGCCGGTTACGGGGCACAGGCCGCCATGGGGTCGCTGAAGCAACAGATCCGCACGCACCGGCTGGTGAGCTTCAACATCGATGACCTCATCGATTTTCGCGCACGCCGTCCTGCGATGCGGCTGATCAACGGCATCAACACCGCACTGCAGTGGCCGCGCTTGCAAATGCGTCATGGGCGTGATGCAAACGGCCGCGATGTGCTGGTGCTCACCGGGCCCGAGCCTGATTTCCGGTGGCTCAGCTTCACCGACGCCATTGTCGAATTGGCCCAGAAACTCGGCGTCAAGCTACTCGTCAACCTGGGGGCGTTCCCGGCCCCTGTCCCCCACACGCGCCCTGTCTCGCTCGGGTCAACCGCCACCACTCAGGAACTCGCCGAGCAGATCGGCTACATCGACGCAGCGTTCGAGGTGCCAGCGGGTGTCAGTGCAGCACTTGAACGGGGGTTTGCCGAACACGGCATGGAAGCAACTGGTGTGTGGGCCCGTGTGCCGCACTACGTATCGCAGATGCTGTACCCCGCAGCATCGATTGCCATCCTCGAAGGCGTAACGCGGGTTTCGGGTCTCACCTTCGACACGTCCGGGCTCGCCTCGCAGGCCGTGCAGATCGACGAACAGATCCGTGCGCTGGTGGCCAACAACCCCGAGCACCAAGAGATGGTCTCCCAGCTCGAAACCCAGGTCGACGCCAACGCGTTCGACGGTGCAACCGGGCGCATGGTCGCCCCGCTCGACGAAACCCAGATCGTTAGCGGCGACATTCTCGCCGCCGAGTTCGAGAAGTTCCTCCGAGAGCAGTAACACCCCGAGAGCAGCGAACAACTCGACGTTCGGTACGACTACGCAGCGGAGCGATCAGTTCGACAAGTTTCGGTATTCCCTCCTGAGCGGCTGACCGGAAGACTGTCGCACATGACAGGTGCGAAGCGTTTTCCAGCAGCACTGGTCTTCGACTTCGACGGCTTGATCCTCGACACCGAAGCAGCCGAGTACACATCCATCGCTGCGGTGTTCGCTGAACACGGCGGAACGCTTGGCCGTGGGCGATGGGTCGAAGCGATCGGCAGGGCCAACCCGGACGGGTTCTGGTTGGACTGGTTGGAAGCCGACCTGGGCCGACCGGTCAACCGTGACCTGCTGTGGATCGAACAGCGGCAACGAAACGACCACCAGATACGACGCCTCCAGGTACTGCCGGGCGTCGAGCAACTCCTCGACCAGGCCGCAGCCGCCGGCGTGCCCTGTGCTGTTGCGTCGTCGTCACCCACCCGGTGGGTGAGGCCGCATCTGGACCGCCTCGGGTTGCTCGGCCAGTTCGCCACCGTGGTGGCACGCGAGGACGCGCCGAACGCGAAGCCCGCCCCGGACCTCTATTTCGTGGCGCTCGACAGACTCGGCGTCCCACCCAGCGCAGCACGCCACGCGGTTGCATTCGAGGACTCCCACAACGGCAGTCGCGCCGCCGTCGACGCAGGGCTTACCTGCATCGCGTGCCCGAACAGTCTCACCCGTGCGAGCGACTTCTCACACGCGCATCACCATGTTGCCTCGCTCAGCGAACTGACGCTTGACCAACTACACGACCTGATCACCCAACCTGCGTAAAAGGAGGAGATATCTCATGTCGGTGTGAGGTTCTGCGAATCTACAATCGACCATGACCTCGGAGACCCGCCACGTCACAGCGAGAACTGTTCTGATCTTTCCGACCGGTCGTAAATCGGACGGATACCGTCCACTGACTTATTCCATCATGGCTTGGGCGAGTTTTCACGACGAGCCCCGTAACGAGCGATTCTGGCTTTTCACTAGCCTCGCTAGGAGGCTCGACTTCGCACACGTTCAATTCGAGCGGGTTCGCGCCGGAATCGCGGAACTGAATGCCCCATCGGAATACTTACGCGAGGCCGCCATGGAAGTTCTGGCGGACGCGGAGGCAGCGATGACCGCCCTTCATCGTGCCTGCGTGATGGTTCGGGAAGTATCAGACCACCACACAGGGGGTCCGCTCCCAGCGATCCTCACCGATCAGCGAAGGATCGCGATCAAGGAACTTCGTGACGCCTACGAGCACGTAGAAAGCCACGCCCTTGGAGAGATAGACATCAGGAAAAGCGTTGATGTCGATGCTGCTCATTCCATCTTTTTGAACGCAGACTTGGGTCGCGAGCTGGTCGTGCACCACAGAGTGTCTTACCGCTCTTGGTATTTTGATCTGGATGCTGAGGCCACATCCGTCTGTATTGCCTTGCGCGAGTACATCCACGATGCATGGCACTCGTTGGTTCGGTGACCGTAGAAGCGTTCGGACTCCGCTCTCCACGGGCGCCAGTCGATACTCGCGAGTGGCGGAACTAGATTCGGAAGAAGTCGATAGCATTCTGCGCGCACAGGAGAACCGACCCCTCAACTAGATCGGGTACCGCAAGGGGCACCATCAGCGGTTTGCGAACCCTCCAAATCCGCCTTGAGGTCAGGTGCCGGTTACCCAGGGCGGCGATTGCTTCGCGGCGAACGCTGCCATGCCGGCTGCCGCTTCCTCTGAGGCGAACAACTCGCCTGACAGTTTCGCGGTCCAGCGGAACGCGTCGAGCGTGTCCATGTTCGGCACCTTGGCCAGCAGCTGTTTCGTGGCGGCCAACGCCTTCGGCCCACCAAGGAGCAACTTCGACACCATCTCGTCGGTGGCCGCATCCAACTGGTCGTCGGGAACTGCACGGTTGATCAGGCCAACCGCCGCGGCGCGTTGCGCGGGTATCCGCTCGCCGGTAAGAAACAGTTCAGCAGCATCGGCCATCCGCAGTTTGGGCAGGCACACCACACTGATGATGGCAGGCGCCACGCCGATGCGAACTTCGGTGAACCCCAGCAGCGCCCGTTCCGGTGCAATGGTGAGATCGCACGAACATGCCAACCCCAACCCACCTGCGAGCGCATGACCGTTGAGTTTGCCGACCACCGGCTTCGGCGCCGCTGCGATGGCCTGGAACACCCGCACGAACGTGGGCAGATCGTCATCGGTTGCGCCTGCGCTGACGGTGCGACGCTCCTTCAGGTCGGCACCCGCACAGAACACAGTGCCAGCACCAGTGAGAACGATCACGCGAACGCCGACATCTTCGATGGCCTCGGTGAGGTGGGCCGAGAGACCGTCCACTAACTCGGTCGAGAGCGCGTTGCGATTCTCCGGACGGTTGAGCGTGATGGTGGCGACACCGCGGGCGTCGACGTGGAGCAGCGTTGCTGTGGTCATGGTGGCAGGGTAGCCAAAGCGGGTGGCTCAATCCGTTCGATCGTTGCGACTCGATCGAGGGACTTGTCGAACGACGCGATTGCGCGAACTCCGGTGCTCTCGGCGTGTGCGACGAGGTATGCCTCGGCGAAGTCGATTCGGTCGACTTCATAGACTTCCACCGCTCGAAGGAGTAGTGCCGGGTCGATGGTCACGACGCTGTCCATGGCGACGAGCGAGCGCATCGCGTCGGCTATCTGTGTCCGAGGCGTTTTGTTGAACGACTCAAGGACGTAGATCGTTTCGGCGACGATCAGATCTGCGAGGAGGAGTTCGTCGGCGTTCGAAAGAAAAGCAGTCGCTCGGGCCGCCACGTCGGTGGGGTCTCCCGTGAGGTGACGAACCAACACGTTGGTATCGATGAATACGCTCAAAGACGGTCCGCTGCTCTGGAGGCGCAGGTGCGGCGAAGCACATCGTCCCACGCAGCGTTGCGTCGGGTGGCCGGGACAGCGATGGTCCCTGCGAGAGACAAGAAGTCCGATGTGCGCGCGAGAACGGCACGATTGCCATCGACCCGGAACACGACGTCGTCACCCTCGGCGAGACCAAGAGCTTCACGCACTGCCTTCTCCTTACAAGTGATGCAAAGTAAGGATATTGCATCTGTCCTCGGGGCGCGGTGGTCCGCGCCCCGACCGCTCCCCGAAAACGCAATGATCTGTCTGCTTACAAAAGAGTGGGCCAGGAAGCAGGTGGCGGCAGACCTCGGATCGTCACGCCGTTTGGATACTCGGCTACCAGCGTGGTGCCTTCCCACCGAAGCGTGACGCCCCGGCGGTGAAGTTCACGATGATGGTATGTACACAGCAAAACCAGATTCGACAACTCGTGCGTTCCGCCGTTTTCACGCTCCCGGATGTGATGCACCTCGCAGAAGCGAGCCGGGTGGCTGCACCCACCCATCCGACACCCCCGATCCCGGACCATCACCGCTTTGCGATTCCGCACCGGGATGACAGTCAGTGGCGTGCCCACATCGAACACGGTCCCCTTCAAGGTGGCAGCGACTGCTGTGACGGTGGCGTCGCACATCACCTGGGATATTTGCCAGTTCCGCAGGAACCACGCACCGGTTGTCTGGGCTGAGCCGTCAGCTGCGTGGAACACTACGTTGACATTCGGGCGTTCGTTGCCAACCGAACTGCGGTCCGGATTTGCCAAGGACTCTCTGCACAGATCGACCAGCGCATCAGCGCTGCGTTGCGGAGGCGTGCGCTCATCGTCCTTCGACGGTTTCATGACAGCGGCCAAGGCGGCCTCGACCGCT
>JANNBN010000103.1:0-24506 GCA_031385545.1 Acidimicrobiia bacterium | reverse complement strand
TCGGCCCGCCGGAAACGATCTCTGTGTTCTGCGGCTGGAACGCCTTGCGATGTTCAGCGCGCAGATCATCTGCGGTCACACGCTTGACCGACGAAACAGTGGCGAACCGGGTGACCGCGTCGCCGGCCGGAAAGTAGTCCCGCACCCCGGCGTAGAACGCCAGCGCGCCCGGGTCGGTCTGCTGGCTCTCGATCGCTGCGGTCGTTTCGTCGGCTGCAAGGGCGACTTCCTCGGCAGCGAAAGTCGGCCTGATCAGCACGTCGGCCAGCAACTCCAAGGTGGGCTGGAGTGATTGTGGGGGCGAGGAAACCGACACGGTGTACCGGTCGGACGATCCGTTCACGCTGATCGACGAACCCAGCTTCGCCACTGCCCCGGAAAATCCTGTTGCATCGAGGCGACCGGCGCCGCGGGTCATCATGGCGGCCAGCAGGGCACCCCGACCCTCTTTGCCCGACGGGTCGCGTTCACCGCCTCCGTTGACCATCAGGACAACCTCGACGGTGGGTGCATCGGACCGTACAAAGTGCGACAGGCTGACCCCACTCCTCAACCGCACGGTCTGTGGGTCCGGAACCCGAATCCGGGCCGCCTGTCCATCGTGGGGCCGTGCGAACACGATCGGCTTCGCCGCACTCAAGAGCCGACCCGTAGGCGTGCCCGAAGAGTCGACCAGCACCGACGGATACCCGCCGCGCTCGCCGGGTTGCACAATCTGTTCCACCCGGTCGGCGTTGCGCAGCATCGAGCGGAGGGCCCGTGTGGCCGACGTGGCCGTGACCATGCGGAACCGACGGCCGTAGCGGCTGACCGCATCGTGGCCCATCCCGTTGCCCGGGAGTCCTGTGGTCCCGTAGCGGGTGACCACCTCTTGGACCACATCTGCCTGCCCGTTCGGCTCTTCCATCTGGTCGGCCAATGCGCCGCGAGCTGCGATCTTCACAGCCGTTGCCTCTGCGTAGGAGAACCCTGACGCAGCGAGCCGCTGCAGCGCGTCGTCGAGGTCGGCTCGCAATTGGTCAGCGGTGATACCTTCCGCTGCCTCGGCCTCGACGGAGAACATCTGGGCAAGCTCCTTCGGGTCGTAGCTGAACGACACCCAGTTCGCTACGTGTCGGTCTCGGACGAGCTCGACCTGTAACTGGCTGGTGAAGGAGTCGTTCGCCATGGCCGCTGCCAACTCCAGGCTCGGATCGACGAAGGATCCGTCGACCCGCTTGGCCTGCCACTGATAGGTGGTGCTCACACGTGGAGCGCTGACTGCGTCGATGAACCGCTGCCGACATGGCCGGCACCGGTTGGCCGTCAGCCGTGAGCCTTCGCCCTTCGTGCTTGATCCAGCGGCACCGTCGCCGGACCCCGTAGTGCTGGACCCGGTAGTGCTGGACCCGGCAGTGCTGGACCCGGTCGCCCTGGCTGCGATTCGACCATGCAGCTTTTCGATCTGCGCGCGTACGGATTTCGTATCGATGTCACCGGCGATGATGAGTGTGAGGTTTGACGGTGTGTAGTAACGAGTGAAGAAGTCGACCACGTCAGACCGAGTTGCGGCTCGGAGATCCTCGATCGAACCGATGACAGGCCGGTGGTACGGGTGCGCAGGGGGGAACAGCGCGCTACTGGCTGCCTCGTAGGCGCCGCCGCCTGGTTCGTCGAGCACCGCCTGGCGCATCTCGTTCAGCACCACGTCACGCTGCACGTCGATCTTGTGCTGGCTGATCGATGCACCCAGGTTGGCAAACCTGTCTGCCTCGAGCCACAGCAGCGTGCCCACAGCGTTGGAAGGGGCTGTCTCGTGGTAGACGGTCTGCTCGACATCTGTCCATGCGTTGTTGCTTCCGCCAACGGTCTCCATCGTCACGTCGAATTCCGGGACGGCGGATGTGCCCGAGAACATCAGATGCTCGAACAGGTGAGCAAATCCGCCGCGGCCCGGGGGTTCGTCAGCAGAACCGACGCCGACGATGGTCATCACCTTCACCACAGGAACTCGATGGTCCTCGTGGATCACAAGTCGTAATCCGTTGGCAAGAGTCGTTTCGGACAGGCGAATCGAGTCGGTGCTGACCGGTTCGATGTCACGGTTCCAGGCCGTCGGCGTGCAACCGGCAAGAACCAGGCCCGTCACGACGATATTGATGACCCACGCAGCGACGTGCGATCTACTCGCCGGCGTCGTGATTCCCTTGGATGCCGTGGTCAGCGCCATCCGTCGGTGGCGAGAGTCAGTTCTTGCCGGACAGTTCGAGGTAGTGCTTGCGGGCGCGGGCATGCGCATTGGCTCCCGAACCCAGCACGCCGCCCGTACGGGCCTTCTTCACGGCGTCCTCGAGTTCACCCAGCAGGTGCTCGATGTCGTCTTCGGCATTGGAGTTGAGCACTGTGCGCAGTGCTGCCTCGATGCCGCCGAAGTGCTTGCGCACGTCGGCGTACTCCTTCTCCAGGTCCTTGCGGGCTTCTGCGATCGACTCGGTGGCCATAGGGGCAATGTAGCGCCCGTGGTGTCCTCTGCCCGGACGGGTCGAGATGGGCGGACCGGTCAGGCAGAATGGGGGGATGCCAGCGAAAAGCAGCAGCGCCCGAAGTTCGTCCCGCCGCGGGGGCATTGGAAGCGCGCGTCCGTACCAGCGGACGGTGCGGGTCAACGAGGTGATGCGCGAGGTCATCGCCGGAATGTTGGAAGAAATCGACGACGAACGTCTGGAGATGGTCACCGTCACGGGCATCGACGTCGACCCGGACTTCAGCCGCGGCGTGGTGTTCTATTCGGCCATGTTCACCTCCAGCGGGGCCGAAGAGGTGCAGGCGGCGTTCGACCAGCATCGTGCCCGCCTCCAGGCAGCGGTCGGGTCGCAGGTCCGCCTGAAGCGAACCCCGCTGCTGTCGTTTCGGCCCGACCCTGCCATCACGGCCGGTCAGCGGATCGACGACCTCATCCGCAATCTCCCCCCGGTCAACCCGGACCAGGCCTGAAGCGCCCGAAGCCTGAGCGTCACCGAACTGCTGCTTGCACCATGGGTCGCCGGACGAAGGACAGCGGGCTCGATGGTATGTACATCATCGACAAGCCTGCGGGGATGACCAGCACCGACGTGGTGAATCGCGTTCGGCGCCTCACGTCGCAGCGCCGATGTGGCCACTCGGGCACCCTCGACCCTGGGGCAACCGGTGTGCTGCTCGTTGCGCTGGGTCAGTGTACGAAGCTCATTCAATATCTCAGCGCGCATACCAAGTGCTACACGGCCGAACTGGTGCTTGGGGCTGTGACCTCAACGCTTGATGACGAAGGTGAAATCACCGCCACGTTCGACATGTCGGGGGTGACTGCAGCGCAAGTGGCCACGGCCGCGCAGGCGTTCGTCGGCGACATCATGCAGGTTCCACCAATGGTGAGCGCTGTGCAGATCAATGGCAAGCGGCTGCACGAATACGCACGAGAAGGCATCGAGATCGAACGCGCAGCGCGTCCCGTGCACGTCTCCCGTTACGACGTTTCTCCAACCGACAATCCGCTGGTGTACCGCATCGAGGTCGACTGTTCGACGGGAACCTACGTCCGCGTGCTGGCGGCCGATGTCGGAGTGGCGCTCGCCGGGGGTGCGCATCTGCGCCGGTTGCGACGCACGTCGATCGGCCCCTTCGACCAGTCGACGGCCGTGCCGCTGGACGACGCGCTCCCTGACCGTCAGCCGCTCGACGCCTGCGAGATGCTGGCGCATTTGCCGGCTGCCGAGGTGTCGGCCGACGTGGCCCGACAGGTCGTCGTCGGAGCGGTTGTCGACCGAATGGTTTTCGACGACGTTCCAGCCGAGGCTCCGCTCTGGCAGGTTGTGGCCGCGGGCAGGCTCATCGCTCTCTACCAGCCCTTCCGCAGCGGACTTGCCAAGCCCGCCGTTGTTCTCAACCGGGACTGAGCCGCTACGCGCCCTGCTCGCCGCTTCGAGCGGTGAGGGTCGCCCAACTAGGTTGGTGTGATGCAGGTGATCCACGACCCCCACGCCTGGACGACGCGCAAGTCACTTGCGGCAGGGTCGGTGGTGACCATCGGTGCATACGACGGGGTCCATCTCGGACACCAGGCAGTCATCGGAGAAGTCCGTCGCCTGGCAGCCCGATCAGGTTTGCGGTCTGCTGTCGTGACCTTCGACCGGCACCCGGCGAGCGTTGTGCGCCCCGAAAGCGCACCCAAACTGCTCACAACCCTCGACCAGAAGCTTGAGTTGCTCGAAGCGACCGGCGTCGATGTCACGGTTGTTGTCGCGTTCACCCCTGAGCGCTCCACCGAGGCTGCCGAGGCGTTCGTGCAAGAAGTGATTATCGACTGTCTGTCGGCCAGGACGGTTGTTGTCGGTCGTGACTTCCATTTCGGCAAGGACCGTCGAGGCAACGTCGAGATGCTCCAGGAGATCGGCCGCGAGGACGGGTTCGACGTCGTCGGGCTCGAGCTCATCAGCCTTCCGGGCCTCGACGGCAAGGTGAGCAGCACCGAGATTCGCCGCCTCGTCCACACAGGCGACATGGCTGGTGCTCGGCGTCTGCTCGGGCGGCCGTACGAGCTTCGTGGCACGGTGATCGGTGGCGATAAACGCGGCCGCATGATCGGTTTCCCCACGGCAAACGTCAGCCTCCATATCGACGCGTGCCTTCCGGCCGACGGTATATATGCAGCACGTTACGCGCGGCCCGACGGCATCAGGCTGCCGGCTGCGGTCAACCTGGGTCGTCGGCCCACGTTCTACGACGACCAGCCGTACTCATTGCTCGAGGCCTTCCTGATCGACTTCGAAGGCGATCTGTACGACGAGACGGCACGGGTCGAGTTCGTCGAGCGGCTGCGGCCCGAAGCGAAGTTCGACTCGGTCGACGCGCTCGTTCAGCAGATGCACGCCGACGTCGCCCAGGCACGCCGAATTCTGTCCGGCTGAACTTCCTCATCGGAGGGGGCGTCGGCGGGTTGATCAACCTGTGGATTTGACGACGCGAACCGTTAATCCTTCGGCGATGAGCGCACGTTCCAGCAGGGGCGACGGAGCGCTGATGAAGACTCTCGCATCGAGTCGAGAGGCTGACGCGAGCGCCTCGATTGCCAGCACGTTGAGCTGGTGCCGGCCGCGCAGATCAGCAATGGTGGGTCCCAACTCGCGCAGGCTGAGTACCCCAATCTCTGGTGGTAGCTCCAGGAGCGACCCCATCGCCTGGGCCCGCAACCGGGGCGTCAACGCAGCGAACGGTCCGGACAGGACCCCCGTGCGTCCGTCGGCCCGGAGCGCTGCTTGGCAGAGCCGGAGGTACCAGTGACCAGTGGTGTAGAGGTCCTTCCCTGCGAGCGATCTGGGCTTTCGACCCCTGAGGACTTGCCCGAGGAGCTGGTCATCGATCAGCACGATCGTCATTGGTTTGCCAGTTCGTCGTCTCCAAACCCCGAGCGGGCCAGGATCCAGTCGGCAGCAGTGATCTCACCCAAGAGTCTGCGCCGCAGTTCGGCGGTTCCACCGGGAACGATGAGTACGGCGTCGCCGAGATCGAGGTAGCCGACGTCGCCGCCATCGTCGAGACCCCATCGGTGTCTCGTGGACGAGGGAAGGCTCATCTGTCCTCGTGTCGACACTCTGAGTTCGCCCGAATTTGTCATGCAGATAGCATACAAGGCAAACCAGACGTCTGCCTTGTAAGGCCGATCGACGTTGGGTTCCCGCGGCAAACGATCCGAACGACGTCAGCCTTAAGGGGTCGGAGCCGGCCCTGGGCCGAGCAGGTCCCACCGGTTCCCGCACAAGTCCTCGAAGACTGCCACGGTCCCGTAGGGCATGGACCGCGGTGGCGACACGATCGTCGCTCCGGTCGCGTTGAGGCGGGCGAGCGTTGCGTCGAAATCGTCGACACGCAGGAAGAAGCCGACCCGCCCTGCCGTCTGGTTGCCGATAGCGTGACGCTGGATTTCACCGTCGGCCTGCGCCAGCAGGATGCCCGTCTCTGCGTTCGGGGGCGTGACCACCACCCAGCGTTTCGGCCGGCCGTCGTTGGTCTCCGACGGGCTGTCTTCGGTCAGGTCGAAGCCAAGGATCTGGGTGAAGAACGCGATTGCGGTGTCGTAGTCCTCCACGACGATGGTGACCAGGCTGACGAACGAAGGCATGTGTGCAGTTTGGCTCGCCCGGCTACTGCTGAGCCACCTTGCCGTGTCCGTAGCGGACATCCGCCCGGAACGATGGCCCCATGAACGGTTCTCCGGTCTTGCGAGCGAAACGCCATTGCAGCGAAATGCGCGTGCCAACGGGCTGAGCGCGTTGCGCCGCGCCGTGGCGGGTGTCGAGGTATGGCACCGAGTGCTCCCAATCGGCTTGGCTGCGTCCGCCCATGACAAGGAGATCGCCGTTGCCCGGTAGTAAGTCGTGGGTTGCGGCCTGTTGCGCGGCCTGCGAGTGCGCGGAGTCCGTATACCGGTTGGCCCGTGGTCGCAGCAGCCATGGTCGAGTGGCGCCGAGTGTGAGAACCGCGATGATGGTGTCGTCGAGCCAGCGCATGTCGGTGTCGCGGTGAAAACCCTGTCCGTCGGAACCATCGCGGTACTGGATCATCGAGAATCCTGCGAACGGAACCCGGTAGCGCCGCTGGATCCACCGGGTGGCTTCTGCAAGCACTGGATGGGGGAGCGGTTTGCCTCGGGTCCACCCGGCGCTGAGGCGCTTCTCCTCCACGGTGCGCTCGTACCGGAACAGCTGAGTGGTCCTCCACGGGACGGTGTCGAACAGACAGGTGAACAATTGGTCCGCTCCCTGCAGCCAACCCCGGCTGACATCGACCCACGAGGTGTGGTCAAGATCCATGCGCTCGATTGCAGCGCCGGGATCAACGTGTGGCTGCTCGTCGAAGCTCGACAGATCCGCTTCGTCGGTGTTCGACATGCACACAGTGTGACGTTTCGCTCAACGGTTCAGTAACACGGCCTCTATACCCGGTTCGTGCGCCGATGAACGCTGGCCGATGAACGTCCTGACGAAGGATCTGAACCTCGGGGCTCAGCGTGGCGGTGTGAGCGTGTAGCCCGTGAGAAGTGCATCGGACGAGTCGGCCACGCAGTATCGGGTGAGCTGCTGCGCGAAGGGGGACAGGCGCCGGTGGTCTGCCTTGGCAATGCCCGGCAGCGTCGGCTCACGGAACCACGGCGCGTAGAACTCGACGTTCGGAATCGCCCGCACGTGGTCCGACACGTTCGGTGTCCCGCCGTGCCACGCACGAACGTCGCGGATCTGGACGGAACCAGCAGGGACTGGGCAGACCGTACTGAGCCGCATCCACTCCGGTTCCTCGTCCAGTGTCGGAATGGGAGCCCGTGAGTGTTGCGATCCGGGGATCTGACGCGTCGGCCCGTTGAGCCGCGTCGAATCGACGGTGAGGAAGTTGACGCAAACGTATGGGCACGGAAGATCGCGTGTGGAGAGGTGTCCCCGGGGGTCGTGGAAGGAACTGAACGGAGTCTTCGACCGGTCGCGGTGGTCGCCCATGTCGGAATGCAGCGGTTGGTAAGCAGTTGCACCCGGCAGGCAGAAATCACCGCTACAGGCACGCAGGAGATAGTCCGTCGACTGAAAGATGGCAGACACGATCGGTGTGACGGTCGGGAGATCAATGAGCATCTGCCATTCGGGGCGGTGCAGCATGCTGCGCGTCAGGCTTGACCCGCCGAACGAGTACCGGTGCGACCCACGATTGCCGTGCCGGTCCTGATCGAGGGCGATGATGTCGCGGACCACCTCGTCTGTTCCTGCTCGTAGCGCAGCCAGTTGATCGACCGCCAGTGCGTCACGCACAACCACGAACCCGTCACGATGGAAGATGCGCACGGCGCGGTCGACTTCCGACGGGTCAAGCACCTCCAGTCCGACGATGCCGTTGTGCGCGTCGAGGTAGGCGCATTGCGATTCGATGTCCAGGGGAGAATCGGGGCTCATCACCTCATGTTTCCACGACAGGTCAAGGGGCACCGGCTGGGCTGCTAAGTTCTTCGGGCTCTGTTGCTGCGCCCTCGGGTGGCCAGGGAGCCCGCCGGTTCGGCCGGGCAGACTTGCCGAGTGGGGGTTCACATGAGCAACAGCGTCGGTATCGACAAAGCAGCCGTCATTGCGCAGCATCGCACCCACGAGAAGGACTCCGGTTCCGCCGAAGTGCAGATCGCCGTGCTCACGGCCCGCATCAACCACCTCAACGATCATCTCAAGGGCCACAAGCATGACCACCACACCCGCCGTGGTCTGCTGATGCTCGTCGGCCGCCGTCGTCGGCTGCTCGATTATGTGAAGAACATCGACGTCGAGCGCTACCGTGCGCTGCTCGTCACCCACGGCTTGCGCCGCTGAAACTCCCGACTTGCTGCTGGCCGATTCGGTCTACCCACGGCCCGATCCACGACCCCGACCACGTCGGGGTCGTTTCGCGTCCAAACCGGTGATCCGGATTGCCGGGTGTGGCGAATCTCTTTTCGTCGGTGAGGGAACCGCCCGCATCACGAGGGATCAAACGAAAATCGAGGAGGCTCACATGGCCAGCACGGTTGAGACGGTCAGCGAAATGTATGCAGCGTTCGGGCGCGGAGACGTGCCGTGGATCATCGACCAGCTCGATGACGACGTGGCCTGGGACATCGGGGTGAGAGACACAGGGCTGCCCTACCTCAAGCCTGGACATGGCAAGGCGCACGTCATGGCGTTCTTCGGCCACGTCGGTCAGAACCTGACGTTCACCCGATTCGAACCTGGCATACCGTGCGTGGGCGGCGACACGGTTTTGGTACCGGTATGGACCGAAGGAAACGTGGTCGGCGGGGCCGGATGGCCGCTTTCGATCGAGGCACACGAGTGGACCTTTGGGCCCGATGGAAAAGTGGTTTGCTTCCGCCACATCGGTGACTGGGCTAGCCAGGAAGCTGCATGGGCTGCCCGGGCACAGGTTCACGCTGGGCGCACGTTCAGTGTTGTCGGCGACAACGTCGAGGTCCTTCGCGGAGGTGGCGAGTTCGAGCTGTTCCGAGTCTCTGCATCATCGGAAGGCGGACCGCCACCTCACGCTCACCCGTGGAGTGAATCGTTCTTCGTCCTCGACGGTGCAGTCGACGTGTTAGTCGGTGCGGACTGGCAGCGGATCGAGGCTGGCGGGTCCGCTACCGTCCCGGCCGATTGTCTGCACACATACCAAGTTGTGCCTACGGGAACAACAGCATCGTTCCTCAGCACCACCAGCGGGGCTCGCGCGTCGAGCTTCTTCGCCGACGTCTCGGCATCGGTTCCCGCCGGTCCGCCGGACGCAACGTCAATGCCGGTCCTGATCGAGGTCGCCAAGCGCCACGGCCTCTCCTCGCCGCTGTTCGACTGAGGTCTGAGACATCCGTGGACAACACGCTTGTCCGCTCGGCATGGCTGCCATCCGCCGCGGTATGTTCCGCATTGGTGTCAGACCCCGTTGCCGAGTGGGAGCGCCGAATGATGGCGCGGATCGCTGTTGGCGACGACGCGGCCCTCGAGCAGGTCTACGACCAGTACAGCGCACTCGTGCACGGCATCGCCCTGCGTCTGGTCGGCGGCGATAGTGCAGCCGACATCTGCCAAGAGGTCTTCACCTCGTTGTGGAACAGCCCGAGTCGATGGAACGGTGAGCGAGGTTCGCTGCGCACGTTTCTCGTCGTGATCGCACGCCGCCGCTGCATCGACACGCTCCGCAGCGCCGGGCGTCGGAGGGCGAACGAGCGGCGAGCGTATCGCGCTGTCCCGGTGCCAGCACCGAACGTCGACGAGGCCGCGATTGCGCTGGTGACCGGCGAACGGGTGCGCAACGCGCTGCGACGCCTGCCCGACGCGCAGCGCCGCGCCATCGAACTTGCATACTTTGAAGGACTGACGTTCGCCCAGGTAGCTGTGCGCACCGGGGCATCGGAAGGCACAGCAAAATCTCGCATCAGACTTGGTCTCCATCGGCTGAACAGCCTTCTCGGACCCAGCGAAACGGGTGGCTCTGGCGTGAAACGAAACCTGGCATGAAACGAAACCTGGCATGAAGCGAAACGATGATCTGGACACTGCGATTGAACGGTGGGGTCTGACACCCGTGGTTGCCGCACTTGCGGAAGGCGACGCGTCGACGCCACCCGATGAAGTGCGCCGACGATTGCTGGGTCATGCGGCCGCCGCGCCACCGCTGCTCTCGCCGACTCTGTCTCCGGTTGATCTGTACCGCGCCAGGGTCGCGGCGCTTGAACAGTTGTTGGACACGCTGGCCGACGAAGATTGGGAGCGTCGGGCGACGCCGTACCAGTGGACCGTGCATGGGCTGGTTGCTCACCTGCTGGTCATCGAGCAGTGCACCGCAGCAATGTTCGGCTTGGGAAAGATGCCGTCGGGTGATGAGAACGACCATCTTGCGGTCGGGCGAGCGCTGATCGACACCGAGTTGCTGGGCTCACCGCTGTCTACCGCGGGCCGCTGGCGCACAGCTGCGCGACAGATCAGCGACCATATTGGGTCAGACGCGTTCCGGCCGAACGCGCCGGCCACGCTGCACGGCTGGCCGTTCACAGGGTCGTCCTTGCTGGTGGCCCGGGCGTTCGAGCTGTGGACGCATGTCAACGACATCGCACGAGCCGTTGGCCGCCTCGAACGGCCGACCCCGGCCGAGGAGTTGCGAACGATGTCGTCGTTCTCCGTGGCCACACTTCCGTACACACTTTCGCTGGTCGATCCGCTGCTGTCGTTTTCGTCGGCGCGGGTTGTACTCACCGGCCCGGGCGGCGGTACGTTCGACATCGGGACCGGCGAACGGACCACGTTGATCGTTGCGGATGTTGTCGACTACTGCCGGATGGTGGCCCGTCGGATCGACCCGGATGTACTCGATTCGACCATCGAAGGAGACACCGAACTAGCCGGCGCGCTGCTCCGCGCGTCGCAAGCGTTCGCTGTGTAACCGATCGCTCAGGTGGAAAGATGTCCATGTGGGGTCGGTCATCGCAGCGGGAGTTTCCATCGGGCACGGGCCGACGGTACTGGCCGACGGGATCACCGTATCGGTGACACCCGGACGGGTCATCGGGCTGGTCGGGCAGAACGGTGCAGGGAAGACCACGCTGCTGCGCGTTCTCGCCGGAGTCGATGCGCCGCTCGCCGGTTCGGTGCAACGCTCGCCGTCTTCAGCCACGGTGGGGTTCCTCGCGCAGCAGCTCGCTGTTGCCTCACCGCACGAAACCATCGGGCAATGGCTGGCACGTCGAACAGGCGTGGTCGAGGCCTCGACGCGGATGGAGGTTGCAGCTGCTGCCTTGGCCATGGGTGACCCAGCTGGCGAGTCTTACTCCGACGACCTTGAATGCTGGTTGGCGCTTGGCGGAGCGGATCTGGACGATCGCATCCCTGCAGCACTGGCCGACGTCGGACTGGATCCGTCGAAGAGCCCCACCACACCGGTCCACGCGCTGAGCGGGGGACAGCGTGCCCGTGTCGGGTTGGCCGCGCTGCTTTTGGCCAGGTTCGACATCTTCTGCCTCGATGAACCGACAAACGATCTTGACCTCGCCGGGCTTGCGCAGTTGGAGCGGTTTGTCGCCGGACTTCGGTCCCGCCCAGCGGCTGTCGTTGTTGTCAGCCACGATCGGGTGTTCCTCGAAGCGGTCACCACCGATGTGCTCGAGATCGACGGCAACGAACGCACGGTTGCGTTGTTCGGTGGCGGGTTCGGCGCGTTCCTGCAGGAGCGCGAAGTGGCCAAGCGCCATGCACGCGAGGCGTTCGACGAGTTCACGGAACGGCGAGACGACCTGCTGGGCCGCGCCCGCACCACACGCGAATGGGCCGACAAAGGTGTGCGCAGAACACGCGCCGAGATGCGCAAGAAGGGCAGCGACTCCGACAAGATCGGCCGCAAGACACAGGCCGAAGCCACCGAGAAGCAAGCGTCGAAGGCATCACGGCTGGAAAAGTCCGCCGAGCGTCTGGTTGAAGTGGTCGAGCCGCGCAAGGTGTGGAATCTCGAGTACCGGATCGGCGCGGCGGTGCGCTCGGGGTCCGAGGTTGCCAGTGTGCGTGGCGGCGTCGTGCGGCGCGGTTCGTTCACCCTAGGCCCGGTCGATCTCGACATCGCATCTGGCGACCGGGTGGCGATCACAGGCGCGAACGGGGCCGGGAAGTCGACGTTGCTGAACCTCATCCTTGGGCGAGCGGTCCCGGACTCGGGAACGGCACGATTGGGCAATGGGGTGGTGGTTGGCGAACTGGAGCAGTCCCGTGTGCCGGTCGACGGCGATGCAACCATCGTCGAAGCGTTCCTCCGTTGGTATCCTGATTCGACGATCGCGGAGGTTCGCACCCTGCTCGCGAAGTTCGGATTGAGCGGCGACGATGTTCTGCGACCGGCGCGGCTGTTGTCGCCCGGGGAACGCACCCGCGCCACGCTGGCCAGGTTCCAGCACGAGGGCGTCAACCTGTTGGTGCTCGACGAGCCCACCAATCACCTTGACCTGCCGGCCATCGAGCAACTCGAACAGGCACTGGCCGCCTATGTCGGCACACTGCTGCTGGTCAGCCACGATCGTCGGCTCCTGGAAACCGTCACGGTGACGCGCCGCGTCCACGTGGATGCGGGCACCGTCACCTCAGCGCTCGTCTGATGCGCGCAACTCGGGGCGAACAGACGCGCAACTCGGGGTCCTGATACGCGCAACTCGGCCAAAACGGGGCAAAAATTCGCCCGAGACTGCCGAGTTGTGTGGGAAATGGGGCCGAGTTGCGCGGATGTGGTGGTCAGGTTTTAGGGAGTTGACGCAACTTGCGCTCGATCCGTCTGCGAACGGCGTCTGGGTGGTCTCGCATCTGCCGCGGGGTAATGGAAAGGTGATGGAAGCCGGCTCGGTCTAAAAGCGCCCACCGTTCACGGTCCTGCTCAAAGTTGTGTGGGTGGTATTCCTTGCTGTCAAGGTCACACAACAGCACGTTGCGCGGCGTGAATGTCTTCGGTCGATGATGCAATCCCAGTGAGAACCGAAGTCGATGCGCAGTGTCCGGCCTCCAACTCGCACGACACATTGGCGCCATGGGTTGTGACCCCAATCTCGAAACTCGGACGCCGGGAACGATCTCGGACGGAACGGGTGCAGCCCAGCGCTGCGGCCAGGTGATACTGCGAAGCCATCCAACCCGTGTTCAGCAGCAGCGGCTGGGCCGGTCAGGACCATTTCATAGCAACGACGCATCGCGTGCCCTCGTTTCTCGTGAACTATCAAACGCGGGGAAGCGACTGTCACCGCCACTGTGCCTGAGGCCTCTGACAATTTCCGACCAATCCATGTGCGGAGCCCCTACGACTTTGAACTGCGCAACCGCAACCGGCATTCGCGCAACTCGGCGCCGTTTCACGCGCAACTCGGCGATTTTCGGCCCGGATTTGGACCAAAAGGGCCGAGTTGCGCGTCGGTGGTGGGCAAGTTGCGCGTATGGGGTTGGGGGTTGGGGGTCGGGTGGTCGTGTTGGGAGCCCAGTTGGCGTGCTGTACGCTGGGGGCGGCCTTGTTGGGCCGCTCGTGTGTTTCTGAGCCACGACCCTTTGGTCCAGTGCTCGGCTGCACATCAAGCAGCCCGTCTCGGAGAACATCCACCGATCCTCAACTCGGATCGGTGAAACTCCGATGAACCAGGCATCACCCCACACCGGGGTCCGCAAAACGGAGCCGGTTGTCAGTGGTGGAAGACCGGCGGACGGCATCCGCCCTGTCGGCCCGCCACCACTGGGAATCGGTCGTCGCACGAACACGTGTCGGCACAATCGCGGGCTCCGCCAAACCGAACCGCGCCCGTATCGGGGCGGTCCAAGGAGTTACCCAATGGCAGACGCCAAAAAGGTGACCGGCAAGATTGCCGGCACCAACAAGACCCTTTCCTTCGAGACCGGCAAACTTGCTCAGCAGAGCCAGGGTGCCGTTGTCGCCTCGGTCGGCCACACCACCGTGCTGGCCACCGCCAACGCCGCCAAAGGCGTGCGTGAAGGTATCGATTTCTTCCCACTCACCGTCGACGTCGAAGAGCGCGCATATGCGGCCGGCAAGGTCCCCGGCTCGTTCTTCCGTCGTGAAGGCCGCCCGTCGGACAACGCCATCCTCACGTGCCGCCTCACCGACCGTCCGCTGCGCCCGTCGTTCCCCAGCGGCTACCGCAACGAGACCCAGGTGGTCATCACCGTGCTGGGTGCCGACCAGGAGAACCCGCACGACGTGCTCTCCATCAACGCTGCCTCGGCTGCGCTGATGATCTCCGGCATCCCGTTCGACGGCCCCATCGGTGCCGTGCGCATCGCATACAACCAGGACGGCGAGTGGGTGCCCCACCCGACGTTCACCGAGGGCGCCGAGTCGACGTTCGAGCTTGTGGTCGCCGGTCGTCAGCTGAAGGACGGCGACGTCGCCATCATGATGGTCGAGGCCGGCGGCACCGAGAAGGCGTGGCAGTACTACGAAGACGGTGCCCCGAAGGTCACCGAGGAAGTCATCGCCGACGGCCTCGAGGCTTGCAAGCCCTGGATCAAAGAATCCATCGCCCTCCAGCTCAAACTGGTGAAGGCCGCCGGCAAGCGTGAACCGCTCAAGTGGACCCCCATGGTCGACTACGGCGACGACATCTTCGAGGCCGTTGAAAAGGCCGGCACGAAGCTGCTCGAGAAGGCGACCAAGATCGTGATTAAAGCCGAGCGCAACGCCGCCACCGACGAAGCCAACGCAGCCATCAAGGCAGCCGTTGCGCCGAAGTTCGAAGGCCGTGAGAAGGAGATCTCCGAGGCGTCACGTGCGCTGCAGAAGAAGATCATCCGCAAGCGCATCGTCACCAAGGGCGAACGCATCGATGGCCGCAAGCCAAAGGATCTGCGTCCCGTCACCGCCGAGGTCGGCGTCATTCCCGGCGCGCACGGCACCGGCCTGTTCCAGCGGGGCGAGACCCAGGTCCTCAACGTGGCAACCCTCGGCATGCCGAAGATGAACCAGATGCTCGACACCCTGGAGCCGACGAACAAGAAGTACTTCATGCACCACTACAACATGCCTCCCTCCGCCAACGGCGAGACGGGTCGTGTGGGGTCACCGAAGCGTCGCGAAATCGGCCACGGCAAGCTCGCAGAGCGTGCACTGCTGCCGGTCATCCCGAGCCAGGACGAGTTCAGCTACACGCTGCGCCTGGTGTCCGAGGTGCTTGCATCCAACGGCTCCACCTCGATGGGCTCCGTCTGCTCTGCGTCGCTGTCGCTGATGGATGCCGGTGTGCCGATCAAGGCACCTGTCGCCGGTATCGCAATGGGCCTCGTCTACGCCGAAGGCAAGTACACCACCCTCACTGACATCCTCGGCGCGGAAGACGCATTCGGCGACATGGATTTCAAGGTTGCCGGCACCGCAGAGTTCGTCACAGCGCTGCAGCTCGACACCAAGATCGACGGCATCCCGGCCGATGTGTTGGCTGCCGCACTGCAGCAGGCCAAGGAAGCCCGTCTGTCCATCCTGAAGGTGATGAACAAGGCCATCTCGGCCCCACGCACCGAGGTGTCGGACACGGCTCCGAAGATCATCAGCTTCGAGATCCCGATGGACAAGATCGGCGAGGTGATCGGGCCCAAGGGCAAGGTCATCAACGCCATCCAGCAGGAGACCGGTGCCGATATCAGCGTCGACGACGATGGCCAGGTCGGTACGGTTTCGATCGGTTCCACCGACGGCCGTGCGGTCGAAGAGGCCAAGCGTCGCATCGAGATGATCCTCGATCCACCCAAGGTCGAACTGGGCGCCGTCTACCCGGGCCGCGTCGTGTCCACCACCAAGTTCGGTGCGTTCATCAACATTCTCCCGGGCCGCGACGGTCTGCTGCACATCTCCAAGGTGGGCAAGGGCCAGCGCGTCAACAACGTCGACGACGTGTTGTCACTCGGTCAGGAGATCGAGGTCCGCGTCGATGACATCGACGTCCAGGGCAAGGTCAGCCTGCAGTGGGCAGACATGCCTCCGACGGAGGCGGGCGCCGAACGTGGCGGACGCGACCGTGAGGATCGTGGCCCTCGCAACGACCGTGGCAACGACCGTGGCAACGACCGCGGCGGCCGTGACCGTGACCGTGGTGGAGACCGCGGTCCTGATCGTGGACCGCGTCGTGACGATCGTGGAGACCGCGGCGATCGTGGTCCACGCCGTAGCGAAGGCGGCGATCGTGTGGAACGCAGCGCTGCGCCCGTCGCACGCGGTGGTGCCGTGTCCTTCGAGGATCAGTTCGAGAAGCAGATCTCTGCCGAGATCGGCAACCTCGGACCAGAAACCGAAGCACCGGCTGAAGAGACCGGCTCAGGCGCACCACGCCGTCGCCGTCGTCGCTGACGAGCGGTCCCGGAGCATTCGCCCGGGAGCATTCGCCCGGGATCATCGCCCCGGGATCTCCCCTGGCGAGCTGACTGAATGAACAACAACGCCGGACGGGTAACTGTCCGGCGTTGTGTCTTTCTGACGGCTCGCCTTGTCAGGCAAACGCTGCGAAGACGTTCTCGAACGCCTTCATCTGCCCGCCGCTCGTTGCTGCGGGAACGAGGATCGGCGTGACACCGGCTGCTGTCCAGCGCTCGGCTCCTTCTCGAACTTCGGATGCGCTTCCGGAGAGCGTGACGTCGTCGAGCCAGTGGTTCGGCATGAGTCCGTTGAGCTGTTCCGGGGTCGGCTGCCCTGCATCGAGCGCTGTTTCGATGGCCAGCATCTCTTCCTCGTACCCGGCCTGCTTCCAATAGTTGCGGTAGTTGGGTAACCGGATGTAGCCCGACAGTGTGCGTCGATGGACCGCTCGGGCTGCGTCACGATCGTCGTCGATCACAGTCGGCACCATGTTGCCGAGGAAGAACGCATCGGGTTTCGCCGCGCGTGCCCGGCCTGCCTGCTTGTCCATCACCGAGCACGATGCGTTGGCCCACACCGCGCCCTGCGCGATGTCGATCGCAAGGTCGAGCATTTTGTCCCGGAGGGTTGCCAGCACGATCGGAGGAAGTGGGCCGGATCCGCGTTCGTTCTTCTGCATCCGCTCAACATAAGCGCGCGTATCAGCAAGCGGCCGACCCGGTGTTGCCCCGATCTGCTGGTGCACCGGGCCGTGGCTCACCCCGAGCCCGAGGTGAAAACGTCCGCCGCTTCGCTCATGGAGGAACGCAGCGTGGTTGCCCAAGTCGACGGCGTGGCGCATGTAGATCGGTTGGATGGAGGTGCCGAACACGATCTCGTGTGTGGCTCCGGCGATCTCCTGGCAGAGCGCCATGCAGTCTCCGTAGCTGGGGCACCAGATGCCGGAAAAGCCGCGTCGTTCGATTTCGGTCGCTAGTTCAACAGTCGCTGCCCGGCGGCCGGGTACGGCGATCAACGAGAGCGCTGGAAGGGTTGTGGTGAGTTCGGGCATGCGCGGACGGTAGTCCGATGACACGAGGTGAACGCAAGTCACGCCGACACGGGATTTCAGATCAGGTTGACCTGCGGGGAGGTCGCGTCGATTGCGGCTTTCTGAATCGGGATCGTGTCGAATCGGGCCGAGTTGAACCGGCGGTCCGCGAGTGATCGGGATTGACGCGGGTGGGTCTCGGCGCGACTCTGGATGTGGCTGCTGACGGACCAGCTGATCTCACGTGGGTCGGCAAGACGGTACCTGCCTTCGATGCAACAGCGAGCGTCGTTACCGGCTCCAGCGTCGTGGTCGCTGTGGTGGGTTCGATCGACCGACTCCTGGCGTCGAGGTCGGATGAACCTGGTGATTCGACGGGTATCGGCAATAGCTCGGTCGCTTGACGCGTACCCGATGTGGCGGTGGGCGTGTTCGACACCGAAGCCGGGCCGACCGAGCTTTGTGACGTTCCGCGCACGAGCGAAGCCGGAACGATATCGAGTCGGATCGACTCGTCCTGTCGTCTCCGTATGACCCAGAGGTTGCCGGTTCCGGGTTGAAACTCGTAACGAACGACAACGAGCTCTGGTTCGGGTAGCGACACGGCTCGCGCTGGCGTCGCAACACCGACACCGTCGTATTGATACAGGGAGATGTTCGACGCAGAGGTGGCCACGAACCGCGGAGTTTCGTAGCTGACAGCCGGTGCATTCCCTGGAAATACTCGCCCGTCGGGTTCGAGCGTCGCCGCATCGAACCTTCGGCCTGCACCGTCGATCGCCGTCGGGAGGCCAGGAACCGGCACCGGATCGAACAACACCGCCGAGTTGATGGGCTGCCCGGTTCCGTCGAAGGCTGTCACTCGACCTCTGGTAAGTATACTTACGGTGTTGGGGCCATCGCTGAAATCGCGCACATCGGGTGAGGTGAGCGGGTCGGGGCGGAAGGCGTACTGGGCGCATGTGGCGGGGTCAATTCGACGGAAAGGACTCTGCGAGTACAGGCTTGACCCGTACGACGTGAACGTTGTTCCGAACACGTGGGTGCAGCGAACGTCGACCTGAAGTCGAGCAAGATCGAAGCCCACTATTTGGGCTCGGCGGGGAATCATGCCGAGGACTTGTCCACCGTGTGCGACGAGTTGCTGAATGGTGTCCAAATCTTGGAAGGAAGCCAGAGGTACTCCATGTGGGTCGTACACATTGACGGAGTGCGTGACGCCATCGGCGATATAGGCGCGTCCGGCTCCGTCGAATTCGATGTCGTTAGCCCCTTTCTGGACAACGGGTTGCCCGGCTGCCCTCGGAGCCGGAAGCCGACCGCCCGCAACCGCAGCGCCCGCCGCCGGCGGGGCACTCACACGACCTGAAGGCGAGCCGGGCGCTGCCAGGGCGCCATCGTTGGTTATCCCTCCGGCCACGGTCAAGCGCCAGAACCCGGCTTCAACGGTGTAGAGGACAACACGTGTGCCGTCTGCGGTAATCATCATTGCCGCGCCGTCGGTGTGGAGGTCAGGAATCGCGGTTCGGTGATATTCGGGCCACCGTCCGGTGACTGGGTGAAGTGAAATTTCATGTTGGTCGCCGTAGAACTGTCGTTGCGACCACAGCGCTACGTAGTCGGCCGAGGCAGCGACACCGACAACCCCAAAATTGGAATTGTCCGGTCCCCAACTCCATCCAAGCGGTCCCAGCCCTGGCCGGCCGAACCCGAAACCGCCGTTTCCGGTGATCAGTTGTCCAGGAATGAATGCCCAGGTTCCATTCGACATAGGACCGCCGGCGACGACCTGCGTGGTCAGATTGACTGTCCAGAGCGTCGGGTTGGCGGCGTTGCGGTATTGCAGGTACAGAACCTCAGGCTCGTCCGGCGCTACGAGTAACCGGTTTGTGTCTTCGAGCAAGTTGTCGAGGATCGTGGTCATTGGAACAACCGTGTTTGTGCCGGGTTGCATTCGTACGATGCGTCGATCGAAACCGGCGCCGGCAGTTGAATACCAAGCGCCGCCGATTCGAACGAGCCCCCGTGGCGAGACCAGTCCGGTGATGACGTTCGTCGTTGCAAACGTGGCAGGGTCAAAAATGGTGAGCCTGCCTTGCGCAGGACCTGCCCCCTCGAACATCAGATACACCAGCCCATTGGCGACGAATGCATCGCCCGGTTTCCCCGGGAGGACACGAGTTTCGACGAGGATGCCGTCGTAGGTGTATACGGACACCGTTCCTTCATCTGGCGAGGTGATGAGGATCTGTCGCCGAACGGGCAGATCAGTCATCGTTGCAAAGGACTGGTTGGTCGTCTGAACCCACCGCGTGACGAAGGTCGACCCCGTTGTGGTCCCCCTTGTGTCGGCGACGGCACTCGACAGGCCCATACACGCCAACGTCGCTGCGAGCGCTCCGCGACCGAGCAGCCGGGACCTGTGGACGTGTTGTCGGTTCTGCTTCCCCCCGTACCAATTCACGCCAGCACTCCACCCCATGTCGACGGCGAATTCTTCCGCCGCCGAAATTCTGCCACTCAGAGCGCTCGGGTGCCACTGATCTGTTCCGACGTCGGTTCCAAGCACAGAATCCACGGCTGATCGCACATCATCGGCCACGGGACCCTTGCCAGCGCGGGTAGCGTCGGTCGCCTCATGATGGAACAAGTCCGAACCACCGTGCTGGCCGACGGCGTCACCGTTGTGACTGAGGCAATGGACGGAGTCCGATCCGTCACGCTGGGTGTATGGGTTGATGTGGGCTCCCGCGACGAAGACGATGCCAACGCGGGGGCTTCACACTTCTTGGAGCATCTCGCCTTCAAGGGCACCGAGTCGCTCAACGCCCGAGAGATCGCTGAACGTGTTGATGCCATGGGCGGCGACATGAACGCATTCACCACCAAGGAGTACACGGCGTTTCATCTGCGTTCGCTCGACGAAGACGCGGAAGAAGGGCTGAGCCTGTTGTGCGACATCGTCAGTGCGCCGGCTCTGCGACCCGAAGAGGTGGCGAGCGAGCAGCGTGTCATCCTTGAAGAGATCGCTATGCGCGCTGACGAGCCCGACGAACTCTGTCACGAACTGTTGTACAACGCCCGATTCCCAAGTCATCCGCTTGGTCGAGAGGTCGCTGGTTCAGCGGAAACAGTATCGGCGATGACCCCCGACACCATCCGAGCATTTCATTCGTCTACATACGGTCCGCATACCACCGTGGTGGCAGCTGCAGGCTCCCTCGACCACGGTCGCATCGTAAAGCTGGTGGCCGAGCGCCTCCGGTTGCCCACCGACAGCGGACGTGTGGACCGCGTTGGCCCGGCCGCGGTGCCACAGAACGTTGTGACTATGCAAGACGATACCGAGCAGGTGCACGTGGCCGTTGCGCTCAACGGTTATCCGCGCGCTCACGGCGACCGGTACGCATGGGGAGTGGTCGATCACGTGTTGGGTGGCGGGCTTTCCAGTCGGTTGTTCCAAGAGATTCGCGAATCGCGCGGTCTTGCCTACAGCGTTTACTCGTATCGCTCCACGTACGAAGATGCAGGGTTTACGGGCATTTCCTTCGGAACCGCTCGGGAGCATCTCGACGAAGTACTCGACCTGGTGCGCGACGAACTCGAAAAATTACGCGTAGGCGGTGTTCAGGACGTGGAACTTGCACGTTGCAAGCGCTCGCTGCGCGGTGGGGTTGCGATGGCGATGGAAGACACTGGCTCACGGATGACGCGCCTTGGTCGAGGTCAGCTGCTCATGGGTGAAGTGCCATCGCTCGAAGAGGTGCTGGCGCGTACCGATGCGGTCACGCTGGCCGATTGTCGGCGCGTCATCGACCATATGCTAAGCGGCCCGCGCACGATTTCGGTGGTAGGCCCGGTTGACTTTGTCGGCCACTCGTTGGTCAGCTAACCATCAGCTAACCAAGGTCAGCTCACGGCCGACCACGCACCTTGCGCGAATCTGCTGCGACGCTGGACGATGGGCCCTAGTGTTGCCGTCCATGCGAGTTGGAGTCTTCGGAGCCGGTGGACGTATGGGCACAGAGGTGTGCCGAGCGGTCGCTGCCGACCCAGCCCTTGAACTGGTCGCTGCGGTTGACCCGTTCCACCAGGGTGAGAGTCTGCGAGACGCAGGAGTTGACTCCGAAGTGGTCGTTGCCCGAGATGCTGCAGCGTTCAGCGCGGCCGGGGTGCAGGTTGCGATCGACTTCACTCACGCCGAAGCGGCTGCAGCCAACATGCTGTGGTGTGCGGCGAACGGGGTGCACGCCGTCGTCGGAACCACCGGCTTCAGCGCTGCGCAGGTCGACGAGTTCCGCGCCGCGTTCACGTCCAGCAATTGTCTGATCGCCCCCAACTTCGCCATCGGCGCGGTGCTGATGATGCGCTTCGCAGAAATGGCCGCGCCGTTCTTCGAAACAGCGGAGATCATCGAGTTCCACCACGACAAGAAGATCGACGCACCAAGCGGCACCGCGACTGCGACAGCGCAGCGGATGGCTGACCGCATGGCCCAGGCTGGTCGGCGCTGGGCCGACGACCCGACGCAGAACGAGGTCTACGCAGGTTCGCGTGGGGGGCTTGGCCCATCGGACATTCGCGTGCACGCCGTGCGGATGCGCGGGATGGTCGCGCACCAAGAGGTGATTCTTGGAACGACAGGCCAGACGCTGGTCATCCGCCACGACACCACCGACCGCACCAGCTTCATGCCGGGCGTGGTGCTGGCCGCAAAACGCATAGCGCAGGTCCCTGGCCTGGTGTTCGGCCTCGATCCGTACCTCGACCTGTAGGCCGGACAGGCACTACTTGTCCTTGCCGAGCGTGGCAGCGTTTTTCACGTAGTCCTTGCCGCCACGCATGACGGAGAAGATCACAAACGCCACCGCAAGCGCGGTGAAGAGTTTCCAGTACTGCTTGTTGACGTCGATCAGCCAATCAACCGCAGGCTGCAGTGGCTTGGCCAGCAGTCGCAACAACAGCACGATGACAATGGTGCCGGACAGATCGAGCAGGAAGAATTTGCGGGGCTTCATCCGGGTTTGACCCGCAAGGATGCACACAATGGGGCCGGCGAAAAAGGCCGACAGGACAATGCCGACCTTGCCGCCTTTGGCATGGAACAAGCGCTCGGTCATTCCGATCAGCTTGCCCCCGCCATCTGGACCACCCATCAGGCGCTCGAACCAGCGAAGCGCACTGTCGCCGAAGTGACGGCCGACCAGAAAATACAGCGGATCGGATGCAAGCAGCCTGGCAACGCCGACAACCAGGAACGGAGAGAGATCGATTTTCGACGAGCCGGCGATGAAATTGCGGTAGCGCGGCGAAAGGGCCATGAGTTGCAGATAGTGCCCGTCTTTCAACAAACGCGATGTGAGTGCCGTGGTGGTGAGGCCCAGCGCATACAGGCCGACAACTGCGGCGACCAACAGCCACGTCCAAGCGGGTCTCTTCGCCTCGGTCTTGGTCTCAGAGTTGGCCTCGGTCTTGGTCTCAGAGTTCGCCTCGGCCCGGGCCTCGGGGTTTGCGTCAGCGATGGGATCGGGGTCTTCGGGCATCATCATCTCCACAACGCAGGGGCCGACATTACGCTAGGTACGGATGAACGCCCGACCCCGACAGCGCGCCAATCCTTTGTGCGCCGGTTCTCAGCGCGGCGCTGCGTTGTCGACGGACGAGTCAGGAGCGGTTTCGATAGCCGCTCTTTCAAGCGTGCTGTTCGTGCTGGCGCTCATCGTGGGCGGAATCGTTGGTGTCAACGTGCGGTCCAGCCGCGCATCCGACGTTCCCGCCATGGATTTAGGTGCGCCGGTCGAGCGCAGCACCACGTCGACCAGCGAGGCGCCGCGGTCCACACTCGATCTGCCGACAACAGTCGACTCGACGCTGCCCCCGGAAACCACCCTTCCTCCCGAGACGGCTCCGCCGGCGACCGACCCACCAACGCCCGAGATCTCTCTCGCGTTGGGTACCGAAGGAGCGATGCTCCGGTCAGGCAGCGAAGCGCGGTTGGTCGACCCGTCGCTTGGATGCGACGGGTTCACCCAATCGGCCACTTCCGGGAGCGCGCGGAGTTGTCAGGAGCTCAGCGTGGGTGACGCTCCATTGATGTGGCTCGACAACGCGACATCGGACCAATTCGAGCTCCTGGTCCGTGATGCAACGGCGGACACCGGAGATCAGTGGAGGGTTGTTCTCAACGCACCTGCCGACGGCGGCAAGCCGCCGACCAAGGCCGATGTCACCGGTGACGGGCGACCCGACCTGATCTTCTCCAGGCGGTCCGGAAACGGTGATCTGCAGCTCGATGTGGTTGACGTCACGGCTGATTCAGCGAACGTCGTGCTGCATCTCGACCTTCCGAAAGGTCGCGCTCGCCAGTCCGGTGGCAAATTGGTGGTGTGGTTCGGGTTCGGGACCGAGGGCAAGCTTGCACAGGCCACACTCGACGTTTCGGGCGGTTCGTGGCAGAGCAATTCCGTCGAGATTGTCAACGAATCAGCAGTCGGCAAGTCGCAGTTCTAACAAGTTGCAGTTCTAACAAGTTGCAGTTCTGACGAGCAGTTCGGGCGGCCCACGAGCTGCCTGACCAGCCCGCTCCAGCGTGATGCGGCCACCATCGGGCCTGAAACCACGCCTCTGTGTTCGTTCCGTAACGAATCAGCATTTGACTGAGTCCGGGCGGAAACCTGAACGCTGGTGCGAACATTTGATTCATGACGGAACGAATGCAGAAGCGGGTTTTGGACTCGGAAACTCCAGCGGAACGGATTCCTGTACGGTTGTCCGGTGGCCAAATACGATGTGCAGCCGGGCGATCGGCAACACTGCGGCGGGTGCGGCCAGACCCTCGTCTTTGATCGGTTCGGGTACGTGTCCGATGCCGCTCTGGCCGCCTGCGAGGGCTCGTGCGACTGGCAACTGGTTGAACGCCGAGGCGTAGCGTGCGCTGCCGACGTGATGGCGAAGGACTAGCCATGGACTAGCCAAGGACTAGCCACAGCAAAACGCTGGGCGGACGGCGGAATCGTCCAGGACAGGCGCCAGGCACGCTGTAACCTGTACGCATCCGCATTTTCCCGCGCCTCATCGAGGTGCAAGG
>JANNBN010000087.1:0-32389 GCA_031385545.1 Acidimicrobiia bacterium | reverse complement strand
CCATCACCGAGGAACGCAAAGCTGCGGTTGACTTCTCCCAGGGCTACTACAGCGCACCGCAGGCGGTATTCGGCCTGGCTGACTCGGCTGCGGCAGGTGTGAAGTCGGTGGCTGACCTCCAGAAGCTGAAGATCGGTGTTGCTGCCGGAACCACCAGCCTCACCTACGCCGAAGAGACCATCAAGCCGGAATCGACCGTTCAGGTGTTCAACGACAACGCTGCTGCCAAGGTGGCTTTGGAGTCCAAGCAGGTCGACGCGATCGTTGCGGATCTGCCCACGGCGCTGTACATCACTGCTGTCGAGATCGAAGGAACCAAGGTGTTCGGTCAGATTGCGGGCAGTGGTACCGACGAGTTCGGACTCCTCCTTGCCAAAGGAAGCGCGCTTACGGAATGTGTGAATCTCGCGCTCGGAGCGCTCAAGTCCAGCGGGGAGCTCGACACGATCACGGCCAAGTGGATGTCGGAATACACCAGCGCGCCCGTCATCGCCGGCTGACGTTTCCCGATGCCAGACGCCCCCGGCCGAGACGAGCCCGATGCTGCACACGGGGCGGGCTCACTCGGCCGACGCGGCAGATACGAACGCGCACAACGAAGGCGCAGCACGCTGATCGCATCGGTGAGTACGGTGCTCAGTGTCGCAGCACTCGCCGTCCTGATTCCCCTCACACCGGGCTGGGATCGCGTGCAACAGAGCTTCTTCAGCTGGTCGGTTTTCCGAGATTCGCTCCCTCAGCTCTGGAGCCCTTTCCTGCTCAACCTCAAGATCTTTGTGATCTGCGCGCCCTGCATCCTTGTCCTGGGGATGCTTGTTGCGATGGCGCGCAACGTCCGCTCGCCGGCGCTGTTCCCGGTTCGCCTGTTCGCAGCGACCTACACCAACGTCGTCAGGGGCGTCCCGGTAATCCTGTGGATCACGCTGATCGGTTTCGGTGTTCCAGGGCTGTTTCAAAAGCGCGCATGGTATACGAAGGGCATCGTGTGGGGCAGTGTTGCGCTCGTGGTCTGTTACTCGGCCTATGTAGCCGAAGTGTTCAGGGCGGGTATCGAGAGCGTTCATGAAAGTCAACGCGCCGCGGCTCGGTCGTTGGGCCTCACGTCGCGCCAGACGATGCTGGGCATCATCGTGCCGCAGGCGGTCCGACGGGTGGTCCCGCCGCTGATGAACGACCTGGTGTCGCTGCAGAAGGATGTCGCACTGGTCAGTGTCATCGGCACGGTCGAGGCACTACGGCGCGCCACGATTCTGAAGGACAAGACCTTCAACTTCACACCGTATGTTGCTGCGGCAGTGTTGTTCCTCCTGGTATCGATTCCGCTTACCGTCCTGACCGACTTCCTGCTTGCACGGGAACGGCGTATGACAGGCTCGACGGCAGTCCGGTGAACGACGGTGCAACGATTCCCAAGCTCTCATTGCTCAACGTCGAAAAGTCGTTCGCTCTGCGCAAGGTGCTCGACGACGTCAGCCTGGACGTGGGCACACATCAGGTGGTGAGCCTTATCGGTGCGTCGGGCTCGGGCAAGAGCACGCTGCTTCGCTGTGTGAACCTGTTGGAGTCGATCAACGAAGGCAAGATCCTGCTGGACGGTACCGATATTTCCGAACCTGGGCTGGCTGTGGACCCCATCCGCCGCCGCATCGGGATGGTCTTCCAGAGCTACAACCTGTTCCCGCACATGACCGTGCTGCGCAACGTGACTCACGCCCCGCGCAAGGTGCTTGGTACGGCCCGAACGGAAGCCGAGGCAGATGCGAAGGAGTTGCTCGGCCGTTTCGGTCTCGCTGAGAAAGCTGGTGCGTATCCAGATCAACTGTCCGGAGGTCAGCAGCAACGTGTCGCCATCGTCCGGGCACTGGCCATGGCACCTGAACTGATGTTGCTCGACGAGGTGACAGCAGCGCTCGATCCCGTGCTCGTCGGCGAAGTGCTGAACGTCATTCGCGAGGTGCGCTCGGCAGGGATGACCATGGTGTTGGCAACCCACGAAATGGGCTTTGCGCGCGAAATCTCGGACGTGGTCTGCTTCCTGCGAGATGGCCGCATTCACGAACAGGGTCCTCCCGAGCAGATCTTCAACGCACCCACGGAAACAGGTACCGCAGAGTTTCTCGCTCGGGTTATTGCGTCGGGACGCCTCTGATGTCTCACGGAGTCCCTGTCCGGCCGCCCGACGAGCCTGCGCCGCAGGATCGGGTGCTTCGCCAGTTGCTGCACGACGCTGCGCTGGGGATTTTCCCGGCCGACGACTTCTCCACCACTCATCTTCCGTCGCCGTCCAGCCCTGCTGACGCCGTGCTGTCGTTCTTCGGGCATCATCTCATCGCCAGCGATGTCGACCGGGACTGGGTCCGGCAATGGACCCAACGCGATCCGTTCGCGTTGTCAGACGTGCGGTTCCTTGCTGCATTCGCCGATCGTTTCGGGATGCGGCCCGGGATTTTCGACGCTGTGTTCGCCGTCATCGGGGAGGGGTCCACGCCTGGCGACATCGGGCTGGTCGAGACATCGGATCGTACGCATCCACGTGTCATCAGGGCGCTTACCTACCGGGACCCAGAGACGCTCCGTGTCTTCACCGATCCCGACTGTCAGGGCGTGCTGATACTGGGTCGCGGCCTCGCAGGGCGCCTGGAGGCTGCTTACGAGGTCCATCCCGGCAACCGCGGGAACGGCATAGGCAAGGCGCTGGTCGTGGCCGCCCGTCGGCTGGCACCCGCTGGTGTACCGGTGTTCATGCAGATCTCGCCGGGCAACGTCTGGTCGATGCGTGCAGCGGCTGCGGATCCCGCGTGGCGTGTCATCGGGTCGGAAATGCTCTTCCACAGATCCCCCGCTCACGGCCTGGTCGACTGAACTCGCCAGCGATCGTCGGCACTCGGTCTGGGTCGTTTCCGCGAACTAGCGTGATCGGGTGCCGCAAGAGTCCCCTGTGCCCTCGGGAAACCCGTCACCGCCCGTCGGTTCCGGGGCCGTTCTGTCCAAAGATGCCGCCGTGTCCGACGACATTCGGCTGCTTGGCCGCATGCTCGGTGATGTGGTTCGTGTGCAGGAGGGCGAGCCCACGTTTGCGCTCATCGAGTCCGTGCGCACAGGTGCCGTGGGTGCCCGTCGTGAGGGCCAATCCCCTGTTCCATTCCTCCAGACCCTGCTCGCGGGCTTGCCCACGCGTACCGCACTCGACGTCATCCGGTCGTTCTCCTGGATCTCGTTGCTTGCCAACACCGCTGAAGATGTTCACCACGAACGGCGCGGGCGGTTCCACCGCAGTACCGGCACCGCGCCGCAGCCGGGAAGCCTGGCTGCTGCACTTGATCGCCTTGCCGAGGCTGGAATCACCGCTGAGGAGATCAAGACTGTCGCGTCAGCTCTCACGGTGAGCCCTGTGCTGACCGCGCATCCCACCGAAGTCCGGCGCCGTACCGTCATCGATACGCTGCAAGAGGTTGCGCGTCTGTTGGACCTGCGCGGTCGCCTCGATATGGATCCGGCCGAGCGATCCGACAACGATGCTCACCTCCATGCGGCGATCCTCACCCTGTGGCAGACCGCCTTTCTGCGTGTTTCGAAACTTCGCGTGCGAGACGAAATCGGCGAAGCACTCCGCTACTACGACGCGTCGCTGGCAGCGGTTATTCCGGCCCTGCACGCGGATCTGGCGCGCGCTGTCGAGCAGCGCTGGGGCGTCCGGATAACCAATTCACACGCGATCAGCATGGGTTCGTGGATCGGCGGTGACCGCGATGGCAATCCATTTGTCACCGCTGAGGTAGTCCGGTCAGCGATGGAGTTGCAGGCGTCGACAGCGTTGCGTCTGCACCTCGAGGCGGTTGATCAGTTGTCGATCGACCTCTCTATGTCCGAGCGCCTGGTCTCGCCTACCGTGCAACTTCTGCGCCTTGCAGAATCTTCGCAGGACAACTCGCAGTTCCGCATGGACGAGCCATATCGGCGTGCGCTGCGAGGTGTCTACGCGCGCCTTGCAGCGACGGCGCATCGGCTGTTGGGTACGCTGCCGACGCATCCTCCGCACGCAACTCTCCCGCCGTACGCGTCGCCCGAAGAACTGATCGACGATCTGCGCATCGTCGATTCGTCGCTCCGGTCGCACGGTACTGCGGAGATCGCAGACCTGCGGGTGGTGCCGGTGATCGGGGCCGTGGAATCGTTCGGGTTTCATCTCTGCGGGCTGGATGTCCGTCAGAACTCGGCGGTGCACGAGGCCGTGATCGACGAATTGTTCCGGGTTGTCGGTGCCCACCCGTCGTACGCATCGTTGGACGAGGCCGATAGGGTGCGGCTGCTCGAAAATGAACTGCAGTCCCTGCGGCCATTGTTGAGCCCGGTCCACGTTTACTCGGACCTCGCACGCACCGAGATGGAGATCTTCGCGGCGGTTGCAGATGGTATGGCCCGGTTCGGAGAGCGCATCGTGCCGCACGCGATCATCTCCAAAGCCGAGTCGGTGAGCGACGTCTTGGAAGTTGCGTTGATGGCCAAAAATGCTGGCCTGCTCCGATCCGACACAACCGGAACCGGTTTGCGGTGCGCGTTTGACATCGTGCCCCTGTTCGAGACGATTGTCGACCTGCAACAGGCGCCGGACACCATGAACGCGCTGTTCGGCAACGGTACATATCGGCAATTGCTGGCTGCTCGCCACAACTTGCAGGAGGTGATGATCGGGTACTCCGACTCGAATAAGGACGGCGGATACCTCGCTGCGAACTGGGCGCTGTACCGTGCCGAAGCTGCACTTGTCGACGTTGCCGGAGCTGCCGGCGTGAGGTTGCAGTTCTTCCATGGCCGAGGCGGCACGGTTGGGCGCGGCGGGGGTCCGTCGTACGAGGCCATTTTGGCGCAGCCCCCGGGTGCGGTTCGAGGCGGCCTGCGGATCACCGAGCAGGGTGAGGTCGTTGCTGCGAAGTACTCGCAGCCGGCCCTCGCAAAGCGCAATCTCGAGGCAATTCTGGCAGCGTCGCTCGAAGCGACGTTCCTGGACTCCGAAGGCTTGGGCGACCAGCGGTCCCGAGCATGGGTGGTATTGGACGAACTCTCCGGTCTTGCGTTCGAGGAGTATCGCGCGCTGGTCTACGACACTCCGGGTTTCACCGGGTTCTTCCGGGCCATCACCCCCGTCGGCGAACTTGGAAAGCTCAACATCGGCAGCAGGCCGGCGTCGCGTACCGCGTCGGATCGAATCGAGGATCTACGGGCTATCCCGTGGGTGTTCAGCTGGAGCCAATGTCGGCTGATGCTTCCCGGCTGGTTCGGTACGGGCACCGCCATCGAACGCTGGGTAGGAACCGATTCCGACCGCGCTCACGAGCTACAGGACCTGGCCGACCGCTGGCCATTTCTTCGATCCGTTCTGTCGAACATGGCGATGGTCATGGCCAAGGCAGACCTCACCATTGCTCGCCACTACGCATCGTCGTTGGTGGAGGATGCGGAACTTGCGAACACGATCATGGGTCGCATCGAGGCCGACCACGCGAAGGCCCTGGAATGGTTGGAACGGCTTCGAGGTTCAGCTGATCTGCTGTTCGACAACCCCTCGCTCGCACGTTCGATCAGGAACCGGTTCCCGTATCTCGACCCGCTCAACATGCTGCAGGTCGAGCTGTTGAAGCAGTACCGGGCAACTGATTCTGTCGCTCTCGGGAACAGTGGCCCGCAACGAGATCTGGCAGCGTTGGTGGAGCGCGGCATCCTGCTGTCGATCAACGGCCTCGCCACTGGTCTGCGGAACTCTGGCTGATTGGCTCCAACATTTGCTGGTTCAGAAGGTGCTGTCTCGTGTCAGCTGCATCATTCGGCTCACGGCACCAGCGTCAAGGAGTTGCACGGCACACGCAGCGGCGCAAGCCCTGGCCTCTTCGGTGAAGCGACCCGATGAGATCACCAACCCACCCGTTGCTGCTTGTGTTCTCATGGTCGCGGCGAGCCGGATGACGATCTCGTGTCCAACGGTCTCGTCCTTCCAGTACCGGCACTGGGCATACAGTTTTTCCGATCCTCGATGCAGCACCAGGTCCACGCCACCATCGGACCTGTGCCCGCGGTTCTCGATGACGGTGTACCCGGCAGACCGGTAGCTGTCGCCGACAAGTTGTTCGCAATCTGCCGCTGTCAGGCTGGGCAGCAGCGCAGCGCTGGCAAACCGCGCTGCCTTCGCGTTGCGTTGATGATTCAGCACCAGCACAGACTGCAGCCCGATGACGACCAGCGCCATCGGCAACATCGACATCGACAGCGACATCGAGGTGGACCACAAGTTGTGGAACAACCCGTTCGCCGTTCGGCCGGTTTGTTCGCCGCCGAGATGCTTGTTCTCAGCGACCTTGTGAAGCATGAGATAGGCAGCGAGAAGAACGCTGCCGCTGAATGCTTTCGGACCGATTCCGCTGAATCGAGGGAGGGCAAAGCCCACCTTCTGCGCCTGTACTTCCATTTGATTTCCACCTTGTCGTCCGACTGAACCGCCAGCGGTACGACATCAATTACTTCGGCACGAGCGGCGAAATCCTTGAGCGCGTCTTCAGCTGACTGAACAAAGGTTGATGATCTGTAGCCGCGCTCAGTGCACGTTCATCTTCATCAGGGTCGTCTCCGATCCGATCCGAGAAGCGACAGAAGAAACTGGCCCCCGCCCTCGTCGATGCGAGTGGTGAACGTCTCGTTTGCAGCAAGACGGCTCAACCGATCGATCAGCCACTTGCCGGCCTGCGTGGCGTCTCGATGACTGGCGCAGCGGGCCACCACTTCGCGCCCTCCTTTGGCCATGATCCGTTCGGCCGACTGGATGATGGGTGACGGGTCGAACACCATCAGGTCGGTTGACCACGCGACGACCGGTTTGATGGCACCCTTCTTGGTGTTGCACTGGCGGTGAGCGAGCCGCTCGTCGCCTTCAGCCTTCTTCTTGCCAACCTGGCGCGCCAGCACACTGCAGCGGTCGATGCTCGGTCCGAGGTCGTCGTTGACAGACTTCTCAGGGTCGACCGGCAGGTCACATATCCAGCACCTCCACGCGTCGCGTTCGCCGATTTCGTCGAGGGTACTCATGCACCGAACGCTAGCCCGGTCTCGTCGCGGGGCCGTCTCGGCCGAAATGCTTCGTACATGCAGTTGGTGGAAGGCTCGGGTCCGTGGACTTCTCCGAAAACCCGCTGCACGTCTCGATCGCAGAAGCCGTGGACCGGGCGTGTGCTGCGTTCGACGACCCCTACTGGTCTCGCTGCGACGAAGAACATCGCTTCCCGTGGGATTTCTATTCGGTGATGGCCAACGGTGGATGGGTCGGGATTGCGATCCCCGAAGAGTTCGGCGGAGGAGGCCAGGGCATCGCAGAGGGTGCCATTGTGCTGAACCGTGTGGCGGCATCGGGGGCTGCCATGAACGGCTCGACTGCTTTGCACCTCACCATGTTCGGGTTGGCGCCCGTCGTGAAGTTCGGCAACGATCAGCTCCGATCGGCGTTTCTTCCGCGCGCCGCGGCCGGAGATTTGCATGTTGCCTTCGGCGTGACGGAACCCGATGCCGGTACTGACACGTCACGTATTGCGACGAGGGCCACTGATGACGGAATCGGAGGGTGGGTGATCAACGGCCGCAAGATCTGGACGTCGAAGGCATTGGAGGCCGAGGTCTGCCTTTTGCTTGCTCGGACCGATGGCGCACCAGGCTCGTTCGACGGACTGTCGCTGTTTCTCGTCGACCTGGACCCCGCCTACGTCTCCATCTCTCCGATTCCGAAGCTCGGCCGCAATGCTGTGGCGTCGTGCGAGGTCGCCTACGACGATCTGCCCGTCGAGGGATGGCGGCTGGTAGGCGAAAGAGGGCGTGGCTTTCACCACATCCTGCATGGTCTGAACGCAGAGCGGGTACTTCTGGCAGCGATGTCGTGCGGCATCGGCGAAGCCGCTCTGCGGCGTGCCTGTTCATATGCGCGCGAACGAGAAGTGTTCGGCCGACCGATCGGAGCAAATCAGTCCATTTCGCATCCATTGGCGAAAGCGCACGTTGAACTGGCTGCCGCCGGACTGATGTGGCGCCAGGCGGCGTGGCGCTTCGATCAGGGACTTGATTGCGCGGAGCAGGCCAATTCTGCGAAGTACCTTGCGGCCGAGGCGTGCTACTTCGCGGCGGATCAGGCGGTGCAGACCCACGGTGGTCTGGGCTACGCCACCGAGTACCACGTCGAGCGCTACTGGCGTGAAGCACGTCTGCAGCGGCTGGCACCGATCAGCCAGGAGATGACGCTGAATTTCGTCGCACAGAAGGTTTTGCGGCTCCCTCGCAGCTACTGACCCGACGACTCGCCCTCGGAGCATACTGACTGTCATGAAACTCCCCCACGTGATCGAGACGGACTTGAGCGACGAGATGGTGTTGCTCGACCCACGGACCCGTGAAGTGTTCACACTCAATGCCGTTGGACGCGTGATCTGGGAACATCTTGACCGCGGCGTCGCAGAAGTGGTCGCCCGTGTCATCGACGAGTTCGACATCACCCACGAGGCAGCCACAAAGGACTGTGAGACCTTGCTGCAACAGCTCAGTCAGGCCGGACTGATCTCAGCAGCGCAGAGCTGATGTGGATTCTTGGCTGCGCAATCGTCGTTTCCGACGACGATGCTCAGC
Organism: Acidimicrobiia bacterium; assembly: GCA_031385545.1. GTDB lineage: Bacteria > Actinomycetota > Acidimicrobiia > Acidimicrobiales > JANYDT01 > JANNBN01. Next base: position 23,737 of record JANNBN010000087.1, on the reverse strand, counting down.
TCACCAGCCTGTTGACGGGCCGATTGGACCTTGGACCGACTGAGACACATCCTCGCAAGACCAATCCTCGCGTGACACGTCCCGGCGAGGCGGACGATGTCCGGAGCTCGGAGTGGAGACTCCGGATCCGCCACGATGGAGCTGTTCCCGTTGACGTCCATCGGGTCGCCTCTTGCTTCGTGGCGGACGCCCGTGGGCTCCGGTTCCTCGAAGGATGGTCGGTCGGGTGGGTAGTGGGCGCGAACTGCGCGGCGCGGGTCACCGTGCATCACGTCAGCGAAGCAAACGACGCCCGCATTTCGTCTGTCGGGTCCCGGAGTGATGCGACTTTCGACGTATCGGTCGACGTGTTCGGCGATCCCTCCGATGATCCGCTTCCAATACTCCTTGCCATCGGCGAGGGGGTCTCGGCGCGGCCGATAATCCCGCTGCACGCAGCGATCCTTAGCCAGTCCGGTCGGAGCATCGCGATGCTCGGGCCAAGCGGTGCGGGCAAGACCACATCTGCGGTATTGGCTGCGTTGGACGGCTGGCAGATCATTGCTGAGGACACGGCATGGCTGGACCCCGAAACACTCGAGGTTGTTGGCTCGGACCGGCAATTGCGCCTTCGCTCCGGTACGGAGCTGCTCGTCGATGAGGCGCTGGCGCGTCGCAACATCGACATTGCGCACGAACCGCACGATGGCGTGAAACGGCTTCTCAGCTTCGACGCGATCGGTGGGCGAGGCAACGGCGCCCATCTCGACGAAGTTGTCGTTCTCGGCCCTCGCGACAGTCCATGGCTGGCAGGTCCGCTGCGTCCGGCACAGGTGGCCATCGCATTGCATCAGGCTGCGGGGATTCCAATCATCGAGTCTGTCCGTCCGGTGCGCGCCGCCGCGATCGCGTCCGTCGCTCAGCGGGTCAGCGGTCGACGAATCTCGGCTTCATCCGGCTTGAGCGGGCTTTGATCGGCGTTTGTGTACCTGAAGCCCACTGCGAAGCGTTCGGCCGATTCGACATCTCCGGTCATCCAGAGCGGGAGCACGGGCGAACTGATCCACGCATGACCGTCGAGCGGACCTTGTGATGGCTGCGGTCCGCCGCCCTGTGAATCCGCTCTCTCGTTTCGACGAACGCCGCTGACGAACTCTGCAGGCTGTCCGTGACGGCGGATCTCGCAGTAGATGGCGAGGGATCGCAGGACGCAGGATCGGTCCGGCGATCGAATGGCGCGCAGAGACCAACCCGTCGTCCGGACGGCCCGCACCACGTTCAGTTCGGAACGCACCGGGTTGCGGGCCGTCCACGCGTCGAGGCCGGAGAGCAGATCATGCAGGTCAGTGATCCGACCAAGCTGTACCTTGCAGCGCACCACAGTCAGAAAAAGTCGGAGGAACGTGACGATGTTGCCCGCTGTGAGTCTCCGTTCGGGTCGGTCAGACATTGTCAGATGACCGGCATCGCCGCCAGAGGTCCGCCTACCTGGCGCAGCGAAATTCGGAATCGTGAGCTTGGTGCCCAATGGCGCTCTGCGCTGAGCTCACGTTGCCCATCGCTCACAACGTCCCAATCGTAAGTACACAGCAGTTCGCACACGAAGGCTCGGCAGATCAATCGGGTCAGCGCTTCTCCGGTGCACGACCGGTGGTCCATACCGAAGGGCGCGTAGGTATCGCGAGTGTACGGGTGCCCGATGAACCGGTCGGGGTTGAAGCGATCAGGGTCGATGTAAACAGTTGCATCGCGGTGGCTTTCGTGGACACAGGCGCGGACCAGCCACCCTTGCGGGATCGTGAAGTCCTTGAAAGAGATTGGCCTTGCGGCGCGTAGGTATATGTACTCGCTCTGTTCCAGCCTGATCGTCTCGGAGGTCACGCGGTCCGCCAGGTCCGTTCCGAGTAGAGCGCCGCTTCGGACGGCCTGCCTCCGTTCGGGATAGTCACTGAGGTGCTTGAGCACCCAGATCAGCAGTCCGCTGACGTCTTGGTGAGTAGTGACCGTCGTGTAGATCAGGTTGCGAATCGAGGTCGGGTCTTCAAGCGAGCCCGGACGCACGGCTTCCAACTCTGTGGCGAGATTCGGTGCTTCGGGCGACGAGGCCGCGGTCCTGATCAACTCCTCAACCCGATCGAGCGCGCCTGCCACTCGTTTGGCCGGGAGTGCCTTCGGTAAGTGCACTTCGAGGTCGTGGAAGAGCAGACGCAGTTCTGGATACGCTGGGTCAGTCGCCGGGATGCCGAGCAGAACCTCGGTCCAGGCTGCCAGGACCATGGACCGGATGTGCGGTAAGGGTGCGACACCGGTTGCTGATGTCCGTGACTCTGCTTCCATCGTTGCCAACCCCGCAGCCAGGGAGGACCTGATAGCTCCTTCGGCTGATCGAAGGAAGTGCGGCGAGAGTGCCTTGGCGAAGACCCGGCGGTGGTCGAGGTGCTCCTCGCCGTTCTTCCATCGCAGAAGACTGCCGGGAATGAACCGGTCATATGCTGGGTCGGGAAACGCGACTAGTGCGTCGCGGTGCGTGCGGAACAGTTCGGAGGCTGCGCGGATTCCGACAACGCAAATCATCGGCTCACGAAAGTGATTCGACTTGAAGATCGGTCCGTATCGGAGCGCAGCGTTGGTAAAGAAGTCCGGGTCGGTCAGCGGTTCGGCGCCCATCCCTACCCTCCCAGGCGGGAGTCCCTGGGCGGAGCCGTAGTCGGCGCGACCCTGCCATGCAGCGAGTGCCGCTCGTGCTGCAACGACCAACAAGAGTGCGCTGGCGAGCGCGAGGTTAAACACCGCTGCAACTGTCAGGAGTACGCCGGCACTTGCGAGTAGGCCACACAGGGAACGGTGGTATTCCGGAAAGGCGCGTCGCAAGTCTTCGTTAGCCGCCGCCTGGCATGAGCGAACGGGCCGCGACACCACGCGAAGCATCGCCCGCAGCCGGCTGGCGCCAGCGAACGCCACTTGCAGCACGTTGCTGAAGAGTCCCCGACGAGTCCTCTCGACACTCTCCGTAGTTGACACATCATCCAAATTACTCATACGGTGTGGACAGTCCCCAAAAGTGAACGAGGTTCCGATGAACGAAGTGGCACCGACCGGTATGGCGTCGAACGGAACGAAAACAAAGAAGCCGTACGTCGTTCCCACCTTGACGCATGAGCAGAATTGGGAAATCGTGACCGGCGTTCCCAGCGGCTCGAACTGACCGCGTCATTGCAAGGAGGACCCGCAACGATTGCCTCGGCGGGCTCGAACGAGGACGGTCCTAACCGCTTCGGAACGGATGGAACTCACGATGATGGCTCCGACAGCGCAGCAAACAATTTGCGAACTCTGCGGATCCCGGGGCGGTGACCCTTCGTTTCAAAACAGATGAGTGCGTCCGCCGCAGCCGCCCTTGATTCGGCTGTCCGTCCGGCAGCGCGTAGTACCTCTGCCAACGTTGCGTGAGCTTCGGCATGGGTGGTGAGTCCGTCGGTCTCAAGCACCATCGTGAGAGCTTCGCGCGCCAATGATTCGGCGCGGTCGATCTGTCCCTTTTCCGCCAACGAGAGCGCACTGACTTCACGCCACAGGGCTTGGGTGAGGGTGTCGCCTGGGGCCACCAGTCCTGCGGAGAACTCGGCAAGTTCCAGCGCCTCGTCGAGCCGACCCTGCCTACGAACGGACTCCGCGAGGAATCCTGCTGTGGTCGACAGGTAGTTGTGTTCGCCCATGTCTCGGAGCGTTTCGAAGTCAGCCCGCAGCACGCGTTCTGCTTCGTCGGGGCGTTCCAGGGTCAGCTCGATGGGGCCGCGATCGATCGAGACCAGGGCTGCTTCAAAGTTCCATCCCAACTCCAGCAGCGTGACCCGGGCTTCGCTGCACAGCGAACGCCCTTCCTCGCCTCGGTCATCGAGGGCGAGCAGATGTCCGAGGTAACGCTCGGTCAGCGCACGGGCGCGCCGATCGGCCGACGTGGCGTGACGCAGCTCCATCGCCTTTGCAATTGCCACCGGCACCGACGTTGGACCGTGCAGAGCGAATCCGACCAGCCCGGGCATGACTCGTAAGGCGAGGACCGAGTCGTCTGCGAGGCGAGCGTGTTCAAGCACTTCTGTCAAGGCACCTTCGGCGGCGCCCCACCGAGAGTTCGTCAATCGCGTGTAGGCGACGAGTTTCCAACAACGGGCCGCACTGGCGTGGTCCTGTGCTGCCTCGAACACCGGCTGTAATCGTCCGACGAGCTCGCCCGCTGCGGCGTCATCGAAATTGTCCCCGGTCTGGTAGCGCACGGTTCCTCTCGCCAGTTCGGCCGCTGCAGCAGTGTCACCATCGGCGGCTGACTCTGCACCGGCTTGGGCCTCGTCGAACAGAGCGATCGCGTCGCTGAACGCACCGGTCTGCATCAGCGCCTCCCCTGCCCTGATGAGCGTTCGGTTGCGGTCTCGCTTCGTGATCGGCAACAATTTCGCGGCGCGGGTGAGCAAACCGCTGGCCGCTCGCATGTCACCGCGAACAAAGGCTCGTTCTCCGGCTGGCGCGAGATGTCGAAACGCTCGCTCGCCTATATCAGCCACGTGCACGTCTTCCGTGCCGAGCTGGCGAAGGTAGTGGTATCCCTGCTCGAGGTGATATCCAATGACCTCGGTGTACTCCCCCACCCGTGTCCCCACGGCGTCTTCGAGCCAAGAGGCGAAAGCCTGGTGCCAGTCGGCGCGGGTTCGTTTCAACAGGCCCGCGTACACAACATCGCGGACCAGCAGGCTGGTGAACCGGTGATCGACCAGCGCGTCGGGATTGCTTGCAGGCATAACCAGGCGTCTTCGTCCCAGATCGATCAGCGCGCTGACGAGTTCTTCCCTGGCCATGTTCTGTGCGAGAGCCAATACCGCAGCTTGGGGAAACTCCCGGCCGATGATGGACGCTGGAGCCAGCGTTTCTCGTTCGGCGCTGTTGAGAGCGTCGATACGCGCGGCGAGCAACGCCTCGACGGTGGGCGGTACGTCAAGTTGGCCGGTTGCCCTGGTTACGACCCACGCTTCGTTCCTGCGCACGATCTGTGCGCCTTCGACGAGCATGATTGCGATCTGCTCGACGAACAGCGGGTTGCCACCGGCGCCCCGCACAACTTGGCTGCGCACGGCGTCAGGCGGTGTGCCCGACAGACTCAAGTGCAAGAGTTCCCCCACCTCGTCGTCGGTGAGCGGCCCGAGTTCGATCGTGTCGACGCGGTCCGGGTCCTGTTCGTCCAGCGGTTGGCCGGATTCATCAGCGAGTGTGTCCGGGCGGGCCATCGTCACGAGCAGCGAACGACCGACAGCGACAGACGTCTGAAGACTGTCGAGCAGTTCGAGGAACGTCGGCTCTGCCCAGTGCAATCCGTCGATGGTGAGCACGAATGGGCGCGCTCTGCTGACGTGTTCGATCAGGCGCCGAACGGCCCAGAAGATCTCCGACAGTGGAAACGGCTCGTTGACCAGGCCCATCAGCGACGCAAGTCGAGCGGTGACGGCTGGGTCGTCGGTGACAGCGTTGATCTTCGCGAGGGCCTCGGAAGGTTCGTCGTCGGTGTCGACACCGGAGAGCTCGCCGATCAACTCAAGAATCGGCCAGAACGTGATGCCGTCGCCGTACGGCAGACACATGGTCCTCACGACGACCCCACGACGGCCCGTCTCGTACAAGAATTCGTTGACGAGCCGACTCTTCCCGGAGCCCGCCTCGCCGCGCACGTTCACGCGGTGCAATCCGGGACGGCCATTCGGATCTTCGACGTGTCCCAGCATCTCCAGGAGACGGGCCAGTTCCGCCTGCCGGCCGATCATCGGCACGGCCGGGCGCACGCCGGTGCCGCGCGCCGGGCCGGCGGACAGCACCCGGGCTGCTGGAACCGGGTCGGTCTTTCCCTTCAAGGACAGCGGATCGAGTTCTTCCACGCGAAGGGCGTCGTCACACAACCGCCGGGTGAGGGCACCGATCACCACGTGACCTGGACCGGCGGCCTGTTCAAGCCTTGCGGCAACGTTGACTGCGTCGCCGGTGACGAGCCGTTGGCCGAGCGACGAGTCGCCGGCTATTACCGGGCCGGTGTTGATTCCGATGCGCGCCTCAAGGTGGTAGCCGGGCCCGAGGACCCCGCCACGGTTCAGACGGCTGACCGTGGTCTGCATCTCCAGGCCTGCGCGTATCGCGCGGAGGGCGTCGTCCTCGCGTCGCTGATCCAGCCCGAAGACCGCCATGATGGCGTCGCCGATGTACTTTTCGACGATGCCGCCGTGGCGTTCCAACGCAGCGCGCACGGCGTCGAAGCACAGGACCAAACCCTGTCTGATCGTCGTCTGATCAACGGGTGTGCCGGCGATAGGCCCGGCAGAGTCGACTTTTGCTGCTCGCACATCGGCGAACAGAATGGTCAGGGTTCGGCGGCTCTGGACATGGTGTCCGTGACCGAGCCGAAGCCCGCATTCGGTGCACCAGTCGGGAGCCGGGTCCGAAATGAGTGGCGTGCCACACGCGGGGCAACTGGGCAACGTGACGTGGTCAAGTTCGAGGCCCGAGGATAAGTAGTCAGCAGCCTTTCCAGCTTCTGCCGACTCTGCCGCGACTGCAACCGCATCACCGCCGACAGCGATGAGGCGGTGCGCAACAAGTTCAGCACCGGTCTTGGTCCGATAGCTCGAGGGCGGATCGAAGGTTGCGTCGGTGTTGAGTTCCGCAACGGTCTCGGCGGCAAGTAGCGCTTCGTTGGCCGGCGCAGCAGGTTCGAGCGCCATCGCATGGTCGAGCGCTGGTCCGGCCAGCACACGGTGGCCACCGCCGGCGTCGGTGATGATCACCCTTCCGGTCGCAACACCAGTTCGATTCGTCAGCCGAACGTTCCAGACTCGTTCGAGACGCTGATTGAGGTTCGCCAGCGTGGCCTGGCACTCGGCGACGGCGCGCACAGCGCGCGGTGCGTCGTCCGGCTTTGCAATGGGCGCACCGAAAACAGTGACGATTGCGTCGCCGATGCGTTTCTCGATGCGCCCACCGTGGGACCCGAGCACACGACCCATCTCGTCGAAGTACTGATCGAGCACGAGCCTGAGCGACTCCGGGTCGAGCCGCTCGGCGAGCGCAGTTGACCCTTGCAGGTCCGAAACCACGACGGTGGCGTGATGCTCCCGTTCGACGACCAGGCGGTCTGCCGAACGGGCCGTGCCACAGCGACCGCAGAAGCGAGTCTCTACATCAAGCGGCGCGTCACATGAACGGCATGCGTCGCGCCGCTCGGAGGCGCTCATTTCAGAAAGTCGCTCCTTGGGTCAGCGGATCAGAAACTGACGGCTGGGTCGCCCAGCGGGACCCGGAGCTCCATGGTGATGGTGCTTCCGGCAGTGAATGCCTTTGACTGCACGCACGGGGCTTGTTGGAGGGCTTCACACGGGAGCAGAAGTCCTTTGAATTCGGACCCGACAGGCTGTGTGTTTCCGCTGAAGTTCCATGAGTTGAAATCGGCGACGAGCTGAGAAGGGAGCTGTGCCGGAAAGTCGTACGGTGCCTGGAAGCACGCATAGTAATCAGCAAGCGTCGGCTTGCCGGACTGCGTGGCCTGCGTGATGCGAAGCGTTTTGGTGAGTCCGGTGGTGCTGGCCCCGTTGGTGACCACCATGTTGAACTGGAGTCGTTCGGAGGTCGAGGTGTATTCGTCGCATTGGACGGTGACCCCGGTGAATTGCCCGCTGAGCGTGCCGGACACGGTGTCGGAATCGTTGACGATGATGTTCGCCACGTTCCCGGCCGGCGAGTCGAAATTTCCGGTCTGACACAGCTGCGTGTCACCGGCTGTGCACGTGACGATGGACCCGTTGCACGGGTTGCTGATCGACACGGACGCTTCGGTCCCGTTCACAAGGAACTTGTTGAGCGTCCCGTTGAAGTCATTCGCCTGGCGCACATCGGTGGTCCAGAGCGGCGAGCTTGCGGGTGCGTTACAGGCAGCACGCACAACTTGAGTGATGGTCACACTGGTTCCAGGCGCAACGTTGGCGTTGATGACTTCGATGACCTGACCGCTTACCGTGAAGGTTCCCCTTGACACCGAGGTCGAGCCCATCTCGAAGATGCTGGGCACGGTGAGGCGGATGCCGTTGAAACTTGCATTTGAATTCTGCAGATTGGTCAGCGTGACGGCGATTGGCCTGTACACGCCACGGCCGATGGACGTGGGAGTCGCAGCACTGGTGTAGTTCTTCCGCTGCGGTGCTGCGGACGAGGTCTGGATAAGGGTGAGGCTGAGGGAGCCGGCAACGAGCGTGCCAGCAAGAGCCCCTCTGATCGCGATGGACCGCTTGTTCGTGAAACGCATGGTTGTTTCCTCCGTCGAAACATTGGTGACGCGCGTGTGGCGTCGTGCAGGATGCTACCTGGGTGTACCTGCCCACGCCTGAAATACAGGGAATAGCGTCAGTGTCCGCTGTGTCTTCGGCCCGGCCCGTTGCGACGATCGACGTCAGTGGTAAGTCAGCCCGTCATCAAGGTCGGCATTCGGGAAGTCGTCCTTGTCGGTCCAAAAGTCCTGCGTGTGGCGCCAGGGGTCGATATCGCCCTGCTTCGGCATCAGATGAACCGAGCGAACGATGTAACCGGAGTTGAAGTTCTCGGGCTCGATCCACGGCAAGAGCGACATCGTCTTGTCCTCCGGCCGCAATGTGGGCACCACTACCGACGCTCCCGAGTCATCCATGTGTTGCAGCAAACGGCAGACGAAGTCGCCCAGTATGTCGGCGCGGAGGGTCCACGAGGCGCGCAGGTATCCGAATACCCACAGGAGGTTTGGCACGCCGGTGAACATGGCACCGCGGTAGGTGATGGTGTCGGCGAAGTCGACGGATGCTCCGTCAAGGGAGAACGCGATGTCGCCGAGCACGCTCATGTTGAATCCCGTCGCCGTGATTATGAGGTCGGCGTCCAGTTCCTGACCGGACTTGGTGCGGATCCCGGTTTCGGTGAAGGTGTCGATCTCGTCGGTGACGACAGAGGCCTCGCCGGCAGCGATGCTCTTGAAGAGATCGCCGTCAGGGATGAACGCAACGCGTTGACGCCACGGCCGGTAGCGGGGCGTGAAGTGCTCGGCGATCAATTCCTCGGAAGGAAGGAATGCCCGCACCATTGCGAGCAGTTCGTCGTGCACCACATCGGGCTCGTCGAAGCAACGTCGTGTGAACTCGGCACCGTTCTTGTTGATCTGTCGCCGTACTATCTCGTGGACCCACTCTTCAGGAACGTCGAGCGCACGGAGTTGCTCGGCGATCTCGATCGCGTTGCGTCCCGGGATGAAGTACGTCGGCGATCGTTGCAGCATCGTGACGTGCGCGCAGTCTGCGGCGATGGCAGGAACAAGGGTCGCAGCGGTTGCTCCGGACCCGATGACGATGACTCGCTTCCCCTGGTACGCAAGGTCTTCCGGCCAGGTTTGCGGGTGGACGATGGTTCCGGCGAAACGGTCCATGCCCGGCCACTGCGGCGTATAGCCGACGCTGTGTCTGTAGTAGCCCTGGCACATCCATAGGAAGTTGCACGTGATCGAAACCGGCTCGCCGGTGTCCGTGCGTATTCCTGCCAATGTCCACCGGCGATCGTCGGTTGACCAACTCGCTGTGGTGATGCTGTGCGAATACCTGATGTGACGTGCAAGGTCATTCTCGTCGACGACCTCGCTCATGTATTTCAGAATTGCCTCGGCGGATGCAATGGGTGCCCCGGTCCACGGTTTGAACCGGTAGCCGAACGTATGCAGGTCGCTGTCGGACCTGATGCCGGGGTATCGATGTGTGCGCCACGTTCCACCGAAGCTGGCTTGGGTCTCAAGCACTGCGAAGGACTTCCCGGGGCATTGTGTCTTCAGGTGATAGGCCCCTCCGATTCCGGATATGCCTGCGCCGACGATGACGACGTCGACGTGATCTGGAGCAGGACCCCTCTCGCACGACCCAGTCGGCACTTGTTGCCCGAGGGGGGCCGCTCCCGGTCGGCTGATCGGATCCGGTTTCATGATTCTTCGCCATCCTGCCCTGACGAGTCCGTTCCTTGCCAAGTGGCGGGATCTACACGATGCCGCTGCATCGTGTTCGGGTGTTCACTGCCGCAAATGGTGGACGATGGAGAATATGGAACCCTCGTCCGAGATCTACGAGATGCTCGATGTCTACTTGGACGCTGCGCCGCGGAGTGCCGCTGACGCCGTCGAGGTTGGTCCCTTCACCGTGTTCCGATCTCGCGGACCCTGGAGCTACTACGCCAGACCAGGTATGCACCGATCACGGGGGCATGTGTTTCTGGCTGACGAGGTGCAGGCCGTCACGGAGTATCAACGCGACCTTGGTCTCGGTGAGTCAATTGAATGGGTTCATTCCCTGGACCCGTCACTGGCCGATGCGTGCAGCGAAGCTGGATTGGAGACTGTGCTGCGGCCGCTTCTCATCGCAGACGCAAACCTGTTTTCTGATCACCGCGTCTTCGTGCTGGATCGCACCTACTCCGCTCGGGAACTCGAGGCCCACGATCCGTTGATCGGCGCGCATAGGAATGTCGCGCATGTTGCATTCACTTACGGAGGAACCGAAGTTGGCCCGGAAGGTGGCGATGAACGTGATTCGTTGCCGGTCAACGAGATCAACGCGGAGTGGACACGGTTGCGAGTCGCCGGCGGACACACCATAGCGGTCGCTGCATTCGATGCATCTGGCGCGATGGTCGGAGTTGGTTCTGCGCAGCCCGTCGTTCTTCCCCACCAGGGTCTGAGTGCTGCGGAGCTGACGGGTATCGCGGTCCTTCCGGCGTATCGGCGCCAGGGGATTGCGGCGGCCATCACGGGGTGTCTCGGCGCCGCGTGCGCTACCCGTGGAGTGGAAACGCTGCTCCTTTCGGCACAGGATGATGCGGTCGCCCGAGTGTATGAGCGTGTCGGCTTCCACCGAGTTGCCACGTTCGCAGAGGCAGCACCGGCGTCGGATCACGAAGCCGTTTAGCCTTGAGGAGTTGCGGTTCCGGGTCGAAGCGGTGCTGCGTCGGCACGGCCGTCAGTCAACGGACCAAAACGCCATGCTCCCTTGCGCCGACGTCATTCTCGACGAGGGCACCAGGCGGGTCCTGCGCGCCGAGGACGAAATTTCGCCGAGGACGACCGAGTTTCGTCTGCTCACATACCTGTTGACGAACGTCGGCCGGGTGGTCTCGAAGGATCAGATCCTCGAACGGTCATCACGCTGACCGGTGTCAGTCAGCGAGGTTGGTACGTCTCGGTGCGCGCTGCGCCGGTGGGATCGGTGAACGTGAACCGATACGTGGTGTCCTTCACCACGTAGTCGATGCGGTACGTGTCTGAACCGAGCCGGTACTGCAGCGAATACGTTCCCGGTGCCGAGTTGGTGAACGACGTGATGGACGCACCCCGGAGCGGGTTGCCAGCTGGCCGGAAGGGCCGAGCGCTGGGCTGCGGATCGACTTGTTGGTCGACAACCTGAACCCTGCCCCGCATACCGCCGTTGATGTAGGGGTACGTGAGCGTCGAATGATAATGGTACGTATCATTCGCGTCGGCGTGGCCATTGAAGGCGTCGAGCGTCCTGACGGTTGACCCGTCTGGCTCGGTCAGTCCGTAGACCGGAAACCCGTCCAGGGCAACGGCGATCGGAGTGGCTGGACCGGCGACCTTCTGCAAGTGGAGCGGAGCGACGTGGTAGTGGTAATCGTCGGCTCGTCCACAGTGGCCACCCCATTGATCGAGTTCACCGATCATGAAGGCGTCCTCACCTCGGTTGTTGAGTGCGTTGAAGATCGGCACACCGTTGATTGCCAGCGCAATCGCGCCCCGAAAGAGCGCGGTCTTGGCTGAGATCGGGTTGTCGGCGAGCACCCCGTGCAGTGGGATCCGCCAGGAATTCGTGCCCGAGTAGGCCTGCGGCACCGGGACCTGCTGTTGCCAGTTGGTGATGCCAACCATCATCTGATGTTCGGGCAGTCCAGTTGACTCGACCAGCAGGTGCGTCGTCGTGCGGGTGGCACGCACCGTGTTGGGGAACAGTGTCCAAGGGTCGACCGCAGAACCGACGACCCTGGTCGTTGCCACGGTTCCCTTCCTCGAGGTGGTTGTCGGCAAGGTCGCCTTGGCTGGTTTGGTCGTGGTGCTTGGTCGCTGTGTGACGCGCTTCTTCGTTCTCGCACCGGCGACATCGGGTGCGAGCGCCGCTGCGAGCACACCGGACCCGAGGAGGTAGAACATCTGTCGACGGTTGACCTCCGCCGGCCCCGCCGTTGCACCGTGGTGATGGTCGTCGTCATGGTGGGCAACGCCGAGACCGTGTGACTGGCCATACGTGTGACTGTGGCCGGAGGGGTGATTGCTGCCCTGTGGGTGGTTGTGCATGCGAAGTTCTCTTTTCATGGGTTCGTTGGCGGACACGGTACGGAACGAACCTCGACGCAGCCTGGGGGGACTTTTGTCGGATGACGCACGCGGTCCTCGGCGTTCGCTGAAGAAGCCGGAGGCCACTCGAGGCTTGCATACATCGGCAAAACCCGGCTGGATCGCAAACATTGAGTATTGACTCACTTCTGAACGGTGGTTTAGGTTCGCCCTTCAACCACACTGCGTGGCGGACGTGATGAACTGCAGGCCCTATCTGGTCGCCTGGTCTGCAGGGAGCGAGTGGCGAAACCAACGTCCTTGTGTGACGGAAATTAATCAACCACAAGGAGAGCACCACATGAAGATCACTCGCAAGAAATCCCTCGTCGTCGGCATCGTTGCCGCCAGCCTCTTGGGCGGAAGCGCCATCGCGTATTGGACCACCACCGGTGCCGGTACGGGCAGCGCCACCGTCGGCAACAGCAATGGGACGATCTCGTTGACCGCCATTGTCGCTGGCCCAGCCATTGTCCCAGGGGAGGCCCGCGGCGTAACCTTCACCGCGTCCAACGCTGGTTCGTCGAACCTGTATGTGGGCGACATCACGCTCGCTTCGGTGAGCGTCGATGCAGGCCACCCGCTCTGCGCCGTAGCCGACTTCACGATGGCTAACGTCACCTCGAACACGAACGTCTTGGCCGGTGCAACTGGTCAGTCGGTCACCGGTTTGGGCTCCCTGGTATTCGCCAATACAGCTTTGAATCAGGATCCGTGCAAGGGCGCGACCATCACGCTCCACGTCACCAGCAACTGACGCCTTCAGCTGAGGGGTGAGTCGTCGGACCACCCCTCAGCAGCAGCGTTTTTCTTCCGCCGGTGAATACCGGCCTTCCCCCGTCCCCTCACGCTTTCGCGTCTTGAAGGATCTGCAATGCCCGCACTGCCGAAGCTTCGACAACACTCTCCACAGCGCCGAATCGTGATGGCGGGCGTCTTCGTGACGGTCCTGACGATCTGGCAGGCAACGTCAGCGCTGCGCACAGCCCAAGCCGCTCCGGCACCAGCGGCTCCGTCGATCACGGCCTCACCCTCCGGTACAACGGTCGCGACCTCCCGCAGCGCAACCTTTTCCTACAGCAGCCCAACGACTGTGAACTTCCGTTGCTCCCTCGACGCCGCGGCATATGTGGCCTGTCCAGCCGCTGCAGGCAAAACAGCAAGTGTCACCTACACCGGCCTCGCCGACGGGCTGCACACGTTCCGCGTGATCGCCGTCAGCGGGTCGGCGCAGTCAACCCCGACGGTAGCTACTTGGACGATTGATGCAACTCCTCCGAGGGTGACCGAAATTGTCCGCCTGGATCAAAGCCCACACGGATTCGGCACGGTTCGCTGGCGAGTGACTTTCACCGAACCGGTGAGCAACCTCGGTCTCGCCAACTTCTCGCTCTCGTCGACGGGCCTCGGCGGGTCTCCGGCGCTGCTGTCGATTTCGCCGGCATCCGGCCCGGCCGCCACGTACATCGTGAGCGCGACCAGCGGCTCTGGGACACCGAGCGCCAACCCCACGCTGCGCCTGAACTTCGCAAGTATCGGCACGGTCCGCGACGCAGCGGGCAACCTGGTGGCGGCAACGTTCACGGGCGAGACGTACGTCTTCTTCTTTTCGACCGACACCACGGCTCCGCTCGTCACGCTCACCACGGTGAACGGGTCGACCGTCGTCCACGGCTCCCCCATCTCGTTCCCACTCACCATGAACGAGCAGGTCAGCACAATCGGCGGGACGTGCGGCACGATTTCGGGTGATGCCCCAAGCGTCACGGTCACCCTTGCCGGCCCCAGCAACCGCAGCGGGAGTGCGCCTTGCGCTGCCGGTACGTGGACGTTTGCTCTCTCTCCCGCCTTGCTGAATTTGCCCGCAGGCATCAACGATGGGTCGTACACGATCACCGTCACGCAACCCGACAATTCAGGCAACGTCGGCACCACAGGACCGAAGATCCTCATCCTCGCGACCCGAGCGTTCACGGTGGTGGGAAACGCGATCAGCACGCTGCGGCCCGGCACGGTCAGCGACCTTGCGCTCACCATCAACAACCCCTATCCGTTCGCGCTGAAGATCGAGGCGATCAACGTCGCGTTCGTCGGCACGGGTCCGTGCAACGGACCGGCAAACTTCACGGTGTCACGACCGTTCGCCGGACCGATCACGGTCCCGGCTGGTGCGACCGTGCTCCCTTCGACCGTCTCACCGCAGATCAAGATGCTCAACCGTGCGGTCCCGCAGGACGGTTGCAAGTTGGCATCGATCTCGCTCAACTACTCAGGATTGGCGTCGCGCGCATGAACGTCGTGTCGGGAAAACTGTCTAGCGGTTCGCCGGCTTTGGGCCTCCGCCGATTTCGGCGCAAGACGCGTGCAGCGTTTGTGGTGGTCATGCTGGGTGCCTTCACCGCACCGTTCGCGATTGCGCACTGGTCATCGTCGGGCACTGGCACTGGAGCTGCAATCGCAGGCACGCTGCAACCGGTCGCCATCGACACAGTTGCCTTCGGCCTCAGCCTTCGCCCCGCTGGCCCAGCCACCAACGTCACCGTGCACGTGTCCAATCCGAATGACTATGCGGTAGTCATCGACGGCGTGACGGCTGGGACCATCCACAGCGACAAGATCGGCTGCGACGGTGTGAACACGGGTGTTTCGCTCGATTTGGCGGTGCTGGCTGGAAACCTTCCGGCAGGTGCGTCAACCTTCGTCGCGTCGGCATCGATGAACGGCACGTCTGCCTCTGCGTGCCAAGGCGCGCGTTTCACTTCGGTTCTCACGCTGGCGGTTCACAAATGAGTTCACGTGTCCATTTCAGGAATGCCGGCCGTGCGGATTTGCCACGTCGCCCGCTTCGGCTGCGCGACGCGTTGGTCGCGCTTGTCGGTCTCGCCGTGGTCGGCATCGGAGGGTTTGCATGGGGCGTGTGGACTGGCTCCGAGGCTCGCCCTTACGAGTTTGCGTCGGCTGACTCAGTCGGTTCGGGAAATCAGCCCACGGTAACGGCGTCCGGTTCGACGGCAACGGTTTCCTGGACGGTCAGCACGCTTACGAGTGGTGAAGCAGTCACCGGATACGACGTGGCCCGTTTTGACGTCGGTGGCGCCTCACAGACGGTCAATGCCGGATGCGCCGGGACAATCAACGCGGTGACCTGCACGGAGAATGATGTTCCGGACGGCACGTGGCAGTACACGGTGACCCCCCGGATCGGCTTGTGGCTGGGCACCGAGAGCCCCAAGTCAACGCAGGCAACGGTGGGCACGACGAGGCTTGTGTTCACCACGCCGGCCCGATCCACCATCGCTGGAGTCACCACCGGCACACTTACCGTCGAACGACAAGACGTGAACGGTATTGCAACAACCGTCGGAGGGTTCAATGTCAACCTTGCTACCACCTCCGTCACCGGCACGTTCCGCAATTCCGGTGACACCACAACCATCACCAGCATCAGCATCCCCAATGGGGTAAGCGCAGCAACGTTCCGTTACCGCGACACGGTGTCCGGCACAGCAACGCTCACGGCTAGCGCCCCAAGCGCCCCGGCGGTGACGTCGGCAACGCAGACGGTAACCGTCTCGAGCGCGGCAGCGCACCACTTGTCGTTCACCCAACAGCCCTCGGATTCTGTGGCCGGAAGCGCGTTTGTCACGCAGCCAACGGTCACGGTGCGGGACAGCTTTGACAACACCGTCAGTACCGCCACGAACTCGGTCACGCTGACGGTCGCCAGCGGCCCCGGCAGTGTTTCGTGCACCAGCAACACCGTTGCAGCAACAAGCGGATCGGTCAGTTTCGCCGGATGCGTAATCGCTACCAGCGGCACCTACACCCTGCAGGCAACGGCTCCGGGCCTGGTGTCTGCCACCAGCCAATCGCTGGTCATCTCAACCGGCGCAGCGTCACGGTTGTCCTTCGGTGTCCAGCCGTCGAACACCACTGCTGGTTCGCCGGTGTCGCCTGCGTTGACGGTTCGGGTAGAAGACGGGTTCGGCAACTTGGTGACAACAGCAACACCGCCGGTTGCCTTGACCTTCGCCGCCAACCCGGGGCCAGGTACGCTCGCCGGTACGGTCTCCACCAACGCGGTCGCGGGCGTCGCCACGTTCAGCAACGTGTCCATATCGAAGGCCGCCTCGGGCTACACGTTGGCGGCATCCAGCGGCTTGTTGACTGCAGCAACAAGCGATCCGTTCTCGATCACTGCTGCGGCTCCTGATCATCTGGTCTATGCGCAACAACCAACCACTGCTGCATCTGCGGCCGCGATTGTCCCAGCGGTCCGTGTGCAGATCGTTGACCAGTACGGCAATCGGACCGGTTCCACGGCACACGTCATCGTTGCGCTGTCGACGAATCCGTCGGCGGGCACGCTGACCGGCACCACAGATGTTGCCGCGGTGGCAGGCGAGGCGACGTTCAGCGATCTCAAGATCGACAAGGCAGGCGTCGGCTACGCGCTTCGTGCGACCAGCGGAACACTGCTGCTGGCAGACAGCACGCCGTTCACCATCACACCCGGTGCTGCGGCACGGGTTGTCTTCCTGGACCAACCGACTTCCGCAGCGGCTGGGACCGGCCTTGGCACCATCACCGTGCAGGTGAAGGATGCCGCCGGCAATGTGGTCACCGGCTCGACGGCCACCGTGACGTTGGCAATCGGCAACAACGCCGGCGGTGTTGGCGCCGCGTTGTCAGGCACGACGTCGGTTGCTGCCGTTCAAGGCGTTGCCACGTTCAGCAACGTGTCACTGAACAAGGCCGGGAACGGGTACACGCTGACTGCCTCGGCAACCGGCCTGACCGGCGACACCAGCACGGCGTTCAACGTGACGGCGGGGGCGGCCAACCGGGTCAAGTTCTCCGCTCAGCCAACCAACACAGTCGCCGGGGCGGCCATGACCCCCGCCGTCACGGTCCGCATCGAGGACGCGTTCGGCAACCTCACCACGTCCGCGGCCGACGTGTCCGTCGCCCTCACCGCACCAGGTGGTGCGGTGCTCTCCGGTACTTCGCCGCAACCAGCCGCGGCGGGTGTCGCTTCGTTCGGCAACCTGTCCGTGAACAAGGTCGGTACGTACACGTTGACGGCTTCCGGTAGCGGGCTGACAAGCGATGTCAGCGGGTCGTTCACGGTGTCGGCGGCATCGGCGGCATCCCTGGCGTTCAGCACGCAGCCACCGACCACGCTGCAGGCGGGTGCCACGTTCAGCCCTGCGGTTCGGGTGCTCGACGCCTTCGCCAACCCCGTGCAGGGCCTGTCGGTTGTGCTCACCGTGGCGGGCAATCCGGCAGTCGGGTTCGCCTGCACAAGTACCACCTCGATTGCGTCCGACGCGACCGGCACGGCGACCTTCGCAGGCTGCACGGTGACCAAGACCGGTGCTTACACGCTGACGGCAACGACGTCTGGGCCGAGCTTGACCGTTGTCAGCACCGGGTTCTCGGTGACTGCCGCACCGGCGGCCAACGTCAGCTTCTCGGTGCAACCGTCTACACCGACCACTGCCGGCCTGGCGATCTCGACACAGCCAACCGTGCTGGTGATCGACACGTATGCCAACCCCGTTTCGGGTTCCAGCGTGACGCTGTCGGTGACTGGCAATCCCGTTGCCGGATTCTCCTGCACCGCAGCGTCGGTCTCCACCAACGCTGCGGGCGTTGCCGCATACGCCGGGTGCACGTTGACCAAAGCTGGGACCTTCACGTTCACGGCGACCACCCTTGTGCCGACCACGCTCACGGCGCAGAGCGCGTCGTTCAGCATCAACGCCGGTGCGTTGAACGCCCTGTCGTTCAGCCCGTCACCGTCGACGCCAACTGTTGCTGGGACCGTCTTCTCCACTCAGCCGGCCGTCACAGCGCTCGACAGCTTTGGTAACCCGGTGAGTGGGCAAAGCATCGTGCTCACCGTCACTGGCAACCCGGTAATCGGGTTCACGTGCGACTCGACCACCGTGTCGACCGCTGTCAACACGGGAATTGCCGCATTCGCCAACTGCAAAGCCAACATCCCTGGGGCCTACACACTGGTGGCAACCTCGGGCGCCAAGACGGTGACCAGCGCTTCGTTCACCATCAACACCGGACCTGCTGCGAGCATTGCGTTCACTGCTACCCCGGGTGGATCGACGACCGTCGCCGGCAACAACTTCGCCACACAGCCGATCGTGAAGGTGGCGGACTCGGTTGGGAACGGTGTCGGTGGAACCTCCGTCACCCTCAGCGTCACAGGCCAGACCGCAGCTGCAGTTGGGTTCAGTTGCACGAGTACAAGCGTGACGAGCGCAACCGGAACCGGTCTGGCTCCGTTCGCGGCCTGCAAGGTCACGAAGGCAGGCACGTACACGTTGACTGCGACTACGGCCAGCCCGATTCTGAGCGTGGTCACGACCACCTTCACGATCAACCCCGCACCTGCGGTGAAGGTGCAGATGGCGACCTGTCAGCTCAACAACGGCGCAACGCTAACTACTTGCGGGAACGCCTTCACCCTGGGCTCGAATGCCGGTAATAACTTGAAGTTCACCGTCGATTTGGTCGACACCTATGGCAACGTCGTCGTCGCAACATCGATCGTGAACATCGGAACGGGGCTTTCATCCACGAGCGATTTCTCTGTGAGCTCGGGAGCAGCTACGACGATCGTTGCGACGACCAGTCGAAGCGGATTGATCACAATCTCGAAGAATGCAAACGGTGGGAACCCGCCTCAGGTGACAGTAACGGTCACTGCGACGGGTCAGGTTTCCAGCAACTTCACCTTCACCGTCGATAAGTAGGCCCGGGCGCTACCGACAAGGGTGTAGCCGTTCAACGGGGTCGCGTCACCAAATGAGGCCCTTCAGGACGGGCGCGCTCGGCAAAAATCTCGCCTGGTCACCCCTATGGGCCGGCTTGAACAACCAGGCACCACGTGGAGATCGTGCGTTCGGTCGCCCAGGGCGCGACCCAGCGCACGAGAAACCCAGCCCAGCAACCAACAACCAACAACCAAGGTTGCTCTTTCGCGCCCGAATCGAGCGCCTTTTCGCAACGTTGGCAGCAGGACGGACAACGTTGGAGGGACCCGCAGTCGCACTCCGGGTAGGGCACCAACATCGAGCTGGAAACGCCAGGTGTCGGGTCTCAAACGCCCAGGCCTGCAACGAGCTCGTGAACAGCGAACGAATCCACACCCGTCCAAGCGCAACTTTGTCATCGACGAGTGGCACATCGGCTACAACTAAACCTGCTCCCCGAACCCTCTGAAAGTAGGAACGATCACCGTGTCCATTACCCCATCCGGCTACGCGCACATCCGTCTGACTGTCACAGACATCGTGCGCTCTCAGGCCTTCTACGACGACGTGTTCGGCCTCCCCGTCGCCTTCCAGCTGCCACCCGATGCCGACGATGCCACCCGGGCCGCGCTTGGTTTCCTCTACGGTGGCGTCATCTACAAGCTCGGTGATGGGCTGTTCGGTCTGCGGCCTGTCGCGCCAGCCAGCGACTGCTTCGATGAGAATCGAGTCGGGCTCGACCACGTCAGTTTTGCGCTCGGCTCACGCGCCGAGATCGAGGAAGCGGCGGCGCGGCTCGACGCCCTTGGCATCAAGCACGACGGCGTGAAGGACCTCGGTGCCTCACTGATCCTCGAGTTTCGCGATCCCGACAACATCAGCCTTGAACTGTTTGCCCCTGCCGGCTGACGTCAACGGTCGATGACCACTTCGTGGGCAGGTTGACACCACACCAAGTGGTGCTACGGTGTGCTACGTGGAGGAGATCACACATCGCCAAATGCGAAACGACAGTGCCGAAGTCCTGCGTCGAGTCGCCGCCGGTGAGACGCTCTTGGTCACCAACAATGGCCAGCCGGCGGCCATGATCGGCCCACCCACCAGCGACGCGCTCGCGCTGCTGTCGGCCCAAGGCCAGCTCCGCGAGGCCCTCACCGTACCGGCCGACCTCCGCCTGATCAAGCGGAGGACGTCCACCAAGACCACGGCCGAGATCATCGCCGACGCCCGAGGCCGCTGGTGAAGCTTTCCTACCTGGATACCTCGGCGGCCATGAAGCTTGTGGTTGCCGAACCCGAGTCCGCCGCACTCGCCGAGGCCTTGGCAGCCGATCGGCGCTTGGTCGCATCGTGGCTGCTTCATACCGAGATGCACTGCGCAGCCGGTCGACACCCCCACGAGCTCGACATCGGCGATGTCCAAGCGGTGCTCAATGCAGTGAACCTCGCGGACCTCTCCCGCGGGGACATGATCGCAGCAGGGACACTCGCTCCCCTTCGATCCAACGATGCCATTCACTTGGCGGTCGCAATTCGGCTCGGCGTCGACGAGATCATCACCTATGACCGTGAGCTGACCGAAGCCGCGCGAACGGCCGGCCTGAGCACCTTCGCCCCCGACTCGTAGGCCCGCACCACAGCCGTCATCACTTTGCCTTCTGTCGGCTGGACCGCGCTCGTTTCCCATGCCGGGCTCTCGTGGGCTTTGGACGTGCCGACTCGCTTGTCGACACGAGTCGTACGATGAACTGATGGACCCGATCACCGACAACCCGCTCTTGCTCGGCCGGATGTGTGAGTTGTTCCCTCCGTCATCGCATCTTCCCGGGGTCGACATGACGATCGTTGAACTGGATTACGAGGCGGGGACGACGACGCTTCGTTTCGAAGTCGCCGACTCGAGGGCCAATCAGCTTGGAGCGGTTCAAGGTGGCGTGGTCGCGTGGATGCTCGACGGGTGCATCGGCATCGCTGGGGCAGTGGGCTCGGGCGGGGTCCTCGCTATGCCGCTCGCTGAAATGAATGTCAGTTTCGTCCGCGCCGTCCCATCGGGAACAATCATCGGAAAGGGAATCGTCACTCGTCTCGGACGGAAGGTGGGGTTCATCGAAGGCACCCTTTACGACCTGGATGGTCAGGTTCTTGCACGAGGATCCGGCACAGCGATCCCAACACCGTTTCCCGCTACTCCGACGACTCACGGCCGATAGCAAGACACCACCCAGGAGACTCGTCGGGTTCGGCGGCGACGTCCAGTTTATAGGCGCGCGTAGGAGTCTTCGTGGCAGCGGGTGGTTCCGTGCGAGACGAACGATGAGCACCCCGCACTTCTCGACGAAGTCGGGGTAGAGGTCTTCGTCTCCGAATCCGGCGCTCGGGGCATGGAGCGCAGAGTCGGCGAGATCCAGATTCGCCATCGCTACAACGGTGGGCAGGTCGAGACCCGTGACCTCGGAGGCGATCGGGAGTTCCGGCGCTGGCACCAGGTCGGCCCCTACGCCCGGCATCTCGGATACTCGCCGAAGAGCCTCGACAGGTCGTGCCGAGCCGCAGCCGCAATGACAGCCAAGCGAGTGATCGTCGAACGCATCCTCCACGAGGCCAAACGCCTCCTCGCCCACAGCCAGCTCCCCGTCGCATCGATCAGTCACCAACTCGGGTTCGACGAAGCACCCAACTTCGTCAAGTACCTCAAGCGCGAAACGGGAACGACGCCCAACCAGCTCCGCGCTCGCCTCAGATCAGACAAGCCGACATGACAGCGAGTCCACGCACACCCGAACGGCCAGCCAGAGCCAGCCCAAATTCGAGTCCATCCCGCCTACATCCGAATGCGCACAGCCGGCGGACAGCACGGCTGATTCCGCAGGCTCCACGGCTACAACGTGCAACGCGGGCTTGTGGACCCGAAGCGCCATGGCCACACCGTGAATGGAGTGCGAGGTGCCGACGACGTGAACGAAAGCGTCGACTCGTCCGCCGGTTTGCGTCCAGATCTCTTCGGCGAGGGGCAGGTACCCGGCGATGGCATCATGGTTGTTCAACTGGTCGCACCACCAGTGACCCGGCTGAGCGGCGACCTCGCCGGCTCTCGCGATCACTTGATGAGCGACTCCGTGATCTGCCCGTTGTCACTCTTCACTTCCTCAACGGTCGCCCCGAATGCCTTCATCGTGCGGCGCTTCTCCACGCTGAACGCATCCGAGAAGACAATGTGAAGGCCGTACCCGAGCGCCGCGCACACGAAGCGAGAGAAATGCCAGTTGTGCCAGCGGTGTACTCGACGACCGTGTCACCGGCCCGGAGGTGTCCGTCACGGAATAGCGCCTTCGATAGCGGTGCGGGCCATCCGGTCTTTCATGCTGCCGGTCGGATTAGCCCATTCGAGCTTCGCCACGACGCGTGCCCCATTGGCCAACACGGCGCGTCGCAGTTCGACGAGTGGCGTGTTTCCGATGCCGGCAAAGACCCCGTTCGATGAATTTTGAATTCGCCTTTCCCGTTCGTGTTCCGCGCACTTCTCGTACCCGATGGATTCGATTCAACCGTCGATGGAGGACGCCAGTCGCAACGGCCGACTGCACGGGTCTCGAACAATTAAAGACCGCAGGCACAGCTCGCCGTCCCGTCACGCCCTTGATCGACGGGTACTCACGCAGGAACCTTCGACGCGAGGATGTCGGCGGTATGGATCTCTGGCGGCGAGGCGAGGAGTCTGTCGGCATTGGCCATCAACGCGGCGGCAATCGGTCCGTTGAGATGTGCTTGTCGTTGCGCATCTCCGGGAAACGCGTCGACGATCCAGAACGTGTGGTCATCGGTGCGCAGAGCGAACCACACCGGTGTGCCCTCCTCCGCATTCGCGAGTTCCACTGCCCCTGCGAGGAATTGGGCGACCTCGTCTTTGGTCTCGTCCTTCGCGATCATTTTGACGACTAACGCAACGCTGACCATCGCTTCTCCTCAGTCTCCTGTCCGGCGCGTGGCACGCCGAAGACGGTGCTCACGGTAGCGCACCTGGCCCGTCAGAACCCGGTGGCGGATGGGACAGCGGTGGAACCGTGAACGTCATGAACATAACGCTTCAAACTGCAGTAAGGCTCATCCCGAGATGATCTTCGGCCGCACGACCGACGCCGATCGACCTCCGCCCTCAACGCCTCGATTTCGACCAACGCCGCCGCGGGCCGAGCATGGCCCGCGGCGTCTTCAGCAGATCGCATTAAGCAAGGCTACGCGGCCTCTGCCTCACACCAGCGGGGGACGCCACGGTCAACGAGAAACGCCTCCCAGAGCGACGCGGGCAAGGACGCTTGCAATTTGATTGCACGGCGACACCCCTCCCCGGAATGGGCCCCTGACCAGCCACCTCGCGTTGCGCCGGTTGCAGGACATCGTCAGGCATTGACGTGTCTGTCGATCAGCGGTTGCCAACCTGCACGAATCCATCTCGGGAGAAACATGTCGTTCCAGGAGTCGACGAGAAGCGCCCCGTCGATGTAGCGCTCGATGTCCTCCGGCCCACCCTCGCGGAGAACGATTTCATAGGCGCGCTG
>JANNBN010000079.1:0-17319 GCA_031385545.1 Acidimicrobiia bacterium | reverse complement strand
CCCCTGACGCACCCCGCCGACCCGGGAATCTGGCGGGCTGCACCGGTAGCGTGGCCCGATGACCGCTCCCCTGCTTCCACTTACCCCGGATGAACTGCTTACAACAACCCGCGCCGTGCGCAAGCGCCTGGACTTCACCCGACCGGTTGAACGCGAGGTGATCTTGGAGTGTGCGGCAGCTGCGTTGCAGGCGCCAAGCGGGTCGAACCAACTGACGATGCAGTTCGTGGTGGTGACGGACCCGGCGAAGAAGCTGGCCATCGCTGACATCTACCGCGAGGTCTGGGACCTGTACAAGCGGGCACCGATCTTTGCCGGAGCCATCAAGCGCGACACCAGCGCAGCCCAAGCTCAACAGGACCGGGTGGCCGACTCGGCCGGTTTTCTTGCCGAGCGCATGCACGAGGTCCCGGCACTGGTCCTGGCATGCACCCATCTCCGCGGTTCGCGCGAATCGCTGGGGTTCTCGGCCGTAGCAGCAACCATGGGCAACATCCTCCCCGCCACGTGGAATTTCATGCTTGCGGCCCGCGCCCGGGGTTTGGGCACTGCGTGGACCACGCTCCACCTCGCGCACGAGCAGCGAGTCGCAGACATCGTGGGCATCCCCTACGAGACAGTTGCGCAGACGGTTCTGTTCCCGCTCGCCTATACGAAGGGAACCGATTTCCGCCCCGCAGCGCGCCCGGCACCAGAGTCGATCGTTCATTTCGACACATGGTGATACCTGAAGCCAGGGTGAAGTAGCCCAACTCTGAACAGAACATTCATAAGCGCGCAGAACTGTCACGAAAACGTGATGATTTTGCGGTCAAGCCGTCTTGGTGAGCAGTCGATAATCCGATCATGAGCTCCTCTCTGGCTTCAGCAGAGGCACTCGTGGCCCACGTCCTGCGCCGTTGCGCCATCGCTCCCGACCAGGGCCGCGTCGGGCGTTTCGTGCAGGGCGCAGCAGATCCGAAAGCCGCTGCAAATGCGGCCATCGACTGGGCCCTGACTGCCACCCCGCGTCCGATTCTCCCCGCGCAGCAAACGAGAGATGGCTGGGAGGAAGCGCTTGTCGGCTGGACCGAGAATCTCCGCTCGGCCGACGCTGGGCTGCACGAGCGCATGACGTGGTTCTGGCACGGCTTCTTCGCCACAGGGTCGGACAAGATCGGCAACCTAGCGATGCTGCACAACCAGCAACAGGTTCTGCGCAACCTGGCGATGGGTAACTTCGGCACCCTTCTCCGGCAAATGGTGACCGACCCGGCGATGATGTTCTACCTCGACCTCCCGGGGTCCTCGGTCGATGCGCCGAACGAGAACTTCGCCCGCGAGTTGATGGAACTGTTCTCTATCGGCCCTGGCAACTACACCGAGGACGATGTGAAGGCAGGCGCACTCGCACTCGCCGGCTACGACGTGGACTACGACACGGCGAAGGTCACCAAGCGACCGGAACGATCCCTCGGAGGAGAAGTTGTCTTCCTCGGCAAGCGAGGCAAGTTCGGGGTCGACGAAATCGTGCAGATCCTCCTGGCCCACGATGCCTGTGCCCCGACCGTCGCAGCCAAGCTGTATCACCACCTTGTCGGCGCAGTACCGACACCCGAGCGGCGCGCAGCGCTGGGCAACGTGTTCCGATCCGCCGGCTACGAGATTCGTCCGTTGGTGGAGAGCATCGTCCGGTCCGATGAGTTCCTGCTGTCACGTCTCACCCGCCCCAAGTTCCCCATCGAGTGGTGGGTCGGCGCGTTGCACGCACTCACACCATTCAGGGCGAACGAGGACCAGCGCGTCCACGCCTGGGTACTGTCCTCGCTCAATCAGCTTCCGCACCGCCCACCGAATGTCGCCGGGTGGCCGATCAGCACGAAATGGTTGAGTTCGGACCAGCAGATCACGCGCGCATCGTATGTGCGCTCACTTTCGTGGAAGATGCAGCCAATTGTCGCATCGGCCAACGGAGACCTGGTTGCCCAGACCCTCTCCCGTTGCTGTCTGTTCGAGGTCAGTGCTCGCACTCGGGAGATTCTCAACCAGGCAGCCTTGGCGACCGCCGGCAACGCCGATGAACTGACCATTTCACGCAGGCTCGTCACCACGGCCTTGCTTTCACCGGAGTTCGCACTCGCATGAGCAGACACGAACCACTTATACCCATGCCGGTTTCCCGGCGGCAATTCCTATCCATGGTCGGCGTGTCGGCTGCGGCAGCTGCGGTTCCTACGGCAGTCGATCTTGCAGGCAACATCGCCGGTGCTGCGACGAAGAAGTCAGTCAAAGCCAGCAAAGCGAGCAGGGCGAGCAAGAAGGCAGCCTCCGTGCAGGCGGGGGCCGAACGACCTGGGCCGCGCGTGTTGGTGGTGATCGAGTTGCAGGGCGGCAACGACGGATTCTCGATGCTCGTCCCAGCAGGCGATGGACGGTTCCGGCAGCTGCGCGACCGGGTGTGGTTCGAAGCAAAGGATCTTGCCCGTTTGGATGACCGGTATTCGATCGCCGCCGGTCTGGCCCCACTCGCAGCGCAACTCGGGTTCGTGGAGGGAGTCGGCGTGGCCAAACCGGAGCTGAGCCATTCCGCAATGATGGCCCGTTGGTGGGCTGGCGAGCCTGACAGCATCTCGTCCGTGCACACCGGCTTTCTTGGCCGGTGCTGCGACGCACTGGTCGACAGTGGAGCGATCGTCGGCGTGTCCGTCGGAGGTGGCTCGACGCCAGCTCTCATCAGCGAACGGGCACCGACCGTTGCCCTCCCCGATCTCGGATCGTTGAAAGAACTCACCGATGATCGAGACACACGGATGCAACCGACCCTCAGCGCGCTTACCAATGGCGCAGGCGACGTTGCCGGTCTCGATGGTGTGGACCCGGCACTGATGAACGCAGCTCGCAACGGGTTGGCATCGGGGCTGTCCGTCGTCGGCGCGCTCGGTTCGATCAACGGAAAGGCACCTGGTTACCCCGATACCAACATCGGCCGCAGTCTGTCGATGGCACGCGAACTGGTGTCGATCAACGCCGGAGTACGCATCATCCACATCCCATGGGGATCGTTCGATACACACACGGGCCACCGCTACAGCCACCCTGCCCAGATGCGAGAACTCGGCGGTGCGCTGGTCGGGTTCCACAACGACCTGGTTCGCAGCGGCCTGTCTCGACGGGTGATGGTTGCGACGACCAGCGAATTCGGTCGGCGACCGCAGGCCAACGCAGGCGGCACCGACCACGGTACAGCGTCAACCGCGCTGATGATGGGGCCGATCCGACCGGGTCGCTACGGCGGAGCAATCAACTTCAATCAGCTCGACCAGGCCGGAAACCCGGCGGCGACAGTCAACATGACCGACTATTACGCAACGCTGGCCGGGTGGCTGGGGATACCTCCCGCGCAGGTCCTCACCAGCGGTTCACCGATCGGCGGCATCGTCTGAGCAGTCAGCGAGTTGGGGTCGCGCGCTGCCTGACCGCCTCGTAGAGCACCACGGCCGTCGCCACGCCCACGTTGAGCGAGTCCGCATTGCCGGCCATGGGCAACCGAACTGCCACGTCGGCGTGACCCAACCAGAAGTCCGTCAGTCCCGCATCTTCTGCGCCCATCAGTACTGCCGTCGGTCGGCTGAGGTCGGCGTCCCAATGCAGCACATCCGTGTCCGGTGTCGTTGCGACGAGTTGCAGTGCGTTGCCGCGTGCCCACTGGAGAACCTCTGCCGATGACCCTGATGCAACGGGCATCGAGAACACCACCGCCGTTGCGGCGCGGATCACGTTGGGATTGAAGCGGTCGACACGTTCGTCGCACACCACCACGGCGTCGCACCCGACGGCATCGGCTGTGCGCAGAATTGCACCAAGGTTGCCGGGTTTCTCGACGCCTTCTGCGATCACCACCAGACCGTTCGTGATGGCCAGCGAACCGAGATCGTCGAACCATTGGCACGCGACGGCCATGATGCCTTCCGGCTTGTCACGGTATGCGGCCTTAGCCATCGCAGCCGAGGACAGTTCAACAATTTCGGTGCCGGTCCGGCGGATCCGAATGACCAGCTCGCGGGCCGCTTCGTCCAACCGGGCTGGCTCCACGAACAGCGTCTCCACGCTGCGACCAGCAGCCACCAACCGGTCGACCGCCCGATACCCTTCTGCGACGAATCGGCCTGAGTCGTCACGTTCCTGGCGACTTCGCAACGCAACCAACTGCTTGACGCGTTGGTTGGTTGCCGAGGTGATGACCGGGTCGGGATTCAGGTCGGGGTTCACGTTCGGCTATCCAGCATCATGGCGCCCCGCCGGCCGATCAGGTGGACAGCGCAGCTGCCACATCGGCAGAGATGTCGAAGTTGGCGAAGACTTCCTCGACGTCATCGAGTTCTTCCAAGGCTTCGATGAGCTTCAGGACCTTGCGGGCGTCGGCCTCGTCAAGGTCGATCAGCGCGTTGGGGACCATCGGCCGGTCGACGGAATCGAACGTGATGGACGCGTGGCTGAGCGCCTGACAAACGGCGCCGACGTCGGTTGGACCGCAGCGCAGCTCGAAGCTGTCCCCGTTGTCGATGATGTCTTCGGCACCGGCATCGAGGGCGGCAATCATGAGGTCATCTTCGGTGACCTTGCCACCAGCTTTTGGCACGATGACGATGCCTTTGCGGGCGAACTGCCAAGCCACCGCGCCGGGCTCGGCGATGTTGCCGCCGTTCTTGGAGAAAGCGGTGCGGACTTCGCCACCCGACCGGTTGCGGTTGTCGGTCGACACCGCGACAAGGATGGCGACGCGCGCGGGCGCATAGCCCTCGTACATGATGTCCTCGGTGTGGACGTCAACTTTCAGTTCGCCTGTGCCGCGCTTGATGGCCGTATCGATCTTGTCGTTGGGGACCTGTTCGGCCTTGGCCTTGGTGATCATGGTGCGCAAGGTTGCGTTGGACCCCGCGTCGCCTCCGCCTTCACGCGCAGCTACCTCGATGTTGCGGACCAATTTGGCCCACAGCTTGCCGCGCGCCTTGTCGGCAGCGCCCTTCTTGTGCTTGATGGTTGCCCATTTGGAATGGCCGGACATAGGGGACTCCTACGAGGTGAGAACGGGAGGTACTGCGAGAGGGATAGAACGTACAGGTTGCTGGCTCGGATCGAACGCCAGGAACAGTTCGTGGAGGCGTAGCTCAGGTGTGAGCTCGGGGTGGAACGACGAGGCCATGATGCGCCCCTGATCCGCAGACACGACAACGGGAACGTCCTCGTGCGAAGCCAGGACGGTGACGCCCTCGCCGACACTGACAATTTTGGGTGCACGGATGAACGTGGCGTGGACCGGCCCACCAGCGATACCGGCGATGTCAAGGTCGGTTTCGAACGAATCGACCTGACGGCCGTAACCATTCCTCTGCACGCTGATGTTCAGCGCGCTGAACGTTTGCTGGTCCGCGCGGCCATCAATCACATCCATCGCCAGCAGAATCATTCCGGCGCAGGTGCCGAACACAGGCATACCGGCCGCAATGCGATCGGCAATGGGCTGAAACAGGCCGGTAGAGACGAGGAGCTTGGACATCGTCGTGGACTCGCCGCCAGGGATGATCAGCGAGTCGATGCCGTCGAGATGCTTCGGTTGACGAATCTCGACGGCGGTGCCGCCAAGGCGCCGCACGGCTACGCCATGTTCGGCAAAGGCACCCTGCATCGCCAGCACGCCGACCACCCGACCTGCTGCGGACGTGGTTGCGGCCGCCGGCAGATCTTCAGCGTGCGGACGAAGCCAACCGCTGGCGCGCGCAGAAACGTTCACCCGGGGGCTCCGAATCGGCATGCGGCATGTGAGCAGTGTACGCGAGAGAGGCTGCCCCCAACGCTGGGGGCAATCCACCTCCCAATTGGATTGCGAGGTGTTTTGCCGCACCGGTTCAGCGACCTGCCGTCCGGATCGGCGAAACTCCAGGCATGTATAGACGTGTGGCACATCAGACCCGCCGCTGGCAGCGGGCGCTCGTCACCGGGGCTAGCTCAGGAATCGGCTGGGAGACAGCGATTCTGTTGGCGGCCGAAGGTACTGAACTCGTCATCGTGGCGCGAGACCGTCAGCGGTTGGAACAGTTGGCCACACTCGTCAACGTGCCGTGCGAGGTACTGATCGCCGACCTCGGCAACGCTGCACAATTGGCTTCGGTCGAAGCGCGCTTGCGGGCGGAACCGTTCATTGACCTGCTGGTGAACAACGCCGGGTTTGGCTTCAGTGGCCGCTTCGACCAGATGGACATCGACCGTGAGACCTCAGTCATCGAGGTGAACGTAACCGCGGTTACCAGGCTCAGCCACGCTGCCGCTGCTGCAATGGTCGGCCGAAGCGGAAGACGCTCGATCCTGAATGTCTCGTCGCTCGCCGGGTTCATTCCCGCTGCCAGCAGCGCTACCTACGGGGCGACCAAGGCGTTCGTCACGAGCTTCAGCCAGGCCTTGCACGAAGAACTGAAGGGAGAAGGGATCGTGGTCACTGCCCTCTGCCCCGGTTTCACTCGCACCGAGTTCCAGCAGCGCGCCAATGCCATGACCGAAGCCGGCAAGATCCCAGACCGACTGTGGCAGTCGGCCCGAGATGTGGTCCAAGCGGGACTCGACGGGGTTGCGGCCAACAAGGCAATCGTCGTCCCCGGTTTGCACAACAAGGCAGCCGCAGGCTTGGCTTCGGCGCTCCCGAAAGGGGCCTTACGCCGCATCATCGGCGCAGGAGCGAAGACGCGCAGCAAGTAGCTCCGTAGGACTTGCGACTACCGCGCGATTCAGAAGGTTTTGATCGACCACGAACTCAGTTTGCCCCTTCACTTGATTGCGCTTGTCGAATCGAACGACCCCCTATCTCAAACTGCTCCAGGTCGCGATCAAGGTAGACAACGGACGCATCACGTTCAGCAACAACGTCATCAATGGCGTTCAAATACCTGACTCGGTGATTCTTCGCCTGAAGGATCGTCCGGCCAAGAAACCGACCGCAAAACCGACCCTTCGTCCGACGCTGACTTCTGGCGCTACCAAGTCCGTGCGATCTACGCGAACTCCGTCCCCCGCCCGGTAGGAAGCTGGCTGCCTACCAGCCGCGGTCTGCGTATTTGACGTCGAGCTTGCCCATTTCCAGGCCGGGCATCAAAGCACCAAGGCCGCGGCTGACCTTGGCCAGGATGGACGGGTCGTTGAAATTGGTCGTTGCCTCGACGATCGCCTTGCCGACCACCGCAGGCTCGGCCGACTCGAAGATGCCCGAGCCCACGAACACGGCCTCGGCACCGAGTTGCATGCACATCGCAGCGTCCGCCGGGGTGGCGATGCCGCCAGCGGAAAAGAGCGGCACGGGCAGCTTGCCCGTCTCGGCAATTTCCTTCACCAGCTCATACGGGGCCTGGATGTTCTTGGCCCAGCCGAACAGTTCTGGCTCGTCGGCCTGTGTGATCTTGCGGATGTCGCCGAGGATGGTGCGGAGGTGGCGGACTGCCTCGACGATGTTGCCGGTGCCAGCCTCACCCTTCGAACGGATCATGCATGCGCCCTCGGAAACCCGGCGCAGCGCCTCGCCCAGGTTGGTTGCACCACACACGAAGGGCACCGTGAACGCCCACTTGTCGATGTGGTACATCTCGTCAGCGGGTGTGAGCACCTCGGACTCGTCGACGTAGTCGACACCGAGCGCCTCCAGGATCTGCGCCTCGACGAAGTGACCGATGCGCACCTTGGCCATGACCGGGATGGTGACGGCTGCCTTGATGTCTTCGATCATCTGCGGATCGCTGGACCTGGCCACTCCGCCCTCGCGGCGGATGCGTGACGGGATGCGCTCCAGTGCCATCACCGCGCACGCTCCGGCGTCTTCGGCGATCCTTGCCTGCTGGACGTTCATCACGTCCATGATGACGCCGCCCTTGAGCATCTCGGCCAAGCCACGCTTGACCCGAGCGGTACC
Source organism: Acidimicrobiia bacterium (assembly GCA_031385545.1). Taxonomy (GTDB): domain Bacteria; phylum Actinomycetota; class Acidimicrobiia; order Acidimicrobiales; family JANYDT01; genus JANNBN01. The sequence continues at coordinate 9,389 of JANNBN010000079.1, read as the reverse complement.
GACAGAACGTTCCTGTGCCATATCGACCAGTGTAGGACTGCCCCGGTCAAACCCCGTAACGGATTACTCGCGCCAAGGCGGCCGTCGCTCTTGACACCCCAACGCTCCAACGTTGCGTCCCCAGCAACCAACTATCGAATTCCCCCGCCCGAATCGACCAGGAAAACCAACGTTGGTTGCTGAGAGGCCAACGTTGGTTGCTGAGAGGCCAACGTTGATTGCTGAAAGGCCAATGTTGGTTCCAAGAAAGCTCTGAGGTCCTACCCGGATACAGCAGCAGACAGCGGCCCCACAGCGGTTCCCAGTTCGGGGACCGGCGCCCCGACCGTCGCCCATGTGCCTCCGGCAGGATGCTCGTCCGCTATCGGGGTGAGATCAGCCTCGATCAGCGAAGCGCTGAGACCCAGGTCCACTCCGCCGCCTAACGCATCCATGAGCAGCGAAACCGGGATGGAGTCCAGCCCCCTGAGCATCACGAACAGCCCTGCGCCCTGGCGGGGGTTCACTTCGGTCGGAAGGAATCCCTGTGCGGTCACGACTCCGTCGAGTGTGAAACAGCCGCGAAAGTCGACCTCGGACCGAAGCAACCTCCCGACCCGACTTGCAGCTGTTGCCATCGCAGCGCGCAGCTTCTGGCCGGGTTCGTAGAACGACGCACAGCCTCGATAGGTGAACAGACTGCTTCCCGGCAGCGCGTTGGCATCGGTCCTCCGGAGCGTCATCATCTCCACCGGTCGAAGCGTGGCAACACCATCGGGCAACACCAGCCCGTGAATGCTGCACGGAATTCCTTCCAGGAAGGGCGCCACCCGGACACGGTCGCAACGCGATGAGAGGAAGTCCGCAGCGACGGCGAACGACTCGTTGTCATGGACCCAGAACACATACTCGGCGCCGCCGTTGAACCCCTCCTTCGCGTCGCCAGACCACACCACCCCACGTCCACGATCCAGTCGCTTGCTCGCATCTCGCAGCAACTCCTGATCAGCTGCGACCACGTCACTGTCGGCGCGCGGTACTTCGGCTCGATCGAAAAACGCGTCGATCACCGTCTTGTCCTCAAGCGCCAGCCACTCCGGCTTTCGGTGACACAGAAACGGTCGCCCGTCGAGCGACGGCTGCGTGTTGACGAATTGGCCGAGCACAACCGCGCTGCGGTCTGGGTCGAACGACGCCAGGTCTTGTCGCAGCTGCGTCGGCGGGTTGCGTCGGACGCAAGGCCGTCAGGTACGAAGAGGGGTCCATGCTTCTCGACGGTACCTGGCCAGGCTCGCCGGGGTGGGTGGAATTTCGGTCGGCCCGTTCGAACCCGCCCCGGCCGTCACAACTCGAGAAGCGCTGCGATCCGGTCTTCGATCGGTGGGTGCGTCATGAACAGCCGGTTGAACCGCGACGTCTTTCCCTGCTGCGCCGACAACTGCGCCGGGTCATCGGTCAGCGGCGACTCGATCCACAGATGCGCAGTGGCTTTGGAAGCGGAATGCACGACAGTCGAGTCTGCCTGCAGCTTGCGCAGCGCAGCGATCAGCCCAGGTGGGTAACGCGTCATCGACACCGCCGTGACGTCGGCCAGCGACTCGCGTCCACGAGAGATTGCGAACTGCATCAGCTTGCCGATCAGCGGCGTGAGCAGCAGGAACGCGAACCCAATTGCTGCTACGAGCATTGCCGCAGGTCCACCGTTGCCGCCGCTCTGATCATCACGATGACGAGGACCGCCCCACCACAGGAACCGCATCGCAACGTCGGAAAGGAGTGCGAACAAACCGACCAACGTCACAGCGACAGTGGCCACGAGGATGTCGTTGTTCTTGATATGTGCCAACTCGTGCGCCAGTACGCCTTCGAGCTCGATGCGGTTCATCTTGGCGAGCAAACCCGTCGTGACCGCTATCGCTGCGTGGTCCTGGTTGCGCCCGGTTGCAAACGCATTCGGCGCGGGGTCGTCGATGATGAACAGACGAGGCTTCTTCAGTCCACCTGCGATGCACAGGCCATCGATCAGGTTGTGCAGCCGAGCGAACTGAGCTGGATCGGCGGGAACCGCGTGGCTCATCGAAAGCGCAACCCGGTCGCTTGATCGCCACGCAACGACGGAGGACACCGCTGCGAACACTGCTGCAGCAATGAGCGCTACCAGACCCCCGAAGATCAGTTGGGCGAACACCCACGACGCTGCAAGGACGAGGAGGAAGAAGCACAGCACCAGGAACGCGCTTCGCCTGCGGGCCGACGTCAAGCTGTCGTGCATGGGTTACTCGACGATCCTCGAAGAGTCAGACGGAAGTTCCAGTCGGTTGAGCTGAACGCCCACGACAGCGGCGCTCCCTCAGAACTTCACCGAGACCGGACCGCGCTCGGCCTCGTCCGTCTGGAAGTACTCGCGCTCCTTGAACCCGAACCGCTTGGCGATGAGGTTGGTTGGGAAGCCTTGGACCTTGGTGTTGTACGCCCGGACCTCGTCGTTGTAGTACTGCCGGGCGTACGCGATCTTGCCTTCCGTGCCGGACAGTTCCTCCTGCAGCTGCAAGAAGTTGGTGTTGGCCTTGAGGTCTGGATACGCCTCACCGAGGGCGAACAAGCTGCCCAAGGACCGAGTGAGACCGTTCTCGGCAGCGGCAGCACCAGCTGGCCCTTTGGCCGCCACTGCAGCATTGCGAGCCTGGATGACCTTTTCGAGCGTGCCGGACTCGTGGGCGGCATAACCCTTGACCGTCTCCACCATGTTTGGGATGAGGTCGTGACGCCGCTTGAGCTGCACTTCGATCTGTGCCCAGCCACTCTCGATGCGGTTGCGTAGGCTGACAAGGCCGTTGTACGAGGCCCAGAGAAATCCCGCAACGGCCAACAAGAGCACGACAATGATGATCAGATACGGCATGGCCGCAGCGTACAGGTCGCGTGCTCCTTCGGCCCGCAATCAGGGCACCTTGGACATGACGTGCCGAGCCCGGCCCTCAATCAGCCGGTGCTGAACGGAAGCCACCGGCGAGGACGACGCCGAGGCGAGTACGACGTCAGTACCCGTTCGTACAGCAGCTCGTAGCGCGCAGCCAAATTGTCCATCGAATAGGCGGCTGCTCGCACATCACCGCCGGCCACCAGCTCAGATGCGAACGCGGGGTCGTCCAAGACCCGACGCAAGCCCACGGCAAGCGCAATCGGATCGCCGGGCGGAACAATCACTGCGTCGAGGTCAGGAGTGACCACGTTGCGATAGCCGTCGATGTCGCTCGCGACGACAGGCGTCCCGGCAGCCATGGACTCCAACAGCACCACGCCGAAGCTCTCCCCGCCCAGTCCTGGTGCGCAATACACGTCGGCGGCCTTCCACCTTCCCGCCAACTCTCTGTCCGAGATCGGACCGAGCCAGCTCACCTGTGGCGAACGGTACCGCTGCTGCAGCTCCGCCGTTTGCGGTCCGTGCCCTGCCACCCACACCCGGACATCGGGTCGGCCTAAGACCCTGTGTGCTTCGAGGAGCACCTCCAAGCCCTTGCGTTCTTCGTGGCGACCCACGAAGAAGACAATTGGCCCTGACCCGGAATCCTTGTACTCAGTGGCGTTGGCGAACCGCTCGACCTCGACCCCGTTGAAGAGCAGCTCGACGTGGGTCCCCGCACCCAGGACCTCGCGGACCAACGCCTCGGCGTCGTCGGATACTGCGCAGTGCATGGCGATGCGCTTGGATGCGGCAGTGATGGGCCGGCCGAGGTACCGGTAGCTGCTGGACCGGCCGGCTGCGTGATAGGTGGCGATGATTGGACAGCTCGCCGTGAGCACCGCCGTGGCGTTCGGGCCAGGGACGAAGGGCTCGTGCAGGTGCACCAGGTCGAAGTCCTCGTCGGCAAGTGCGCGGATGGTCCTCAGCGCTGCTGCCGGGTCCGGTGCAATCGGAGCGACGGAGCCGTTCGCGGCTGTCGGGATGCTGTTACCGAGCGGCGTCACCCCGGCATCGGGAGGCGGGCCGTCGCACGGGCCGAGCACCCGGACTTGATGACCGCGCTGGCGTAACGAACGGGCGAGCCCCAGCACCTGGCCCTGCACGCCACCCGGAAGGGTCAGCGAGTACGGGGAGAAGATACCGATGCGCACGCGGAGACTGTACCGGCTTGCTGTCAGCTCAGCTCCGGGGATCCGTCGGTGGCACGAGACGCCAGTGCAGCAAAACACCTCGGAACGCATTTCGGAGGTGTTTGCCCCCAGCGTTGGGGGCAACCTCTCTCGCGGCGCTACTCCGGTGGGGTGAGACGCTGGTGGATCGAGCGGGACACGGCTCGCCAGCTGAACATCGTCAACGCGAGGAACACCGCAGCCACGATCACGAACGTCGCGGCGGTGCCGCCGTCCCAGAACACCCGGCGCAGGATCATGCCCAGCACCAGCGTGGTGGCCCAGGTGATGAGGCCGGTGCGCCACGAGTCGGGCCGGCGCCACGACTTGGCTATCCCCCACCCGACGAACATTGCGATCAGGAACGGCGCCGCGGTACGCAGGATGCCGGCGACGGCGTCTGCTTCGTCGTGCTGTTTGCGGCCGACGATGACGAAGACAAGCACGCCCAGCGCGTCGAAGTTCAGCCATTGCGTCGGCGACATGCCACGCCGTGGCGCGATCGGGCTCATGATGCGGCGCCGGCCAAAACGACCGGGCCGACCAGGACGCTGATCCCGTTCAGGATCGATGTCCCCGACGGAAGGTCCATGTCGTCGTCAGCGGTTCCGGCCAGCAGGTTGGAATTGACGCCGGGCCGGGCTGCGGCGACCGCCATCTGCGTCCCCGCTGCACCATGACCCCAGCCGTGAGGGAGCGAGACCACACCCGCCATGATGTCGTCGGTGACCTCGACCACCACATCGACGCTGTTGGTTCCCGACGCCACGGTCGCCATACCGCCGTGCACCACTGCGGACCGTTCTGCGTCGATCGGGTGCATCTGCAGCGTGCAACGCTCCTTGCCCTTCATCAGCACATTGATGTTGTGCATCCAAGAATTGTTCGACCGGAGCTGGCGTCGGCCGACGAGCGAGAGCCCGTTCGCATCGGGCTGGCGATCAGCGAACGCTGCAAGGCGCTCAAGGTCCTGAACGATCGGGCCGGCCATGAGTTCGATCGTTCCCGTCGAGGTGCAGAGCACCTGCTCCAGTCGCGGCTGCAACGGGCCAAGGTCGACTCCGTGGGGGTGAGCGATGAGCGTGTCGAGGGTCAACCCGTCCGGGCGTGTCCCGAAGCCGTCACCGTACGGGCCGGTGCGCAACATCACATCGAGCTGGCGTTCAGGCCCCGTCTTGCCATCCAGATGCGAGCGGAGCTCCTCGACGTCACGCCCCGATATGCCCGGGTTCGACGAAGCCGCTGCCGACGTCAGCATTCCGGTGACGGCAAGCTCTGCGACCTCGGCCGGGTCGGCATCGGGACCGAGGCCCTTCGCGATAGCTGCGAGCCTGCAGAGGATCTCCCACTCGTCCGGCTGCCCTTCGTCGAGCGGAAGCACTGCGGCCGAATAGTTCGCAACGTTGCGAACGTTGAACTGGGACAGCATCACGTCGTAGTGGCTCTTCTGCAGCGGCGACGGGGCCGGAAGGATCACCTGCGCGTGCCGTGTGGTCTCGTTGAGGTAGATGTCGACCGAGATCATGCAGTCGAGCGTGGCCAGCGCTGCGTCGAGCGTTTCACCATCCGGGGTGGACAACACAGGGTTGCCAGCCACAGTAATAAGTGCACGTAGTTTCCCTTCCCCGGGGGTTGCGATCTCTTCGGCCATGGAAGCCACCGGGTACTCGCCCATCACCTCGGGTAGACCCCGCACCCGCGTGTGACCACGACCCACCCGGAACCCTGAACCTTTGCGCGGCGATTCGGCACTGCGCGCCTGGGTGGTGACGTTGCCCGATGCGGGAGTCGGGAACATCGCCCCGCCCGGTCGGTCGAGGTTGCCTGTCAGGACGTTGACCACGTCCACGAGCCAGTTGGACAACGTACCGAAGCGCTGCATCGAGACGCCGACCCGGCCGTACACGGCTGCGGTCGGAGCGGCAACCAATTCATGAGCGATACGACGGATGTCCTCTGCCGGGACGCCCGTGTGTGCGCTGACCGCTTCAGGCGTGTACCGCATCGAAGCGGTCCGCAGTTCGTCGATTCCGCTGACCGGCTGACCTGCTGCGGGACGGGCAAGACCCTCGGCGAAGAGCACGTGAACGATACCGAACAGGAACAACGCGTCGGTGCCGGGCCGGATCCCGATCCATTCATCAGCGCGCTGAGCAGTAGAGGACCGACGCGGGTCGACGACCACCACCTTGCCACCGCGTTGCTGGATCGCATCGAGCCGGCCCGGGAAATCAGGAGCGGTGCACAGGCTGCCGTTGGACTCTCGGGGGTCGGCACCGAGCATCAGCAGGTACGAAGTTCGATCGAGATCGGGAACCGGAATGCCCACTGGTGTGCCGAACAGATACCCGCATGCAACATGCTTCGGCATCTGGTCGACCGTCGAAGCGCTGTATCGATGCTTGGTGCCGATGGCGTTGATGAGCGTCCGGGCATGCATCGAAGCCGACAACGTATGCGCGCTGGGGTTTCCGAGGTACACCGCCACGGTTTGACGCCCGGTGGTGGCAATCACTTCGGACAGGAGTCGGTCGGCCTCGGCGAACGCTTCTGCCCAGCTCACCTCGACATGCACCCCGTCACGTTTCACGAGTGGTTTACGCAGCCGGTCGGGGTCGTCGTGCAGTTGTTTCAGCGTCGAGCCCTTAGGGCAGATGTAACCCTTCGAGAACACGTCGGCCATGTCGCCGCGAATCCGGGTAACGGCCTTCTCGACAACGGTGATCTCCAAGCCGCACCCCGCCTCGCACAGCGGGCAGGTGCGGAAGACAGTCGATTCATTGCGCAAGGCGGTGTCGGCCTGCTCGGGGGCCTGCAACAGATCTGAAGGGCCGGATGCGTTCATACCTGGACTCTAAGCCGCGTCGCGGGCCTCACACCTTTCGCTGCACCGATAGCCTCATGCGGTGCCGATCACGTTCCTGGCCCATCAGGCACCACTGCTTCCGCTTGCCCGCCGATCATCTGGAGTCGACGGCATCACACTCGCCATCGGCAGCATGAGCCCAGACTTCGCGTACGTCGTTTCCAGGACACCACTGATGTTCTGGGCCCACACCCTTCCGGCGATCGTGTGGTTCTGTGTACCTGCGACGCTCATCGTGTCCTGGCTCATTGCGCGGCTGCTTGCTCCCGTCGTGCCCGATCATCTTCCCGGGTTAGGTCCCTTTCGGCTGCACGACTACCGCGGCCTGGCAACTCACCGGTTCACGAAGTTCGGCACAGTCCTGTGCGCTGCGTTCGGAGCGTGGACACACATCGTGCTCGATGCGTTCACGCACAATTACACCTGGTTCGCGCTCCATGTCCCGCTGTACACCAGGCCGCTCGGCCCCTGGCGCTTCCGGGACCAGGCGTGGACGCTGTACCGAATCGGCTCCCTGGGATGTCACTTCGGGCTCAGCCTGCTGAGTTTGTTCCTGCTCTTCCGGTACGGCCGCGCCCGCTGGATGGCTGACCGTGCTTCGCAGGTCCCCCTGCACCGTCCCACCGCGCGGTCCTACGCCACACTGTGGGGAGTTACCGCCGCAATCGCCCTCCCGCTGATCGCGCTCGGTCAACGCGGATTGCGAGACTCCGGCTCGATGTCGATCCTTGTGATGCGCGTCAGCGGGTCGCTGTTCGCCGGATTGTGCCTCGGAGCCGTTGCCGTTCGGGGATCACGCAGACGCTGGGGTTGACCCGTCCCGGGCTGACCGGGTCTCCCGGTAGCCCGGGTCGCTCGGCCATAACGGCTGCAGCACATGCCATTGCTCGGGTGCTTCGGAGATCAGGGCTTCCAGCGACATCGCAACCAATTGGGTCAGCGCAGCCACGTCGTCTCTCAGCCGTCCGACCCGCTCGAACATGATTGGCGGACGAATCACACCAAGAGCCCGTCGACCTGGACGGTTGAACACAGCAGTCGGCAACAGCGGCGCACCCGTGCGCAGTGCCAACGTGGCCGGGCCAGCCGACATGGTCGTCATTTCGCCGAAGAACATCACCGGGATGCCGTCGTGGTTGATGTCGCGGTCTGTCAACAGGCCGACGAACCCGCCCGACCGGAGGCGTTCCAGCAGCCGCTGCCCAGCATCGTCATCGCCCAGCGCAACCACTTCCATGCCGTTTGCGGCACGCATACCGACGAACCAGTCGAACAGTTCAGGCGGGGCAAGTCGCTCCGCGACGACGGACAGTGGATAACGCGATCCCAACCACGCTCCGCCAAGGTCCCACAGGCCGACGTGCGGCATCACACAGATGGCTCCGCGGCCGGCGGCGAGGGCAGCGTCGGCGTGGTGCTGACCATCTATCTCGATGTGGTCGAGGATTTCAGTCGTGCCGATCCCAATAAGCCTCAGCGACTGGAACCAGTAATTGCAGTAAGACCGCAGGTTGGCAGAGACTCGCTGTTCCAACTGCTCGGGTGACAGAGGCTGCCGGGCCAACCGCAGCTGATGCAGGCGCACCTGTGCAACCCGTTCCGGCATCGCGCGGCGAGCGAGACGGGCTGCCACTGCAACCAACACCCGTCCGATCGGCGCCGGCACTCGGCGTGCTACCCGTGCGCCGACCCGGTAGGCGAGCACGATTCGCGCCGGTGGCATCGACCGCGTCAGCGTGTCTTGCGTCGGGTACGGGCAACGCTCCGAGCGTTTCGACCCGTTGCCGCGCGGCGCGCCAGCCGCGTCTCTCGCCATTCCGCCAACAACTGCTCACGTTCGGCCTTGGAGCGCGGTAGCCGAAGGTTGCCCTCGACCCGGCTCTGGCGCGACGCACGACGGCGGACCGCATCTGCACGACGGGCCGACGCAGTGGGACGGACCGCAACCGCAGGACGATCGGCCTGCTTCCAGATCTTCACGAAGCGCTGCACCGCAGTGATGGAGGTGAGCACGAGCATCAGCCACAGGATGGGAATCAGGAGTTGGGCGAAAACCAGGCCGACGCACAGCACGATGATTCGCTCGGCCCGCTCCATGAGGCCGCCCTTGGCATCGAGCTTGAAGATCTCGGCCTTCGCCCGCATGTACGAGATGAGGGTGGATACGCCAAGCACGGCGAACGCGAGCATTGCGCTGCGGAACCCGCGTGTGTCGCCGAGGTACCAGCCGATACCGCCGAGCAGGAATGCGTCGGTGACCCGGTCTGCGGTGGAATCGAAGAACGCGCCGCGCATCGACGATGTGCCAGATGCCCGAGCGACGGCGCCGTCGAACAGGTCCGGGAGCGCCGATGAGACCAACACGAAGAACCCGATGAGTGGGTGACCCGAGCCGATCGCCACGGCAGTG
>JANNBN010000168.1:0-38000 GCA_031385545.1 Acidimicrobiia bacterium | reverse complement strand
TGCAACCGCAGCAGCCACCGCTGCTTCGAAGCCCTCGCCAGCCTCCGGCTTGTCTCCGACGACGTACGGCTCGAATGCAGGTTCGCCCGTGGCGATGGTCAGTTTCCCATCGGAAATGGTTTTGCCGGCTGCGCAATCCTTCGCGGAGCCTCCCGCTGGTTCTGCTGCCACCTCGCTGACCGGGCTGGCGGAGTCGGTTGACGTGGGTTGGTCACCCGAGTCGCTGCCGCAAGCGGCGAGCAAGATGGTTCCGGTGAGTGCAAGGGTGAAAAATCGTTTCATGGTGGTGGTCTCCTCATGGCGATGCAACTGGGTGGGTCCGCTCGTGGTGGGTCAACTGGGTTTGAATCAGCTGGGCGGCAAATCAACGGTGTGCCGGGCGAGCCTATCGGCGTGCTGCTGTTCCAACGAGGCGCCGAGCAGACGCCCGGCTTCTCGCAGCCAAGGCGTGGGGTCAGCCATCGCCTGTTCGGGCGTCGGTGCAAGATCGACGAGGCGGATGACACCGTCGACCAGATGGTGCACCGTCGGATCGCTGGAGCCACAGACAACAACGACGGGCAACCCCAATCCCCGTGCCCGCTGCAGTACCTCGCCCACGGGCTTGCCGACGAAGCTCGTTTCGTCGTACCGGCCTTCCCCGGTGACGACTGCATCGGCCCGTTCCAAGGCCTGGTCAAGGCCGACCACGTCCGCAACCATGTCGAACCCGCTCACCAGGTTCGCACCCAACGCTGCAAGACCGCCGGCCAGACCTCCGGCCGCCCCCGACCGTTCAAGGTCTCTGACGTCACGGCCGAGTTCGTCTCGATAGCGATCTGCCAGTGACTCCAAACGCCTCGTCAACAGGACCACCTCGTCGGGCGACGCTCCCTTCTGCGGGCCGAACACTCGGGCTGCCTCCACGAACCGCGTGGTCACATCCGTTGCCACCTGCACAGACATACCGTGCAAGGACCAACCCAGCGCGTCAAGCGCACCGAGTCCGCCATCGGTGGTTGCGCTGCCGCCCACGCCGACGACACATCGCGTGGCACCGGCGTCAATGGCCAGGCGTATCAATTCGCCTGTCCCGAACGTGGTTGCTGCGACCGCCCGCAAGGGGCCGCTGACGAGTGCAAGGCCGCTCGCCTGGGCCATCTCGATGACTGCGGTTCCGTCCGCAAGGAGGGCCCACGATGCGCTGACCGGCTCGCCGAGCGGCCCCGTGACCAAGGCAGTGAGGATCTGCGCCCCAGGCGTTGCGGCAAGAACTGCCAGCGTTCCGTCGCCACCGTCGGCCAGCGGAACCGATTCGAAAGCGACGCCCGAACCCAAGCAGTCGGCGAGCCCGGCAGCGATTGCGACGCAGACCTCGGCGGCGCTCGCCGAACCTTTGAACTTGTCTGGGCAGATAAGGACCCTCACCCAGCCATCATGCCCGGCGGGCAGCGACCTCCTGCTCTTTCATCGCAAACTCTGCACGAGAGACAACCATGTGGTGCACTTCGTCGGGGCCGTCGGCCAGACGCAGCGTACGATTCTGTGCGTACATACGAGCGAGCGGAGTCCACTGGCTGACACCGAGCCCGCCATGGATCTGCATGGCTGCGTCGATGATCTCTGAGACCTTCTCCGGAACCATCGCCTTGACTGCGCTGACCCAGACCCGTGCCTCGGTATTGCCCAGTTCGTCCATTGCCTTGGCGGCCTGAAGCACCATCAACCGCATTGCCTCGATCTCGATGCGGCAGCGGCTGATGACCTCGGGGTTCTTGCCCAACTTGATGAGCGGCCGGCCGAACGCCTCACGACTCAGACCCGTCTCGAGCGCCAGTTCAAGCGCGCGCTCCGCCACGCCCACAGCTCTCATGCAGTGGTGAATGCGGCCGGGGCCGAGACGAACCTGGCTGATCTCGAACCCGCGACCTTCGCCAAGCAGGATGTTCGCCTTGGGAACACGGACGTCGGTGAAACGGATCCGCATGTGGCCATGGGGTGCATCGTCTTCGCCGAAGACGTGGTTGGAGCCGTAGATGTCGACTCCAGGAGTGTCGGTGGGGACGAGAATCTGCGACTGGCGCTTGTGCGGCGGTCCGTCGGGGTTGGTGACTACCATGGTGATCATCACCTTGCAGCGCGGATCGCCGGCGCCCGAGATCCAGTGCTTCTCGCCGTTGATCAACCACTCGTCGCCGTCGAGCACGGCGCGCGTCGCGATGTTCTTGGCATCCGACGAGGCGACCGCAGGCTCGGTCATTGCGTAGGCCGAACGGATCTCGCCGTTCAACAGTGGCTTGAGCCACCGTTCCTTCTGTTCCGGCGTGCCGACCCGCTCGAGCACTTCCATGTTTCCGGTATCGGGCGCTGAGCAGTTGAGGCACTCCGACGCCAGCCGGTTCTTTCCCAACTCCATCGCGATATACGCGTAGTCAAGGTTGGACAGGCCTTCCCCGGTATCCGCGTCCGGCAGGAAAAAGTTCCACAAGCCCTGCGCCTTCGCCTTGTCCTTCGCTCCCTGCAGCAGTTCAAGCTGACCCGGTGCCCAGGTCCAGCGATCGGCCCGACCTTCGCCCAACCGGTGAAACTCCTCGGTGATGGGTTCAACCTCTTCGGCGATGAACTGCTTGACCTTCTCGTACAGCGGCCGTGTCTTTTCGGAAAGCGCAAGGTTGTACATGTCTGGAGTCCGGGTCAATGAAGTACTCATGCACCAGACGGTACTCAGCCGGGACCGCCCGTCCCAAGCTCACCCGAATGGGCCTCTTCAGCTCAGTTCAACAGCGACGTTGGTTCAGATCTTGACATCAGTTACTTAGGTATGCCTAACTTGCACCATGAACTACCGCCCCGCCCTGCTGCACACGATGTCCCCGATCAGAGCTGCTCTGCCATTTCTTGCTGCAACAATCGCGTTCGGAGCCGTCGTTCCCGTCGCTGGGGCCGCGACGAAGGCCACGACGACGAAGAAGGCGACCAAGGCGCCGGTCAAGCCGACAACCCGGCCAACCACCAAAGCAGCTCAGGCGACGCCCACCACCAAGGTCCAAGCGCCTTCGAGCACCCCAACTCGGCCGACGCCGACGCCGACGCCGACGATACGCAGCAAGAAGCTGGTCGTCTACAGCGGACGGGCCGAACGTCTGGTCAAACCACTGTTTGCCAATTTCGAATTTGAGACTGGCATCGAACTCGAAGTGCGCTACGCAGATAGCTCCCAGCTCGCCGCCACGCTGATCGAGGAAGGAACCCGGACCCGAGCCGGGGTGTTCTTCTCGCAAGATGCGGGCGCGCTCGGAGCACTGAGCAAACGAGGTCGCCTTGCGAGTCTGCCCATGAGCCTGCTGGATCGGGTGGCACCGCAGTTTCGTTCGCCGAAGGGAGAATGGGTCGGAGTGTCAGGTCGAGCGCGGGTGTTCGTTTTCGACCCCCGCCAGGTACAGAATCCACCGGAAACCGTCGACGCGTTGCTCGATTCCAGGTGGAAGGGCAAGCTCGGATACGCGCCGACGAATGCATCGTGGCATTCGTTCGTCACGGCCCTCCGACAGGTGAAAGGAGAAGCCGGTGCCCGTACGTGGCTCGCAGGGTTCAAGGCGAACAGCCCACGTTCGTACTCGGGCAACACGCAGGTGGTCCAAGCCGCCGAACGTGGTGAAATCGCCATCGGGCTAACCAACCATTACTACGTGTACGAACTGAGTGGCGGTGACTTGAGAAACGTCAACGTTCGGAACGAGTTCGCAAAACCCGGAGACGCCGGAGCGCTCGTCAATGTCGCAGGCGCAGCAGTCCTGAAGGAATCGGCCAACGACAGCGCAGCCCTCGAACTGGTGGAATATCTGCTGTCGAAGGAAGCCCAGCAATACTTCGCGACGCGAACCTACGAATACCCCCTGATCAGCTCGGTACAAGCAGCGTCGGCGCTCCCCCCGCTCAATTCGCTCGGCAGCCCCGTGGTCGACCTTTCCGATCTCGATACCATCGATGACTCCTTGAAGCTCCTGCGTGAGGTCGGGCTACTCTGACCTGTGCGCAGCACCGACCAGTCGTTTTCGAGAGCCAGCGTTCGCCACCGGCCGCACCTGGGTGGCGCTGCGCTCGTCCTCCCCGCAATCGTCGGGGCTGTGATTGCGCTCGTTCCCGTGGTCTACCTTGCCTTTCGAGCGACCGAACGTGGCCTGCGACCGGTAGTTGTAGAAGTATCGCGACCGCAAACGCTGACGCTCATCCACCGGTCAGCCGTACTCACAATCGCCACAACAGTTCTTGCTTCGCTACTTGGGCTTCTCTGCGCCCTGATCGTCGGTGCCACCGATATCCGCTGCAAACGATTCTGGGAAGTCGTTCTTGCTTTACCGCTGGCGATACCGACCTACGTCGTTGCGTACACCTGGCTCGGCACGTTCAGCGACCCGGCTCCGTTCCCAGGTGCGCTCGGCGTGCTGGTCCTCAGCTGCTATCCATATGTGTACCTGCCGGTTCTTGGCGCACTGAAACGATTGGACCCTGCGCTGACAGAGGTGGCGCGGTCACTCGGAAACTCTCGACATCAAGTGTTCCGGCGTGTCACCATCCCGTTGGTCAGACCAGCCCTGACCTCAGGATCGCTGCTGGTCGCACTCTATGTACTGTCGGATTTCGGCGCTGTCTCGCTCATGCGTTACGACACCCTCACGCAAGGCATCTATCTCTCTTATGTCGGGTCTTTCGACCGAACCCCGGCGGCAATTCTCGGGCTCCTGTTGGTCTCCATCACAGCCGGCGTGGTCATACTTGAACTCCGCACACGGGGTGCCACGGCGGCGATGGTGTCGTCGGCCAGGACGCCACAGCGGTCAACGATCCCCGCATCGCTCGGACGAATGCAGGCTGCGACCCAATGTTTCCTGGTTGCGGTCGTTGCTGCATCGTTGGGCATTCCTGGCAGCGCACTCGTTCGCTGGACGATCGCATCGGACACCCTCGACATCAGCGCGCTCAGTCGTCCGCTGGGAGCAACCTTGATCGCCGCGCTGACCGGTGCTGCAGCGTGTACCGCTCTCGCCGTTCCAATTGCCGTGCTGTCTGTCCGGCGGCCGTCGCGTGCTACCAGCTTCCTCGAGTCCAGTACCTACCTCGGCCACTCGCTGCCCGGCATCGTGATCGCCCTCGCAATGGTGTTCATCGGCGTTCGGTTTCTCACGCCCATCTACCAAAGATTGCCCTTGCTGACGATTGCCTATGTTGCGTTGTTCCTACCGCTCGCAGTTGCTGCAACTCGTTCGTCCATCGTGCAAGCGCCTCCGGCACTTGAAGAGGCAAGCCGATCACTCGGCGTTGGGCCCTTAGCGACACTTCGACGGGTCACACTGCGAATTTCGGCGCCCGGAGTCGCGGCCGGAACGGCACTTGTGGCGCTTGCTGGGATCAAAGAATTGCCGGCGACGCTGTTGTTGCGACCCACCGGCTTCGACACACTCGCAACGCAGATCTGGACCGACACCAGCGTCGCGGACTACGGACGAGCCGCTCCTGCGGCGATGGCCATGGTGGTGCTCGGAGGCATATCCCTTGCCATTCTGAATCGGGCCAATCACCTGGGAGGGACTCGATGAGCACACAGGACGCCGCGCTCACGATCGACGGGGTAACCAAACGGTTCCGGCAAGTGCAGGCACTGGACGGTGCGTCGATGGTCGCCCCGACCGGCACGCTCACGGCGATTCTGGGGCCCTCAGGGTGCGGGAAGACCACCCTCCTGCGGATTATTGCCGGGTTCGAGGTTCCCGATGCCGGTACGGTCCAGATCGGCGAACGGCTGGTCGCCGGCCCTGATCGGTCCGAGCCCCCCGAGCTTCGAAGCGTCGGAATCGTCCCCCAGGATGGGTCGCTCTTTCCGCACATCAACGTCCAGGACAACGTGGGGTTCGGCCTTCCGTTCAAACAACGGCGCGGGTTCCGCACCGCCGAAATGCTGGAGTTGGTCGGTCTCAGTGGGTTCGAGAAACGTCGCCCCCACGAACTGTCGGGGGGTCAACAGCAGCGGGTCGCGCTCGCACGCTGCCTCGCGACTAGCCCGTCGGTCGTCCTCCTCGACGAACCGTTCGCTGCGCTCGACGCCACGCTCCGTGCCGAACTGCGCAGCGAAACGAGACGATTGCTTCGAGAAACTGCCACGACCGCCGTGCTCGTGACACACGACCAGGACGAAGCGCTGTCAATGGCTGACACCGTCGTCCTGATGCGGGCGGGCCTGGTCATCCAGAGCGGATCACCAGGTCAGCTGTACGCCAACCCGGTCGACACCTGGGCCGCTCAGTTCGTGGGCGACGCAAACCTCCTTCCGGTCACCTCCATCGGGCTGAACGCTGGACTCGTCGAAACTTCGATCGGAAGCGTTTCAGTCCGCGGTGATACCCGCAGCGCCGACGGACCGGCCATCGCGATGCTCCGCCCCGAGCAGTTGCTGGTCGACGATCTCGACCACGACGACGGACGTCCATCCAGCAGCAACAACACGGTCCGCGCAGTCGTCTCGCAAATCGTGTTCCATGGGCACGATCACTTGGTAAGTGTCGTTACCGAAAGCGGCCTCCGTCTCGTTGCACGAGCGCCCTCACACCAGCGGCTCAACGTGGGGCAACGTGTTGGGCTGCGGGTCACCGGGACTGCGCTTCTGATGCCCCCTCCACAACACACCAGTCACCCAGATTTGGAGCAATCGTGAAGATCATCATCACCGGGGGCGGCACAGGCGGCCATGTCGCTCCCGCGCTAGCAGTGGTCGACGCGCTCCGATCGCAAGACCCGTCAGTCGAACTGCTCTACGTCGGCAGCCACACCGGGATTGAAGCCCGGCTTGCAGCCGAAGCAGGTGTCCGGTTCACCGGCATTGCGACAGGCAAGCTTCGGCGCTCGGCGAACCCACTCAAGATGCTCAACCGGCGGAACCTCGTCGACCTGCTGAAATTACCTTTTGGTCTTGTCCAGGCTCTCGGTGCCGTTCGGCGTTTCAAGCCAAACGCCATGCTGTCCACCGGAGGGTACGTCTGCGTACCGACGGTTCTCGCCGCATGGCTGCTCCGTGTCCCGGTGATCACGCACGAGCAGACGGTCACCGTTGGACTGGCGAACCGGATTGCGGGGAGGGTGGCGTCTCGGATCGCGTTGGCCTTCCCCGAATCGATGGAGATGCTGCCGGTATCGCTGCAGCGCAAAGCGACCGTGACGGGGAACCCGCTGCGCAAGGAACTCTTCGCTGGCTCTTCGGAGAATCCGCAACGGTTCGGGTTCGACCCGGCTGACGCGCACCTGCCGGTCGTGTACGTCACCGGGGGAGCGCAGGGTGCCCGAGTGATCAACAACGCCATCGCTGACTGCGCCGCTGAACTGGTGCAGCACGCAAGGGTGCTGCATCAGTGCGGTACCGCTGACGCCGACCGTCTACGTCACCGACGAGACACCTTGGAACCCGAGGACGCACGACGCTGGCAGCTGCGCTCGTTCATCGATCGCGACGAGATCGGCGACGCATGGGCGCTCGCAGATCTGGTGGTTGCCCGAGCCGGCGCGGGAACCGTGACAGAAGCGTGTGCATTGGCGAAACCCGTGGTGTTCGTCCCCCTCGAGCCGACCTCGGGCGACGAACAGTTGAAGAACGCTCAACGATCAGCAGCGACAGGTGGCGCGGTCATCGTCCGCCAGGACAGTTGTAACGGGGCGACGCTGTTGAAAGCCCTGGTTCCACTGCTGCGCTCGCCCGCCCGACTTGGCGAAATGGCTGCGGCGAACGGCAAATTGGCCATGCCGAACGCAGCTGACGAACTGGCCCGAGGCTTGTCGGCGCTCGGGTCAGGAAACTGGCTGGGCCGCAAACGATGACGCGGTGCAACGTTGGTTATGCCCTCAGACCCGTAGGAACCGACCCTTCGAACCCGATAGGTTCACATCCCATGACCGAAGTCGAGTTTTGGTTCGATCCCGCCTGCCCCTGGACCTGGATCACGTCCAGGTGGATCACCGAAGTCGCTGAGAACCGCCACCTCAACGTCAACTGGCGCACCTTCTCCCTGCTCCATCACAACCGCGATCGAGACTTTCCGGACCAGTACCGCCTACCGCTCGAAGCGCAATGGCGCGGACTTCGCGTCATCGAAGCGGCGCGGGCGGGTTACGGCAACGACGCGGTCGGCGCCCTGTACACCGCATTCGGAACGGCTATCCATTTGAACGGCGATCGGCTCCTTGAGTCACTTGAGACCGCGGCGGAAGCGGCCGGGGTCGACGCGTCGGTGCTGAGCCATGCCGAAGACGACAGCTGGGACCACGGCATCCGCGACTCCACCGAGGCAGCATCTGCACTGGTCGGCACCGAGGTGGGCCTTCCCATCATGCGAGTCGAAGGCGCGCGGTCGGTGTTTTTCGGCCCCGTGATGAGCCCCGCTCCAACCGGCGACGAAGCGATCAAGCTGTGGGACGCGTACCGGTCGATCACCGAACTCGACGGAGTGTACGAAATCAAACGCACACGTACGGTCGGCCCTCAGTTCGCCTGAAAACCCTGTTTGTCCGAGCCCTCGGCAACCGCATGAGATTCGGATTCGTTGAGCGCATCGATCAGCAGCCGCAGTCGACCCGGTTGGCGCCTGTTCCACCGCAGCACGAGACGAGCAGCGTCCATCTCGTCGTTCTCACCAACCTCGACCGGTAACGCACTGGTCCTCGTGATTCCTTCCGGGCCGATCCAGGCGGCAAACTCCTGATTCAAGCTTGCCAGCGCCTCGTCCGGCACCGCCCGCTCGAGGCGCAGAACCAATTGCTCGCCGACCCAACGCATCGACCGGAAGTTCCGGTAGAAGCCCGTCACCTCTGCCACCGCCGCGTCGACCTCGTTGGTCGTTTTGAACAGACACCGGTCGGTAGAACTGGCATAGCCCTGCTCGATGACCGTGTCCACGAACTCTTCCCACGCGTGCCAGAACCCCTTCCCGAGGCCGAGCATCACCACCGGGACCGGGGTTGCCTTGCCTGTCTGCAACAGCGTGAGCAATTCGAACGCCTCGTCGAGCGTGCCGAAGCCGCCGGGCATCACGACGAACGCGTCGGATTCCCGGATGAGCGAGAGCTTCCGTGTGAAGAAGTACTTCATCTCGATCACATTGGACTCGTCGACGAACTCGTTCGATGCACTCTCGAAGGGCAAGCTGATGGTGACCCCAAGTGCGTGTTCCCGGCCGGCACCCTCCAGGCCTGCCGCCATGATGCCCGGGCCGGCACCGGTCAAGACCATCCAGCCTTGGCCAGCCATCGCTGCGGCGAATTCACGGGTCTGGTTGTACAACGGGTCGTCGGTCGCTGTACGTGCCGAGCCGAAGATAGTGACTGTCCGGCGCGCACGGTAGGGGCGGAACAGCCGCGCGGCATCCCGCATTTCGGCTACAGCAGTTGCCGCGATCTTGAGATCGAGACGGTCCGCACCGTCGGCGAAGAACCCGGCCGATTCCCGCAGCAGCATCCGCAGCTGGTCGCGGTTGCGATCGATTCCTGCGTGTGTCGACGCTGCCTTCACCAACTCGTCGATGAGCCGGGCGACATCCGGCGGCAGCGGGGGAGTCACGCTCTTTCCTAACGCTTGTTGCGGCGGGTTTGCAGCAGGAGGCCGCCGATCGACAGGGCAAGGGAGACCACAAGAATCAGTGTTGCAAACACGTTCAGCTGCGGCGGGATGGACGACCGCTTCAGGTTCCAGATACGAACGGGATAGGTCTCGACCCGGCCGGAGTTGAAATAGGTGATGATGAAGTCGTCAAGGCTGAGGGCGAACGTGAGCAGCGCAGCCGCTGCGATACCTGGAGCGATCAGCGGAAGGGTGACCTTGCGGAACGTTGTCAGCGGGGTGGCACCGAGGTCGGCAGCAGCCTCTTCCAGACGCCAGTCAAAGCCGCGGATCCGCGCTTTGACCGTGGTGGTGATGTAGCTCACGCAGAACATCACATGGGCAATGACGATGGTGACGTACCCGCGCCGTACTCCTGACGACGCGAAGAGGTTGAGGAGCGAAAAGCCGAGAACCAATTCGGGCATCGTGAGCGGGAGCACGAGCAGCGTGTTGACAAACCCCTTACCTCTGAACCGGTATTTCACCAGTGCCAAGGACATCAGCGTTCCCAACACCACGGAAATGGCGACGGCCACGAGCGCAATGAACACCGACCTTTTGAACGCAGCCGTGAGAGCCGGGTACTGCCCGATGTGAATCCACGGATCGAACGAGAACTGGTCCCACGTGTAGTTGTAGCGACCTTGCGACCACTTCCCCGAGTCAGTCAGCCTCCCGTTGAACGAGAACAGCACGACGACGAAGATGGGCGTGAACATGTAGAGGAAAACCACTGCCGCCCACGCTCCGAGCAGTCGGCTGCTGGCCCACTTCCTCATGCAAGCTCTTCCGTGCCAAGTATGCGCGCGTACATCAGGACGCCGCCCAGGATAAGCAACATCAGCACGAAGCTCATAGCGCTCATCTCGGGGCGCAGCGACTCCTTGAGGAAGTTCTTCTCGATGATGTTGCCGATCATCCGCTGCTTGTCGGACCCCAGCAGTTCGGCGTTGATGAAGTCACCGCATGCGGGGATGAAGGTGAGCAAGGAACCGGCGAACACTCCGGGGAGTGACAACGGAAGCGTGACCCGGCGGAACGTGGTGTGGGTGTCTGCATAGAGGTCGGGCGCAGCTTCCAGCAGCCGCTTGTCGATCTTGTCCAACGACACGAAGATGGGGAGCACCATGAACGGGAGGAAGTTGTACAGCAACGCGCCCAGCACGGCCGGAGCCGTGTTGAGAATCTCACCATTCTTGCTGAGCAGCCCAAGTGAGCGCATCGCTCCGGCAACCGGGCCGTCGGAATACAGCAACACCTTCCACGCCAGCGTGCGGATGAGGTAGGTCACGAAGAACGGGAGCACGACCCCCGCCAGCAGCACCGGCTTCCACTTCCCTGAACGCATCGAGATGAAATACGCCAACGGATAGCCGATCAGCACGGCTGCAACCGTGACAATGAAGGCGTAGACGAACGTGCGGGCAATCACCTCGCCGTTGTCGTTGAACACCTTTCGGTAGTTGCCCAGCCCTCCGTCGTCGAGCGATTTGAGGCCGAGTTGCACAAGCGGGATGACGAAGAACACCCCCAGCCAGACCAGCCCAGGCATGAGAAGTATCCAGGGGATCGACGGACGCGCCGGACGCAAGCCGTTTTCTCCGTGCGCAGGTTTGGCCGGTGCTGCCATGTGACTTCTCGGAGCTCCCTGATGGATCGCCTAATTGGTTCCCGTGTGCCTTGGCTACTGCTGCGTCGCAGCAGAAAAGGCGTCGTCGATCTCTGCTGCCTCGGCCTTCTCGAGTGCCCGGAACTCGAAAAGTTTCACCGACGCCGGCGGGTTGATGAACACGCTGGACTTCGCCGCTTCGGTCATGTTGTCGACGGCACCCTTGACCGGCGAAACGTAGCCGATCGCCTCATAGAGCGGCCCGGCGACAACGGGGTTGTAAATATGGTTCATCCACCCCGCAGCCGATGCTGCAATGCCGCCCTTCGGGATGATCATCGTGTCGACGAACGACATTGCGCCCTGCGACGGGGTGACCCACTTCAGATCCGGCTTCTCTGCTTGGACGGACGCAACGTCGCCGGACCAGCCGATGGCAGCCCACGTGTCGCCAAGGTTCAGGTCTTCGGTGTAGCTGTTTCCGGTGATCTTTTTGAAGTGCCCCTGATCGCGGTATCGCTTGATCTCCGCGATTGCTTTGAGTGCGTCTTCTTTGCCTGCGGTCGTGGGGTTCATGCCCATCATGAGCATGAAGGTTCCGACTGAATCGCGCATCTCGGAAAGGATGGTGACCTTGCCCTTCAGCTCGGGTTTCAGGAAGTCGGCCATCGAGGTGATCTCGAAACCGACCTTGTCCGGGTAGTAAGCGATGCCGACCTGGCCAATGGCATAGGGCAGTGTGTACGCACGTCCCGGATCCCACGGAGGGTTGGCCAGGCTGTCCAACACGTTGGCCTTGTTCGGGACCTTGTCTGCAGGGATGGTTTGCGCCCACCCGTCGGAGATCCACCGAGCGCACATCCACGACGTGGGAATGCACACGTCGAACCCGAAGTCCTTCCCGTCCTTCAGATCCGGCGCGAACTTCTCGGAGAAGCTGATGTTGTCCTCGATGGCCGTCTGGTAGTCGACGTCCCATCCGGCATCGATGAGTTTCTTGACGGTGGCAGCGGCTCGCGGGTCTTCGTCGTTCTCGATGTAGAAGGGCCATGAAGCAATTCGGACCGACTTCGCGTCTGCGCCGCCAGCGTCGGTGCTGCCGGAAGACTGATCCCGGGATCCGCTTCCCGAGCTGCCACCGCACGCCGCAAGCAGCGCCGGCCCGAGCAGGCCCAGGGCAGCGGCGTGGCGAAGGAAGTCACGGCGATTGAACCCCGCAGCGGGGAGCGAAGGAATGGACAGGGGTGAGCGAGGACGGTTGGTCATGGTCGGCTCCACGGGTATTTGGAAGGTGGTGTCGGAAGGTTGCGATGAGCAGCGGAACGAGAATGGTGAAGAGGCGTTGCTGAGTCTTGCCCGGCTGACCGTCACAGCTGGGCTTCGACCTGTTCGAGATCGGTTGCTGTCGATCCGGCGAACTCCACTGCTTCTGGGACGACCCACGCGCTGCCGGGTGCCCAGCTCATGAAGAGCCGCTCGCCGACGTAGCAGGACAGGCCGTCGTCGGCTTCCAGATCGGCGACCAACTGGGTACCGTCGGCAAGTTCGACGTGAACGTCGGATGAGGCTCCGTGAAAGACGCGGTTCGTCACCGTGCTCCACATGCCGACACGTCCAGGACGCTCTGCCTCGTCGAGGCTGATGCGCTCCGGTCGGAGCACCACGGTGACGGCTTGCCCGATGGCGAACGAGCGCCCAGCCACAGGCGAGGACACTTCGGCGCCGCCTAGAATCTTGGCCGTCACGAGGTCTGCGGCAGCTGCCGTCATCGTTGCCTGCAGCAGGTTGGCCGACCCGATGAACCCGGCAACGAACACCGTCGCCGGCTGGTTGTAGATCTCTTCGGGGGTGCCTACCTGCTCGATACGACCCTGGCTCATGACCGCGATGCGGTCGCTCATGGTCAGTGCTTCTTCCTGATCGTGGGTGACGAAGATGAAGGTGATGCCGACTTCGCGTTGGATGCGCTTCAGCTCGATCTGCATTGCCTTGCGTAGCTTCAGGTCAAGAGCAGCGAGCGGTTCGTCGAGCAGCAATGCGCTGGGCCGGTTCACAAGCGCACGCGCCAGCGCGACCCGTTGCTGCTGACCACCGGACATCTCTTGGGGCCGACGCGGACCGAAGTCGGGAAGGCGCACCACGTCAAGCATGTCCTGCGCCATCTTGCGCGCCTTGGCCTTGTCGGCACCTTTGTTGCGCGGCCCGAACGCAACGTTGTCGAGCACCGTCATATGCGGGAACAACGAGTAGCTCTGGAACACCGTGTTGATGTCGCGCCGATAGGCAGGAACACCTGCGACGGGCGTGCCGGAGATATAGACCTCGCCTGCATCGGGCTGTTCGAAACCGGCGATCATACGAAGGCATGTGGTCTTGCCACACCCCGACGGCCCGAGCAACGCAACGAACTCACCGGCGTTGATATCGAGCGAGACATTGTCGACGGCTGTGTTTGCCCCGAACCGTTTCGTGACACCGGCGAGACGCACGGAACCGTTCGCCGAACTGACTGCTGAACTGACCCCGGACTTGGCTGCGGAGCTAGTGACGGACCCGGCTGCGGTCACGGCCACAACATCCTGGAGAAGACACCCATGGAACGACCATTCTTCCACACTGGATGAACAACGACTCGACCGTTGGGGCTCAGTCAAACATGTTGGCAGGGAGCGAGTACCTCATCGGCGCCGAAGCGGTCATCGTTGTGGTGCACCGGTACCGGCTGCCCGTCTCAGCCGAGAGCAACGCTCCGGTCATGAGCTCCAGTACGTGCAGCGCGAGGGTTGCAGATGCGCGGTGGGGCCGACCGTGCCGCATGGCTGACAGCATGTCAGCGAGCCCGATGCCGCGCTGCTGCGGAATGTTCGGTGTAGCAAGCGGAAGGTCGCGCCAGTCGTCGGCGATGATGCTGCGCATTCGCAGTGGCCCGCCGAACGTGTTGGGGTCGGGTACGGAGAGAGTTGCTTCAGACCCGTAGATCTCGATGTTTCGATACCTCGTGGCCTTGACGTCGAAGCTGGTGACCAATGTGCCGATCGCCCCGCTTGTGAACTCGATGAGGCTGGCAACGTGGGTCGGTGCTGTCGCAGCGATTCGATCGCCGACGCGGCCCTTGGAGTGCACCACTCGGTCGGCGATCCCGACCCGGGCCGCAGCCGCGATAGAAGCCGCAGGACCGAGCAACGTGGTGAGGGCGGTGAGGTAGTACGGACCCATATCAAAGAGCGGACCGGCGCCTGCTCCGTAGAAGATCTCGGGATTCGGATGCCACCACTCGGGCCCGAAGCCGAGCATGAATGCATTCGCTGCCAGCGGCTCACCGATGAGGCCCTTGTCGATTGCCGCACGGGCCGCCTGCAGGCCGGTGCCGAGGAACGTGTCCGGCGCACATCCGATGAGAACGCCTTTCTCCGCAGCCAGGTCGACGAGTGACCTTCCCTCGTCGAAGTCGATCCCCAGCGGCTTCTCGCTGAACACAGCCTTGCCTGCCTCGACCACCAGCCGCGTGACAGCAGCGTGCGCGTGAGCGGGTGTGAGGTTGACGACCGCGTCGACGGACGGATCAGCGAGCATCTCGTCGACCGAGACCGCACGTCCGCCGTAGAGCGCAGCGAACTCCTCTGCTCTTGCGTTGACCCCGTCGGCGAACTGAGCCACCTCGATCCATCCGAGCTGCTGCAACGTGCGCACGTAGACAGGAGCGATGTTTCCGCACCCGATGATGCCGACACGGGCGGTGGCGTTGCTCATCGGCGCCCCGTCGACAGGCCGTTGGCGGTCAGGAAGCGGTAACTGTCCTCGACCGCTGTGAACATGTCGGTTGCGCACCGGTCGAGTTCGACGACGTGCCATTTCGCGTCCGGTGCACCCGTGAGGATGCGCGCAACGTCCATCGAGCCGGATCCGACCGCCACCATGTCGGACTTCGGATCGTCGGCTGGTCCGTCCTTGACATGCAGGAACGGAATTCGACCCTGGTGGGCAGCGGTGAGGACGGTGGGGTCAGCACCGCCGACGGTGGCCCAGTAGGTGTCCAGCTCAGCGAAGACAGTCGGCTCGAGACGGGCGAACAGGTGGTCCCAGGCCGTGGACCCGTCGAAACGCTGCTCGAATTCCCACCAATGGTTGTGATAGCCCAATGTTGCCCCGCGGCTGACTGCGATCTCGTTCGCCGCGTTGATTCGGTCTGCACACTCGCCGATCGCGGCGACCGTCGAGAACTGGTCCGGTGGGAGGTATGCCAACACGACCGAATCGCACCCGACGGCCTGCAACGCGTCAAGCGACGCGTTGAACGCGTCGGGTGAGACGTCGCCGATATGCGCGCTCGACACCACCAGGCCTGCCTCGGTCGCAAGCGCTGCCAAGGAAGCTGGTTCAAGTCCATTGAACCCGGCGAGCTCGATGCCGACGAACCCGATTTCACCGACACGTCGGATGACCGAGCCGAAGTCGACGGCTGCTTCCGCCCGAAGCGAGTACAGCTGGACGGCGATCGGCGGCGGATTGGTTGACGACACGGTGGGCTCCTCTGGCTGGAAACGCCACTGACCCTACGTGCTTGAGGGACACCGTCACACGCCGGTGGAAACCAGTTCGGAAACCGGTGCCGCAGGAACGAGGCGTTTTTCTCCAACGTTGCGTCGCCGGCAACCAACCCGACCAAAATCACGTTCGAACCGGGCTGCCAGACCAACGTTGGTTGCTACAACCCGACGTTGGTTGTTACAAACCCGGCAACCACCACTTGACAGGTTCCGTTCGAGGAGGAATCGCTCCCTCGGGTTGGCTCACACCCCAGTCGCGATGGGGCGGTCCGGGTCGGCCTCCCAGTCGGACCACGACCCTGGGTAGAGGCGCGTCGACCGGAACCCTGCGATCTCAAGCGCAAGCAGGTTGTGGCATGCCGTGATGCCCGATCCGCAATGCGACACGATCGACGTCGTCGGCGATGCGCCGAGCTCGCGGAACCGTTCCCGTAGCTCGGCTGCGGTCCGCATCGCTCCGGTCGCCGGGTTCACGTTGCCTGTCCATGGTGCCGACACGGCGCCTGGAATATGACCGAACCGTTCGTCGATCTGATTGTCTTCCCCGGCGAACCGATCGGCCGAGCGAGCATCGAGGATGAGTGCACCATTGGACCTGCGCAATGTGTCAACTCCGACCACGTCGATCACCGAGCCCATCGGCCAGGGGACCGCACTGAACGAACCAGGGTTGATCTCCGACGACAGCTCGTTGGACAGCGACCCGGTCCACGCGCTGATGCCTCCGTCGAGGACGCCGCACCGGCGCCCCGTCACCGTGAGCATCCACCACAGCCGTGCAGCGATGGAGCCCATCGAATCGTCGTACGCCACGACGACGGTGTCGTCTCCGATACCCAGGTTGGACATCGCCGCAGCGAAATGCTCGGGGCTGGGAAGCGGATGGCGCCCTGGCCCGACCTCCGCGCTGCCCGCCAGGTCGCGATCAAGGTCTACCCACACCGCTCCGGGAATGTGACCAGCGTCGAACGCTGCTTCAGCGGACCGGCCGTCGAGGTACCACCGACAGTCGACGACGGCGACGTCGTCGTCTTCCAGATGTGCAGCGAGCCACGCTGCATCGACCAACGGAGAGGGGAGTTGGGTCATGGTCTTGAGCATACGAATGCGTCATCGTCAGAAGCGAGGATGCCCTTGACGAATCCTGTTATAGGCAACTCAGCGAAACAGGATCGGCGAACGAGGAGACCGATCGACCGTGAGCTGAAAGATGTCCGGGCGGTTGTAGTGGCCGGCGACATCGAGCACACGGTGCTCTGCCGCAGCCAGTCCAACATCGATATCAGCGAACAGAATACCGTGCTCCTCGTGCAGGGGTCCGGCGACGATGCTGCCGCCCGGCGCGACGACGACGGAATCTCCGGGGTTGAGCCAGTCCCCATTGTGTCGGAATGCCTCGTTCCGACCGGGGAAATTCGAAGGGACGTCAGCGGTTTTCATCGAGCATCCTGAGCCGATGACCCAACACCGACCTTCCTTGGCTATGTGTTGCATGCTTGCGATCCAGGTGTCTCCAGAGTCCCAGGTGGACGCAACGTAGATTTCGATACCGTCTGCGTACAGAGCGAATCGAGCGAGCGGCATGTAACTCTCCCAACAGATCAGCCCTCCGAGCCGCCCGAAAGACGTTTCCACCACTCGCAGCCCTGCGCCATCACCTTGGCCCCAGACCATGCGCTCGGGATTGGTGGGCATCAACTTGCGGTGACGATTGATGATGCTCCCGTCCGCTCCGATCGTGACAAGCGTGTTGTACAGCGTCGCTCGGCTGAACCGGCCGTCCCGCTCGTGAATTCCAACGACGACCACGACGCCACGCTCAGCCGCGGCGGCCTGAAGCGGCTGCAAGTCGTCAGTGCTGAGATCGACGCTGTTCTCCAACAGCGCACGATGGATCTCCCCGGTGAGTTCGTAATCATCACCAGGCCGAAGCGACCATATCCATCCAGGGTATCCGGGCACATAAGCCTCGGGGAACACGACGAGGCCAGCGCCGGCATCGGCGGCCTCGTGGAGGTGTTCGATCGCAACCTTGATGGTGGCGTCGCGGTCGAGCAAGACGGGCGGACGTTGGACAATCCCTACTTTGCACGACGATGTCACAGTCGAAGCTAAGCACGCTTACCCAGTGCTGTCCAGCGGAGTGACCCTTTCTCAGACGTCGGATGCAGCCCGATCCCCGGAGAGGTCGTGGTAATGAAGCGCACCCTTGCCATAGAAGAAGAGTGCCATCGCGCGCCGCGTGAGTGCCGGGTTGAGAATTGGCGAACCGCCGTGCAACAGGTTGTGGTGCCAGACCAGTACATCGCCTTTGCGCGCCAGGAACACCTCCCGAGTCAGCCCGTTCTGCGCAATCACCGTTTCGATGTGCGGAACGTACTTGGCACGATACTGAAGGCCCTGATCACCTGAACGGTCGGCTATCGCACAATCGGTGGCCAGGACGTACGGCAGGCGATGGCTTCGCGGGTAGAAGAACAGTGCACCCGCGTCCAGGGAGATGTCTTCGCACGCCAACCACGCAGACACATGGAAGCCGAGGGGGAACGTGGTCTGATGAATTGCGTCGGTATGGATCTCTTGCGCGGTACCCCATTCGCCGACGATGGTCTGGAAGGGGACGCTCGGGCGACCCATGAACAGATCCACCCACTCCAGCAGCCGACGATCGGCGAAGAGTTCGTTGATCTCCGGGACGTACCGCTGTGGGTTGAGGTGACGCCGGAGCATTGTGCCTTCCAGGATCTGGCCGCCATCCCGAGCAGCCTGGTAGCGGGCAAACACACGGTCGAGTTCGTCGGAAGAAAACAGCGTGTCGACCCGCCACCATCCCTCGCGGTGGTAGTGATCGATGGCCTGCTGCTGCTGTTCGGTGGCAGAGACGTATCGAGGGTCGGCGTGGACCTGGTGCAGATCAAGGTCCAGCCACATGGTGTCCACGGCCGAGACCGTGCGGGGAAATGCGGTGCTGTGGAGCTTCTGACGGTGTGCGATGCGAACCGGCCGGGGACCGACATAATCCTGCGGGTAGTCCCATTTGTTGCGGCCCAACTGATTGCGGGCCGCACGAAGCACAGACCGCACCGGCGAGACCGACAGTGCATCAGCAGCGTTGTCAGTGGCGTTGCTCATCGTGTTCATGGTGTCACCGTCAGCCCACGTCCGTTACGGCTGACGCCACTTCCGGCCGTCGCGCTGCAACATTGCATCAGCCTCGGCGGGGCCCCAGGTGCCGGCCGGGTACAACGCGAGCGGGAAGTCCGGGTCGGCGAAGCCGTTCAGGAGCGGCGTCACGATTCGCCACGCTTCGGCTACTTCGTCGCTCCGGATGAACAACGTTTGATCACCCAGCAGCGCGTCGAGCAGCAGCCGTTCGTATCCGTCGAGGTCTTCCTCGGTGAACTGCTCGTCGTAGTCGAAGTCCATCGACGTGGTTCGAACGGCGAACGCCTGGCCCGGAATCTTGGCGCCGAACCGCAGCGAGATTCCCGAATCCGGCTGGATGCGGACGATGAGCGAGTTGGGTTCAAGCTTCTTGGACAGCTTCTGGCCGAACGCAAGATGGGGCACCGGCCGAAAATGCATGACAACTTCGGTGAGACGTTTCGGGAGCCGTTTGCCGGTACGCACGTAGATCGGCACGCCGGCCCATCGCCAGTTGTCCACGGTCAACCGCATGGCCACATACGTTTCTGTGTCCGACGCAGGGGCGACGCCTTCCTCGTTTCGATAGCCGACGACCTTTTCACCCTCAGACAGACCCTCGCTGTACTGCCCGCGCACCACGCGGTGTTCCAGATCGTGCTCAGCGAAGCTGACCACGGATTGCAGCGCCTTGACTTTTTCGTTGCGGATACCGTTTGCGTCCATACGAACGGGTGCTTCCATCAGCACGAGTGCCAACACCTGCATCACGTGGTTCTGCACGATGTCGCGCAGCGCACCGGCTTCTTCGTAGAATCCCCCGCGGTGACCCACGCCAAGCGACTCTGAAACGGTGACTTCCACATGGTCCACGAACTGTCGGTTCCAGAGTGGTTCGAAGATGAGGTTGGCAAAACGGAGCGCCAGCAGGTTCTGCACGGTCTCTTTGCCCAGGTAGTGGTCGATGCGATACACCTGGGTCTCGTCGAAGACCGCGTGGACGATGCCGTCCAGGTCGGCAGCAGACTTGGTGTCTCGCCCGTACGGCTTTTCGATGATCACGCGTACGAACCCGCCGGCAGTGGTTGGCTGGTTGAGTCCAGCGGCGCCGAGCGACTGCACCAATGTGGGAAAGGTCGACGGTGGAGCCGCGAAGTAGTAGAGCCGGTTACACAGCCCACCCATCGACACTTCCAGCTCGTTGAGGATTTCCTTGAGCCGCGCGAACGTGTCCGGCGAGTTGTATTCGCCGGTGATGTAGCGGAAACGCGCTGTCGCTGAACTCCACGACTCAGGCGAACCCTCGACCGCGGTG
The DNA here is from genome assembly GCA_031385545.1 of Acidimicrobiia bacterium. GTDB lineage: Bacteria > Actinomycetota > Acidimicrobiia > Acidimicrobiales > JANYDT01 > JANNBN01. The sequence goes on along the minus strand of JANNBN010000168.1, from coordinate 17,766 downwards.
GCCATACGGTTCCGGAAGTCGTCATCGGACATTTCCGTGCGAGCCACACCAACGACGCTGAACTGGGGACTGAGAAAGCCACGATCGATCAGCTCGGCGAGCGCCGGCATCAGCTTGCGGCTGGTGAGGTCCCCGGAGGCACCGAAGATGACGAGGACAGACGGTGGAACGAGCGGCTGGTTCATGAAAGCCGATCGGCTCAGCAGATCTGGGCGAAGGGATCGGCCGCGCCGCCGTCGACAGCGACCCGAATGACCCGCCTACCGTGATCGACGAGCGAGGCGTGGTCGCCAATGCTTTGCGCGCTTATCAATGTGGCAAAGTCGTACGGCGCGCCCGGAACGGGGAGTGACGCCGTAGGGCCGGTTGGCACGACCTGTATCACCACGATGTTGTTGGCCCCACCCTTGTGGAGCTGACCGGTGGAATGAAGGAAGCGTGGCCCGTACCCTGCGGTGCACGCAGCACCTGTGCTGGCAGTAATACGACGACGCAGCGCTTCGATTCCCTTTTCCGAACCGTACGGGAGATACGCCTGCACACTGACGTAGTCGCCAACGACAACAGTGTCGGCAAGCCAGCCGGCAACGGACGCGGTCGCTTCGGTGTCCAGGGTCGGCAGGGGACCGTCGGCGAGATCGTCGAGGACACGCTTCGTGTTGTTCTTCGACTCGGTGACGTTCGGCTCGTCGAACGGGTCGATGCCCAAGACGTGGCCCATGGCGGCCGTGGCCAGCTCCCAGCGCAGGAACTCCGCACCCAGGTCGACCGGTTCGCGCAGATGAACTTCGACGAAGTGGCGGTCAGCCCCGGACTCCGCCTGAGCGGTGGGGACAGGAACCACACCGACGCCGCGTTTGCCCGTCGACTCGGCGACGAGCTGTTCGACCCACAGGCCGAACTCGGTGAAGCGCTCAGGAACCCGGATCGTGAGCTTGTCCCGTCCGGCCAGAGCGGCATTCGCGATTTCGATACCCAATCGAACGGCCGCGACCGGATCGACCGATCGCGCTCGTTCGAGCAGCGTGTCGAGGTCGTAGCCCAGCAGCGCAGCTGGAACAAGGCCGAAGTACGACAACACCGAATACCGACCGCCGATATCAGGGTCGTTGACGAAGACCTTTGCGAAGTTCCGATCCCGTGCGATGCCTTCGAGTTCAGTACCGGGGTCAGTTATCGCTGCGAACCGCGACCCGTCGGGGACCCGGTCCCACACATGAGCAAGCAGTGACCGAACTTCGAGCGTGCCGCCCGACTTCGACGACACCAGGAACAGCGACCCATCGGTGGGGACCGAAGCAACGGTGGCCGGATCGGTGGTGTCGAGCACGAAGAGACGCTGGTCCCCGACTGCAGCCCGGAGCACCTCGGGACCGAGCGACGACCCGCCCATGCCGATCAAGACAATGCGGTCCGCATCGACACTCTGTGCCCACGACGTGATATTCGACGTCTGATCGGCCAATCGATGATGGATGTCCGTCCACCCCAACCGGGTTGGGGAGACGTTCGGCTGGGGCCACACCGACGCATCTCGAGCGATGATCAGTTCGGCAAGTTGTTCGGCCGTCAGTGGAGAGATCGGAGGCTGCGGCAACTGCGCCGTCGTGGTGCTCATGACTGGCCCTGCAGCGACGCGCCACGGGTGTGCAGTGTCGACATCAACTCTTCGAAGGACTTCGCGAACGATGCCACTCCTTCGTGTTCCAACGTGGCGGCAACGTCGGCAAGATCAATTCCCTGCGCTGCCAGGGCATCCATGACCTGAGCTGCTGAGCCGATCGCCTGGACCGTGTCAACGGTGCGCGCCAGCGTGCCGTGATCCGCGAACGCTTCGAGCGTGGCGTCCGGCAACGTGTTTACCGTGTCGGGGCCGATCAGCGTGTCGACGTAGAGCGTGTCTGGCAGCGCGGGATTCTTCGTTGACGTCGAGGCCCAGAGCGGCCGCTGCACACGGGCGCCGTGTCGGGCGAGTCGTGCCCACCTGGGCCCAGAGAAGCGTTCACCGAACAGGTGATAGGCGAGCACGCCCTGCGCGACTGCGGTTCGGCCTTGCAGGGCCAGCGAATCGGAGGTGCCGAGTGCTGCCAGCCTGCGGTCGGTTTCGGTGTCGACCCGCGAAATGAAAAAGCTTGCGACGCTGGCCACTCCGGACAGATCGGAGGTTCCAGACGCAAGGAGCCGTTCGAGGCCTGCGATGTAGGCCTCGATGACGTCGGCGTAACGCTCAAGGCTGAAGATCAGCGTGACGTTGATGCTTCGCCCTTCGGCGATCATTTCGTGGATCGCAGTCACGCCTGCGCGGGTTGCGGGGATCTTGACCATCAGGTTTTGCTTGCTGATGCGTATGTGCAGCTCGCGTGCGGCCGACACCGTGCCAGCCGCATCGTCTGCGAGGAGCGGACTGACCTCGACCGACACGTACCCGTCGACCCCGAGCGAGGACCCGTGCACTGACGACAACAGATCGCATGCATCTGAAACGTCTTGGCACACCATGGTCCAATACGCAGCTTCGGTGGAGTCGCCTGCTGCGATGAGCTCCAAATATTGGGCGTCGTAGTCCGTACTGCCTGCGATGGCCTTCTGGAAGATGGTCGGGTTCGACGTGACGCCGCGCACGCCGCGTGCAACGAGTGCCGCCAGCCCGCCGTCGGGGCCGAGGAACGACCGCTTCAGGTTGTCGATCCACGGGCTTTGACCGTGCACGGCATGCAGATCGTGCAGACGCTGGCTCATCGGAGTGTCCCTCCAGGGGTGGTCATACGGGTGGTCATACGGGTGGTCACACGGGTGTTCATCGGACTAGACCTCTTCTTCTTCGAGCAACAACAGCGCCGCCTCGACAACGGCGTCGGCATCGAAACCGTATTCCTCCATGAGCCGCTCGGCCGGTGCCGAAGCGCCCCACGTATCGACGGTGACACTGATGTCCGCGAACCGATCCCACCCCAACGATGATCCCGCTTCGCACGCGACAACGGGAACACCGGGAGGAAATACCTGGTCCTGGTAGTCCTCTTCCTGGTCGTCGAACAGATCCCAGGAAGGCATCGAAACGACCACTGCGTCGAACCCCTCCTCGGCCAGACGGCGGGCAGCCTCGACGCAGTGCTGCAACTCGGACCCGGTCCCGACCAGGACGACGTCCGGATCATCGGTGCGCGGATCGACGAGGATGTACGCGCCGCGTTCGACACCGCCATTGGCTCGTTCCTTCGTGCCGCCAAGTACTGGAACCTTCTGGCGAGAGAGGATGAGTCCGGTTGGGCCCGACTCCGCCCACATCACCACACGCCACGCCGCGGCCACCTCGTTGGCGTCGGCCGGACGCAGCAAACGCAGACCCGGCATGGCCCGCAACGAGGCAAGATGCTCGATCGGCTGGTGAGTAGGCCCGTCTTCGCCGACACCGAGCGAGTCGTGCGTCCACGAATACACCACGCGACTTTGCTGCAACGCACCGAGGCGGACGGCGCCACGCATGTAATCGCTGAACACGAAGAACGTTCCGCCGACGGGAAGGCAGCCACCGTGCGCCGCCAGACCGTTCATCACCGTGGCCATACCGAATTCTCGAACGCCGAAGTGGATGAGACGGCCTTCAGGAGCCGACGCGGAGAACTTTGTGCCTGCCTTGAGCATGGTGCCGGTGTTGCCGGTGAGGTCAGCTCCACCTGCGACGAGCGCTGGAACGTACGGGATCAGCGCGTTGAGACAGTCACCGGAGGCCTGACGGGTGGCCACCGAAGCCCCTGGCTCGTAAACAGGCAATTGATTGGTCCAACCAGCCAACGGCGTGCCGGCCAAGCACGCCTCCCACTCTTCACGGAGCGGGTGTGCAACCACCCGGGCTGACCAGGCCGCGACATCGTCGCTGCTCCTGGTGCCGGCGGCTCGGTACATGGTGGCCACGTCGACCGGCACGTCGAATGACCGATCGGGGTCCGTCTGCATGATGGTCTTGGTGAGCCGGATCTCTTCGGCACCGAGTGGCTCGCCGTGCGCGGCAGAAGTATCGACCTTGTTCGGCGACGGGTAACCAATGTGAGTACGCAGGCGAATGAGCGTGGGGCGGTCTGTGACGGACTTGGCGCGGTTCATGGCAGTCTCGAGCGCGTCGAGATCGTTTGCGACGTCGCCGATTTCATCGACGTCCCACCCGTACGACCGGAAACGCATCCCGGCGTCGTCGCTGTAGGTGAGTTCGGTGGGACCGTCGATGGTGATGTGGTTGTCGTCGTAGATCACGAGCAGGCGACCGAGGGCGAAATGGCCGGCCATCGAAGCAGCCTCGTGGCTGATGCCTTCCATCAGACACCCGTCGCCGACGATGCAGAACGTGTAGTGGTCGCACACCTCGGCGCCGAAACGTGCGCGCAGGTTGGCCTCGGCCATGGCCATGCCGACTGCATTGCCGAGACCTTGACCCAGCGGACCGGTGGTGACTTCGATCCCGGAGGTGTGACCGCGTTCAGGATGGCCGGGGGTGATCGAACCCCATTGGCGGAAACGCTTCAGATCTTCGAGACCGACGCGATATCCGGTGAGGTGCAACATGGAGTACTGCAGGATGGACGCATGCCCGTTGGACAAGACGAAACGGTCACGGTCGAACCACTCGGGATCCTGCGCCGAGAACTTCATGATTCGTGTCCACAGCACGTGAGCCAGGGGAGCGAGTGCCATTGCTGTTCCGGGGTGTCCCGCGTTGGCAGCCTGAACGGCGTCCATGGCGAGGCCACGGATGGTGTTAACGCCGTTCAGTTCCAGCTCGGGGGAAAGGGTGTCTGACACGAATGCTCCTGCGCTCACGTTGTGCCGGGGAAGATCCCATCACCATAGAGGGCCGGAACGACCGATCGGTGTGGGCGAGGTACGTACCCGATGCCCGCAGCGGGTGAGCGTGTGATCTGTGACACCGGCCTTCCTGGGGCGTTCCTGAACTGGTGGTCACCTACCGAGAGCACCGGGCCGGTAGAATCCCTATTCGACTGAAACTGTTCAGGGCGGGCACGATCCAGCCGAAACAACCTGGACCAGCGACCCGCTCGCACTTCCTCACTTCCTCACCTGACGGAGAACCAACATGCCTCGCCAACGCCCAGCCGCCGACAACGTCGACCCGGGTCATGGACCTGGTTCCGGTGGACGTATCGCAGCATCAGCGTTGGTGCTCGTTTCGATGATCGGCACGATCCTCGGTCTTGCCTCCCCTGCCCGGGCGCAGACCGAAACCACTCCCAGTTCGGCGCCCGCCACCACGGCGACGACGAGCGTCCCGGCGACGGAACCTCCCGCACCCACCAGTTCACTCGTGAGTTCAACCACCAGTTCGCTGAGCACCGCACCGACAACCCTGCCACCTTCGACGCTTCCGGCAACCTCAGCTCCAGTCCCGTCGACCGCCCCGACCAGCAAGCCCGGGTCAGGCGCAACTGGTTCGACCACCACAACCACCACGACCGTCCCGGCCGGAACCATCGTCATCCCTCCGGGCAAGGTGCTCAAGGTCGGCTCGAAGGGTCCAGACGTCCGTGCGCTCGAGGAACGACTGGAACAACTGAACATCGATACGGGCAAAGTCGACGGTCGCTTCGACTGGTCCACCTGGCAAGGCGTCGTCGCGTTCCAGAAATACTGGGGCCTGAAGCGCACAGGCAAGGTCGACAACGAACTGCGGATCGCCATCCAGAAGTCGCCAGAGTTCAGCGGTTTCATCTTCAGTGGTCCGCCGACGAGGTTGGAGGTCGACAAGTCCAAGCAGTTGCTGTTCATGTTCCAGGACGGCCAACTCTGGCGCGTCGTCTCCGTATCCACCGGGTCGGGTAGGAAGTACTGCGACTACTCCAAGAAGGCCCAGCGTGAGATCTGCGGAACGGCCTCCACCCCGACCGGCCGGTTCAAGATCCAGCGCCGCATCCCGGGATGGCGCGAAAGTGATCTTGGACGGCTGTACAACCCGCTCTACTTCAACGGCGGCATCGCGTTTCACGGTGCGCCGAGTGTTCCGGCGTACCCGGCATCACACGGCTGCGTGCGGCTCCCGATGTCCATTGCCGAGTGGTTCCCGGACGAGGTCGCCAACGGCACGGCCGTCTACGTCTACGACTGATCCAGCGCGGCTGGTGCCGGTTAGACCGGTACGGTGTCGGCTGTGACCCCACCCCGCGCAACGACGGCTGCATCGGCCAAGCCGAAGCAGCCACGACCCTCGAACCGCTCGCGCACGGCCGGTTCGGCAGCGGCCACGGCTGGTTCAGCAGCGCCCCCGGCTGGTTCAGCAGCGGCCACGGCTGGTTCAGCAGCGCCCCCGGCTGGTTCAGCAGCGCCCCCGGCTGGTTCAGCACAGCGCGCGGCTGGGACGTCCTCATCCAAGGCCCCGTTGTCGACACGCGAACTTATTTTGCATGCTGCTCTGCAGGAGTTCGCCAACACCGGGTACGACGGCACGTCGCTCAACACCATCGCAACGGTCGTCGGCATTCGCAGACCCAGCTTGTTGCACCACTTCGCGTCGAAAGAAGCGCTGTACCAAGAGGTGTTCGAGCAGCAGGTCGTGAACTGGTTCCACCGGGTCGAAGCTGCCACCCGAACGGGCGGCGACGGATGGGACCAGTTCGACCGCGTCCTGGCCGCCGGGTTCGAGTTCTTTGCAGCCGCACCTGACTTCGTCAGGCTTGTGCGCCGAGAAGCGCTGGACGGCGGCAGCCGGCTCTCGCTCAATCTCGGAATGGCCCTGCGCCCATTTCTGGCAAGGTCGAAAGTATTCCTGCGTCGTGAGATGGATGCCGGACGATTCCGCCGTCATGACCCCGAACAGCTCATGCTCACCGGTTACGGCGCACTCCTCAGCTACTTCAGCGACGTCGCGTTTCTCGAGTCGCTCACCGGCTGGGATCCGCTCAGCGATGCTGCGCTCAAGGCGCGGTTTCAGCACCTCCGGTCGTTCTTCCGATCGGCGCTCGAGCCAGCCTCCTGAAGCTCAACCGTTCACGAACTCAGCCCCCGTCGTTGCATGTAACGCGACCGCCGATACATGTGTCCCAGAGCCGTGACGGCGCGGTTGGCGGACGGGAAGCAGTAGCGACCCGTTTCGCGCACCGTGGCCGGCCCCGGGTTAAGCGGGTCGGCAACGGCAAGCTCGGTTGCGGTGAGGATCGGCTTGGCGTAGCGGACGGACAAATCGTGCGCTGCATGCGCATACCGAGCGTCTTGGCGCTCGTGAAAGGCAACGATGCGGTCCAGCCCGTGGTCGGGGTAAAAGCCACCTGACCGGGTGAGTTTCGCCTGGTTGGACTGGATGCCTATTCCGAGGTACACGATCGCGTGGACGTCGGGGTGTGCCGCTATCAGCTCCATCACCTCAGGAATGGTGTCGCGCGTTTCTGCTCCGGCCAGGTCAACCGGATTGGACCGTGACCAGCGAGGCGGCAGCTTGGTATCGATGCTGGCCCGAAGATCGTCCGGCAGCGCCATCAGCACGAGATCGCGGTCTTCGGTGATCGCATCGGAAGTCACCACACCCCACCCGCCAGCTGTGGTGAGCACAGCGACGTTCGGTCCCATCGGCAACGGTTGGGTCGCGAACGCTGCTGCTGCGTCGAACGCTTCCTCGACCGTGCGCGCGCGGCTGACGCCCAACTGTCGGCACATGCCGTCGAAGATCCGATCGTTCGCGGCAAGGGCACCCGTATGCGATGCAGCTGCCGCCTGTCCTCCCTCCGTTGCGCCGCCCTTCACCAACACCAACGGAAGGTGCGCCGTGACTTCGGCGATACCGTTCGCGAACGCCCGACCGTCGGCGATTCCCTCCACGTAGGCAAGTCCAACTTTGGTCTCAGGGTCAGATGCGTAGAACGCCAGGTAGTCGGCCACGGTCACCATCGCCGCGTTACCCGCCGAAACCGATCGTGACACGCCGATCCCGCTTCCGACCGCCCAGTTCTGGAAGCTGGACACGAAGTTGCCGCTTTGGCTGGCTATGCCGATGGCACCTTGGGGCGGGTACGGCGCAACGATCTGCGCGCAGAGCTTCGACGGCGTGGAAACCAGGCCTTGTCCGTTCGGACCGGCAACCAGGATTCCAAGCTCTTCGGCGAGCTGGATCAACGCGGTTTGCTGCTGCAAACCAGCTTCACCGGCTTCGCCGTATCCGGCCGAAGTGAGAAACGCCGCACGGATGCCGCGCTCTGCGCACGCTCGGAGGATTGCCTGGTTGGTGGAGGCAGGGGTGCAGACGACGGCGAGGTCGATCGGGCCGGGTGGCAGCGCGTCGATCGAGGGGGCGGTCTGGATGCCGAGAACGGTCTCACCGTCAAGGTTGGTTGCGAAGACACCCCCGCGATAGCCGCTTGCCAAGATGTTGTGCAGTGCGACGAACCCGAACTTCCCAGGGTGAGTCGACGCGCCGACGACGACCACGCCTGCCGGGTCGAACAGTGCCTGCATGTGCTCGGCAGAGCGGGCCAGCGCGCTCATCAGCGAACCTCAATCAGTGCGTCGACCGCGATTGGATCGCCATCGACGACGATCAGTGGGTTGATGTCCACGGAGACGACCTCGGGAAGTTGCGCCACTGCCGAGAGGGCCATCAACGTGTCTACCAAGTGCTGACGGTTGACGGCCGGCTCCCCACGAAAAGGCCCGAGCAGCTTCTGGGCAGCGATGTCCTCGATCATCTCCTGTGCATCGAGCGGCTGCAGCGGCACCAGCCGGAACACCACGTCAGCGATCGCTTCGGCCAGAACTCCGCCGATCCCGAGCATGACGACTTTGCCGAACTGCGGGTCGTCGGCTACTCCGGCAATGAGTTCGCGATTGCCACGCAACATCGGGGCCACGAGCAGGGTGACATCGCCGTCGGCGGTCGTTGCGGCATCGAGCAAGGATTGCGCAGCGGCACCCACTGCCTGGTCACCGCGTAGCCCAAGCCGCACGAGACCGCGCTCCGTCTTGTGAGCAATGGCATCGCCGCAGAGCTTTGCGACAACACCGTTGCCCCGGTCGACCCCACGCGCAGCAATGACGGCGTCCTCAGCCGTTGTCACGATGCGCTCGTCGAGCAGCGCAAAGCCATGTCGGCGCAACAGGTCCTTGGAAGACGATTCCGAGAGGGTTGGCATAGTCCGCCTACCGTACGCGACCCGCCTCTAATATCTTCCCATCGTGGTCTTCCGACGCCGCCAACAACCCCCACTCGGGGACAACCTTTCTGACGGGCAGCAGCCCGACTTCACCGAGCCCGGGGATGCAGACGAATTGCCTGCACCGACCGGTCTCTCACGGCGGCTCAGGCGGGTTTTCCGGCTGACACTCGTCGGGATAGTCGCCGTTTCGGCAACCGACGTGGTGCTGATGAGCAGGTCCTTCGGTGCCCCCGCTGACCCGCTCGACGATCGGACCGACGTGCCGACCCCGATACCTGTCCTGTCAGCGCGACGCGTGCCGGACCTGTTGGCAGAGATCGGGGGCGGTCCCACGATCGTCGCCCGTGTGACGGAGCTGTTCGGCAACGAGCGTATGGGCAGCGCTGCCGCGTCGAGCTGCGTCATGGTTCGCCGAGGCGGTCGGTCGATCATTGCCGTCGGGGCCGACCGCCCGGTCATCCCGGCATCCACGATGAAGCTCATCACCGCCATGGCTGCGCTGGACCGGCTGGGCGCCGATGCGGTCTTCACCACCCGAGTGCTTGCCAGTTCTGCGCCGGTCGGAGAGGTACTCACCGGCAACCTGCACCTCGTCGGCGGCGGAGATCCGCTGCTCGCCACGGCCGACTACCTTGCGACCTTCGAACAGCAACCTCAGCCGGCGACGTTGCTTGAAGAGCTGGCCGATACCGTTGCCGGTCTTGGTATCAAGCACATCACCGGCGACGTCGTGGGAGACGACCGGCTCTTCGACGCGCAGCGGTCCATTCCGTCCTGGAAGGAGTCCTACACGGCCACCGGCGAGGTCGGCCCCCTGTCTGCGTTGTCGGTGAACGACGGGTTCACCCGGACCACGACATCGAAACGGAAGAATGCAAAAGTCGTGTTCAAGGCCGCCGGCGACCCCGCAGCCAGCGCCGCAGCGACATTCGCTGCGTTGCTCGGCGCTCGCGGAATCGTGATCGACGGAACATCGCGTTCGGTGACGGCAGACGAGCCTGAGGCAGCACAGCAGCTGGCGTCGATACCGTCGTTGCGAGTTGGCGAAATCGTTGCCGAAATGCTCACCCAGTCGGATAACAACACTGCCGAACTACTCCTCAAGTCGGTATCCATCGCCACCGGCACGACCCCGGGAACGACCGCAGCCGGACTGAATGCCGTGAAGGCAGTTCTCGCCGAACGCCGGATCGATCCGGCGGGTGTGACGCTGATGGACGGATCCGGCCTGGACCGTGCGAACAAGGTCACGTGTGCACTGCTGGTGCAGGCCATCGAGTCCGCTCCTGACGAACTCCGGGCATCGCTCCCGGTGGCAGGCGAGAGCGGAACGCTCATCGAACGAATGCTCGGCGATGCAGTCCGCGGCAAGGTGAGGGCCAAGACCGGCACCCTCAACGGTGTGAGCGCGCTGGCCGGCGACATCGCAACCCGTGGGGGCGGCACGGTCGAGTTCGCGATGGTCCTGAACGACCTGCCAGCCGGGGTTCAGGGCGTGGCGACCGGCGATGAACTCGCCATCGCCATCGCCGGATATCCGATCTACGTCCCGACACAGGGGAGTACGACGGTTGCACCCGAAGCGGCGCCGGTCCCGGGTGAACCGGCGGCCCCGGTGCCGACGACCATCCAACCCGATACCAGACCGCGCCCGCTCGACGTCGAACAGATCGCGCCACCCGCCATCAACCAATCGCTGCTTCCGGACCAACGGTGACAGACCGGTGACAGACCGGTCCCAACCGTGGCGGATGCCGATGTTTCCGCTCGGCTCAGTGTTGTTCCCGGGTTTCGGGCTGCCGTTGCACGTTTTCGAACCGCGATACCGAGCCATGGTCGAGTCGTTGCTCGCACGATGCGGGCCGGGGCAACCCGAGTTCGGGGTGGTGCTCATCGAGCGCGGATCCGAAGTTGGCGGGGACGACCATCGGTTCAACGTTGGCACCATTGCCCGAGTCCTGGATGCCGAACAACTCCCCGAGGGACGATGGTTCGTACAGGCTCTCGGCACCGAGCGTTTTAGGGTGATCGAGTGGCTCCCCGACGCGCCCTATCCACAGGCGATCGTGGATCTGCTTCCGGACGACCAGGGGACCAGCAGTGGTACCCATCTGGTCGAGCGCATTGACCTGGTCATCAGGGATCTGCGACGGGTTCTGGCACTCGCAGCAGAGGTCGGCGTGAACACGGCGCCGGCAACCGTCGAACTCGACGACGACCCTGCTGTCCGGCTGTGGCAGGCGTGCGGTCTGGCACCGATCGGCCCGTTGGACGATGTCCGTCTACTGAGCGCCGAAACGATGACCGATCGGGCGGAACTGCTCCATGACTACCTTGAGGATGCTCGGGTCCTGTTGTCGAATAGATTGGCCAGCGGGTGACCGCTCGACACGTGGGCCGATCATCCAGCCAAAGGAGCCAGCCGGTGTCGTCACAACCTGAAGGGCGGTCGAAGAGCCCGTCAACGATGCTCTCTTCGGCGTCTTCCCGTATCCGCCAGATCAACCCGGCGGCTGCCAAAACGTCAACGGCCTCAGGCGTTTCCGGTGTCAAGGAACTTGCCTCCATGGCCGTCTCGTACGCCAAGCAAGAAACCGTCGCACCGCTGAAGGGCTTGGCACGTTATGCGGCATACGGATTCACAGCAGCGCTCTTCTTCTCGACCGGTCTGTTCCTCGTAGCGCTTGGAGCGCTCCGCGCAATTCAAGCCGCAACCGGCGCCTCTGACACCAAAAGCGGCGGTCTTGACGGCCACCTGTCGTGGCTCCCGTACCTGTTGGCCGTCTTGGTTTGCCTGGCGTTGCTGGGCCTTGTCGGGCTCGCTGCCAGGCGTGCCGTGAAGTCCGTTACCCGGTGAAGCGCTCGCCGCTCGACCCACCCGCTGATTCCAGGAGCATGACATGAAGAACGCACCAGCCGCCGGCGCACCCATCCACCGGTCCGACATCGAAAACCGGCTGCGTACCCTGAAGAGCGATGTCGACACCGTCAAGGATTCTGCTATCGGCGCAGGGGTTGTCGCTGTCGGAGCAGTTGCCGTGTTGCTGGTCATCGTCGCATTCCTCATCGGGCGAAACCGCGGCAAGGCTGCCTTGTCGTTCATCGAAGTCCGACGCGGCTGAGGCGCCTGTGTTGTCGCTGTTCAAGCGGTGGCTCCGCTATTCGATGGTGCGCAAAGGCGGGTCGTCGCCGATGTGGACCGCAATCGGTGTACTCAGCGTGCTCAACACGCTCCGCAAGAAGTACACCGGACCGAAGACCACCACGATCCTGTCCGACGGCATCCGCCCCGGCGAGGTCATCGAGATCCGCCACACCGGAAAACCTTCCAAGGACGTACGGTCAGAACGCGCTTCCAAAGCTGCGCTGCTCGCCCAGCTACGAGCGGCCGATGCCGCGCCGGGTCGTCCCAGTCGGCCTGTTCGTCAGCTGCACAAGAAACTCGGTGGCACGGTCATCGCCGAGATGGCTTCAGGCAAGAGCAACTCCACCACGGTGCCGGTGACCAAACTGGTGGCCGCGGCTGCATCTGCACTGAGCTCGTCGGACGCAGTCACCTCACGACGGCAGCTCCGCAAAGCGACGAAGGCGGCATCCACAGAAGCGAAACGTTCGGCCAAGGCCGCTCGATGAGCCGGCCGCTGAAGGCTGGCGAACGGATCATTCTGGTCGACTCGAAGAAGCGTCAGTATCTGTTCACCCTTTCCGACACCGGCGAGTTCCATTCGCATTCCGGGGTCCTGGCGCACAGCGCGCTGATCGGCTCCGAAGAAGGTACCAGCGTGCGTAGTTCGCTCGGTGGTCGCTATTTCGCCATTCGGCCGACCCTGGCCGAGTTCGTGCTGAAGATGCCTCGTGGGGCTCAGGTCATCTACCCCAAAGATCTCGGGCCCATCCTGTTCCTGGCAGACATTTTTCCCGGCGCAAGAGTCCTCGAGTCCGGCGTTGGTTCCGGGGCACTGTCCATGACGCTGCTACGAGCGGGCGCAGACGTGGTGGGGTACGAACTGCGTGAGGACTTCGCAAAGAAGGCACGCCAGAACGTCACCTCGTTCCTTGGTGAAGAGGTGTTGGACCGCTACCGGGTCGAGATCCGCAATGCCTACGACGGGATCGATGAAACCGGCCTCGACCGTATCGTCCTCGATCTTCCCGAACCATGGAACGTTGTGCCGCACGCAACAACAGCGCTGCGTTCAGGTGGAATTTTCGTTGCGTACCTGCCGACCATCAACCAGACCGCGCACCTCCGGCGCACGCTGGCACACCACGGGTTCGCTCTCGCCGAGACGGTAGAGGTTCTGAACCGCGGCTGGCACATCGAGGGCATGTCCGTTCGGCCGGACCATCGCATGGTTGCTCATACAGGCTTTCTCACGCATGCCAGGTTGCTTCCGGGTGAGTCGTCCGAGCGAGGTGTTGCCCCACAAGCCGAGCTCGGGTTCCCGGTGATGCCCGTTGAAGAACCATCCGCCGAGTTGTTGCCCTCGCCTGACAGGACTGTCGACACCGACGGGTGAACGGGTTCGATATCGCCTGCGCAATTGCTGCGTTCGCTGCGATGTTCGGCGGTTGGCGGCAGGGAATCGTTGTCAGGTGCGCATCCAGCGCCGGAGCGCTTGGCGGGTTGCTGTTCGCCGCAGCAAACGTTGACGCCGTCGCGCGGCGGCTGCCGCGCGCGGATTCCACACCTCGGCTCGTGGGGGTGGTCGCGTCACTGGGGATCGGATGGCTCGTCGGCAGGGTGGTGGGAGGAATGGTGGGCCGTTGGCTGCGGGACCGGCTTCCGGTTGGCTTGGCCCAATCGGACCGCCTCGTCGGTTCAGCTGCTGGTCTCTTCGGCGTGCTGGTTACTGTTTGGCTGGCCGCACCGGTGATGAGCCTGTTGCCGGGCTGGCCGTCTCGGGCGGTTGGCGATTCACGAATCGTTCAGCGATTGGACCAATCCGTCGGGCTGGCCCCGTTGCCCGTCGACGAGCGGCTCTGGAAGGTCGCAGCGGAAGGGCAGTAGCCGCTGCACACGAGCAACGGGTCGAGTTGTTTCGGTCCTCCAGCAACTGTCACGTGACGAATCGCCATCGACTCCGGACAAACCTGCCCGTTGCCCGCCCCATACCGCCATGCTCCGGCCATCAGCTCCGGCCGCCGTACTCCAACGTTGCCCGTGTCGCAACCAACGTTCCGAAATCCGGCCCGTTCCGGCATCGCAAACCCAACGTTGGTTGTGAAAAGCCCCCACGTTGGTCGGGTACAACTCAACGTTGGAGGAAACGACGCCGCCGTGAAGAGGACGCCCGGGCGCGGGAGGGGTTCCGCATCGTTCAGCACGATCGCTCGAGGCAGTGGCGTCAACCACTGGCGGGACCGAACGCGACGTCGGCGGGCCCGAGGCCCGCCAACACATGAGTCCGAGTGAACCCGCGTGAGCAGCCGGGTCAGTTCAATAACGAGGCTGGATCAGGGTTCGATGTAGATGCACTCGCCCGGGCATTCCTCGGCGCTCTCGACGACGGCGTCGAGGCGACTTTCAGGAAAATTGGCGAGGCCTTCGGCGCCGCCGGGGTTGGAGAAGACCTTTGCGCCTTCCTTGACGTAGGCCAAGCCGTCGTCGAGGAGCGTAAAGACGTCGGGGGCGATCTCTTCGCAGAGACCATCGCCGGTGCACAAGTCCTGGTCGATCCAGACCTTCATATGGTTTCCTGCCTTTGCTGCGGATGGATACCCCACACTATCGGTGTCAGAGGCCTAGTACTTGAACCCTCGACGAACCCTCGACGGATCACCGATGAACCACCGTTAACCAACGCCGCTGGTGCAACGGTGATCCCCAACTGTGAACCGTGTTCACGCTCTGAATCGCAGTGTTCTTCCCTGCATTGCCCCGATCTAGGCATGAATTCGGTCTTCGGTGGCGTTAGGGTCGAACGTATCGCCGGGTTCAACCCGGAGGAGGTCAACACCCGCATGTCACAATCAGAATTCCAGAACCGACTCGCAGGCTACGAACGGGAGGTTGCCGAACTCCAGGAGAGCGTGAAATCGCTCGAGGAAGAGATCGTCACGCTGCGCCGCAAGCTGGCCGACGCTCCGAAACGAGTTCGTTCCCTCGAAGAGCGCCTCCTCGAAGTCACCGGCGAACTCAACCGTGCCGTCAGCCAGAACGAGAAACTCACCTTCACGCTGCGCGAAGCGCGCGAGCACATCGCAAGCTTGCGCGAAGAAGTTGAGAAGCTCACGCAAGCCCCCAACAACTACGGCACCTTCCTCGCCCACAACGACGACGGCACGGTTGACGTGTTCACCAGCGGGCGCAAGATGCGGGTCAACCTCCATCCGGGCCTTGAGTCCGAGGCCATTGTCCGGGGTGAAGAAGTTGTGCTCAACGAGAGCATGAACGTGGTGATGACTCGCAAGAACGACGGCGCAGGCGAAGTTGTCACGCTCAAGGAACTGCTTGAAGACGGCATGCGCGCCATCGTTACCGGCAGGGCCGACGAAGAGAGGGTGGTTGAGCTCAGCGAGGCCTTGCTCTCGTCCAGCATTCGTCTGCGCGCTGGTGATTCGCTGCTGCTCGACAGCAAATCCAACCTTGTCCTGGAGAAGCTTCCGCGTCCCGAGGTGGAAGAGTTGGTGCTCGAAGAGGTTCCCGACATCTCCTACGAAGACGTCGGCGGTCTCGACAGCCAGATCGAAATGATCAAAGACGCGGTCGAGCTTCCGTTCGTGCATCAAGAACTGTTCGCCGAGCATCAGCTTCCTGCTCCGAAGGGCATCTTGCTTTACGGCCCTCCTGGCTGCGGCAAGACCCTCATCGCCAAAGCTGTTGCCAACTCCCTGTCGAAGAAGGTCAGCCAGGTCACGGGCAAACCGGCGGCGCGCAGCTACTTCATCAATATCAAGGGACCGGAATTGCTGAACAAGTACGTCGGCGAAACCGAGCGGCAGATCCGCCTCGTTTTCCAACGTGCCCGCGAGAAGGCCGAAGAGGGCGTGCCGGTCATTGTGTTCTTCGACGAGATGGACTCGTTGTTCCGGACACGAGGCACCGGTATCTCGTCGGACATGGAGTCGACCATCGTGCCGCAGCTGCTGGCCGAGATCGACGGAGTCGAGGCACTTCGGAACGTCATCGTCATCGGCGCGTCGAACCGCGAAGACCTCATCGACCCTGCCATTCTTCGCCCGGGTCGACTGGATGTGAAGATCAAGATCGAGCGGCCGAACGAATCGTCAGCGCGACAGATTTTCGCTCGTTACCTCAGCACCGACCTGCCTCTCGACCCCGAAGAGGTCGAACGGCTCGGCGGGGGAGACCGCAGCAAGGCCGTGGCAGCCATGGTCGACGCGTGCGTCGAGCATTTGTACCGCACCGAAGAATCGACGAAGTTCCTTGAGGTCACCTACCAGGGCGGCGACAAAGAGATCATGTACTTCAAGGACTTCTCATCCGGGGCCATGATCGAGAACATCGTCCGCCGGGCCAAGAAGCTGTCCATCAAACGCCAGATCGCAGGCGAGGGCAAGGGCATCCGCACATCGGACCTGCTCGAATCCACTCGCCAAGAGTTCAAAGAGCAAGAAGACCTGCCCAACACCACCAACCCCGATGACTGGGCCAAGATCTCCGGCAAGAAGGGCGAGCGCATCGTGTACATCCGCACGATCATCTCGAAAGGCCCCGACGCCGAACCGGTCGGCCTCCGTTCCATCGAACGCGTCGCCACAGGCCAGTACCTGTAGCGAGAGAGGTTCCCCCCAGCGTTGGTGGTGAAACACCTCCGAAACGAAAATCGGAGGTGTTCTGCCGCATCGAACGCGGCTTCGCAAGACGCCCGGGGTACGGTGAAACCATGGCAGTTCCCAAGGTGTGCGGAATCGAGACCGAGTACGGGATCGTCCTTCGCGGGGGCGATTCCAACCCGATCATGGCATCGTCGATCCTCGTCAACGCGTACGTGCAGCATCTGGGCCGCGACGACATCGCCGGCCGACCGACAAAGGTCAGCTGGGACTTCGAAGACGAGTCCCCGGGAACCGACGCGCGGGGTTGGACCGCGGCGGGCGCAATGCCGCCGGAGGTTGAGACTCACCTGGTGAACGCTGTCCTCACCAACGGCGCGCGTTACTACGTGGATCACGCCCATCCCGAATACTCCAGCCCCGAGTGTCGGTCGCCGCGGTCAGCAACGATCTATGACCGCGCCGGCGAGATCGTGATGCAGCGGTCGATGGAGGCGGCGAAGCTCAACCTGCCACCAGGTCAGGAGATTGTCGTCTACAAGAACAACTCTGACGGCAAGGGAAACAGCTACGGCACCCACGAGAACTACCTGATGGACCGCACGGTCCCGTTCAGCCGGGTCGTCAACTCCATCATGCCGTTCTTCGTCACCCGTCAGATCTACACCGGTTCAGGCAAAGTCGGGTCGGAGTTCCCGGGAGCCGGCCCCGATGTGCCGTTTCAGCTCACCCAGCGAGCGGACTTCTTCGAAGAAGAGGTGGGCCTGGAAACCACCCTCACACGTCCGATCGTCAACACACGTGACGTACCGCACTCCGACGCACAGCGTTATCGGCGCCTGCTCGTCATCACCGGAGACGCCAACATGAGCGAGTT
>JANNBN010000034.1:0-14310 GCA_031385545.1 Acidimicrobiia bacterium | reverse complement strand
CCGCGTACATCGCAGCGTCTGCCTCGGCAAGGAGTGACTGTGGTGTCGACCGTTCGGTGGACACAGCGATCCCGACGCTGGCCGACACGTAGTACTCGATGCCTTCGATGACGAACGGGTGCTCCAAGCGAATCCGTACCCGCTCGGCGAACATTTTCGCCTCCGCTGTCGTGGTGACCGGATGGACGAGAGCGAACTCGTCTCCACCCAGTCGCGCCACTTGGTCAGCGTGCGGAACACAGGCTCGCACCCGTGCCGCAGCTGCCCCGAGCAGCGCGTCGCCTGCGTCGTGTCCCATCGTGTCGTTCACCATCTTGAAACGATCGAGATCGACGAACAACACTGCGAACTTGGTCTCAGCATTCGTCAGTCGTTCCGTAAGTGTACGGATGAACTGGCGTCGATTGGCGAGCCCGGTGAGCGAATCCACGTGCGCAGCCCGATCGAGCGCGTCGGACAGTGCGACCTGGGCGGTCACGTCGGTGACGACAACCAGCCGCGGCCCGTTGGCGGCCTGGCCAACCGGCGCGCTGGTGACCTTCACATCGATGTGTGACCCGTCCGCGCGGCGATGGCGCCAGAGCCGACTTCCCGCGTACGTGTCGATTGCGCCATCTGCGATCACTGCGCGCAGGACACTGCGGTCATCTGGCGGGCGGATGTCCAGAATCGTCTGTGACAGGAATTCTTCTTTGCTCCACCCGTAGTGAGTGACTGCGAGCTGGTTCACCTGCAAGAAGCGCAACGATCGGGAGCTGTAGAGCCAGGCAGGGCGTTGCAGACCCGCAAGCGCGCTTTCGAAATCCTCACCGGCGGCGACCCGCGCCGCTGCCCCCTCTACCGCATCCATCGACGGTGGCAGCTCAACCGAACGGCGGGCATGGAGGTCCATGAGATGCTCGACCTGGTTGCCCAGGAACCGCAGCGTTGCACGCTGCTCCGGTGAGAAATCTCGTGGGGTTCTGTCGAGGACGCAGAGCGTCCCGATCCGCTCGCCGAGCAGTCGAATCGGGACACCTGCGTAGGACCGGATGTGTGAAGATCCGGTGACCAGCGGACTATCGGCGAATCGCACATCAGCTGTGGCATCGCCAACGATGAGTTCTTCGTCGCTGCGAACGCCGACACTGCAGAAGGCTTTGTCGCTCGGGATCTCTGCAACGTCCAGCCCGACTGACGCCTTGAACCACAATCGACCTTCGTCGATCAGTGAAATGGCGGCCATGTTCGTGTCCAGGGCGGTTGCGGCGTAGGCCACGACCTCGTCGAACGCTGCTTCCGCGGGTGTGTCGAGCAGCGACAGGCGGCGCAGCAGTTTCGAGCGCCGGGCTTCAGCCTCAGCGTTCAGACTCCGCTCGTCACGGTAGGTCGGGAAAGGTGTGTCCGGCACAGCTACAACTGTGCAGACTCGGAACCGTTTCCAACAGTCGCGCCCGTACTGTTGTTTCGATGCAGGGTGCACTACGGCGAATGGCGCGGACGCGCTATTCGAATCGTCCGAAGGGTTTGACCCCTGTTACGACGAGGGGTTGCTTTCGGGGGTGGTGGTGAACGGCAGATGCGACCCGATGATGTCTGCCAGCACGGCGAACAGGCCGATGTCGTCTTCAGTCAGGGGCACCGGAGACTGGTCCCGTTCCCCGGTGATGACGCCGACGATGCGGCCCGAGGAATGCACGGGCACCATGATGGCGGTGTGGATGACGATCGGCCCTTTAGGAGGCGGTGGACCGTCGCCGGCCAGCCACGCGGATCGAGTCCGGTCGATGAAAACCGGATCGCCGGAACGGTAGACCAGCAGTGCATGGGATGAGACGCTGGTCCGGTCGACAAACAGGTGCGCGTTCAGGTATTCCAGCTGCGTGGGGTCCCGATGCCAGCTGGCAACTCGCCGCAGCACATCACCGCTGCTGTCGACGAGGCGGATGCCGAACCCGTCTGCCACCGTGCCGGCGAGAAACCGACACGCTGTCATGGCCCGTTCGGTCACAGAGTCTGGTGCTTCCCGCAGCGCTTGCTGCAGCCCGGCAATGATTGCGAGGCGAGTCGTAGCTTGGTCAGCCGATTCGGTCACATCGGTGATCCGCTGGCGCAGGCTGTCGCGTTCCCGCCGGATTGTGGCACGTTCAAGGTCAAGTTCGCGCAGCGTGCCCACCAGTTCGGCCGGCGGTGGGGCTGCAGTTCCGTGCAGCGGAAGAACAGCGGTCACCGTAGTTCCGGCGGTGCCGGTCGTCACCCCGCACGTTCCGCCAAGAGCCTCGGCGCGGTCCCGCATGTGCCCGAGACCGAAGTGACCCGCTCGTTGCGCCCCGTCGAACCCGACCCCGTTGTCGGTCACCATAAGCCTGAGTGATTCGGCGTCAGAGTCGACCACTACCTGCACCGTGGTTGCGCTGGAGTGCTTGCGGATGTTCGTCAGCGCTTCGGCTGCAATCCTGAACGCGGTGTCGAGCACCACCCCGGTGATGGGTTGTGGGTCCGAGCAGTCGACCTGCACCCAAACACCCGTGTCGGCAAACAGGTAGTCAGCTGCTGCGGACAGCGCAGTTCCGAGACCTGATTCGACCAGTTCCGGGGGGCTCAATTCGAACACAAGCTGTCTCAGCGAGTCCATCGCCTTGTGCAATGCGGTGTCGGCATCGGCGAGCCATTCGTCGCGTGGCGGGAGATCACGGCGGCGGAGCTGTCCGATGAGCAGCGCTGCTGCAGCGATCTGCTGCAGCGGGTCGTCGTGTATGCCAAGAGCGATCGACCGGCGGTCGGAGTCACCCAGTTCCACGATCCGCTCCATCAGTGCGCGTCGGTGCAGATCTTGTCGCACCGACGGGGTGATGTCTTCAATCACCATTGCCAGCGCATCGCCGGGAAGTGACACCACGACCCTGCGAAATACGTGTTCCGGAGCGTTCCGGTCGCCGATCACAATGTCTGGGAGGTGCTCGGTTCGCCCGGTGCCAAGGACCGAAAACACACGCCGACGTTCGTCCTCGTGGGCCTGTCCTGGAAAAATCGAAAACAGGGTGTCGCCGAGACGCGCCTTCAGGTCCCTTCCCAACGCGAGGCACGCAGCTTCGTTCACCGACCAAAGGCGCAGACGTTGTCCTTCCGGTGTGTCGAACGCGTTCACGATCATCACGCCGACAGGCATGCGTTCGCAGAGCGCCTCGTACCAATCGATGAGCTGGTCCCGGGTCGAAAGTTCCGACAGGTCGCGCACGATCAGGACCGTGAGTTCGCCATCGCCGATCGGGACCGGTATCACCTCGACCGGCGTTCGTTGGCCGCCGGGCTGAACGACGAAAGTGCGGATGGCCTCGGTCACGTCGTCGTGTTTGCGGTGTCGGTACGCCGATCGTTTCGTGCGTTCGGACGGGGGGAGGAGCGCCGAAACATCCGAGAGTTCGCGCAGTTCATCGACCGTCCGGCCAAGGAACTGGACGGCGTGCACATTGGCATCGACGATTGAACCGCGCCGATTCACGACCAGGTACCCAAGACCGAATTGTGCGCACGCGGCCAGCATCTGCTCGGAGTTGTCGGCCAGCAGGTGTTCGAGCGTCGAATTGGGGCGCTCGCCTTCGGGTAGGGCGGGACTCGGGCGGCTTGCCGGGTTCATCGGGTCACGCTGATCAGGCCGCGTTGGATGCCAGCGGTCACCGCCTGCAGTTTCGAGTTCACACCCATTTTCGACAGGATCGACGCAACGTGGTTGCGGACGGTGTCACGCGAGATCATGAGTTCGTCGGCGATGTCCTGGTTCGATCCACCCAGTGCCATGAGCGACAGCACCTCGTGCTCACGCTGTGTGAGGTCCGGGTTGCGGCCCCGAGCCCGTGAGGTCAGGCGTGGGAGAAGGCGACCGAGCAGCGCCGGCGAAATGACCGATTCGCCGACCGCCGCGCCGCGGACGGCGATCAGCACGACCTCAAGCGATTCGCTCTTGGTGATGAAGCCTGAGCAACCCGCTTCGAGCGCGGCCGCCATGACTGCCTCGTCGTGTGACGCTGTGAGCATCACGACCCGCGAGTCGGGCCACTCCGCAACAAGTTGACGCGTTGCTTCGATACCGTCCGTGGTGCCAAGCCGGAAGTCGATCAGCACCACGTCGACGCCCCGGTTCATCGCACCCATCGCTGCGTCGGCGGTTTCCACCGCAGCCACTACCTCGATGTCAGGCTCGGCAGCCAGCACCCTCGCCAGGCTCGATGCAAATACTCGATGGTCATCGACCACGAGGATTCTGATCACGTTCGCTCCCGTTACGTCCGTTTGGTCGGCACAGCATGTTTTAGCCGACGGGAACGCTTTCTTCATCCCCGAATCAGGAATCCTTCCATCCGCACCGCCCGCCCGTGTCGCTCCCTCTTGGGGCTCGATCGGTCACAAGTCAGCCGGATCGAGGTGATCAAAGCTGTCCGCAACA
The DNA here is from genome assembly GCA_031385545.1 of Acidimicrobiia bacterium. Taxonomy (GTDB): domain Bacteria; phylum Actinomycetota; class Acidimicrobiia; order Acidimicrobiales; family JANYDT01; genus JANNBN01. The sequence goes on along the minus strand of JANNBN010000034.1, from coordinate 9,887 downwards.
CGGGAGACGCCCGGAATCACTGACAATTGGTCAGCGGGCAACATGGTGGTGAACGCCACCACTGCCATCCCGGCCCGCCGCGCCGCTTCGATTCCCAGCGGTGCGTCTTCGAATACGACACACTCCTCCGGCACGACGCCGAGTCGGTCCGCCGCTGTCAGGAATACCTCGGGATCGGGCTTCCCCCGGGCAACGTCATCGGCACCGATGATGACCGGAAAGTACGTGTGCAGACCGAGCGCATCGAGGTTGAACGCGATGTTGGCCGGGCCGGCCCCGGTTGCCATCGCAAGGGCAATCCCGAGGCGCGTTGCGCTGTCGAGAAACGGAAGCAACCCGGGAAGCGGCTGCAGCTTTCCGCGCGACAGCCGCCGGTAGGCAGCCTCTTTGCGCTCAACCCATTCAGCGACATGTTTGGTATGTACACCAAGCATCTCCGCAAAGATCGTTCGGTTCGGAACTCCACTGGTGCGCTGTTCCCAGTCGGACGGGTCCACGGGGTCCTGGCCCAACTCGGCAATGGTTTCCATCCACGCCTCGGTGTGGAACCGCATGTTGTCGAGCAGTGTGCCGTCCATGTCGAAGATGAACGCGCGCTGATGGTGTTTCACCTGCCCACGGTACCCAACGCCCCCTCCGGCGCGGAACGACCCGCCGGGAAGGCGGGTCGTTCACTCGTACCGCGACCGACAGGACCTCTCAGTTCTGCGGGGTCGTTGGTTCGGTTGTCGCTGCTGCTGCGGCCGCAGCGGCGGGGGCGCCCGAGGGGGACAGGAAGATGTTCGGGTTTGCGCCCTGCGGCAGGAAGTAGATCTGGTTGCCGTTCTTGTAAACGGCCTCGATCTGACGCAGTTCGATCAGTTCCTTCGTGAGCGATTCCGAGATCACCTTGTTCGCGGTTGCTTCGGCCTGGGCGCCGATGGTCTTTGCATCAGCCTCGCCCTTTGCGCTGATGCGAAGCTGCTCCGCTGTCTTCTCAGCGACGAGCCGTGCGGTCTCGGCCTCGGTCTCCTTCTGCTTGCGTTCGATGGTCGCCTTCTGCGAGGCGGCTTCCGCTGCGATCGCCTGGTTCACCTGCTCCTGCAGGTTGGTCGGGAGGTACAGCTCTCGCACGTCGACCGTTTCGATCAGGATGCCTTGCGTCTCAAGACGTTCGTTCAGGCGTGCGGTGATGCGCTGCTGGATCTCGGTGCGCTTGGAAGTGATTGCGTCGCGGGCGTTGTACTGGCCGAACACGTCACGGGTGACCGAGCGAACCACTGGCCGAACGACACGTTCGCGGAGATCGTCTTCGCTGCGGATGGTGTTGAACAGCTTCACGGCGTCGGCCTTTGCCAATCGGTAGTTGACCGTGAGGTCGACGGACAGGGTGGCACCCTCGGCGGAAGCGGTTTCGACGGAGTCGTCCCCGGAGCGGTCGCCCTCGTTGGCACCGCGGAGCATCGAAGTCTGCTGCAGCCGTGTGGAGAACTTCACGACTTTGCCGCCGACGGGGGAGATGAAATGCCACCCGGGCGGCAGTGTTCCCTGCACCTTGCCACGGACGATTTCGACACCGATCTCGTTGGCGTCCACCGAGACGAACGAACGGTTGAACACGTTGATCGCCATGAGCACGAGGAAACCGAGGACGGCAATCGTGACGACCCGTCGGGGGTTGATGTTGAGTTGCGGTGCCTTCATCTGGTTCTGGCGAACGAACGGTGGCAGCTTGGGACCTTCGGTTGACATCTTTGGGTGACTCCTCGTGACGCAATCCAATTGCGACTAACAGTCGCATCGTATACCCAGAGTCGAACGTCGGAACACCTGCCTCCGGACGTGGCACCCGACGCGACTCAAACCTGCAAACGCGACCCGCAATCGCGTTTCAACGGTGATCGGCTAAGAATGGGCTCGAAATGAGAACAACGCGCGACGAAACCCGACGCCAGATCGTCGACACCGGGGTTCGCCTCCTGCTGGAACGCGGTCTCGAAGGCGGCTGCGGCAATGTCGGCATGGCCGATGTTCTCGCCGACATCGAGCGTCGGACCGGGAGGCGCATCACGAACGCCAGCGTCTACGGGCGCATCTGGGCCACCCAGTACGAGTTCCACCGAGACCTGCTGCTGCAGGCGGCCGAACAGTTCCCCGATGGGGAGGAAAGTGCGTTGCGTGCTGCAGCCGAGGCTGTCCTTGCAGCTGCCGACCTCGGATCGCCGAGAGGGCGTCGAACTGCGCTCGAACAGATCTGCGTCCACGCCGGAACCGCCCACATGGACGCGCTCGCGGCCAGCCGGTCGTGGCAGACGTGGCTGGCGATCTGGGCCATCACGGTCAGTACCCCCACACTCGAAGACGACCTGGAGCGCGGCCCGGCAATCGCGGGTCGCCACGCCGTTGCCGTCGCTGCGATGGCACGGGTGCTCGGTGTTCTGCTGCCTCAGGTCGGTGTTACCTTCCGCCCCGGTTTCACACCTGTTCAGCTGTCGATGGCGGTGTATGCAATGTCGGAGGGGCTGGTGCTGCACGATCGCTTCGCGCAACCTGGCGCGTCGGCCGTGCAACCGATCCAGCTCAACGGGCAGAGCTGGCCGCTGTTCTCTGTCGCACTGTTGGGCATCGTCGACGCCTTCACCACCCCAGACGGACAGCCCGACATGGTGCCCGAAGTTCTGCCCCAGGTACCGCGATGAGTGTGGTCGTGGTGGGCTCGATCAACATGGATCTGGTTGTCACCACCCCGCACATCCCGACGCCGGGTGAAACGGTTCTCGGTGGGTCGTTCAGCACACTTCCCGGTGGCAAGGGAGCCAATCAGGCGGTGGCCGCTGCCCGAGCTGGAGCTGCGGTCACCATGGTCGGCCGGGTCGGGCTCGACGCCTTCGGGGACACACTGCGGGCAGGCCTGGTCGACGAGGGAATCGACGTGACACATGTCGGTACCGAAAAGCACGATCCGACCGGCGTTGCGCTCATCAGCGTGGCCGACACGGGTGAGAACGCAATCGTCGTCGCCCCCGGGGCCAACTCGATGATTCGTACGGTTCACGTCGACGACGCGGCACGAGCCGGCGTGTTCGGGCCCAACTCGTACGTGCTTGTCCAACTCGAAATACCGATCGACGTCATGGCGCACGCAGCTCAGGTGGCGCAGCGAGCCGGTTCCACCGTGATCCTTAACCCGGCACCGGCCAAGGACCTGCCAGCTTCGCTGTGGGAACACGTCGAAGTGGTCATCGCCAACGAGACCGAGATCCACCAGCTCGGCGGCATCGATGCGCTCACTGCCCGGGTGGCTACCGTCGTCGAGACGCTTGGTGGCGACGGCATCGTGGTCCATCACCATGGTGAAACCCGGTCCATCGAATCGCTGCAGGTTCAGGTCGTTGACAGCACCGGCGCAGGCGACTGCTTCTGCGGATGGTTCGCTGCAGAGCTGGCCGCCGGAAACGACGTGTTCGCCGCCGCCGCGTTGGCAAATGTTGCGGCAGGGCTGAGCGTCACCCGCCTTGGTGCCCGCACGTCGCCGACGTTGGCCGAAGTCGGCGAGTACCTCGAAGCATGACCCGCGCAAAAACCGCGTTTACCGATAGCGGTCACGAATCGGCCAACCTGAGCCGGTGTCAACCAGTGCTGACCCGGTGTCGAACAACCTAATCAAAGTATTGAATGCTGCGAATGCTCTCAATGCTCTCAATGCTCTGATGTGGTTCCGGCGAGACCTGCGAACTGCCGATCACCCCGCCCTGTCCGCAGCCATTGCGCATGCGGCACGTACGGGGGGATCGGTCACTGCGATATTCGTCCTCGATGATCGGCTGATCCGCACGAGCGGCCCCAATCGCATCGCAGTTCTGTTCGACGCGCTCCGCTCGCTGCGCGCTGCCGGCGTTCCGCTGCGGATCCTCGCAGGCGAACCGGCCCTCGAAGTCCCGACGGTGGCCGGCCAACTCGGGGCCGACGTGTACGCCACGGGGGACCATGGTCCCTACGGATCGGCACGGGATCGCTCCGTCGACGCCGCGCTCCGTCGAATCGGGTCAAGGCTGCACCTGATCGACTCTCCTTATGTCGTGCCGCCGGGCACCGTCCTGAAGGGCGACGGGACCCCATTTCGGGTGTTCACCCCGTTCAAGCGCGTCTGGCTCGACCACGCACGTGGTCAGCGCCCATGCATGAGCTCGGCCGACTCGGTCATGGAGGGGATGGTGCGCTGGTCGCACGGCGGCGAACCGGGCGCCATCCCCGACCCGCCGACTGGTCTGCCGCCTGTGCTGCCGGAGATGTCGGAACGGACTGCTTCGAAGGCCGCTGACTTGTTCCTGACAGAGCGGGTGGGTCAGTACGCGGAGACGCGCAATATTCCTGGGCTGGACGCAACGAGCCGGCTCAGCGTCTACCTGAAGTACGGGGTGCTGCACCCCAGGCAGTTGCTCGAGCCGTTGGAGGAGCAAATCACAGCTGGAAGCGCTGGGGCCGCGATGTTCCTTTCGGAACTGTGCTGGCGCGAATTCTACGCGGACGTACTGTTTCATCGCCCCGAATCGGCTCGCAGCAATTTCGTCCGGACGATGGACATCGAGGTCGATTCAGGCACGCTTGCTGACGCACGCTTCGCAGCCTGGTGCGACGGCCGGACTGGATTCCCGTTCATCGACGCCGGGATGCGCCAGCTCCTGGCCGAGGGCTGGATGCACAACCGGGTGAGAATGGCCGTCGCCAGCTTCTTGGTGAAGGACTTGCATCTGCCGTGGCAGCGCGGTGCACGATGGTTCATGCGGCAGCTCGTCGACGGCGACATCGCCAGCAACCAGCATGGCTGGCAGTGGACCGCTGGCACTGGTACCGATGCCGCACCGTATTTTCGTATCTTCAATCCCGTCACCCAGGGCAAGAAATTCGACCCCGACGGTGTCTACATCAAACGCTGGATCCCGCAACTGAGATCTCTTTCGGCAGCGGCCGTCCATGAACCATGGCTGCACCGCCGATCCGCACAGCTCTTTGACCCCACGGTCGGCAAAGAATGCGGGAGTGATTCGTATCCTGACCCGATCGTCGACCATGCCGCCGAGCGAGACGAGTCCATGCGGCGCCTGCGTGCGATCCGCGGCAAGTGACCCGCTGCGTCTCGTCTGAAGGGGCGACCTGGCCCGGAAGCAGGCGACTCTGGTTATGGTTGCTGCATGCCTGGTAGCGAGCACCTAGCAACTGAACCGCTCGACGACCGCAAGGCTGCGATCCTCCAAGCCGTCGTCAACGAGCACATCGAGACCGGGCAGCCGGTCGGGTCGGCTCACGTCTCCGAGGCCGCGAAGTTGACGGTTTCTCCCGCAACTGTCCGCAACGACATGAGCGCGCTCGAACGGGACGGCTACCTCACCCACCCCCACACCTCCGCTGGTCGGATTCCGACTGATCGCGGGTATCGGTACTTCGTCGACTCGTTCGGACGCAGCGCCGATCGAACCCGGGTCGTCGAGCCGATCGCGATGCAGGTCTCGGACTTCTTCGACCGGGCGCACGGCGAGATAGGGCGTCTGCTCGACCACACCACGCGCTTGCTCACCGAACTCACCGACCACACCGCAGTGCTGATGTCGCCGCAGTCAGACACCAGCCATATCCGAAATGTGCAGCTCGTGGGCCTTGGCCACAACACACTTCCCGATGGCGATCAGGGTGAAGACGTGCTGCTGGTCATCGTTCTCGCCAACGGAAACGTCGAGAAGGCCCTCCTGCGGCTTCCGGCGGCGGTTACTTCTGCTCGGTTGTCAGCAGCAACGGCTCACCTCACCGGGGCGCTGGTCGGTCGTTCCGTGCAAGACCTTCCGCCGTTTCCGGCAACCGGTGATCCCATCGTGGACGCAATCGTCGGCGAGTCGCTCGGGTCCATCAGGGCGTTCGGAGCTGACCGTGAGCCGGCTTCGACTCCGTTGCTTGTCACCGGCGCTTCACGGGTGGCTGACTCGTTCGAGGCACTGCAGACCGTCCGTTCCATCCTGTCCGTGTTGGAAGAGCAGTTCCTGGTGGTGAGCCTGCTGCGCGAAACGGCCAAAACCGGAACGGGGGTCTCCATCGGAGCAGAGCACGGCATCGACGACGCGTACTACGCGCTCTCGAACTGCAGCGTGGTCGTGGCTCCGTACCGGATCGACGGTCGCATCGTTGGCAGCGTTGGTGTGCTCGGCCCCACCCGCATGAACTATCCGCAGGTGATTGCAGCTGTGGAAGCAGTCTCGACCGGCCTGAGCGGTCGTCTGAGCGACCGCAACGCCGACTGACCAGCCACGGGCACACGGTTCGTGCTTTGCTCCCTCGCTGAGCGTCCCCCGAGGGCCCTGAGCGACCTGGTGGCAACGTTGCGGGCGCGGCACCGCTAGCCTTTCCGCTGCTCATGGCTGACGAAACGGACCTCTACGCGCTGCTTGGTGTGCCCCGCTCGGCCACCGAGGACGAGATCAAGAAGGGGTACCGCGCCCGTGCGCGCGAACTGCACCCCGACGCCAACCCGGGCGACGCTGCGGCCGAAGAGAAGTTCAAGCAGGTTTCGCTGGCGTACGAGGTGTTGCGAGACCCGGAAAAACGGCGCGTCTACGACCAGTACGGCATCGACGGGCTTCGTGGCGGCGGGGGCGCAGGTGACCCGTTCGCCGGGTTCGGCGGTCTCGGGGATATTTTCGAAGCGTTCTTCGGTGGATCACCGTTCGGCGGCGGTGGTGGCAATCGCGGTCGTCAAGCGGGGCCACCCCGTGGGCGGGACCAGGAAATCGTCGTCGATGTCGAATTCGCCGAAGCGGTGTTCGGAACCCAGAAAGACGTCACGGTCAAGGTCGCTGTGTCGTGCGAGTCGTGCTCAGCGTCCGGTGCAGCAGCAGGCACGGAAGCTGTCACGTGCCTGCAATGCGCTGGCACGGGCGAGGTCCGCCAGGCCCGCCAGACACTGCTCGGCCAGATGATCACAGCCTCCCCATGCGGGCGTTGCTCCGGCACAGGCCGCACCATCAGTACGCCGTGCCCCACGTGCCGCGGCGAGGGTCGACGCGCGGAAAATCGTACGTACACCATCGATGTTCCTGCCGGGGTCGATTCAGGGGTGCGGCTCCGCTACCCAGGGCGCGGTGGTGTCGGACAACGCGGCGGTGGTCCCGGCGACCTGTTCGTGGCGTTGCGCGTCAAAGAACATTCACGGTTCCAGCGTTACGGCAACGACCTCACCGAAGTCCTCGAGCTCCCAGTTACCCAGGCCGCTCTTGGTGCGGTGCTCAAATACGAAACCCTTGACGGCATCGAAGACCTTGTCATTCCCGCCGGAACCCAGACCGGAAAAGAATTCCGGTTGCGCGGGCGCGGCGTGCCCATGTCGCGTGGCAACGCACGCGGCGATCTCATCGTCACTGCGCTGGTGTCCACCCCGTTGCGGCTCACGAAGGAAGAAGACGCCATGCTTCGCCAGTTTGCCGAAGCCCGGGGCGAAGATGTCGCCCCGCCGGATTCGTCGCTCATGGGCAAGATCCGCTCCGCCTTCCGGTGACGACCGAAGCAGATCATTTCCTCCCCGGTTCGCCAGCAGCGATGTCGTCCGTCGCCCACGCGATTGTCGAGTCGCTCGACCATGCAGTGCTCGGTGCCGACGATCACCGGCACATCACGCGGGTTCTGCGGGCTCGTCCCGGCGAAGTTGTCACACTCACCGACGGACGCGGGAAATGGCGACGGGCGGTTGTGCCGGACACGTGGACCGATCCAACGATCCAGCTGGCCGACCTCGGTCCGGTGCACACAGTTGCTCATCGTCCAGAACTGTGCATCGGCGTGGCCCTCGTCAAAGCCGACAAGCCGGAGACGGTTGTTCAGAAACTCACCGAGATCGGAATTGCCCGGATCGTCTTGCTCAGTGCGGCTCACAGCGTGGTTCGCTGGGACTCAGACAAGGGATCGAAAAACCTTGTGCGCCTCGCTGCGATTGCTCGCGAAGCAGTGATGCAGTCTCGCGGGGTCTGGTTGCCCGTGATCAGCGGCCCGGTCTCGCCGTCGGCATTCATCGAGGCCGAACTGGCCCGTGGTCGTATCGTCGCAGCTGCACAACTCGGCGGCGAACCGGTCTCGGCAGAACTCGACACCATCATGATCGGCCCGGAAGGCGGTTGGTCGGCAGAGGAGCGGGTCATGTTCGGGCGCACCGTGATGTTGTCCCACAACGTGCTCAGGGCCGAGACGGCTGCAATCACGGCCGGGGTTTTGCTCGCCGCACTTCGCCCCTCGTAGGCTGAATTTTCCGTCACAGTTGAGTATCCCCCCCACTGGCCGTGGCTGTCAGTACAGTGGGGACCGACCTGGGCAGCGCTCAACCTCGCTCTCGTGGCGTCCGATACCGCTGTCTCGGTCGTCCGGCGGAGGAAACAGAGAGAAGAACGACGTGGAACAAGACCAAGACGACTCGAACTACTCGAAACTGGTCGGGCTGCGCCTTCGGGCGGTCCGCCGGCAAAAGCGGCTATCCCTGCACGATGTCGAGACCGACTCTGCCAAAGAGTTCAAGGCTTCCGTGCTGGGTGCATACGAGCGAGGCGAGCGGGCCATTTCGGTTCCGCGCCTGCAGCGACTGTCTTCTTTCTACGGGGTTGCCGTTGACCAGTTGCTCCCTCCGCTGGCAGTCGAGTCCCACGAGACCGACGACTTCAATGCAGAGCGACGTGGTCAGGTTCGTGGCATCACTATCGACCTGCGGAAGCTCGATGAGCTGTCCACCACAGAGGCGGCGCTGCTCAGCCGTTACGTGGGCATGATCAAGTCGCAGCGCTTCGGCTTCCGTGGGTCCGAGCTCACCATGCGCCGCGAAGACCTGAATGCGCTTGCTGTGCTGCTGGAAGCCGACGTCGAGTCGGTCAAGGACCGCATCGCGTATCTGGGCTTCGAGCTCGTCAACTGAGCTGAGCCGCTGAGCGCGTCGCAGTCGCCCGCGTCTTCGGCCACCGATGTGCGGGCGGCCCCGCTCTCCGAGCATGTCGGGTTCGGAGTATATGTACACGTACCATTCTGTTCGCATCGGTGCGACTATTGCGCGTTCGCCACGTGGACAGATCGCGACCACCTCATGGTGTCGCACACCGATGCAACCATCGCGCATCTGAGCAGGGCGCAACAGGTTGGCGAGCTCCCTGCGGCAGCGTCGGTGTTCTTCGGCGGCGGCACGCCATCTCGGCTCCCTGGCCACGAGCTGGCCCGCATCCTGGGGACCATTCCTCGCACTGCTGATGCCGAGGTGACGGTCGAGTGCAACCCGGACACGGTGTCGGCCGAACTTTTCTCCACGTATCGTGCCGCGGGCGTGACCCGAATCAGTTTCGGGGTGCAGTCGATGGTCACCTCGGTGCTTGCCGCGCTCGGCCGCAGGCACAACCCGGAAAACGTCCGCGTCGGCGTCGAACTGGCCAGGGCTGCAGGGTTCGCCTCGTTCAATCTCGATCTCATTTACGGCGGGGCACGGGAGTCCATCGCCGACTGGACTTCAACCATCGAACAGGTCATCGAGCTGGATCCGCCGCACGTCTCAGCGTATGGCCTCACGGTCGAGGCTGGAACTCCACTTGCCGACGATGCAACCCGGTGGCCCGACGACGACGACCAGGCCGACAAGTACCTGATTGCCGAAGAGAAGCTAGGGGCGGCGGGCCTTGCGAACTACGAGATCTCCAACTGGGCTCGCCCGGGATTTGAGTGCCGTCACAACTGGCTGTACTGGATGCAGGGCGAGTATCTGGGCGTGGGGTGTGCGGCGCATTCGCATTGGAACGGGCGTCGGTTCTGGAACCTGCGCACACCGGATCGTTACGTGGAAGCCGCCCGCCAAGGATTGTCGTTCGAGGCTGCCGACGAAACGCTCGCGGCGCCGGCCCGTG
>JANNBN010000167.1:0-2325 GCA_031385545.1 Acidimicrobiia bacterium | reverse complement strand
GTTGTACACCCCTGCTGTCGGGAAGGTGATCATCCCCGTGTACCGGGCCGAGAAATATTCGGCGTTGACCCCGGCCGGTGCACCAGCACCCCACACGTACTGGAAAATCGCACCAGGGTTGGCTAACTCCAGTTTTGCTGGGACACCAGCAAAATGAATCGCCCCGGGTGCGACGTCGTTCCAGTACGACGCCTGCAACCCATACAGGCCACCGTCGTAGGTCGATGAAGTGTGCGGCACCACCGCGCCATACGCTGCGGTGGGGCGCCGGTTCGCACCGAACATCACGGCGGGAGCCGGCCCATACGACTCGACCGGCCTACCAATCCCGTCATAGAACGACTGGGCGACCCGCCCACCAGGATCCTTCACCGTCACAATCTGATCACGGCCCCCAGCAGTCGAAGGCGAATCCCACGTGAAGTCGGTCTGCAAACCGGCGTTGTCACGCATCCACGTCTTACGGCCCAACCCATCAAAATTGACCTGTGCCGAACCAGCTAACCCGGTCGTCGTCATCGTTGCCGTGCCCGTCGACCCCACCGGCGGATACGTGTACGCGTGGACAATCAAAGGGTCATTCGGATCGATCAACGGATTGCTACCCGTCACCGAAGACACCTGAGAGGTAACCCCGCTGCCGGTGTACGCAACACGGGTTCGGTTATCAGATCGTCCCCACGTGCCGACCTCCGCCATCCACTGATCATTGGCACGCGTGTTCGATACCGTCTCGACGCGGCCTTGGGTGTCGTACTCGAATGCCGTGAAATCATTACCGGGATTCCGCAACGTATGTAATTGACCGTTCGAGTAGTAGCCAACTATCGTCTCGGTCCCATCCCAGAACCGGACCGCGCAGATTCGGCCAAGCGGAGCCAACTGACCGTTCCAGGCGGGACCACACGCTGAGGTGTTCGGGTTCGGGTCGCCCCCGTATTGGAGGTACACCCGCTTGTTGGAGACCGGGTCCAACACCGCCCACAGACGGCTCGGGTTCCCCCCGTATTCGTACTTCAACGACGCTTGCCCGAGCAGGTCCTGCGGCGTTTTGATTTCTGCGATGGTCCCGTTCGCGTTAAACGTCACCGTGGTCCCATCCGCGTTCAACGTGTACGAGCCGTTCTCATTGCGGCTGATCAACATGTCCTGCTCCCCCGCATCGGAGATGAACGTGTTCGGGCTCCCATAACTCGCGAACGTATGCGCATTACCCGACGAGTCATACAGGGTCACCTCACCCGCTTCGATCTTCAACCCCGACGACGCCAACCCACCAGCACCCGACATCGTCCACCCCGGAAGCACCACATCATCACCACGGATAAACCAATCAGCCGGAATCGGCTGATATCCGGAACCGTTGAACGAATACAACACCTCGACACCATACGGCCCACCCCAGTTCAACATCGCCTGGTAATAGTCATACGTCCCCGTGTTCAACGCCTGCGCCGCAGAGTTGATCCAACAACACGTCCCCCACAACACGTCCGTGGTACCAATCCCAAGTCATCATGCGCGCCTCCAGCGATTATTCCAATCCGTGGGATTCGAGCGACTCGTCCTTGGCCTCTATCTGGCTGGAACGGGTCGGCGCTCCTGACGCTCCGGCATCAACGCTTCCCCGGACCGGTGCACCGAACGCCGGCGGATCGGGAACGGGTCGAACCGGTGCGCCGCCGGCATAAGGCTGTCCGGCCCAAGGCTGCCTCGTCGGTTCAGCCGCTGAACTCGTTCATCCGTTCACCGATTCCGAGCAGTGCGCCGATTGCGGCAACACATCGATCAACCGCTTTGCCGTCGCCGTAGGGGTTGTGTGCGAGCGCCATCTTATCGTAGGCGTGCTTATCGTTGAGCAACTTGGTGACCTCGTCGAAGATGACTTGTTCGTCGGTGCCCACCAGTTTCGCGGTGCCCGCTTGAACTGCTTCAGGGCGCTCGGTGTTGTCTCGCATCACCAGCACCGGCTTGCCGAGCGATGGTGCTTCCTCCTGCACACCACCTGAGTCCGTCAACACGATCGATGCCCGGTTCATCAGCCGTGCGAACGCGCCATACGGCAGCGGTTCGATGATCGTGACGTTCGGCCGATCCGCAAGCAGGGGAATGATTGCGTCGCGCACGACTGGGTTGCGGTGGATGGGAAACACGAACTCGACATCGGGCTGCGTTTCGGCCAGTCGGGCGATGGCCGTACCGATGGCGCTCATCCCGGCACCCCACGACTCTCGGCGGTGCGCGGTGATCAGTACCACCCGGTGGTCGCTGCGATCGATTCGCTCAAGCTGCGGATCGCCATAGGGCTCTTGGCGCTGAACCGCC
>JANNBN010000159.1:0-11307 GCA_031385545.1 Acidimicrobiia bacterium | reverse complement strand
CGCAAGCCTCGCCGAAGTCGCAAGCCTCGCCGAAGTCGCAAGCCTCGCCGAAGTCGCAAGCCTCGCCGAAGTCGCAAGCCTCGCCGAAGTCGCAAGCAGAGCCTCGTCGTGCTGCGTTCTTCGACCTTGACCGCACGTTGCTTGCAGGCGGGTCGGCCCCCGTTTTCGCAGCGACGTTGCGCTCGTTGGGTGTCGACACCCCCCGCGTGCCAGGTCAAGACCTTTTCCTCAAGCTGTATGACCTCGTTGGCGAGACAAAGGTCGGTATGCAGTTGGCGCGGTCGTCGGTGTCAAAGGCAGCGGGCCTTCGCCGCGACGATGTGCGTGCTGCAGCTCATGGGTCGGTGGGTGAGTTGTTGGCCCGTGTGCAGCCGTATGTGGCCTCGGTGCTGGCTGACCACCGTCTGGCCGGCGATCTGTTGGTGCTTGCCACCACGTCGCCCTACGACTTGGTCGCGCCCTTCGCCGAAGCACTCGGATTCGATGCTGTCGTCGCGACGCGTTACGGCGAGAACGAAGGTATGTACACAGGTGAAATCGACGGAACGTTTGTGTGGGGGCCCGGCAAGCTCACTGCAGTTCAGGAGTGGGCGGGCCGGAACAACGTGTCACTCGGTGATTCGTCTGCCTACTCGGATTCCTACTTTGATGCGCCGCTCCTTGGGGCTGTCGGTCGTCCGACCGCCATCAACCCTGACTTGCGATTGTTGGCGCTGTCTGCGATCAAAGGCTGGCCGGTCCGGTGGTTGGATGCTCCAAGCGGAGTTCCGCGCCTGTTCGGCATCGAGCCGCTCGACGTGCTCAGGCGGGTGATTCGTCCCGAATTCATTCCGTATGCGCGCTTCTCTTTCGAAGGCGTCGGCAACATCCCGTCGCACGGGCCCGTCATCATCGCAGCCAACCACCGTAGCTACTTCGACCCGTTGGCGTTGGCGTTGCTCCTGGCGCGGGCCGGGCGCAATGGTCGGTTCCTCGCCAAGAAGGAAGTTGTCAACGCACCCGTCGTCGGGCAGGTGGTCAAAGCGTTCGGCACGATCAGCGTCGACCGCGGTTCGGGGTCGGCACAACCGCTGGACCAGGCCGCCGAGGCATTGGCCGCAGGCGAGGTTGTGGTCATCCTGCCGCAGGGAACCATCCCCCGTGGCGAGGCGTTCTTTGATCCGGCGCTGATCGGGCGGCCCGGTGTGGCGCGGCTCGCATCCATGACTGGCGCTCCTGTCATCCCGGTCGGTCTGTGGGGCACCGAGAAGGTGTGGCCTCGCAATGCGAAAGTGCCGAACATGGCCAACATCGCCGCACCTCCGTTGGTTATCGCCAAGGCTGGCAAACCGGTGAAGCTGAAGGGCGTCCGCAAGTCGCACAGAGCTGACACCCAGAAGGTGATGGACGCAATCTCCAGTCTCCTCCCGGCCGAGTCCAAGATCAAGCGCGCAGCGTCTGACGCCGACCTTCGCTCAACGATGCCATCCTGAACCCAGGGCTTCGCTCAACTAACGCTCACTTGGGTGGTGTGCTTCGCTACAGCGGACGGACCTCTGCGAATCGGTCGACGGTGGCAAGTGGTTTGAACCATACGGCCCAGACGCCAACGACGACCAACGTGGCTACTCCCCCCATAACAATGGCTCCGACGGTGCCGATCAGCGCCGCAGCGAAACCGGACTCTGCGGCTCCAAGCTCGTTCGACGCCCCGATGAACACACTTTCGACGGCGAGTACCCGGCCCCTCAGTGCATCCGGCGTTGCCAGGGGTACCAGCGTGGTGCGGATGAACACGCTGACCATGTCTGCTCCGGCGAGGATGAACAAGCAGATCCACGACAGCACGTAGTTGCGCGACAGACCGAAGATCACGGTGAACACGCCGAACACGCCGACCGCCACCAGCAGAACGCGTCCGACGTGTCGTTGGACCGGTCGGAGCCCGAGGAGCAGCCCGGTGACCACGCCGCCGCCTCCGACCGCAACCCTGAGGAACCCCAGTCCCGTCCCGCCGACGTGGAGGATGTCTTTCGCAACAGCGGGAAGCAACGCGACTGCCCCGCCGAACAGCACTGCGAACAGATCAAGCGAGATCGCTCCGAAAAGCACCGGCTGCCGACGCACGAGCCGGAGCCCCGCAAAGGCATCGCCGAATCCCATGCTGCCGTCGGAGTCCGCAGCATCCTCTGTCGCGGCAGCGGGAGGTTGTTTCGGTATGAGCGCATACAACACCGCAGACACGATGAACAGCCCGGCTATCCAGACGAACACCCACCATCCCTGCAGATCAGCGAGCCACCCACCGGCAAGGGGACCCAAGATTCCCGCCGCCTGCCAGGCGATGGAACCGAGCGGAAGGGCCCGCTCAAGCTCATCCGGCGGCGTTACCGCCGGCAGCAGCGCGCGTGATGCCGGGGCGACAAAGGCGCGAGCTACCCCGTAGGTGAGCGCCGCGACGATGAACGGGAGTCGGGTCGCTGCATGGTCGCGGAGGTAGAGGGCCAACACGAGGGCGACGACTGCTTCTGCAGCAACGCAGACTGCGCTGATGGTGCGGCGGTCGCGGCGGTCGGCGAACGGCCCCGTGATGAACACCAGCGAAATCACCGGGATGAACTCCACGAGACCGAGCAGGCCCAGCGCCGCCTTCGAACCTGTTGCTTCGTAGAGCAGGAAACCGGTTGCGACGATTTGCGCCGACCAGGCCGCAGATGCCGTGAACTGCGCGCCGAGTGTGAGTGCAACGTTGCGGTGTCGGAGGACGACGAAATTGCTTGATCGGCTCGACGGCATCGGGTCAGTCTGCCGTGTCGAGCCCGATCCGCACGACTTCTTGTCAGAGGGCCTGCGTTATGGTTCCCATCCGTCGGCGAACCGAACGTTCCCCTGGTCGCTCCCTCGAGCCGCATCACTCGTCATCTGTCCGCTCGCAACTGCGTGAGCAGGAAGAAGAGGCTCTCATGGCTCGATCCGTACCAGTCAACTCTGTACCAGTGTCCGACCTCATGACGTCGTTGACCGTCATCTGTGGCGTGGTCGCAGGTCCACCCGTCCATCGCTTCAGTGACTCGGCCAACTCGTTCGAACTCGATGTGAAATCCCGCTCCAGCAGCGGGCAAGTTGCCTCGGTGTCGGTCGTGATGACGGGTGAGTTGCCAGCCGTCGTCGAAGGCGACGTGCTGTTGGTCGTTGGCACCGCTCGCCGCAGGTTCTTCCGAACATCCGGGGCCACTGTGTCGCGTACCGAGGTCGAAGCATCGGTGCTCGTGGTCAACCCCGACAAGCGCAAGCGTCGACGCGTGCTCGACGACGCGATGGCGCTCTTGGCTCGAATGGCCGACGCACCCAACAGCTAGCACGGGTCAGGCGTGGCGTCGTTTCGGTCGGCTGAGCTGCCGGAAGGAACCTGCAATTTCGTAGGTGTGCCCGTTCACGTTGTCCGTGCCGCGTTGCGAGCTCAGGTACAGACGGGTGCCGTCAGGCGAGAACGCGGGGCCGGTCACCTCCGATGCGTCCTGGCCGACGATGCGCATGAACGGAGCAATCGACACACCGTTGCGGTCCCGGCTGAAGATGCACAGCTCCATGTTGCCACCGTCTTCAGCAACGTACACATCCCCCGATGCACGGTGTACCGTCACGTTGTCAACGGCGTTGAGCGCTCCATCGGGGGTGGCCGACGCCTGGTAGAGACACCCCATCTGCTGAGACCGCAGGTTCATTCTCCATACCCGAACATCGTGTTTGGTGGTCATGTACATGGCGTCATTGTCGATCCACAGGCCTTCGCCGCCATTGAAAGCGGTCGTTGAATCGCTTCGGTCCGGCGCGCCAGCGCCGGTGGGGACCCAGGTCACGGTGTTGCCACGGAGGTGGGCGGCGTACAGCGCACCTGCATCCAGGTGACCCGAGCGTTGCGGGACGAACCGATACAGGCGGCCTTGGGGATCGTCTTCGGTCAGGTAGACGTGGCCGGTACGCGGGTCGACCGCCGCAGCCTCGTGCAAGAACGTCCCCATCAGCGGCCGTCGAATACCCTGGCTGCGGCGTGTGGGGTCGCACTCCCACACGTTCCCAGTCGGAACTTCTTCGCAGGACAGCCAGGTACCCCAAGGTGTTGCGCCGCCCGCGCAATTCCTGCGGGTCCCCGCGAGAATCCGATACGCGTCGTCGATCTGCCCCGATGGCGAAAATTTGACCGCGCTGACACCACCGTCGGGTTCAACCTCGCTGTTCGACACGTATATCCAGCCACCGCCGGGAGTTGCGAAACACGCTCCTCCGTCGGGCCAGCGGTGCCAGACGTGCTCGGTCCCCGTCACTTTTTGCCCGGTGCTGCCAATGATCCGGCTCTGAAACCCGGCGGGCAGCATCAGCCCGTTCGCGTCGGGTGCCGTCAATGGCCCGTACGGTTGGCTGGATGGGGCGGCACCCGCCATTGCGATTGCTCGTGGGAGCAGGGTGTCGCTCAGAGCAAATGCGCCGATTGCCGCAGAACGGGCGAGGAAACTCCGTCGATCCATGGCTTTCCATCGGCACAAATGCTCAGGAACTGATGATCTCCAGGCGGTTGCCGAACGGGTCGACGGTATGGAAGCGACGGGTCCCCGGAATCTCATCGTCCCATCGGACCGGGAACCCGGCGTTGGCAAGGTGGGCTGCCAGCGCGTCGAGGTGACGCGCTCGAAACGCTGGGTGAGCTTTAGCGGCCGGTACGAAGTCGGCTTCGACGCCGACGTGGACGACGACGCCGGGTGCTTCGAACCAGGCACCTCCACGAGTGGCAAGGGTCGGTGGTTTCGCAACTTCGGTCAGCCCCAAGAGACCGACCCAAAATTCTCGAGACCGGTCTTCACCTCCGGCAGGAATAGCCAGCTGTACGTGATCAAGCGCTAACAGCCACGAGCGATGCGGGATCTGTTTCATCACGTGATGCGGCAAACGCTCTCGCGTTTCGCTACTTGCCGGCTGCGGCGCGGATGAGGTTGAGGGCTCCGCCCGCTTTGAACCAGGTGATGTGCTCCGGGGAAAGGGTGTGGTTGCACACGATCTCTTCCGTCGACCCGTCGGCCTGTAGCAATCGAACGGTGAGCGCCACGTCGGGGGTGAGGTCGGCAAGGCCTAGCACCGATACGCGCGTGTCTCGGTCGATCCTCTCCCAATCGGCGGGGTCTGTGAACGTCAGCGGCAGCACCCCCTGCTTCTTCAAGTTCGTTTCGTGGATACGAGCAAAGCTGCGGCAGATGATGACTGCAGCGCCGCGGTAACGGGGCTCCATCGCTGCGTGCTCGCGCGATGACCCCTCCCCGTAGTTCTGGTCGCCGACGGCAACCCAGCGCACGCCTGAGGTGCCCCAGCGTTTCGCGATCTCAGGAATCATCGCCTCTTCCTTGGCGATGGTGTCCCAGCCCATGCCGGGCTCGGTGGTGAACGCGTTGTTGACCCCGATGAACAGGTTGCCCGAGATGTTTTCCAGGTGGCCGCGGTATTTGAGCCACACGCCGGCCATGGAGATGTGGTCGGTGGTGCACTTGCCCTTTGCCTTCATCAGCACCGGAAGGGCGATGTAGTCCTCGCCGTCCCAGACGGCGAACGGCTCGAGCAGTTGCAGGCGATCCGACGTGGGTGAGACCTCGACGACGACCGACGACCCGTCAGCAGGTGGAGCGACGAACATTGTGTCGCCACTCTCGAAGCCACGAGCTGGCAGCTTTTCGCCGACAGGCTCGGACAGCAGCACTTTGGTGCCGTCGGTTGCGGTGAGTTCGTCGGTGATGGGGTTGAAGTCGAGCGTGCCGGCGAGTGCGTACGCAATGACTGTTTCTGGTGAGGCCACGAAGGAGTTGGTCGTGGCGTAACCGTCGTTGCGCTTCGGGAAGTTGCGGTTGTAGCTGTTGATGATGCTGTTCGGCGTGCCGTCGGCCATGTCGTCGCGCTTCCACTGGCCGATGCACGGCCCGCATGCGTTGGCCAGCACGGTGGCACCGATCGCCTCAAGGTCGGCAAGGATGCCGTCTCGTTCGATGGTGGCCCGTACGCGCTCTGACCCCGGCGTGACCAGCAGCGGGGTCTTGACCTTCAGCCCGACCGCAGCCGCCTGACGGGCGATGCTCGCCACACGGGTCATGTCTTCGTAGGACGAGTTGGTGCAGCTGCCGATGAGTGCACTGGACAGCTCGAGCGGCCAACCAGCGGCCTTGGCATTGGCGCCGATCTTGGACACGGGGTGCGCCAGGTCTGGAGTCATCGGCCCGTTGATGTGCGGTTCGAGTGTGGAGAGGTCGATCTCGATCACGCGGTCGAAGTACGCGTCGGGGTTGGCCTCCACATCATCATCTGCGCGCAGAAGTTCGGCGTGCTTATCAGCAAGGTCGGCGAGGCCGTCGCGCCCGGTGGACTTGAGGTATAGCGCCGTCTCGTGGTCGTAGGGGAACAGGGAGGTGGTTGCGCCGATCTCTGCACCCATGTTGCAGATGGTGGCGCGGCCGGTGGCACTGATGTTGGCGACGCCCGGACCGAAGTACTCGACGATGGCCCCCGTGCCACCTTCGACGGTGAGGATGTCGGCAACCTTCAAGATGACGTCCTTGGCACTGGTCCAACCGGACATCTCGCCGACCAGCTTCACGCCGATGAGCGTGGGATAGCGCACGCCGAACGGCAGGCCCACCATCACGTCGACGGCATCGGCACCGCCGACGCCGACGGCGATCATGCCCAGCCCTCCAGCGTTCGGGGTGTGGCTGTCGGTACCGATCATCATGCCCCCGGGGAACGCGTACTGCTCGATGACAACCTGGTGGATGATGCCCGAGCCCGGCTTCCAGAACCCGATGCCGTACTTGGCGCTGACGGTGCGAAGGAAGTCGTACACCTCGCGGTTGGTGTCGATGGCGACCTCGAGGTCTTTGACGGCACCGACGCGGGCTTGGATGAGGTGATCGCAGTGCACCGTTGACGGCACGGCAACCTGTGGCAAGCCGGCTGTCATGAACTGCAGCAGGGCCATCTGAGCCGTTGCGTCTTGCATGGCCACGCGGTCCGGGAAGAAGTCGCCGTAGGTCTTGCCCCGGTCGAATCCATCAGCCGACGCGTCTCGCATGTGCCCGAAGAGAATCTTCTCGGCCAATGTCATCTGGCGACCGAGACGCTGGCGGCCGACGGCCACGTTGAGGGCCATCTTTGCGTACACGCTCTGTGCGAGTTCGGTGGGGGTATTGGCGGCAACTGCCATGGGATTTCGACCTCCGTGAGCGTCGCGCCGGGGTCTGCGCGATCATCGACAGCATAACCAACCAATGAGACAAGTGAAAGACAAGTACGCTGAATCTCATGGCCAGGGCCTCGTCGTTCAGATACCAGGAGATTGCGGGCTCGTTGCGGAAGCGAATTGCCGACGGTGAGTTTCCGGGCGGTCGGCTGCTCCCCTCCGAATCTGACCTGTCCGCCAGCTACGACGCGTCGCGTGTCACGGTCCGTAAGGCGTTGGAGGCATTGCGTGAAGAGGGCCTGGTCGATTCTCGTCAGGGGTTCGGTTGGTTCGTCGCCGCAGACCCTCTGCGTCAGACGCTCGGCCGACTGGGCACGATCGAATCGCAACTTGCAGACAGCGGTGTGATAGCTCGGCGCAAGGTGCTGGACTTCGGCTACGTCAAGGCCCCGCGCCACGTCGCTGCGGTGCTGGGGGCCGGTCGGGTCCTCGAAGTCCGGCGAGTGAACCTGGCCGACGGCATCCCGTTCGCACGGGTCACGGTGTGGGTCCCCGATGATCTGGCAGGCGAGCTTTCCCATGCGACCGTCGAACGCAGTTCGTTCTACGACCTGCTTCCTGTCGAGGTAGGGGGTGCCACGCAGACGATCGGTGCAGCGGCGGCCTCTCAGAGCGACGCCGATCTGCTTGAAATCCCCGTGGGTTCGCCGGTGTTGCGATGCCACCGAGTCACACATTCCGTGGACGGCCGTGTGGTGCTGTTCAGCGAGTTCGTGTTCCCGGCGCACACCACGGAGTTCGTTGTGGACCTGCCGCACGCAGCGTCGTCCATGGCTCCAAGTGGGATTCGCCTCAAACCCTGATTCACGGAGCGGCTTTCGGGCGGTAGGCAGGTGCTGGGTAAGGTCAGTGGAATGAGTGGTCAGGGCAGAGGCATCAACAAGCGCATGATCCGGGCCGCTATCCCACTGCTGATTGCGCTGATCGGTGTCGGCAGCCGGGTGATCTCGTCCCCTGGTAGCGGCGACACTGTGCGCTCGTCCGGCACCGTGGCCAAACAGCCGGAACGCTCGACCGCATCGGCGGACCGCTCGGTAGGGTTCCGGTCGGTATCGCAACTGGACTCGCATTTCCAGAAACACGGACAAGAATTCGGGTCGATCTCGAAGGCCCGGTATCTCTCGATGGCCCAGGACTTGCGCGACGTGCCCTTGTCATCTTCGGTGATCGAGGCTTGGCAAGCCCGAGGGAACTGGTCTCGTTTCGATCGCAACACCGGGTCGTTCATCGCGTTCCGCAAGGACAAGATCATCCTCACGTTCTTCAAGCCTGATGACGGCGAGGACTACTTCCGACGCGCGTCCGCGAGAACCCCATGACCGAGTCGACCGCTTCGGTGACCGATCTGTCCGAGCGGTTGGGGCGCGTCCTGCGATGCAAGGTGGAAGGCCTTGTCCGCCTCAGCGGGGGCGCGTCGCGAGAGACGTGGTCGTTCGACACGGTTGACTTGTCGACCGGCACCCGCCGCGAACTCATCCTCCGCCGTGACCCCCCGTATTCCCTGCGCGGCGCAGAGTCCGCAGGCGAACCTGTTGTCGGCGGAGGCATGGAATTAGAAGCGCGCTTACTTGGTGCCGCTGCTCGTGCCGGTGTCCCCGTCCCGGCCGTGCGTGCTGCTGGTCCTGCCGCTGCCGAGAGGCTGGTGACGGGCTATCTGGTGATGGACCGGATCGGCGGACAGACCATCGCTCGCAAGATCCTCCGCGATCCGGAGTTCGCTGTTGCGCGCACAATGCTGGGTGCACAGTGCGGATCAGCACTTGCCAAGCTCCATTCCGTCGAGCCTTCAACGGTGCGAGGACTTGAGGCCACTCACCCGGTGCTGCGATACCGCACGATCTACGACGAGTTGAGTTCGCTTCTGGGGTATCGCTCCGATGTCTTTGAATGGGCCTTTGCCTGGCTCGACGCCAATCCGCTGGTCGCCCGGCCGTCCACCGTTGTGCACGGTGACTTCAGGCTGGGAAACCTCATCGTCGATGCTTCCGGGCTTGTCTCGGTGCTGGACTGGGAGCTCGCACACATCGGCGACCCGATGGAAGACCTCGGATGGCTGTGCGTGAAGGCATGGCGGTTCGGGGGCGCCGGTGAGGTAGCTGGTGTCGGCAGCATCGATGACTTGCTCACGGCATACGCTGCGGCCGGTGGCCAAGCAGATCGCGACGCGTTGAACTGGTGGATCGTCTGCGGAACCCTCGTGTGGGGAGTGATGTGCATGATGCAGGCCAACGCGCACCTCTCCGGTTCCGTGCAATCAGTGGAACTGGCAGCCATCGGGCGACGGGTTGCGGAGCAGGAACACGATCTCTTGTTGTTGCTCGCGCCGAGCGACTTGGAAGACGCCAAGACAGCGTTTGCGGCTGGCAGCAGCCACGCCGAACCTGCGAAGAGCGACGCGTTCGGGGTGCCGTCCGCCCAACACCTGCTGCTCGCCGTGCAGCACTACATCGAACACGACGTGATGGCAGGTACAACAGGTCGTGTGCAATTTCATGCCCGCGTCGCAGCCAACGCGTTGGGGATGGTTGCAAGACAGATGGGCGCAGCTGATCTGCCAGCTCGCGAATCGGGGTCGGTTCCGTCAATTTCGGCTCCGTCAATTTCGGCGATGGCTGCTGCAACCGTTGCCCGGTTGGCCGTCGCCAACCCGGGATACCTCGAGCGCTGACCGTCTTCAGTTCAGGGACGCGTCGCCGGGAGGGGTGGCAGTTGGTGTGTGCTGCGCTGCCATTTGTGCAAGCCAGCCCGGCATCCACTGCCAGAACTCGATTGCCCCACCGATGGTCTCGGAAATGAGATCGTCGACCAGAACCTGTGTGGCCCCAGCACCCAGCGGATAGTGGCACACCAGGTGCACCTGGCCGCTTTCCGGAGCATCGCCGGCCGAAGCGTCTTCGGCGCGTGATACCACCAGCCCTGCTTTTGGGTAACGGCGTTCGACGTTCCACTGGTTGCACGCCGACATCACAGGCATCAGCGCCTCGGGCGGGATGGTGGCCATCGCAATGCCTCGAACCGTGAGGATGTCCCCGTTTGGGCCTTCGGCTCCGATGAATACCGCCATCGTGATGGGGTTGCCGCTGTCAGCCGCGTCGGCTGTTCCCTCGACCGACAGGGCGAACCGGTAGTCGCCGTCGTCGTCGATGTCGTGTTCGATGCCGCGCGACGAGAGATGCGCCGCGATCATCGAGTGTTCGAAAGGGGAGAACATCGCAGGAGGTGCCTTGGCTATTGCGACTCAGGCGCCGATGGCGTGAAAGCCGCCGTCGACATGGATGATCTCGCCGGTGGTGTGCGGGAACCAATCGCTGAGCAATGCAACCACGCTCTTGGCGACGCCGGATGACTCCGTGACGTCCCAGCCGAGTGGTGCAAGTTCGACCCACCGTTCCTCGAAGGCTGTGAATCCTGGGATGGACTTTGCGGCGATGGTCTTGATGGGCCCGGCAGCGACCAGGTTCGAGCGAACCTTGTGAGGACCGAGGTCTCTGGCCAAATAACGGTTGAGGGACTCCATGGCAGCCTTGGCGACGCCCATCCAGTCGTATGCGGGCCAGGCAACCGTTGCGTCGAACGTGAGGCCCACGTAGGAGCCGCCGCCCGCCGCGTCCCACAGGGGCAGCAGGGCTTCGGCGAGCGGTTTCATGGAGTAGGCCGAAATTTGGACAGCCGTAGCGACGTCTTCCCATTGGGCCGGGAAGATGCCCGAACCAAGACATGCTGCCGGCGCGAACCCGATGGCATGCAGAGCAGCGTCGACGCCGCCCCACTTGGCGGTCAGTCGCTCCGTGAGGGCTGTGAAGTGCGCTGGCACGGTCACGTCGAGTTCGAGTACCTCGACGGCCTCAGCCCCGAGGCCGGCACCGGTTGCGAGCTTACGACCCATCCGGGTGGTGAGGCCCATGCCCCGGCCCGCTCCGGTGAGCACGATTTCTGCTCCTTCGGCCAGCGCCGTCTCCGCGACCCCGTAGGCCAAGGAGGCGTCGGTGAGGACGCCGGTGATGAGGACGCGTTTACCACTGAGGATGCCCATGGCCCGAGAGGCTAGCGGCGAC
>JANNBN010000141.1:0-23722 GCA_031385545.1 Acidimicrobiia bacterium | reverse complement strand
ACCACGCGGCCCGGCTTTTCGCGGCACCTCGAAGCGCTGGCGCGACGACGCCCAGACCTGGCCACCTCCTTCGCCGACGATGACGGGGCGTTCCGCAAATGGGCTGGAGCGGATGCGGTGTCCGCCGGCATTTGGTCACCGCGTCCTGCGGAGCCCGATGACGAACTCTCGCAGATCTCCGCACGTCGGCCTTATTCGACGCACCCGCATTCATCTGTACGCATACCGACGCGACCCGAATCGGGCCTCAACGTGGTCGGGCTGCTCAGCGCCCAGCTCGGCATCGGCGAGCAGGGCCGCCTGGCGCTACGGGCCATCAAAGGTTCAGCGATTCCGTACTCTGTGATCGACCACGACGACACCGTGCATCGGCGAGAACCCGCGGTTATCTCCGGTGAACCAGCTCACGGATTCCGCTATGACATCGACGTGCTGCTGCTCAATGCCGACCAGATCCGCAGCACCGTCGCCGGCCTGAACCGGCAAGGAAAGGCAGCCCGCCCAACAGTCGGCCTGTGGGCGTGGGAGTCTCCGGTCTTCCCTCAGCGGTTCCACCACGCGTATCAGTTCGTGTCCGAGGTCTGGGTCGCAACGAGTTATATCAAGGAGACGCTCATGCCCAGTGCGTCGGCGGCAGGAGTGCCCGTCCACGTGCTCCCGCTCCAGTTCCCCTACGTCAACCCTCGCGGCACGTTCAGCGATCCAGCGCTGCTGTCCACGTTGGGGCTCCATCCTGCCCGCCCGTACTTCGCGTTCATGTTCGACTACTTCAGCGTTGCCGAGCGCAAGCAGCCGTGGCTGGCGGTCGAGGCGTTCCGGCGCGCATTCCCGCATCAGACCCTTGGCGGTCCGCAGATGGTGGTGAAGTCGTTGAACCACGAGTTCTTCCCGCTCGACCGTGAACGGCTGCTTCGTTCAGTGGGGGGCCGAAGCGATGTTCTGATCGTCGAGCAGTATCTCCTGCCCGAGCACCGCACCGCGCTCATCGCCGGAGCCGCCGGCTACGTATCGTTGCATCGCGCTGAAGGACTTGGGCTCACGATGGCCGAGGCAATGGGGGCCGGAACGCCGGTCGTCGCAACGGGCTGGTCGGGCAACATGGAGTTCATGACGCACGACAACAGTTGGCTGGTCGATGCCGAACTGGTCGACATCCCACAGACGATTCCGCACTACGGCGGTGCTGGCCAGTGGGCGCACCCGTCGGTCGACCAGGCGGCGGCGCACCTTCGGGCCATCGTCGAAGACCCGGCAGCAGCGCGCACGCGTGCGGAGCGGGCGGTGGCTGACCTGAACGCCCGAAACTCCAGCGGCGCCGATGCGGTCTTCGTGGTCGACCGCGTCCGCGCCTTGCGCTCTTTGAGCGCCGTGCGGGCGGGCTCAGAGACAGGCCACCCGCTCAGCCTTGGAGCTGGCGCGTCGAACGTTCCTGGAGGGACATTATGAAGGATCAACTGCAGCAGGCCGCCGTACGAATCGTGGCGTCGGAGCTGGATCGCCGCGCCAAGCCGATCGAACAGGCAGTTCGCGACCTTCAGCAACGGGTGCGCTCGGTGGAGTCCGGCGAAGTGACGTTGTCGGCCGACGCGTTAGTTCCTGTGCATCATGCGATCGCGTCGGTGACGGTCGGTCAGGACCGGGTGGGTGCAGCCGTCGAGCTCCTGAACGGCCGTGTGACCGCACGTGAGCTGGCCGACGAACAGCTCGACGATGCGGTCCGAGCACTCCGCTGCGACGTTGCGGCGATTCAGAGCCAGTTGGCTCAGTTGGTTGCGCTGGTCGAACGAATAGGCGCGGGCGCAACCCGATAGTCCCGGTAACGCCCGGCTGCAGCTTCGTCGAGGCGGGCGCGCACTCGGGTGCCCTGTTCCTCGTGCACGGTCACCAACACTTCGCCTTCACGGTGGACACCCGCCAACAGGTCCCCCCGGTCGTAAGGAATGAGCAGTTCAACGACAGCAGTCAGCGCTCGGATCTTTTCAGCCAGGACCGACAGCAGATTGTCGATTCCTGTGCCGGCGACGGCCGAAACGCTGATGGCGTCGGGGTGCCCGCGGAGGAGACTTTCGACCTGTTCCGGCCATGCCACGTCCGTCTTGTTGAACACCATCAGCCGCGGAACCCCCGACGCTCCGATTTCATCAAGCACAATTTCGACAGCGCGCATATTGCCTTCAGGATCGGGGGCGCTGGCGTCGACCAGGTGGATAAGCAGGTCAGCGTCTGCGGTTTCGTCCAGCGTTGACTTGAACGCCTCGACCAGCGCGTGCGGCAGGTTGCGCACGAACCCGACCGTGTCCGACAGCAGAACCACTTCGCCTCCGGGCAGCGCAAGGCGGCGCACGGTGGGATCGAGCGTCGAGAACAGCCGGTTCTCGGTGAGCACGCCGGCATCGGTGAGCCGGTTGAGCAGCGTCGACTTGCCTGCGTTGGTGTAGCCGACCAGGGCAACAGTGGCCTGACGACTGCGGCGCCGCCACTTGCGCTGTGTCTTGCGCACGCCTTCGAGGTCGTGCAGTTGGGTCTCGAGACGCCGCACCCGTTCGAGCAGACGACGGCGGTCAACTTCAAGCTTGGTCTCGCCAGGACCCCGGGTTCCGATGCCACCACCTTGCTGGCTGAGCGCTCCGCCTTTGCCCTTGAGGCGCGGTAGCCGATAGCGGAGCTGAGCCAGCTCGACCTGCGCCTTGCCTTCTGCGGTCCGGGCATTCTGGGCGAAGATGTCGAGGATGACAGCCGTTCGGTCGATCGCTGTCCGGCCCAGCAGCTTTTCGAGGTTCTTCGATTGCACCGGGCTGAGCTCGGTGTCGAACACCACGGTGTCTGCGTCGACCTCTTCGCTGACCTGGCGCAATTCTTCCGCTTTGCCCTTGCCGACGAAGTAGGTGCGGTCCGGTTCGTCACGTCGTTGGGTGATGCGCGCCGCTTCGTCGGCACCGGCGGTGTCGACGAGGGCGCTCAGTTCGTCCAGGCCGAAGTCGGCGTCGTCAAGCGATTGCGAGCCCGTGGCCACCCCGACCAGCACGATCTTCTCCCGTCGTGTGCGGTCGATCAGTTGTGCGGTGCGGCGGTCTGCGTCGCTCATCGGGTTCCTTGCGCAGCGAATGCGAACTCGGCATCGGCGATGAACTGCGACGGCCCGTGCAGCGTGGCTCGGCCGTCTGCGATGTCGACCGTTGCGTTGCCGCCCGGTTGTCGTACCGTGACGTGCGAACCGGTGAGGCCGATGCGATGCATCACGCCGGCCACGGCTGTTGCGCCCGTGCCGCACGCCTGGGTGACACCGACGCCGCGTTCCCACACCACCATGTCGATGGTGCGGTTGTCGGCAGCCTTGACCACATGGACGTTGATACCACGAGTCGGCCCGTTGAGATACGGCGCTTCACGTTCGGGGCCGGTGACAGTGATGTCGAGGTTGTCCAACGAGTCGACCGGGATCACAAGGTGCGGGTTGCCGACATCGACCGTGTGCCCGTCGGCGCCGTGCACCGGGTGCGAATCAAAGGCGAGCTCACCCATGTCGACCGAAACGGTTGCGATACCGGTGCACGGGTCGGTGTCGCTGACCTCGATCATCCGGACGCCCGCGTCGGTCTGTACACGTACGGTTCCGGTTGAAACAACGCCGGCGATGGTGATGGCCTGGGCGAAACACCGGATGCCGTTGCCAGACATCTCGGCGATGGACCCATCGGCGTTGTGCAGACGCATCCGGACATCAGCCTCTGCCTCGGCATCGTTGTGTACAGGCAGCACGAACAGCAGCCCATCGGCACCGATGCCACGGTGGCGGTCACAAACACGGCGGGCCAGTTCGGCACGGTGGTCCTCAGGAACCGATGAACCGTCGACCAGAACCAGAAAATCATTACCCAGGCCGTGGAGCTTTGCCAGGCGCAGAAGCATGGGTTGGTGGCCGGGTGCTGTCATCGTGCATCCATTCTGCCCGTGATCTGCGGCTATGGCGATGGAATTCCCTTTCAGCCGCCCTCATTCGTTCTTATTCGTTCTCAGCCGTTTCGGGGGGCCGCCACTCGATGCCGGGGTTGCGACGGAACCAACGTTGCTGACGTTTCGCAAATGCCACGGTTGCTCGCTGCGCTTCGGTGATTGCCTCGTCGAAGGAACACCGCCCGCCAAGGTGGCCGAGCAGCTGTCGATAGCCGAGCGCCTGTGACGCAGTTCTGCTGAGCTGCTCGCCATATGACTCGTGCAGGTGCCTCACTTCGTCGAGGAAACCGTCTGCGAGTTGACGTTGGTATCGGATAGCGATGCGAAGAGCCAGGTCGCCACGATCGGTGTCGAGGCCGATGACGTGCCATCCAGTAGCCGCTTGCTGAGCTGCTTCGAGACCAGGCCCGTACGACGAGAACGGCTGCCCGCTTCCGATGGTCACCTCAAGGGCACGGACGATGCGGCGGCGGTTCGTCGGTTCCATCCGCGCCGCTGCTGTCGGGTCGAGTGACACGAGTCGTTGATACAGACCAATTGTGTCCGGGTCGGTTTCCAGTTCGGCTTTGACCCCGGGGAATTGGCCCGGCAGCGTGAGGTCACCGATGATGGTGTCGACATAGAGCCCGGTGCCACCTGCGAGGATCACCCGTTTGCCGCGGGATTCAATGTCGGTGATCGCCGCACGTGCGAGCAACGCGAAGGTGGCGAGCGAGAATTCTTCGTCAGGTTCGGCCACATCGATGAGGTGGTGTCGGACATGCGCTCGCTCGTCGGTGCTGGGCTTAGCGGTGCCGATGTCCATGGTGCGGTAGACGCACATCGAGTCGCCGCTGACGATCTCCGCGTCAAGTCGCTCGGCAAGTTCGAGGGCAAGTGCCGTTTTGCCTGTTGCAGTGGGGCCAACGATGGCGATTCGTCGGCCCGTTTCCATCTCCCAAATGTAGGTGCCTAGCTAGACCGTCAGCACTGCGGGTGAGCACCGTCAGCACGAGCCGAATCGATGTCGAAAATCTCGAAAATCCGAGTTCTGACGGTGCTCCTCCCAAACTCTGTCAGCGAACACCGGCCTTCCGCAACGCGCCGGTGAGGCTCGCGAACGCCCGCTGTGGGTGGCGGGAAACTTCATTCGGGGTCAACTCAATGTGGTGAAAACCGGCACGGTCAAATGCGTTTCGCCGTTCGTAGTCCTGTTCGAAGCGGTCCTGATGAAACGTTCGGCTGTCTACTTCGCAGAGCAGGACATCCGAGGGCCTCACGACCAGCGGTCGTCGGCCCCCTTGAAGCGGGAAGCCAAAGTCGACCCGGAAACGGCGACCCCCGA
Source organism: Acidimicrobiia bacterium (assembly GCA_031385545.1). GTDB lineage: Bacteria > Actinomycetota > Acidimicrobiia > Acidimicrobiales > JANYDT01 > JANNBN01. Next base: position 18,444 of record JANNBN010000141.1, on the reverse strand, counting down.
TTTTGACTTCGACCTGCCGCCACGGGCACAAGCCGACAGACCGAGACCACTGGAGCACATTCGTTTCGGCATAACTCTCGGTCGGCGGCTCAGACCCGCTGAGCCGGCGTACCGTTCTGAGCATCTGGTCGCCAGGCCCGCGGGAGCTTCGTGGGACCGTGACAAAATGGCCAAGCCGCCGAGCGTGTTCGACGGCAAGTTCGACCCGGTCGATCGGCCTCATCCCGTCGTCATAACTTTCAAGGTCTTCCGGGAACGCATTCAAGTGTCGTAAGAGGAGCGGTACAGCTGCAACAGGCTGGTCTTCGAACCAAACTGGGTCGACCCAGTGGCGCGTTGTGAGCACACCTGAACCGCCGGAACCCTGGCTGGAACAGGCATAGCGCAAGGGCCAAATTGTCTCTACGAACCCGTCGAGGCCGTGCAATGCGGCAGCGGCCGGACCTGTGAGAACGATTGGGTGTGTTCGGTGAGTCATAACAACCTCCGTTTGAGGTGACAGGAGCGGCTGTCGACGGCAGCGAAGGGGCCAATCCCAGAGGGTTGGCAACCGACAGAATGGCAGGTACCCAGTGACAGAACTCTGAAGTTCGATGGATATTCGGGTTCTTTCGCAGGTGCTGTCGGTAAAAGGACGCGTTTCTGACGGTCAAACCCTCGTAGCATGAGCTGACATGCACTGACGGGGCCATCACCCCCGAGCTTCCGGAAGAACAGCGACGGGTAACCGGCGCCCAGTAGAACCGGACGGGTACGGCCCGTCACAGCCAGCAGGCCAAGAGCGGCGGGCACCTTCGGGTGAACCGCAAGCAGGGTGGTACCGCGGGGCTCTGAGCCTCGTCCCTGAACAACATGTTTCAGGAGACCACGATGAGCACCCCGCAGCCGAAGCCATATCCCACCGTCGATCCGTCGCCTCGGTTCCCTGCGGTCGAGACCGGGATCATCGCCCGCTGGAACCAGATCGGTGCGTTCAAAGCCTCGGTCGAGCAGCGCGAAGCCGGGCTGAACGGGGCCAACGAGTTCGTGTTCTACGACGGCCCTCCATTCGCCAACGGCCTCCCCCACTACGGGCACCTCCTCACCTCCTATGTGAAGGACGTCGTGCCGCGGTACATGACCATGCGCGGTAAGCGTGTCGAGCGTCGGTTCGGCTGGGATACCCATGGCATGCCGGCCGAGGTACAGGCAGAAAAGGAGTTGGGTGTCTCGGGTCACTCCGAGATCAAGGCCCTTCCCGGTGGAATCGCGGCGTTCAACGAGGCGTGTCGCACCTCCGTGCTGCGGTTCACCGTCGACTGGGAGGCGTACATCAACCGGGCGGCCAGGTGGGTGGACTTCGAGAACGACTACAAGACGCTCGACCTGCCGTACATGGAGAGCGTCATGTGGGCGTTCAAGACCCTTTACGACAAGGGCCTCATCTACGAGGGCTACCGCGTCATGCCCTATTGCTGGCGGTGTGAGACCCCGTTGTCCAACACCGAATTACGGATGGACGACGCGTACAAGAACCGCCAGGACACCGCAGCCACTGTGATGTTCCAACTCCTTGGCGCCGATGGTAAGCCCACAGACGATTACATCCTTGCATGGACCACCACCCCGTGGACCCTCCCGTCCAACCTCGCAGTAGCTGTCGGCTCCGACATCGACTATGCCCTCATGGAGGAAGACGGCAAGCGCTACTACGTCGGTGCAACTCGGGTGGCCGCGTACGCCAAAGAGTTCGCCAATGCCGCTCGGGTAGCCACCGTGAAGGGCTCAGAGCTGGCCGGCCGCCGTTACGTTCCTCTGTTCCCATACTTTGCCAACGACCCGGAGAACCCCAACGCCCACCAGGTGCTGACCGCCGAGTTCGTCACCACCGACGACGGTACCGGCATCGTTCACATCGCACCTGCTTTCGGCGAGGACGACCAGGCCATCTGCGACGCGGTCGGCATCAAGCCGGTGAACCCGGTCGACGCAACCGGCAAGTTCGACGCAACCGTTGCGGACTATGCCGGCCAACACGTGTTCGATGCCAACAAAACAATCGTCAAGGACCTGCGCGCTGCAGGCAAGCTGGTACGTGCCGACAGCTACGACCACAGCTACCCGCACTGCTGGCGCTGCGCGAACCCGCTGATCTACAAGGCGATGTCGTCCTGGTTCGTCGAGGTCACAAAGTTCCGCGATCGCATGGTCGAGCTGAACAAGGACATCACGTGGGTTCCCGAGCACGTGAAAGAAGGCAGCTTCGGCAAGTGGATCGAGAACGCCCGCGACTGGGGCATCTCTCGCAACCGGTTCTGGGGTTCGCCCATCCCGGTGTGGAAGAGCGACGATCCGGAGTTCCCACGCGTCGACGTGTACGGGTCGCTGGACGACCTCGAACGTGATTTCGGTGTGCGCCCGGCAGATCTGCACCGCCCAGGCATCGACAAGCTGACCCGGCCGAACCCCGACGACCCGAGTGGCAAGTCGACAATGGTGCGCGTCACCGAGGTGCTGGACTGCTGGTTCGAGTCCGGCAGCATGCCCTTCGCCCAGGTGCACTACCCGTTCGAGAACAAGGATTGGTTCGACAACCATTACCCAGGCGACTTCATCGTGGAGTACATCGGCCAGACCCGCGGCTGGTTCTACACGCTGCACGTGCTCGCGACGGCGCTGTTCGACCGACCGGCATTTCGAAACTGTATGGCGCACGGCATCGTGCTGGGTTCCGACGGAGCCAAGATGTCCAAGAACCTCAAGAACTACCCCGACGTGCGCGAGGCCTTCGACAACCACGGGTCCGACGCCATGCGGTGGTATCTCATGAGTTCGCCCATCCTGCGCGGCGGCGATTTCAGCGTCACCGAGCAGGGCATCCGCGACGCCGTTCGCCAGGTGGTGCTGCCGATCTGGAACACGTATTCGTTCTTCACGATGTATGCCAACGCGTCGGATCATCAGGCCTCGCTCGTTACCTCGGCAACCGATCCGCTGGACCAGTACATCCTGGGCAAGCTGCACGTGCTGGTGCGCGACGTCACCCAGCTGATGGACGTCTATGACCTGTTCGGTGCGTGCGCGTCCATCCGCAGTTTCCTCGACGCGCTGACAAATTGGTATGTGCGCAGATCACGTGACCGTTTCTGGGACGGTGACGCTGCTGCGTTCGACACGCTCCATACGGTGCTCGTCACCTTGTGCCGCGTCGCAGCGCCGTTGTTGCCAATGACCACGGAGGCCGTGCATGCAGGGCTCACCAACGGTGGCGTCGTCGACCTCGAGCACAGCGTCCATCTGGCCCACTGGCCGACCGATGCCGACTTCGGCGCGGATGCCGTCCTCGTCGCTTCCATGGACCGTGTCCGCGACGTCTGCAGTGCGGCCAGTGCTGTTCGGAAAGCCACCAACCGAAGGGTCCGCCAACCGCTCGCATCGCTCACCGTTGCGGCACCGGGCGCAGATCTGCTTCGTGACTATGCCCCGATCATCGCCGACGAGCTCAACGTGAAAGATGTGCTGCTTGTCGATGACCTCAGCTCGGTTGCCACCCCCGTCGCGAAGCCGATCCCGGCAAAACTAGGACCAAAGCTCGGCTCACGCATGAAGGACTTCATGGCCGCGTTCAAACAGCACGGCGCAGCAATCACATCCGACGACGCCGGCATGCATGCCACCGTGACGCTGGCCGACGGTACGGCTGTCACCCTCGACGAGGGCGAGTTCGAGTTCTCGTGGAAGGTCGGTTCCGATCCATCGGGAGGAGCTGACAACTGGGCCGCGCTCGGAGCCAACTCCGGCGTTGTTCTGCTCGACACCGTGCTCACCGACGAACTCGTTGCCGAAGGACTTGCCCGTGACGCGGTTCGGGCGGTGCAACAGGCGCGCAAGGATTCCGGCCTGCACATCAGCGACCGCATCGAGCTGTGGCTGTCGTCCACAGACCCGACCGTCGAAGCCGCCATGCGCGGTCACCAGTCAATGATCGAAAGCGAGGTGCTGGCTGTGAGTTTCAACATCGGCACCGGTGCTTCGGAAGGGTTCGTGGCCGAGGGAACCGTCGGCGACGACCTCCCACTGCACGTCGCCATCCGACGTGCGATCGTCTAGCCACCAGGACTGTCGGCGACTCGCGACTCGCCGCAGGTCTCTTTGCCTAATGTGGCGTTGATGCCGCGCATTCAACCGAGCCAGACGCGCTCGAAGGAGCGGGTGGAGGAGATCTACGAGGCCACACGCCGTGTCCTGCGCGAGCGCGGAGTCGAGCAGGTTACCGTCGGCGCCATTGCTGCTGAAGCAGGGTTCACGCCTGCCTCGGTGTATCGCTACTTCCCGGACTCGCACGCCATCATTACGTCGCTGGCGGAAGCGACACTCGATGAGCTCCATCGGGAAATGGTCTCGGCGTACGCGCAAGTCCGTTCGGCGGCCGACGTCGAGCCAGTCCTGGAAGCCGCTTTCCGCCATTACGTCCAACGGTTCAAGGACGACCGCGCGCTCAGGGAGCTGTGGTACGGCACGCTGATCCACCACGATCTCGTGGCGCTCAACATCGCGGACTCCCGCCGCAATGGCGCCCTGATGGCCACCACGCTTGCGCCTTACACACCTGAGCCGGTCGACCAGCTCAGCCAGAGATGTTTCCTGCTGGCTCAGCTCATCGGTGCCGGAGTCGGCCTGTTGCTGGAAGTTCCGCCGGACGAGTCAGCGGCCCTCGAGGACGAACTCAGCCGAGTAATCGGGTTGGCACTTGCGCCACCGGCGTAGGCGGCCACCGACGTAGGCGCTGCCTGGTTCGAACTGTGAAGGTCGGGCTCAGTCCTCGGAGGGAGCGTGCGCCGCGCGTGCTGCTAGCTCGGTCACCACGCTTGCATCGGCGAGCGTGGTCGTGTCGCCGAGGTTGCGGCCTTCTGCCACGTCTCGCAGCAAACGGCGCATGATCTTGCCGGACCGCGTCTTGGGCAGATCAGATGTGAAGTAGATCGTCTTCGGTTTCGCGATCGCCCCGATCTCTTTCGTCACATGGTTGCGGAGTTCGGCTGCGGGAACCTCTGCTCCGGTTCGCAGCGTGACGTAGGCGATGATCGCCTGCCCAGTGGTGGCGTCGTTCGCTCCCACCACCGCGGCCTCGGCAACGGCCGGGTGCGACACCAGCGCCGATTCCACTTCCGTCGTGGAAATTCTATGTCCACTGACGTTCATCACGTCGTCGACACGGCCCAGCACCCACAGGTAGCCGGCTGAGTCCAGCTTCGCTCCGTCGCCAGCGAAGTACTGGCCTTCATAGGTTGACCAGTAGGTCTGCTGGTAACGCTCGGGGTCGCCCCAGATGCCGCGCAGCATCGACGGCCACGGGTGCGTGAGGGTGAGGTACCCGCCGCCGACCCCGATGGGCTGGCCCAGATCGTCCACGACCGCAGCACCGATGCCCGGGATGGGCGCCGTCGCTGACCCGGGCCTGGTGACGGTGTAACCGGGCAGCGGCGAGATCATGATTGCGCCCGTCTCGGTCTGCCACCACGTGTCGACGATCGGGCAGCGGCCGCCACCGATCACTTCGTGGTACCACATCCATGCCTCAGGGTTGATGGGCTCACCCACCGAACCAAGCAGCCGCAGCGAGGACAGGTCGTGCTTCTGCGGTTCCTGATCGCCCCACTTCATGAACGTTCGGATGGCGGTGGGCGCTGTGTAGAACTTGGTGACCCGGTACTTCTCGACAATGGCCCAGAACCGGTCGTTGGCCGGAAAGTTGGGAACGCCTTCGTACATCACGCTGGTGGCACCGTTGGCAAGCGGCCCGTAGACGATGTAGCTGTGGCCGGTGACCCAGCCGACGTCGGCGGTGCACCAGTAGATATCATCAGCCTGCATATCAAAGACGTTCTTGTGCGTGTAGGCGACCTGCGTCAGATAGCCACCGGAAGAGTGCATGATGCCCTTGGGCTTCCCGGTCGTTCCCGATGTGTACAGCAGGAACAGCAACTGCTCGGCGGGGAACGCTGTTGGCGGGCACACCGGCGAGGCGTCTGCACAAATCTCGTGGTACCAGTGGTCACGACCCTCCACCATTTCCACCGGGTTACCGCCTCGCTGAACCACAATCACCTGCTCGACTGTCGTGGTCATTGCCAAGGCCTCGTCGGCCTGGGTCTTGAGCGCGAACACCTCACCCCGGCGATAGCCGCCGTCGGCGGTGATGAGCACCTTGGCCTGGGCGTCGTTGATGCGATCGGCGAGCGCTTGGGCGGAGAACCCGCCGAACACCACCGAGTGGGCAGCACCGATGCGGGCGCACGCGAGCATCGCCACTGCGGCCTCGGGAACCATCGGCAGGTAGATGTTGACGCGGTCACCGGCAACCACGCCGAGGGCGGTCATTGCGTTGGCGAGACGGCTGACTCGCTGCAGCAGGTCTGCGTAGGTGATGGTCTGCGAGTCGCCCGGCTCACCCTCCCAATGGAACGCAACGCGGTTGCCATGACCAGCGTCGACGTGGCGGTCCAAGCAGTTGTAGGACACGTTCAGCAATCCGTCGGCGAACCAGGTCGCGAACGGGGACTTCCATTCAAGCCCCTCGGTGAACGGCTTCTCCCAGCTCACCAACTCCTTCGCCTGGCGGCTCCAGAACGCTTCGTAGTCCGCGTCGCCCTCGTCGAACGGGGCTGATGAGTTGACGTGCGCCTTGGCAGCGAACGCCGCTGGGGGTGGGAACAGCCGGGTCTCGTCGGACAGCGCGTCGATTCCGTGGTTCTGAGCATCAGCCATGCGCGAAGTCTGTCAGACCTCGCCGTAGACCTGCCCACCTCGTCGACCAGCACGCCGACGACCGGAATCCAATTGCGGCGAACGGTCACGGCTCATCAATCCCTGTCGGGAGAACGGGTTAGGCCTTTGACCACCGGAACGCCGAGACTGCAGAGATGCTTCGTCGCCTGATCCCACTGCTGCTGTGCCCGTGGTGCGGTTCTGAGGGGCTCACCCTCACGGGTGGTTCCGTTGGTAGCGAACGGGTAACCGACGGAGAACTGGTTTGTGTCACGTGCGGGAAGCCCACCCGCGTCACAGACGGTGTGTGGCTTGCGATGGGGCCGCACCATCGCCAGCGGTCCATCGCGCAGCTCACCAACGTGTGGCCGAATGCACTGTTCTACGAGTCGCTGTGGCGGCCCGGTTCGCTGAGCCGGTTCAGCGGTCGGAAGTTCCCGCTCAGCGAGGAACTGGGCGAACTCTGCGCCGCGCTCCAACCGGCACCACACAAGGTATTCGTCGACGTGGCCTGCTCCGAAGGGTTGTATGCCCGAACCCTCGCCGGCAACGGGGCTGCGGTATTCGCCGTGGAACACTCCGTCGCGATGCTGCGCAAAGTTGCGCGGCGATCCGGCGATCTGCCGGTGGTTGCGGTGCAGGCGGTTGCGCAACACATGCCGTTGCGCAGCGGATCGCTTGACGGGGCTGCCGTCGGTGGGTCCATGAACGAGATCGGCGATCGGCTGGGAGCCGTTGCCGAAATGGCTCGGGTCATACGACCGCCCCAGCCCCGCAACGCCCGAGAACACAGCAGCGCAGCAGGAGACAACCCGGATGGAGTCGTCTTCTCCATGCATCTCAATCGGGCGAAGACCGGACCGGGGCGGGTGTTGCAGCGGTCCCTCGCACCGAGCGGCATCGTGTTCGACACCCGGGAGGGTTGGCGTCGCGATTTCGCCGCCGGCGGGCTGAGCATCGAGTCCGAGCACACCGACGCAATCGTCAGCCGCATGACGCTGCGCCCGGCAGCCGGAGTATCGTGAACCCTCCGTGGGGGTCTTGCGGTTTTCGTTCGGCACGATGGGATGTGGCAAGAGCACGCTTGCGCTGCAGATCCACCACAACCTCAGCCGCCATCACAAGACCGGAGCGCTGCTCAGCCAGCTCGACCGCGAGGGCGCAAAGGTGAGTTCCCGCCTGGGGATCAGCTCCGACGCCGTACAGGTCACTCCCGAACTGGACCTGCACCAGTTCGCCCGCCAGACCGTCGCACGTCATGGGCACCTGGACTACATGGTGTGCGACGAAGCCCAGTTCTACACACCTGCGCAGGCAGACCAGCTGGCACTCGTTGTCGACGAGTTCGGCACCGACGTGTATGCCTTCGGGCTCATTACAGACTTCCGGGGTGTGCTGTTCGAGGGAACCCGCCGGTTCCTCGAAGTATCTGACGAGCGGGTTCAGCTCCAGGTCGAGGCCCGGTGCTGGTGCGGCCAACGTGCCACGCACAACGCTCGCTTGGTCAACGGGTCCATCGTGTACGAGGGCGACGTGGTGGTGGTTGGCGATACCGAGGCGCAGGCACCCGTGCTGTTCGGCGACACGGTCACCTACGAGCTGTTGTGCCGTCGTCACTACCGAGCCGGCCTCACCGATCAGATTTTGCAGTCCAATCCATGACCACGTCGGCGATTCTCGGCGGGGTGGCAACGTTGACCGGCCCGCAGACGACCGGCGCAGCGGCAGCGCTCGTGGTGTGTGGCGTACTCGGGTGGGTCGGCGTTGCCAAGCTCCGCGCACCAGCGGCAACCGCGTCTTCGTTTCGCGACATGGGGCTGCCCTACCCACTCGTGATGGCGCGTGCCGTGCCAGCAATCGAGCTGTTCGTCGCCGTCTCGTGCATTGTCCGGCCGCGTCCCGGAGCCGCAGCCGCAGCATCGTTGCTGGCCTTGTTTACCGCGCTCCTGTCGTTCCACCTGCGCCGTGGTTCGGCTATCAGCTGTGGATGCTTCGGCAGCGCCGACCGGGCGCTCATCACCTGGGTCACCTTGGTTCGTAACGCCGCGCTTGTCCTGACGGCAACCGTCGCCATGGCAGTCGCTCCGGTGCGGCCCACAGGAATCCGTTCCACCGACGCCTTGGCTGTGTCGGTGGCTGGCCTGAGCGCAGCCACATTCGGCGCGCTTGTCCTTGGGCTGTTTTCGCTGAAACAAGCAGCGGGAGCGGTCTTCTCACAGGCTCCGTCCGGCACCGCATCGGCTGCCATGTCACCGGCAAGAATCCAACCGGCATGAGCACCCCGTGGATCGTGGCGTTCGTCGCGCTCACCCTGCTTGTCGTCGTGCTCTCGGTGGCTGTGCTGGGCCTGATGCGCCAGGTCGGAGTGCTCCACGCCCGCATCGCGCCGATGGGTACGCACTTTGCCGGCGAAGGCCCCGAGGTTGGCTCCACCGCTCCTGATATCGGCCTGTCGTATGCCCGTTCCCCAGTCACCCTGGTGGTGTTCACGTCGGCAACGTGCACCATCTGCCGCGAGTTGAAACCCTCGATCGATGCATTGCGACGCCAGGAAGTCGGTCTCACCGTGCACACCGTCAGCCTGGAAGACGACCGGCCTGTGTTCGACGCTTTCGCGGTCCGGTCGACGCCCTACGTGATTGCCGTCGGGTCCGATTCGTCGGTACTGGGGCGCGGGGTGGCAAACTCCTTGGAACAGATCGAAGAGCTTCTCCGAGAAGCCCGCCTCGATCAGCAGCGCTCATCTGTCGGGCGCATCACCCCTGAGCGCCCCCACACCGCATGACACTCCCGACCGACATCACCATTACCGAACGCGTCAGCCGTTGGCTTGCTGCGCGCACCACGCGCCGTTCATTCATCGGCAACGTGGGCCGCATCGGGCTGGTCGCCACCGGTGGGGCGCTCGTCTCGCAGGTCTTGTCGGAACGTGCAGAGGCCCGTGTGTGCGGGCAGAGTGGCGTCAGCCCGAAATGCCCGACGTATGACTGTTTCGCGCCGAGCGTGTGGGGCTGGTGCTGGTACGCAGGCAATTCGTCGTGCTGTGCCGACGGCGGTTTGAAGAAGATCTGTGATTGCTGCCGGGCGAATCATTCCAACGTTCACGGGTATTGCCCTGAAGGCAGCAACGTGTACTGCGTGGTCGAAAGCTGCCTCGAAGACCCTCGGGTCCTCAAGGTTGCGGTGGTCTCGCACACCACGCAATCGGCAGCTGGCCTTGCGGTATCGCGGACGGCCGCTGTGGCCGGCGGGTCGGTACCTGCGGTCGTCATTGCACATCCGTCCGACCGGCTTGTCGCGGCGCTCGCAACCCCGGTTGCAGCTCGCCTCGGCGGTGTGGTGCTCACCACTCCGCTCGACGGAATTCCCGCCGAAGTCACCGCCGAGATCTCCCGCCTCGGGGCAAAACAGGTCATCGTGGTCGGCGCCGGTTTCGGGGCGGGTGTCGTTGCCGGGTTCGGACTGATCCCGGGCGTTGCCGCAGTTGGCCACCTCGGGACCAACCCAGATGTTGCATTGGCGTCCATCGAGGTTGCCCGGTGGTTGGTCACCGACGGAGCACAGCCACACGCAACGGTGATCGGTGCCGGCGCAGAGGCGACTGCACTCGCACCAGCCGCGGCGGGGTTCGCCGCGTTACGGCGCGGAGTGCTGCTGGTCGGGCCCGATGCTGCCGGAGCGTTTCGCGCAGAGGTTCCGGCGATGACGATGACGTTCGTCGGCGAGGTCGCACCTGCTGCGGGGCCGGCCGACGGGCGCATCACCGGCACAGACGCTTTCGATGTTTCGCGCCATCTTGGCGAAGCCAGCATGGCGGCCGAACCGGCTGCGCAGTTCCCCCTCGCAATTGCCATCGCCGAAGACACAGCGCTCAGTTCGTCACTGGTGCAACCGGGCACGGTCACGCTCATCCACCCACCCGACCTGATCGATGCTTCGCTGCGTGACTGGCTGATCCGCGAGCGTGCTCGCTTCACGGCTGTGCACGTGGCGGCAGGGGGCAGAGCCGGCCTGGCCGAAGCCCGTGTGTATGTGGTCCAGTCCGCGATGAACGGATTCAGTGCACACTTACTGGTTGGCAGCGATGGAATGGGTCTTCCGGTCATCCCGCAGCCAAACGAGGAGAAGCCAATGGGGCGTGCGCGCGCCACTGGGCCGCCCCCTACCGCTGCGAAGCCGATGTCGAAGCGCACCACGGTCAAGCTGTCGGCCAAGCCAACTGCCACAACCCGGCCTCCGGCCAGCAGCGTTCCGGCGACGGTTCTGCCTGCCGCGCCGGAGTCCCCAACATCGCCTCAGCCGACCAGCCCCACAACTCTTTCAAGTACCTTGCCGCCAACGAACTCGGTCCCATGAACCCAGCGCTGGCCGCCGTGTGGTTGCTCGCACTCGTCGCTGCGTTGCGAACCACCTGGTCGCCCTGAGGACTGTCGGTCACCGAGACCCTTGCACCGTCCGTGCGGCGGTCACACAGACCACTGTTGGGACTGGTGCTCATCGCTTCCGGACTTCCTGCTGCGATGGCAGCATCGGGCGCGTTGACTCTCTTGCTGAGGTCGCTCACGCACGCTGCGCTCGCAACGGGTGTCATCAGCGGTGTTGGGTTACGTGCGGCGGTGTTGATCGTTGCCACGGTGGCGGAGGCCCGATGGGTGTTTCAAAGCCGTCCGCGCCCGTGGGCGGTGAACCGGCAGGTTCCACAGTCGTGGGGGCATACGCACGGCCCCTGGAAGGCAGCGTTGCGCTACGGCCCGCGGCTGAGTTTTGGACCTGCCACCATCCTCACGTCTTGGGTCTGGTGGGGTGGCGTGGCGCTGGCCGCTACGGCGGGTGGGTGGGCATGGCTGGTGTTCAGCAGCGTCTTCGTGGTTACCCGCGCGGTGGCCACCGTTGTCCTCCCCGGCGACCCAGCGAACGGTGTGGAACTGGCGCAGCGCATGGCCCGGGTTCGCAGTTGGGATGGTTCAGCTGGTTACGTGCCACTCGGCGCGCTGCTGTGGTCGGTTGTTGTGTTGACGGTCGGTTGACGGCCGTCTCGTGACACGACATGAAGGTTCCCGATGATTGCATTCGCCGCGTTGTTGAATTCGATCAGCGACCTCCTCCCGGGCGCCGTGATCGATATCGACGATTCCCTCACACTCGCCGAAGCAGCGCTTGAGGAAGACGACCCGGTGTTGGAACGGGCTCGCCTGGCGACGCGCGGGTTTGTGCACGGCCGACATCGCCGATGGGTCGCAGACGCCAAGGGGGTCGGCGGACCAATCGTCGTCAGCCTCACGGTTCACGAATTCGCCACTGTGCAACAAGCTGTTCTGAGCGTCGCAGACCTGCGCGAGCGACTGCGCGCCGCAGCCGTGACCGACCTTCGCTCCACGCCGAACTCGATTGAGGCGGTCTATCCAGACGAAGACGGTGCTGCTCTGGCCTGTGTCAGCCGCACGACGGGACCTTTTCAGGTGGTCATCGCAGCGCGATGCCCGTCGACGACGCCCGACGGAAGCACCCTCGCTCTCGCGATCGCGAACCTGCAGATTGCAGGCATCACATCCAGCCATCCGTCGCGAAAGCCTTCAAGAAGACAGGTGAGTGACGGATAGGTGCCCTGCGACGGCCAACAGCACATCCTCGCTGTTCGGGCGGCCGATCAGTTCGACCCCGACCGAGAGCGTTGAACCGCCGGGGACCACACCGGGAACGGCGATGGCTGGCAGACCGGAGCCCGAAGCCAGCATGCAGTTGCCGCTCGGCTGGACTGCACCAAGTGGCGCCGGTAGCCCACGATTGGCCGGGTAGACCAGCGCATCAAGCGAGTAGTGGTCGAGCACCCTGGTCACATTGGCCGCCAGCACCCCTCGCCGCGCCGAGATGGCGCGCTGGGCCTTCTGTTGGGACGCCGAGCCAATCAACCCGCTGGGAGTGATCCACGACGCCGCACCCGTCCCCTTGCGCCACCCGATGTATGCGCGCTGAGCAACTGGGAACTGCACTTCGATCAGGTTCACCCCGGCCGTCGATGGAGCTGGCCCCACGCTGACGACACGAAACCCTGCCGCCTCTGCTCGCTTCACCCACGCAGGGTCGAGTACCCCCATACCCGAGACAACTCCTAGCCGCATCGCCACCGGCGGGTTCAACCGCACCTCACCCCCGAGAGCCTTCCAACCGCTGCGAAGGGTGCGGACATCGGCGGCTAACGGCCCAACCACGTCCTGGCCGGGGGCAAGGGGCACCACGCCGCTCAGCGACACACTCCCCCATGTGGGCTTCAGCCCGTAGATGCCAACCGACGACGCCGGGTAGCGGATCGACCCACACGTATCCGTGCCAATAGCCAAGTCGACCATCCCAGCCGCAACAGCAGCTGCGGACCCGGCGCTGCTCCCTCCAGCATTCCGAGTGGGATCCAGTGGGTTGGCGGTCTGGCCGCGAACTTCGCTGATTCCGCGCACGCCACGCGCCCACGTGTCCATGTTGGTGGTGCCGACGATGATCGCCCCCTCACGACGAAGCGACGCCACCACCGCTGCGTCGCCGGCCGCAGGCCCAACTTTTGGTGTCGTCGCAAGCGCTCGGGTTCCTGCGGTGGTTCGGAACCCTGCGACACCGATGTTGTCCTTCACCGCGATGACCATCCCGTACAGGTCACCGGAGCCGTTCAACTCGGCCAAACGGTCGGCTTCGCGCCGGGCCAACGCAAAGTCGGTGTCGATGAACGCCTTGATCTCCGCCTCACGATGCTGGATCACATCGATGCGGCGTTCGAGATGCTGCCGGATCGTCTCGGGGGCGGCAACGGTGGACGACGTGCTCTGGGCGCCTGCCGGTGCGACGCCGAACCAGGCCACAACCCCGGCGCACGCCGCAACACGCGCCACAGACACGGCTGGGTCAGCCCGACAACGACGACGCGAGCGCGTGGATGTGGTCAGGGCGGATGCCGCAGCACCCACCGATGATGGACGCCCCGCGATCTACCCAGCCCTGTGCAAAGCGCGCATAGGACTGCGGGTCCAGGTCTTTGCGAATCTCCAACAGCACCTCGTTGGCTGTTGCTTCTTCGGCGATGAGTGGGAACGCGTTGGCGTACACACCCACCGCTGCGGCACCATCGAGCCGGGTAGCAGCTTGCTCTACAGCCGGGCCCATCACCTCGGGTTGCGAGCAGTTGAACAGGACGGCCTGAACCTGCCCGCCAACAGCCTCGACGGCAGCTTCCACGGTTTCGCCTGACCGAAGGTGGGCGCGGCCTTCAGCGTCGAGGGTGTCCTCCAATGTGAACGACACCCAGCGCGCAAGCGCGTGCGCGGACGCATGCTGCGACACGGCACCGAAAGCAGCCTGGACTTCGGCAATAGAGGCGGTTGTCTCTATCAGCCAATGGTCAATGCTGGGGGCCAACGCATCGACCAACACGTCGAGCACCGCACCCACCCGCCCGGCATCGAACAGATCGGGTCGGTACGAACCGAAGACCGGGGGCAACGACCCTGCAACGGCGACACCGCCGTTGACTCCGACGTCGGCAGCGCCGTTGACCGCGCGCCGCGCAAGCATCCCGGCCAGCGAAGCAAGTTCGTGTCCCCTGAGAGCAAATCCATCAGCGCCAATGTGGAACGGTACGCACGCGTAGGAATTGGTGGTGATCACCTGGGCTCCGGCGTCGACGAAGTTGCGATGTGCCTGCACCACCCAGTCGGGCCCCTCCATCAGCGCAAGAGCTGACCACTCGGGCTGACGGAACGGCGCCCCGATGCGCAGCAGTTCGCGGCCCATACCGCCATCGAGAATGGTTACGCTCATGCGGCTTGACACTACCCAAAGCATCTACCCAAAGCATCTACCCAAAGCGTCTACTGACGCCGTGCGCGCTTGGCCGGACGCAGCTCGACTCGCCACACCAGCCGCAAGGCTGACCAAACTTCGTCGACAGCACACACCTTGTTGTCCACAAGCCCCGTCGGCAGTGCCACTTCGCGCACGATGTCTTCGGTCATGTCGGAGGCCAACATCTGACGAGCGCTCCTCTTCGGCCAACAGATCCAGATCGCCCCATCAGGCTGAATCGACTCGCTCCACGCAGGCAGGCCATCGGCAAACTCGGACCTACGGGTGACAAATACCAGCAGGACGTCCAGCCTGGATGTGCTCTCGGTGGTGGTGGTGGCGACTACCTCGTGCATCGCCGGGGCCGGCCCAACGATCAAGACCGAAGACGAGTCCGTGATTCCCAGCTTCTTGCGCAGCGGAGTACCCGAATAGCCCGAGGGCCCCGACACAGCGGCCATCAGAGTTCGATCATCAGCGTCACCGGGCCGTCGTTGACCAACTCGACCGCCATGTTGGTACGAAAGCGACCGGTCTCGACCTGCAGCCCGAACGAACGAAGCTCAGTCACAACGGCGTCCACCAGCGGCTCGGCAACTTCGGGCCGGGCTGCGTTGATCCACGAGGGTCTGCGGCCACCAGACGCATCGCCGTACAGGGTGAACTGACTGACGGCCAACACGGACCCGCCGGTGTCCTGCACCGAACGGTTCATCACCCCGTCGGCGTCGTCGAAGATGCGCAGCGTGGCGATCTTCGCCGCGAGCTTCCGGGCAACCACCTCGGTATCGGAGTGGGTGACCCCGATCAGGACACACAAACCGTGGCCGATCGACCCGAGGAGCTCACCATGGGACGTCACCGACGCCCTGCTGACCCGTTGCACCAACGCTCGCATCAGGCCAGTCTGTCTGCAATCGCCGCCGCTTCAGCGCACCGCTATAGGCAGGCCCCGGTGGACACCGGCCCCACCCCGGCACCATCGGAGCCGACCAAGGTTTTGACCGAACCTGGGATTTGTACGACCCAGGCCCGATCCGTGCGTGACAGGGATCGAGACCACACGATGCCGACGACCTGTCCCTGGATCAACAAGGGGGCACCGGAATCCCCGCGCACGATTCCTGCGGCAATCTCGTAACCCGGGCGCGAGACCGGCGCCCTTCCATCGATGTCACTGGTGTTCACGGTGACGGTTCGCAGCACCGACACAGGAACCACCCGACCACCGACAAGCCCAACGTCGGCTCGGCCCGGTTTCAGTGCCCGGATGCTACTGATGGGCAATCGGGTCGACGAGCGACGCGACAAGCGCAAGACAGCCACGTCCTGCGCCCGATCCACCGCAATGGGCATGGCGGACATCGTTCGTCCGGAGGGATCGATGATCTTGATCGACGTCGAACCTGCAACCACATGGGCAGCGGTGATCACCACATGCGCAGCGACCCACACCCCCGTGCCAGATGGAAGCATGGTCGGACAGCCGCTCGCACGGACCGCCACCACCGCACCCGCCAGCGATCCCACCGCCTTCGGTTCCCTCCTCGATCCACACCCCGTCACACCGGACGCGACGACCACCCAGCAGAGGACCCACCGATGAACCCACCGGAGCATCGAAGGAAGTGAGTGCCGGTTCATGGTTGAGCTTCTGCTTAGGTCAAACTTGATATACAGACCCTTACGTTGATATGACACTATGTCTTGACAAAGTATTGGGTGGCAGCCAGCATTTCACTGGGAACCGCAGCCCATCCGGAGCACTCCATGTTCACACCAGCCGACTACTCACTCGACAGCGCGCAAACGCGGTCGGCCGTCGCGGCCGGACTCACGACCGGTGAGTGGTACCGCACCCCCGTGCCACGCAAGCGGATGAAGGAACTGATGCAGCGATCCGACGGACCAGCGATCCGCGACACCGTCCTGTGGCTGGTCCTCCTGGCGGGCAGCGCAACGGCCGGCGTTGTCACCTGGGGCTCGTGGTGGGCGTGGCCGTGTTTCGCGATCTACGGCGTGCTCTACGGGTCTGCATCGGACTCTCGCTGGCACGAGTGCGGCCATGGCACGGCCTTCCGGACACCCTGGATGAACCAGGCGGTGTACCAGATCGCCTGTTTCATGATCATCCGCAACCCAACGGTGTGGCGCTGGAGCCACACGCGTCACCATACTGACACCATCATTGTCGGGCGTGACCCCGAGATCGTCGCCATGCGACCGCCTGCTCTGTGGAAGATCGCCCTGAACTATCTCGGCATCCTCGATGCACCGAACTCGCTCCGAGCGGCAGCCCGGCATTGCGTCGGTCGCTTTACCACCGACGAGCGTGCATACGTTCCCGACACGGAGTTCGGCCGCGCCAAGGCCGAGGCAAGAGTGTGGATGTTGATCTACCTGCTTGCCATCGCCGTCACCGCACTCACCGGCTCTGTCCTGCCATTCATGCTCGTGGGCCTGCCCCGGTTCTACGGAGCATGGCATCACGTCCTCACCGGGGTCACCCAGCACGCTGCACTCGCCGACAACGTGCTGGATCACCGGCTGAACACACGGAGCATCAAACTGAACCCAGTCAGCCGGTTCATCTACTGGAACATGAACTACCACGTCGAGCACCACATGTTCCCGATGGTTCCGTTCCATCAGCTCCCTGCGCTGCACCGCGAAATCGCTGCTGACCTGCCACCCATTACCAACGGCCTGATCGCTGCCTACCGGGAAATCCTCCCCGTGCTGTTCGCTCAGCGCCGCAAGCCGGACACGATCATCCACCAACCCCTCCCACGCACAACTTGACCGCCGCGCGCTCAACTCGATTCAACAAGGACAGTTCACACCATGACCGATGACCACTGGGTCGACGCCTGCAGCGTCGATGACGTCGACACCGAGGACGTCATCGGCGTCGAGGTGAGCGGCCGCCCGATTGCCATCTACAAATCGCCGGACGACGAGATCTTCGCCACCGATGGTCTGTGCACACATGAGAAGGTTCGCCTCTGCGACGGGCTTGTCATGGACTACGTGATCGAATGCCCGAAGCACAACGGCCGCTTCGACTACCGGACCGGGGCGGGCAAGGGAGCCCCTATCTGTGAAAATCTGCGCACATACGATGTCCGGATCGACGGCGATCGTGTCGTCGTCCGCATCGATACCATCAACACCCTCGAACCCTAAGTCCAACTGGTGTCACATGTCGTGATCGTCGGAGCCGGGCTGGCCGGTGTCAACACCGTGACCGCTTTGCGGGCTTCGGGGTTCACAGGCACGGTTACGCTCATCGGCGACGAGACGGGGTTTCCTTACGACCGACCACCGCTGTCGAAGCAGTTCCTCACGGACAGCGCATTCGACGGAGCAGGCCTGTTCACCGAGCAACAGCGTGGCGCAGGTGACTTCGTCTACCTCGACCGGTCGAAAGTGCAGGTGGTCAGCGCGGCAGAACAGACCATCACGCTTGAGACCGGCCATACGCTCACATACGACTACCTCGTGCTCGCAACCGGTGCAGCAGCCCGGCCGTTGAATGTCCCGGGAGGCGAGCATGCGCTCCTGCTGCGCACCGCTGACGATGCCCAGCGCATCAGGGACGCGCTGGCGTCCCCTCGCACAACGGCACCCCACAACGACACAACAACCCTTACCGAGCCGCTTCTCGGCACCGATTCCGCGACCCGCGTGGTTGTTGTCGGAGGAGGCTTCATCGGTCTCGAAGTCGCAGCAAGCGCCCGCACCCTCGGGTGCCAGGTCACCGTTCTCGAGGCAGGTCCCCAGCTCCTCACCCGCGGCGTTCCCCCCGTGGTCAGCAGGTACTTGCGCGATGCACATGAGCGCCACGGCGTCGACATTCGCGTCGGTGTC
>JANNBN010000157.1:0-43375 GCA_031385545.1 Acidimicrobiia bacterium | reverse complement strand
CGAGCACCGAGTCGAGGCCACCGACGTTGAGGAACGCCTGCTCGGGGACCTTGTCCAGCTCACCGTCGCACAACTTCTCGAAGCTCTCGATGGTGTCCGAGACGGGCGTGAACACACCCTCTTGGCCGGTGAAAGCCTTGGCCACGAACATCGGCTGCGACAAGAACTTCTGCACCTTGCGAGCGCGCTGCACCAACACCTTGTCCTCTTCGGACAACTCGTCGATGCCAAGAATGGCAATGATGTCCTGGAGTTCCTTGTAGCGCTGCAGGATCTGCTGGACACGACGGGCCACGTTGTAGTGGCGGTCGCCGACCACGTCCGGGGCAAGGATGGTGGACGTAGAGGCCAGCGGGTCCACTGCGGGGAAGATGCCAAGGGCGGCAATCTCGCGGGCAAGGTTGGTGGTTGCGTCGAGGTGGCGGAACGTGGTGAACGGGGCCGGGTCGGTGTAATCGTCGGCCGGCACATACACGGCCTGCAGCGAGGTGATGGAGTGGCCGCGGGTGGAGGTGATGCGTTCCTGCAACTGGCCCATCTCGTCGGCAAGGTTCGGCTGGTAACCCACAGCAGATGGCATGCGGCCGAGCAGCGTTGATACCTCGGAGCCGGCCTGCGTGAAGCGGAACACGTTGTCCACGAACAGCAGCACGTCCTGGTTCTGCACGTCACGGAAGTACTCGGCCATGGTCAGCGCCGACAACGCGACACGAAGACGGACACCTGGCGGCTCGTCCATCTGGCCGTAGACGAGAGCGGCGTTGTCGATGACGAACTTGCCCTCTTCACCGGTAGACGTTTCCTTCATCTCCAGCCAGAGGTCGGTGCCCTCGCGGGTGCGCTCGCCGACGCCGGCGAACACCGACACGCCTCCGAATTCCTTGGCCACACGGGTGATCATTTCGAGGATGAGCACGGTCTTGCCGACGCCCGCTCCACCGAACAGACCGATCTTGCCGCCCTTCACATATGGCTCGAGCAGGTCGATGACCTTCACGCCGGTTTCGAACATCTCTCGCTTCGGCTCCAGCGTGTCGAACGCCGGTGCCTTGCGGTGGATGGCCCAGCGCTCGGTGACACCTTCGAGGGGCAGGCCACCGGTGTCGAGCGGCTGGCCGAGCACGTTGAACACGTGGCCCTTGACGATGTCGCCGACCGGCACGGTGATGCCGATGCCCGTCTGCTTGACCACTGCGCCACGGGTGAGACCGTCGGTCGGACGCATCGCGATGGCGCGGACACGGTTCTCACCGATGTGCTGCGCAACTTCGGCTGTGACGTCTTCGGACTCGTCGCCCTGTGTGATGGTGAACACCACGGCGTCGTTGATCTTGGGCAGCGAGCCCGCGGGGAACTCGATGTCGACCACAGGGCCGGCAATGGAGACCACACGCCCTTCGGCGAGGTTGAGTTCTGGTTCGGTCAGATCTGTCATCGTCATTGGAGTGAGTTCCTTGTGACTGAGGTGAAGGGTGTGGCTGGTCTGGACTTCAAGTAATGAGAGGAGCCGAGCAGATGCTCAGCCCTGGAAGGCGTGGTGGTGGTGCTCGTGATCGCGGATCTCGAAGAGGTCCGTGTTGTGCATGGTCTGTGCGGCAAAGGTGCCGTCGCCGGTGGCCTTGAGCGCCTCGGCGCCGCCGACGATTTCCATGATCTCGGTGGTGATGGCAGCCTGCCGGGCGGCGTTCATCTGCAGCGATAGCTTGCGGATGAGTTCGCCTGCGTTTTCGGTTGCGCTCTTCATGGCACGCTGCCGGGCAGCGTGTTCCGAAGCAGCACCGTCGAGCATTGCGGCATACAGCCGGCTTTCGACGTATCGCGGGAGAAGCGAGCTGAGGATGGAGACAGGTTCCGGTTCGAACTCGTATCCGGCGCCGCCGCCACCGCCGCCCGCACCTTCGACATCGATCGGCATGAACCGCTTGAGCGCAGGACGCTGCGAGCCGGCTGACAGGAACTGCATGTAGCTCAGCTCGACCTGGTCAAGTTCGCCGGCCTCGAAACGTGCCAGAACCGCAGCTGCGACCTGTCGTGCGTTCTCGTAGGTAGGAGCTTCGGAGAAGCCCTTGAACGATTGCGTGATGGTGTACTTGCGGAACCGGAAGTAATCCTCGGCCTTCTTGCCGCACGTAATGAGCACGTAGCTGCGTCCGGCTTCGAGGTCGGCCTGGATGGCACGTTCAGCCTGGCGGATGACCGACGAGTTGTACGCGCCAGCCAAACCGCGATCGGCAGCGATGACGATGTAGCCGACGGTCTTCACCTCGGCCTTGGGCGTGAGCAGCGGCTGGCCGGTGGCAGCACCGCCAGCAGCGAGGCTGCGGATGACACCGGTGATTTGATCTGCATACGGACGAGCTGCGTGCACGCGCTGCTGGGCCTTGGCGATACGCGTCGCCGCGATGAGCTCCATGGCACGGGTGATCTTCTTCGTCGATGTCATCGTCTTGATGCGCCGCTTCAGGATGCGCTCTTGTCCACCTGGCATGTCAGCTCCTTTCCCAGTTTCCCTGTGTCTTCGCTACGGCGCTCAGGCCGTGGCCTGCGTGGCCCGGAACGCGGCCTTGGCGCCATCGATGGCGGCCTTCATACGGTCGTCTTCGACGAGCTTCCCGGTTGACCGGATCTCGTCCAGGATGTCGGAGTGCTTCGTGCGGAACGTATCGAGCAGGTGCGTCTCGAACGGGCGCACATCGCTGACCGGCATGTCGTCGAGGTGGCCACGGGTGCCGGCGTAGATCGCAACGACCTGCTCTTCGACGCGCAGCGGTGAGTAGGCAGGCTGCTTCAGCAGTTCGACCAGGCGGTAGCCACGGTCAAGCTGGGCCTGCGACACCTTGTCGAGTTCCGAACCGAAGGCAGCGAACGCCTCGAGCTCACGGAACTGCGCAAGGTCGATCTTCATCGAACCGGCCACGGCCGACATGGCCTTGATCTGCGCCGAGGAACCCACGCGAGACACCGAGATACCGACGTTCATCGCCGGGCGGATGCCGGAGTTGAACAGGTCAAGGTCGAGGAAGACCTGGCCGTCGGTGATGGAGATCACGTTGGTGGGAATGTAGGCCGACACGTCGCCGGCCTTGGTCTCGATGATGGGCAGGGCCGTCAGCGAACCTCCGCCCATTGCGTCGGACAGCTTGGCAGCACGCTCAAGCAGACGGCTGTGGAGGTAGAACACGTCGCCGGGGTACGCCTCGCGGCCCGGTGGGCGGCGCAGCAGCAACGACATCTGGCGGTACGACTCGGCCTGCTTCGACAGGTCGTCGTACACGATGAGGCCGTGCTCGCCGTTCTCCATCCAGTGCTGGCCAATGGCTGCACCGGTGAAGGGGGCGAGGTACTGGAACGGTGCGGGGTCAGCGGCTGGTGCGTTGACGATGACCGTGTATTCCATGGCGCCTGCAGCGTGGAGCTGCGCCACGGTCTCGGCAACGGTGGAGCCCTTCTGGCCGATGGCGACATAGATGCACTTCACACCGAGGCCACGCTGGTTGATGATGGTGTCGATGGCGACGGAGGTCTTGCCGGTCTTGCGGTCGCCGATGATGAGTTCGCGCTGCCCACGGCCGATGGGGGTCATGGCGTCGATGACCTTGATGCCGGTCTGCATGGGTTCCTTGACCGGCTTGCGCTTCACGATGCCAGGAGCCTGGATTTCCACGCGGCGGCTGATTGGGTTGACCAACGGGCCCTTGCCGTCGATGGGGTTACCCAACGGGTCGACCACGCGGCCCAGCAGGCCGTCGCCCACGGGCACCTGGAGGATCTTGCCGGTGGCCATGACAACCTGGCCCTCGGAGATGCGGGCCGAGTCACCCAGGACCACGGCGCCAATGGAGTCCTCGTCGAGGTTCAGCGCAAGGCCGATGGTCCCGTCTTCGAACTCCAGCAGCTCGTTGACGCCACACGACGGCAGACCGGCGATGCGGGCAATGCCGTCGCCGACTTCGACGACGTGACCGACCTGTTGCGCGGTGACCTTGGGGTCGAACCCGGCAAGGCCCTTGCGCAGGGCGGCGGTGATGTCTGCGGGATTGATGGTCAGCTCAGCCATTTCAGGTTCTCGCTCGGTTCGTACGTTCGCTTAGTGAATTCGGTTGGTTCAGTGAAAGACGCTCAGACGGCGTCTTTCATCAGTTCGAGGCGGCGTTTCACGCTGCCGTCGATGACGATGTCGCCCACGGTGGTGATGACACCGCCGAGGATGCTTTCATCGACCACGAAGCTGAGAGCCACAGGCTTGCCCAGCTGCTTGGAGACTGCATCGGTGAGGCGGGACTGCTGGTCGTCGCTCAACGCGATTGCGCTGCGCACCTGACCGGCCACCTTGCCTTCGGCTGCGGCCGCCTTGTCGCGCATGGCGCTGACGATGCTTGGCAGCTCTTTGGCGCGTCCCGCTCCGACCAGGAAGCTCACCAGGTTGGCGGTGACGGGATTTGCCTTGCTGCCGAGCAGCTCGGAGACGACGGACAGACGCCGATCGACGGCCAGGTTAGGGTCAGACAGGGTCTGTGCAAAATCGGCATTGGACCCCATCGCCTCGGCAAATGCCGAGAGCTCGGACTGAACCTGGCCAAGGAGGTCTTCGGCCTTGGCAATTTCGAATAGGGCTGATGCGTAGCCCTCTACGGCGCTCACGGTCAGCGGGCCAGCTGCGAGATGTACTGGTCGACGAGTGCTTCGTTGGTGGCACGGTCGAGGTTCTTGCCAACGACCTTTTCTGCGAGGTCGATGGACAGGCCACGAACATGGCTCTGCAACTCCAGCTTGACGCGGTCACCCTGAGCATCGGCATCGGCGGCAGCCTTGGTACGGATGTCAGCGGCCTCGGCTTCGGCACGGGCGAGGATGTCCTTGCGAACAGTCTCGGCCTGGGTGCGCGCTGCTTCGACGATCTGAGCGCCTTCGCCCTTGGCGTCGCCGATGGAGGCGCGGTACTTGGCTGCTTCGGCCTCGGCGGTTGCTTTGGCTTCGTCGGCCGCCTTGAGGTCCCCGGCGATCTTGGCGGTCCGTGCGTCCATTGCCTTCTTGGCAGCAGGCAACGCGAACTTGGCGAGGAACCCGAAGACCAGCAAGAACGCAATGGCGCCCCACACGATCTCGGAGGTCTCGGGCATCAGCGGGTTGGGTGACGGCTTCTTCGAGGCCACGGCGATGATCGTCTGGACTTCGGACTTGGAGTACGTGTCCTTGGTCAGCCTCAGGTCTTTGTACTCCTCCATTTGCTTGTTGATCTCTTCGATTTCGGCCTCTGAGAGACCCGATTCGCCTTCGAACGGAAGCGTGAGTGTGTATGCGTGCATAGTTCGTGTCCTTAACGAATGCAGTGCGTTGGAGGATCAGCCGCCGAAGCGTCGATCAAGCAGACGCGAGGATGTATGCCACGAACCCGATGAGAGCCAAGGCTTCGGTGAATGCAATGCCGAGGAACATGGTGGTGCGGACCATGCCGGCTGCTTCCGGCTGCCGGGCCATTGCCTGGACGGACTGGCCGACGAGGTAACCGATGCCGATGCCTGGGCCGATGGCGCCGGCGCCGTAGCCGATAGCAGCAAGGCCCTTGTTGTTCGTGCCGGCCTTGGCGATTTCAGCTGTCTGAGCGAGGATGCTCATGGTGTTCTCCTTAGTCTTTCTGGTGAGCTGGTTGGAGGAGGGTGTAGAGAGAGCGGTTTAGTGCTCGGGGTGCAGATATCCGCCGATGTACACGGCTGAAAGCAGGGTGAAGATATATGCCTGCAAGAACGCAACCATCACTTCGAAGAGGGTGAGGAAGAGCAGCATCAAGAACGGCAGGATGGCGACGGGCTTGAGTGCGAACGTGTCCGACGTAATCAGCTTGTTCGACAAGAACCCGAAGATCACGAGGAGCAAGTGACCGGCGAAGACGTTGGCGAAGAGACGGACGGCGAGCGAGAAGGGGCGGACGATGAACTGCGAGAGCAGTTCGATGGGGGTGACCAGTATGTAGAGCACCTTGGGCACACCCGGAGGGAACAGCGCTGATTTGAAGTGAGTACCCACACCGTTCTGCTTGATGCCATAGAAGTTGGACACCAGCAGCACCAGGAGCGACAGGAACAGCGGTAGCGCCATCCGTGCGGTTCCAGGCATCTGCACGAACGGGATGATGCCTGCGATGTTGTTGAAGAAGATGAAGAAGAACATTGCGACCAGGAGCGGCAGGAACTTCTTGGAGCCGTACTTGTGGTGCTCGTCGTCGTGCGGCATGACATCGCCGATAATGCCGCCGACAAGGTCGATGGCACCTTCGGTGTAATTCTGCACCCCGCGTGGGACGAAACCCTTCTTCGAGTTTGCGACCGCAAACACCAAGACCGTCACCAAAGCCGCAGCGATGTTGATGAACACAACCTTGTTCATGGCGAACGGAGTGCCTCCGAGGAAGAGCTCCTTCCAGTTCACGAGGTGGCTGATCGGGGGGAACTCCCCATCTCCTGATGCGAGAATCACGGCTCACTCCTGGTGGCGGTGTTGGCGACGGATGACGATTTGCGGCGCCGGGGAGAAGGTGGCTTCACACCGGGCTGTGAGAACGAGATGGAGATGTGGCGCAGTTCCCAGAGGAGCAGGCCGAGGTGGGTGACCACCAGGGTGATACCGAGCGGCCAGGGCTTGAACCACGAGGCCGACCGAAGCGGCAGCACCACCGCGGCGATGACAACCAGACGCAGGATGTAGCCGAACAAGGCGGCGCCCATGACAGCAGTGACCGAGATTCGTGCTGCCCAGCCGAGCATGGCCGCTGCAAGCAAGAAGTTGGCCAGGACGACGGCGATGGCCACACCGGCCGATATGGCTCCGTCTTTGCCCCAGATCAGCCCCGATGCAAGCAGCATGAACGGGATGAACGGCAGGCTGCGCCTGACCATGTCGATGGCGATCTTGGACTCGATTGCCCCGCCTTCGACCGGCCCACTGAGCATCGGTGAGGTGGCGGTCATGCGAGAGCCCGGCCGAGCGAGTCGAGGTCGAGCGAATCTGCCGGACGCTGGGAAGCCAGGTGATCGGCCAGCGCAGCGCGTTCTGCAGCAAGTGCGGCCTCGGCAGCTTCGCGTTGAAAAACAGCGTCTGCGGCTGCTTCCTGGCGGGCGAGGCGGAGGTTTGCTTCCTGGGCTTCCATGCGCGCGTTGTAGACGAACCACTGCTTGGCCATCGTGCCGACGACGGAGAAGCCGGCCAATGCGATTGCGAACCAAGGAGCAGTGCCCAACCACCGGTCCAGTGCAACGCCACCGAGCACGAACAGCACGACTGTGGCCACCATTTCCACCGATGAGGCAAACCCGTCACCGGAGTACCCAGGCATCGGACGCGACCGCTTCACCAAGGCGCCCAGCGGCACAGGAGGTTGCGGGTCGGAGGTGGGGGTGGTGGGCACGGTGGTTTGGAGCGACGACACGGGCGGGGTGGAGCCGATCGCGAGCACACGACCGGCAGGGAAACTAACCCACCAGGAGCATGTGAACGCAATCACAAGCTTAAAGGGTTGCCACAGGTCGAGCAAACCGAACGGTGACCTTTTCACGTGACGCGCGACACATTCTTGCAGGACCCCAGGGCCTTGTGGTGATGAACGGCGCTCGCCTCGGCTCAGGTGGGCGCGCCGTGCAGGTTTGGGTGTGCCCAGCAGCCTGCTGGAGACGCCCAACCATGCAGGGGACGCCCACTCACCCCGTTGGTCAGCGGATCTTCGGGCGTGCTGGGTTCGGGATGGCGTTCATCACTGCGTAGCGGCGGCGCGGGCCGGCGTCGGTCTTGCGGACAACGGGTTGGCGACCAAGGCTGACCAGCGCGATGTTGGTCAGACCCAAGGAGCGTGCGTCGAAGTAGGCACCGTGGCCGGAACCGTCACTCGGAAAGGTGACAGCCCCGAACGAGGGTTCGGCCGGATCTGCCCCGTGCAGACCAACCTCCGAGGTAGCCGCAGCCCAGTCCTTGCCGGTCGCTATATCAACGGCCATCAAACCGATCGGCTGCCCGTAACTCGCCAGATGACCAACGGACCGGACAGCGCCGACCACGGGCGAAGCCGTGGTGCCGACACTGCTTGCATAGAGCGTGACCCCCGGGCCTCCGAGCGCCGAACGTGATCCGGCGTTCATGCCGGGACTTCCGACCACCACCACTCGGTCCACCGCCATGCCCTGGTCAAGCGCTTCACCCGCAACCACCGTGCCGTAGCTATGGGCCACCACCGTGATCTGGGCAGTGGTTCCGGTGGCCCGTAGGGCGGCAAGGTCGGCGTTGAGGGTTGCCGCTCCCCGCCGCGCCATGTCCGAGGTAGCAGCCAGCGGTGCCTCGGGAAGCGCATTGGGGTTGCGGTAGCCGAGCCACATCACCACAGCAACACGTTCACCGGGCGCAGCGCGCTCCGTCAGCTCGTCGTACAGACGATCCGAACGGGGTCGGAAGTTCTCATCGACGTTGGCCAGTTCGTTGGTCATGCCCGGAACCATCACCACGATGTGGGTTGCAGTCGCGAGGTCGCCACGAACCTCGAGCAGTCGGCCGCGGTCTGCTGTCTGGAATCGCAGCAGCGTCCACTCCTTTCGCAGCACTGGGACCCGCTCGCCAGAGGCGGCCGCCAGCACGTAGTCCATCGTGGCCGTCGCTTGCCACCCGGCAACCAAGAGCGCCATGTCGGCTGCGCGGAACGACCTGGCGGTTTCCCGAACGACTTGGGCGGAGGCTACGGCTGCTGACCGGAGTTGCGACAGTGCTTCGGCTGGCGGCGGCGGGAGCGGCGGAACCACGCATCGGATATGCGCTGCGCCCCAGGCCGTTTCGAGCCGGTCACTGGCGAGTTTCAGCGACACCAAGACGTGGAGTGACACCTCCGCGAACTGATCGAGCTGATCCGGCCGACACGAAGCGCGTGAAGACGTTGACGACGAGGACACCGCATTGGACATGCGCACCACCTCCGGAGAGGAACAAGCGCATCGACCGGGGATTCCCCGCAGCGGACAAGGGGCACCAGCCCCGCTGGCGTTACCTTACCGGCTCAGCTCATCGACCCATTCATCGAATCAGCTACCGATCAGCCGACGAACCGGTGTCCTGTGTGGCTCCGGGAACCGACGGCGTGCTGACGGCCTGCGAGGCGGCCTGCGAGGCGGCCTGCGAGGCGACCTGTTGCTGGCGACGGGTCGACAGATCGATCACGCCCGCTTTGGCCAGCTCTGCTGGGTGATGCCCGGTCCGCCGGTTGGCCCTCCACAACGTGGAGTCCTTGTGCAGCACCGCGAACAGAACAACAGCAACAAAGCCGCCGGACAGCGGAATGAGCGGCCACCGGCCGGAGATGTACACCGGCGCGAGAGCAAGGGCAGAGAACAACATCGTGAAGCTCCACAGGATCACCACGGCACGCCGTGGACCGTGCCCCAGGTCGACCAGGCGGTGATGGATGTGCTGACGGTCTGCCACTGCAGGGCTACGCCGATTCACGGTGCGGCGCACGATTGCCAGCAAGGTATCGACCATCGGAACAGCGAGGATGACGAACGGGATGAACAACGGTGCGACGAAGAAGTACGTCTGCCCCTTGAACGACGACGTGGGATCAGCGCGGCCACCCACCACCATGGTGGACGCTGCGAGCAGCAGGCCCAGCAGTTGGGCTCCGGCATCGCCCATGAAGATCCGCGCCGGCGAGAAGTTCCACGGGAGGAAGCCGATACAGATACCCACGGTGATAGCTGCAACGAGCGGCCCCAGGCTGTCGCCAGGCAGCTGCCCGGCCTCGAAGAGGCGGTCTGCATACAGGAAGAAGGCTGCAGCGCTGATGCCGACGATGCCGGCTGCCAGGCCGTCGAGCCCGTCGATGA
Source organism: Acidimicrobiia bacterium (assembly GCA_031385545.1). Classification (GTDB taxonomy): domain Bacteria; phylum Actinomycetota; class Acidimicrobiia; order Acidimicrobiales; family JANYDT01; genus JANNBN01. The sequence continues at coordinate 33,521 of JANNBN010000157.1, read as the reverse complement.
GGTTGATGGCGTTCGCCATACCGATGACCCACACGACCGTGAGCAGCGGTACCAGATCTGGCGACAGCGACAGAATTCCAAAGAATGGTACGCGCACGTAGTACATGACCACGCCGAGCAAATACAGCACCGACCCCGCAACGACCATGCCGATGAGCTTTGACGGAGCCGAGATCTCGAACAGGTCGTCGATCACTCCCACGACGGTGATGACCAGGGCTGCGAGAGCGACACCGAGCGGTTCCGACGAACGGAAGATGCCTTGGAACTGCGGAAGCAGAACGGCCACGGCGAGCGAGATGACGACACCGACGCACATGGCAACTCCACCCAGAAGCGGAGTGGCAACCGCGTGCAGCCGCCGTTCGTCGTCGGGCTCGGCCAGGGCACCGATGCGTCGAGCCAGGCTGCGGCACACGGGCATACAAGCCCCGGTGACCGCTGCGGCGATCAGTGCGATCAGCAGGTAGCCCGTCATCGCCGTTCCGTCGACCGATGAGCGACTTGCGCCGGCCTCAGCCTGCGGTGCTCGGCGAAGCGCTGCCCAGATTCGAGCGGCTCGGATACGGGACGAACTGAGCGCACAGTTCGGCGACTTCGGCCTTGACCCCCGCCAACGCCGAGTCGTCGTCCGTGTGCCGCAAGGCCTCGCGGATGAGGCTGGCGATCAACGGCATCTCGGATTCGGTCATGCCCTGGGTGGTGACCGACGGGGTGCCGATACGAAGCCCGCTGGTGACGAACGGAGAACGCGGGTCGAACGGGAACTGGTTCTTGTTGAGGCTGATGCCGGCCTTATCGAGAACTTCCTGTGCCTTCTTGCCGGTGAGGTCGGCGTCGAACGGACGCAGGTCGACCAACATGAGGTGGTTGTCGGTACCGTCTGTACACAGACGAAAACCTTCGCGACGCATCGCTTCGGCGAGCGCTTGAGCGTTCTTCACGATCTGGTGGGAGTACTCGGCAAACATCGGCTGCGCAGCTTCGTGGAACGCGATTGCCTTGCCTGCGATGACGTGGTCGAGCGGGCCACCCTGGCTGCCAGGGAACACGCCCTTGTCGATCGCTGCTGCGTGCTCTGCCTTCGAGAGGATGCAACCACCACGCGGACCACGCAGCGTCTTGTGTGTGGTGAACGTGACCACGTCGGCGTAGGGCACGGGGTTCGGATGCATGCCACCTGCGATGAGACCGGCGATGTGGGCTGCGTCGAACATGAGCAGCGCGCCGATCTCATCAGCGATCGAACGGAACGCTGCAGGGTCGAGGATGCGGGGATACGCGGTGGCACCCGCAACGATGAGCTTCGGCCGGTGCTCGAGCGCAATGGCACGGACATGGTCCATGTCGATGAGTTCGGACTTCTCGTCGACCCCGTAAGACACGAAGTTGTAGAACTGGCCGCTGAGCGAAACAGGCAGGCCGTGCGTGATGTGGCCACCCTGGTCCAGGCGGAGACCCATTGCGGTGTCTCCCGGCTTCAGCATTGCCAGGTACACCGCCGTATTGGCGTTGGCCCCACAGTGCGGCTGCACGTTGGCGTGCTCTGCACCGAACAGGGCCTTGACCCTGTCGATTGCCAGCTGCTCGACCTCGTCGACCACCATGTTGCCGCCGTAATAGCGCTTGCCCGGGTAACCCTCGGAGTACTTGTTGGTGAGCACCGAGCCGCACGCATCCATGACCGCCTGCGAGGTGAAGTTCTCGCTGGCGATGAGCTGCAATGTGGAGTTCTGTCGCGTGAGCTCGTTTGCGAGCATCTGCTGCACGGTGGTGTCAGCCCGATACGCATGCCGAGCTGCTGACGGAGCCGTTGGCGGTGCTGTTGACGGTGCTGAGGCGTTCATTGGAGGGACCCTTCAGGTTCGGACGCGCTTGTCACCCCAGGCGGTCCGCCCGTGGTGCGCTGCCAGCGCTGCCGGTGGTGCGGTCAGCGTAGTTGGCCGTTACGGACGGGTTGCTCACCTCGGATTCACTTCGATCCCTCCGCTCACCACTCAGCCGCGCCCGTCGAGGCGGGTCAGTTTCTCGACCCTCGCGGTGTGACGACCGCCCTCGAACGAGGTGGACAGGAACACCTCGACCATGTCGAGGGCGACTTGCTGGCCGATGAGCCGTTCCCCGAGGCACAGCACGTTGGCGTCGTTGTGCAGCCTGGCCAGGCGGGCGCTGGTGAAGTCGTGGCACGTTGCCGCCCGGGCGCCCGGGACCTTGTTGGCTGCGATGGCAATGCCGATGCCTGAACCACACACTGCGAGGCCGAGGTCGTGGGTTGCGTCGACCACGGCACGTGCGACTGCGGCGCCGTAATCGGGGTAATCGACCCGATCGTCGCCCGTGGTGCCAAGGTCGGTGACCTCGTGACCAGTGCCGCGGAGGTAGGCCACCAGAGCGTCCTTGAGGTGGACACCTGCATGATCTGACCCGGCTGCGATACGCATGTTCCTAGCTTGCCATCACTGGTGCCACCCCATAGTGGGCTCGTCGAGGGCCGTAGTGGGCCGTAGTGGGCCGTAGTCGGGCTGGCTCTGTTCCGCATCGCGGAACCGCCTGAGCGGCGGATATGGGTCATTCTCCGAAACGTAACGTGTGACATTTGACTCTCCCGGGCTGGAGCTGTAGAACCGACTCGTTACCGGAGCGGCGCGCCGTCATGTCGAGCGCGTTCCCGTATGCACCGAACCCGGTATCACCGCCACCATCACACCACTGCAGAGGACGTAACAACTATGAGCAACCACCTGGACGATATCCGCTGGAGCCTGGGCGAGCGGGAGAACCACCTGGTCGACGAACTTCGCACGGGTGGCCTCAACCGGCGTGAGTTCCTAGCAGCAGCTTCGGTCGCCGGTATGGGCGTGTCGCTGTCGGGCCTGTTCGTCGGAGCCGGAGCACAGGCTGCCACCAAGACCACCACCAAGCGCAAGCCGCTGCTTCGCATCAGCACAATCGCACCCGGGTCGAAGCTCGAGCCGATCGTCATCAACAACGGCGGTTCGCTGCTGCACCTCGGCCTGGCCGGCGAGTACCTGTGCCATTCAAACGCACAGGGTGTCCTCGAGCCCCGCGTCGCAGAGAGCTGGAAGGCCAACGCGGAATCCACCGAGTGGACGTTCAAGATCCGCAAGGGCATCACATTCCACAACAGTGGCAAGAAGCTCACCGCTGCCGACGTGGTCGCAACATTCGACCTGATGGCTGACCCCGCCAACAAGGGCAATGCCCTGTCGGTTTTCAAGGGCATCCTGGAAAAGGGCGGCACCACCAAGGTCGACGACTACACGGTGAAGTTCACGCTGTTGCAGCCGGTCGGCGCTTGGCCGTACCTCGTGAGCAGCACCAACTACAACATGATCATCCTGCCCGCCGGGTACAAGGGCGACTGGGAGACCACGTTCGAGGGTTCCGGCCCGTGGATCAAAGAGAAGTACGTCGTCGACCAGGGCGTCACCTACAAGCGCAACCCGAACTACTGGGACAAGACCCGCCAGCCCAACTTCGACAGGCTGCAGGTCCTCCAGTTCAAGGACGACGGTGCCCGCCTCGCAGCGCTGCAGTCCGGCCAGGTCGACTGGGATGCGTTCTCGTCGTCCACCACCGCAAAGACCCTGCAGGGCGATCCCAAATTCGTCGTGCAGCAGTCGGCCTCCAACGGCCATCTGCAGTTGCACCTCAGCGCGTCACGTGGCCCATTCGCGGCAGACAAGCGCCTCCGCCAGGCCCTGCTGCTCACGCTCGACCGCCCCGGCATCGTCGCCGGCGTCATCGATGGTTTCGGCAAAATCGGCAACGACAGCCCGATGACCCCGAACATGCCGACAACCGACAAGACCGTTGCGCAGCGCAAGAAAGACATCGCCAAGGCCAAGGAACTCATGGCTGCAGCCGGCAAGGCAAACGGCTTCGATGTCACGCTGTCCACCTGGGGCCGTGCCGACATCAAGCTTCTCTCGCAGGTTGTGCAGCAGTCGGCCAAGGAAATCGGCATCAACGTCAAGATCGACATCGCCGACGAAGACGGTTCTGCCTACTACGACGACAAGCGTGATCCAAGCTGGCTGAAGTCCGACCTGGGCATCACCGAGTACGGCCACCGTGACGTGCCGAACGTGTACCTCAACGCAGCCGTCAAGACCGGTGGCGTGTGGAACGCAGCCCAGTACACCAACAAGGACCTCGACGCGCAGATCACCACGTACGTCGGTGCATCCGACGTGCAGATCCAGAAGGCTGCTTCCAAGAAGATCCAAGAGACGATGCTCGACGATTCGCCAATCGGGTTCGTGTACTTCGGAAGCGCTCTCGATGTGTCCCGCAAAGGCCTCACGGGCAACTACACCAACGGCATGAACGTCATCGAGACCACCCGGACCAAGCTGGTGTAACGCAGTCGTCCGCAGCAGTTTCTGTCGGTCCGCGGTGCGCGCCGACACGCAGTCCAAGTACGTTGTCGCAACGGCCCGATGCTTAGGTGCGTCGGGCCGTTGCACATCACAGCTTCACCCGTTCACTTCTCGAATCCCCTCGAAGCGAGTCACCACCCGATGCGACGATTCCTCCTGCGACGTCTGCTGCTTGCCGTCTTCACCATCTTCGTGCTGTCGATCCTGGTGTTCTTCGCCACACACGCGCTGCCCGGCGACGTTGCGAAGAAGGTGCTCGGCCCGTTCGCCGACGAGCAGTCCATCAAAGACCTCAACCACGAACTGGGTACTGACCGCCCCATCGCCGTCCAGTACGTCAGCTGGATCTCCGATGCGGCGCGCGGCGACCTCGGCAAGTCCTACCTCTACGACAAACCGGTCACCGAGAAACTGCGTACGGCCATCGGCTATTCGGCGAAGCTTGCAGTCCTCGCGTTCGTGCTCATCGTCCCGTTCAGCATTTTCGGCGGCGTGATCGCGGCCCTTCGCCGAGACACCCGGATCGACCGGATCATCACCATCGGCGGCCTGTCCGCGGCGGTCATTCCGGAGTTCGTCTGGGCCGTGTTCTTCATTCTGATCTTCGGCGTCAAACTGCGGTGGCTTCCTGTTGGGGCGACTCCGCCCGATGGAGCGAGTGTCATCACCCAGTACAAGCACTTGTTGCTGCCAGCCCTCTGCTTGATGATGGTGCTGTTCGGTTACATCGCCCGCATCACCCGCGCCGGAGTCATCGAAGGGATCGACTCCGACTACACGCGCACCGCGTACCTCAAAGGGCTCCCGGGCCGGTCGGTCATCGGCAAGCACGTCCTGCGAAACGCACTCATGCCGACGATCGCAGTGGTCGCAACGCAAACGGGGTACCTGCTCGGAGGTTTGGTCGCCGTCGAAACGATCTTCAACTACAACGGACTCGGGTTCCTGCTGAGACAGGCGGTTGTGCAACGCGATTACCTGTTGGTCCAGGCTGCAGTCCTTCTGATCGGAATACTGGTGGTTCTAGCCAACCTGATAGCCGACGTCCTGTACACCGTGCTGAATCCGCGCATCCGCCAGGCAGTGTTCGCATGAGTGACACGCGGACAGCCGCAACGGCCCCGACAGGCAGTGCCGTCGCCCTCGATCGCGCTGCGATGCGCGCTCTGGCCCACGAACGTGCCACCGAAGAACGGCGCACCCGACGCCGTGAACGGCGCCAGCTGCTGATGCGCAAACCGTCGTTCATCATCGGAACGGCGATCCTGCTGTTCTGGTTGGCTTGTGCGCTTGTCCCGGGCTTGATCGCACCGCAAGACCCCACCGCTCAGAACCTGCTGAACAAGCTGAAAGAGCCGAGCGGCGCGCATTGGTGGGGCACCGATGTGCTCGGCCGCGACGTGTTCAGCAGGGTCATCGACGGCACTCGGGTCATCGTCTTCGTTGCGCTTGGCGCAACGATCATCGCCACTGTTGTCGGCACGATGCTCGGTCTCGTTGCCGGGTACTTCAAGGGCAGGATCGACGACGTCATCATGCGGTTGGCGGACATCTTCTCGGCCATCCCGACCATCGTGCTGGCGTTGCTGATCACCTCGACCGTGGACAGCAAGTCGATGCTGATCGTGATGTTCATCATCGCTCTCGTCTTTTCGCCGATCGTTGCTCGGACAGTCCGCTCCTCGGTGCTCGGAGAATCCGAACTCGATTACGTCGCAGCCGCCCGGTTGCGCACGGAGAAAACACCGCACATCCTGTTCGCCGAGGTGCTTCCCAACATCCTCCCGGCGTTGGCGGTCGAGTTCACGGTGCGGCTGGGTTACGCGATTTTCGCAATGGCCACCCTGTCGTTCCTCGGTGCCGGGGCAGGCCCTGAGTCGTCGGACTGGGGCACCCAGGTTGCGACCCACTTCAAATTTCTTAATGGTCTGAACTGGTCGGCAACGATCTTCCCCGCCGGAGCGATTGCGTCTCTTTCCCTCGGGGTCAACATGGTGCAGGACGCGCTGACCGAGGTCTTCGAACGATGAGCACCGATCCTGTGACCGCTCCCGGTGTGTTGGCCAAACCAACGCTGGAGTTCGAAAACGTCGAGGTGGCGTACACCGTCCGCGGCATCGACCGTCCGGTGCTGCGCGAAGTTTCGTTCGCCATTGCCCCTGGCGAAGCGTACGGCCTGGTTGGTGAATCCGGCTGCGGCAAGTCCACAGCAGCGTACGCGGCCATGCGCTACCTGCCTCGCAACGGCAAGATCACCGGTGGCGCAATTCGTTTCGAGGGCCAGGACATGGTTGCTATGTCCACTGACGAAGTTCGGTCGTTGCGGTCAAACGCCATCTCGATGGTGTACCAAAGCCCCATCGCGGCCCTCAACCCGTCGTTGCGGGTCGGCCAGCAAGTTGCCGAAGTGTTCAAGATCAGCGGTGCGGCCAATGACGCCGCGCTCGAGCAGGCACGCACAGCATTAGGCGCGGTGCAGATCGCCGACATCGAGAAGGTCATGCAGCGGTACCCACACGAGCTGTCGGGTGGCATGGCGCAGCGTGTTGTCATTGCCATGGCATTGGCCACCAACCCTCGCCTGCTCATCCTGGACGAACCGACCACCGGCCTCGATGCGACGGTCGAGGCAGAGGTGCTCGACCTCATCCGCACGCTCCGGGCAGAGACCGGCACGGCCGTGCTGTTCATCAGCCACAACCTCGGCGTCATCCGGTCGATGTGCGACCGGGTCGGCGTGCTGTATGCCGGGCAGTTGGTTGAAGAGGGCCACACCGCGCAGATCCTCAACTCGCCACGCCACCCATACACGGTGGGCCTGCTGCGCTGCATCCCACGGGCGGGGCTGCGCAAAGACCTGCATCGGCTGGACACCATCCCGGGTTCGCTGCCGCCGCTCGGCACGGTGATCACGTGTTGCGTCTACGCCGACCGCTGCCCCATCGCCACCGATCAGTGTCGCACCGAGAAGCCACCGATGGTGGAGCTGGCCGATGGGCAACGCAGCCGCTGCTTCTTCCCCGACCTGGCACCCGACCTGCCTCGCAACACCGAGACGACCAACATCATCGTTGACCAGCGAGCGCCAGATGTCGACGGGGGTTCGCTCATCACTCTCTCAGGCCTGTCGAAGACGTTCGGCAAGGACGACTCCACCGTCAAGGTGCTGTCGGGCATCGCGTTGTCACTCGGTGCAGGCGAAACGCTCGGCCTGGTCGGCGAATCCGGGTCGGGCAAGACCACGCTGGCCAAGGTGCTGCTGGGCCTCACACATCCCGACGGCGGCAGTGTGGTGCAGCTCGACGGCAAAGCACTCGGCGCCACCATCGCAAAGCGTTCAGCCAAGGACGTTGGCGCAGTGCAGATCGTGTTCCAGAACCCGGACTCGGCGCTCAACCGGCGTCACGCAGTCCGTCGCATCGTGGGCCGGGCCGTCGAGAAGCTCGGCGGGGCCACCAAGGAGCAGGGGCAGGAACGCGCAGACGATCTGCTCAACGAGATGCGCGTCGACGCACGTTTACACGCCGCGAAGCCCGTGATGCTGTCCGGTGGGTTGAAACAGCGTGTCGCCATCGCGCGGGCCTTCGCCGGCAACCCGCGCCTCGTGGTGTGCGACGAACCAACCTCGGCACTCGACGTGTCGGTGCAGGCTGCGATTCTCAACCTCCTGGTCGACCTGCAGCGCACCGAGAACGTCAGCTACCTGTTCATCTCGCACGACTTGGGCGTGGTGCGGTATCTGTCTGACCGCATCGCGGTGCTGTACCTGGGGCGCATCATGGAACTCGGCCCGGCCGACACGGTGTTCTCCGGACCGCATCACCCGTACACCGAAGCGCTCGTGTCGTCGTTGCCGTCGGTCGACGGCGAGGCCACGCATCGGGTGCGGCTACTGGGCGAAGTGCCAAGCGTGGCCAACCCGCCCAGCGGCTGCGTGCTGCATACCCGTTGTCCGCGTCGCGAGGGCAGTGGCGTGGAGCAGTTGTGCGACACGGTCGAGCCCGATCTGTTGGAAGTCGAGCCGGGGCACCTCATGCGGTGCCATCTGTCATTGGAGCAACTCCGCCTGATGCAAGTGGCTGTCGGGAGTTAACCGGTCGCACCTCGGGCTCAGGGCATTCCGGTGATCATTGCCAAGATGTCGAGAAGTTGATGGGTTACGGCGGGGCCCACATTCCCAATCACTCCGGTGCATCGCTCTGTGGCCACCGCTCGTAGTTGCTCGACTAACGCACAACTCGGCCGACGCAGTCCGTTCGTTGAATCCGGTTGCAGTTCTACGTGGCTCGGAAACACGCGCTTCGACGAAGTCAGTGGCACCACGAAAACTGACGACGGTCGATACCGCAGGAACGCGTCGGCGGTGAGGACGACCGCCGGTCTCACGAATCCGGCCTCGGACCCAACTGGCGTGCCGAAATCGACGGTTACGACGTCACCACAGTTCACTGAGGAACTCTTACTGCGCCGACGCTGCGTCGGGGTTCAACCACTCGTCTCGTTGATTGACGTAATCGGCCCAGGCGGCCGGGTCGGCTTGAAGTCTCGCCTCAGATGCCGTCATTTCTTCGAAGAATTGATTTCGGCGCAGTGCTTCGAGAGCGTCGTCCAGTGCTGCGGTCATCGTGGAATGTCGCTGCTCAGCAAGCTTGCGCAGCCGGTCGCGTTGATCAGTTGTCACCCGGATCGTTGTAGACAGTCCTGTCATACAGTTAGTCTACACCCGACACTGGGAGCCTGAGTTCCGGCCAAGAGAAGTTAAGGGGTTCTGGTCCAACGCCGAAGAACGTTCATGGCGTCTGGCACAGGTTCGAATTTGGGATCGATCGATCATCAGGTGACCTTCTTGGCCGATGCAGCCCTGCAGGCAGCGATTCGCAACGGGCTCCCACATCACCGGATCGTGCATCGGGTTCTGCGCACCACCTATTTCGACTCGTCGGAGCTCGAACTGCACCATCGCGGAGTAACCCTGCGTGAACGGTGCCAGGTGGGGAAAGACGGCACGCTTGGACCCGCGAAGATCGAGGCAAAGATTCCCAGCTGCAACGGGCTCAGACGGGTTGCCGGTCCTGAAGCTCGGCTCGCAGTTGCCGACGTTGTCGGTCGTGACGCTGCCGCCGGACTGCAGCCCGTGGCGGTGCAGACCAAGACCCGGCAGTTGCTGTTGGTAGCTGGACCAGCGTTCGCACCGCGGTTCGTTGTTGCGCTCGACGACGCCGAAGTCGAGATCGGCGGCCAGCATCAGCACCGTTTCGAGATCGAGGCGCAGATCTTCACCGCGCTCCCGTGGACGAAGCGAGTCGATGCACGCCGGGTTGAACGATTCCATTCTTTCTGTCGGCAACTCGAACTCGACTTCGGCCTTCGCCTTGCATCTGAGTCCGGCTATCACGCCATCATGGAGATTGCTTCGCCATCCAGCGAGGTCTCGGAGGCATCGGCATGAGCGCACACATCATCGCCATCGATATCGCTGAGGATCACCTTTTCGACGGGCTGACCGAGGGCGCAAAGCTCCGGACCGAGACCTTGTTCAGCGGCAGCCCGCATCTGGTGGTCGACGCAACGCACGTGGCCGTTGTCCAGCACGACGGCCTGTCGGTCATCCCGGTCGCCGAGGTGTTCTCCAACCCCGACACCACGTTCCTGGGATTTGGCAACCCGAACGTCTTCCTCTCACTGCCACGGCTGCCGACAGCTGAGCGCGGACCAGGGTGGGATCGCTTCGCAGCATTCATGTACTGGCGTCAGGCCGCTTACGTCGCCGACACCAAGGGGCGAGTGCAGGGTGGAGTCTTCGTGGAGTTGCGAGATCTCCCGCCGGTAGCAGTCGAGCGGCTGCGCCAGGCCACGAGTGGGTTAGTTGGACGCAGGACCATCAGCTGCGCCAACGCGACCGGCCGTGTGTTGTCGCGTGCCGGGTTCACCTGCGATGGGCGAACGCTTGCGTTCACGGTGCGCCCCATGACGCTGGCCAAAGCGATCTGGGACGGCGGGCTGGAGTTCGACGGCAAGCCGGTCGAACTGCGGGTCATCCGCACGAATGCTGGGACCGTCAGCGATCACTTCCTCGGGGTGCTCCGCAAGGAAGGCACCAGCCTGTTCCGCATGGTGAAGAAGTTGCTCAAGAGCTCGACGACGAAGGCGCACGCCCCCTTGATCGAACCGCGGCTCCTCGCAGCCGCCACTTCGCGCCACCTTGGCGCGGTTGGCGTACTGGAGTTGCGAGTCGGGCGACCCACCAAGGTTGCCGTAGTGCTTCGCCAGCAGTGGGGCGATCATCCGATCTTCGAAGCCAAACTTGACGCAGCCATCGCCGACATCAATGCACCGGATTTCGCCGACCTCCGGACGGCGCTCAAGGCATATCCCGGGAAGCTGGACACCGTCTCGAAGCTCAAGCGGTATGTGCTCTTCTCGAAGCCCGTCATCAAGACGGTCCGCTACCAGATGGCAGCAAGGATGGACTCGCTCGGCCGCCTGCCAGGGCCGACCCTGGTCGACATGTTCCAGGCAGGACCCGTTGATCACCCGTTCCTGTACAACGTGGTGATCACAGGAACGTCGGCTCGCATGACTCGCCTGGAAAACCGCAGCGCCAAAGACGTCGACAAGGCGAACTGGGTGTTGGCAAAGCACGTGTTGCTGTCCGGGTACGACCCCGACGTTCGCTACGCGGGAGAGATCTGGGTGGAGGACACTCCTGCCGGCCGAGTGCTTCGAGTCAATGACAACTCGGGCACCTACAAACCCTCCGCCCAGCGGGCCAAAGCCGCCGCCCGGTTCCTCCAACAACTCACCGGCGTGCCCGTGGAGTACCGCCCGGTCTCCGGCGAGTTCTCCGCTACCTGAGTCTGCAGACGCGCCTATTCGGGGCGCGGCGGGTCCGCGCCCTGATCACCGGGTTCGTGTTGGAGGGTTAGAACAGGGTTGGGAGCGTGTTGGGGTGTGGTAGCCCGTGGAGAATCACACCGTTCGGGAACATCCCAGCAACCTCAACAAGCCGACGCACCGCAAGAACATCCTCAGGAGACAACGGATGTTCAGTGACGTGCACCATCAACTTGGCGAAACCACCCGCCACCCCAGCCGATATGTCCGCCAACGCCAAGGATTATCGACGGGCGTGGGGCAAGAGGAGACGGTGCTCAAATCGAAACCGAGGAGGCACCTATGTACACTTAGCATCCTCCCAAGGCCCGTCCACACCCAGCCGACGACGCCGCCCAATTAGACCGAGGTCTTGAACCAGATGCCGTTGGGTTCGTTGACCCAGCTGAGGTTCAGTAACAGCGAGGGACCTATCGATGCCGACGGCACCACAACGCACAACGGGGTGGTGTGAGGATCGTCCCTGGCGAGGCTCCGAGTGTGGTTCTGGTCAACGTCGCCGAACTGCGAGCATTCGCCGCCGGCTTTGTCGTCGCCTGCGTACGTATCGAACTTCTTCCCGCTGGCATCGACAAGCACCAGTGAAGTGATGGAGGCTGGCAAGTCGTTGGTGTCCTTCGGGCCGAGGTACGTCAACTCGCCGATGACTTGCACCGGCACATAACCGGCGGGAATTGCGTACTTCCCAACTCCCCCCGGCTTGATTTCTTCGACCGTGAGCACCGTCATCCCGGTGACCTTGATCCGGTACCGATTCGAGTCGTAGGCCGTGTACTCACCAACCTCATTGAACCGGAACGGGTTAGACCTTGCCCCACGCGGTTGCCACTGGAGACCACTGGCCACCTTCACGCAGTCCAGGGTTGTGCCCGGAGCGCGCACCCCGGCTGGTGAACAGGCCCTCCCAGGAGCAGGTGCCGCGGAAGTCTTCTTCCTCGTGGTGGTTGTCTTCGATTTCTTCTTCGCTGCGGCCGCCAAAGCAGAGCTACCTGACACCTGCGCAGCAAGCAGACACACGCCGCTCAGCAACACCGCTGTCTTGATCTGTCGATTCCGTCGTCGATCCATAATGGCAACGTATTCCTCTCCGCCACAGGGTTCAAGCAGTTCGTGCGCCCACAACCACATTGCACCGCAGACCCTCCGATAGTGTCGGTATCGTCCCCCGCAGGCGCCCGCATCGGCGCCCCTATTTCGGTTCGAGAGCACGGATGAACATCACTGATTTTGCGATGGGCTGGTTCAGCCTCGCTGGGAAGAACGCTGTGGTCACGGGGGGAAACACGGGCCTCGGTCAGGCGTTCTCGCTGGCCCTCGCCAAGGGTGGGGCGAACGTGTTCGTACCAAGCCTGGCCGATGACGATGGCACCACCCGCGCCCTCATCGAGGCCGAAGGGGTTCGCTATGAGTTCATGCAGGCAGACATCACCCAGACCGGCGTACCGAATCAGGTCACCGACGAGTGCATCGCACGGCTCGGGTCCATCGACATCCTCATCAACTCGGCAGGTGTGTGCCCCATCGCGCCGGTGCTGGAGTTCGATCGGCTGAAGTGGGATGCAACCGTGGCGGTCAACCTCAACGCGGCGTTCGAGATGAGCTACGAGGCTGCCAAGCGGATGATCCCGCAACGCAGCGGCAAGATGATCAACATCTGCTCGATGTTCAGCTTCCTCGGCGGCCAGTACAACCCCGCATATGCAGCCACGAAGCACGGCATCGCCGGGCTCACCAAGGCGTACTGCGACGAGCTGGCCCAGCACAACATTCAGGTCAACGGCATCGCCCCCGGCTACTACGCAACGGCCATCACCGAGAACACGCGCAGCAACCCGGACTCGAACCGACGCGTGTTGGAGCACATCCCCGCCGGCCGTTGGGGCGAGACGCTCGACCTGATGGGCACGGTCGTATTCCTCGCCTCACGCGCGTCCGACTACGTCAACGGCCACATCCTCTGCGTCGACGGCGGATACCTCGTCCGCTGACGCGCAGCAGCCTCACCGACCCAGCGAAATAACCTAGCGACATGACCAAAACCTTCCTCATCGGTGTCGACTGCGGCACGCAGAGCGCCAAGGTCGTCGTCTACGACTCAGCCGGCAAACCCGTGGCCGAGGGGCGTCAAATTCTGCGACCCATGGACCGACCCCGCCATGGCGTCGCAGTCCATCCCGACGACGACATCTGGACCTCGATCACAGCAGCCAGCCGGCGTGCGATGACAGCGTTCGAAGCCAGCTTCCCCGGCCGAGCCGGTGACATAGCTGGCGTTGGCATCTGCCCCATCCGGTGCTGCAAAACCTTTCTCGATGCCGAGGGCGAACTCATCGAGCCGGTCATCAGTTGGATGGACGACCGCGCGTACCAGCCGTACCTACCGTCGGACCCTCGGCTGCGTTACGCCACCACACTTTCGGGCTACGTTGCCCAGCGGTTCACCGGCCGCTTCGCGGACACTGCAGCCAACAACATCGCGGGCCAATGGCCCGTCGACACCGACGAATGGGCCTGGAGCACCGACTCCGCACGCCTGCGCAGCTTCAACCTCCGGCCCGAACTGCTCTTCGAGCTGCAGAAGCCCGGCGATATCATCGGCGCGCTTACTGCATCGGCATCGGCGGCCACCGGTATCCCAGCAGGCGTCCCGGTCGTGGCTACTGCGAACGACAAGGCCGTGGAAATGCTGGGAGCGGGAAACCTCGGGCCGAACACGGCACTGGTCTCGCTCGGTACCTATATCGCCGCAATGATGCACGGCACCCAAAACCATCCATCTCCTGCCAGCTTCTGGACGAACTTCGCCTGCATGCCCCACCGATACCTCTATGAGAGCAACGGGGTCCGTCGTGGCATGTGGACACTCACCTGGTTCCTCGACCTTCTCGGGCCGGAGTTCGATGCGCACGCCTCGTCACTCGGGCTCACCCGCGAAGCCCTCATGGAGCCCGAAGCTGCGGTCGTCACGCCCGGCAGTGAGGGGCTGATGACCGTGCTGGACTGGCTCGCCCCAACCGACCAATCCTTCCGGAAGGGATCGATGCTCGGCTTCGACGCGCGCCACGGCCGGGGCCACATCTATCGGTCGATACTCGAAGCGATCGCCCTCACGATGAAGCAGAACGTCGATGCGATGACTTCCGAACTGGGCGTCACCCTCGACGACGTGATGGTCTCGGGCGGCGGCTCGGCCAGCGACCTGTTCATGCAGATCTTCGCGGACGCGTTCGGCGTCCCGGCATCGCGTTGTGCTTACGGCGGTGCCAGCCTCGGCGCCGCGATGTGTGCTGCTGCCGCGGTGGGGATCTATCCGGGCATCGAGTCTGCGGCAAGAACTATGGCTGCTCCACGCGAGACGTTCGCTCCCGACACTCGCAACGGGGACCTCTACCGAGCAATGATCGACACCGTCTTCCTCGACATCCGTTCGGCAACCGATCCTCTGTACCGACGCGCCTATCCCCTGTTCCACTGATTCCTCACCAACCCACACACCAAGGACACCCCGTGGCCCTCACCCGCGACGCCATCGTCGAACAGTTGCAGCAGATCGTCGGCACCGAGCAGGTACTCACCGACCCGGTTCTGCTGCAGCAGCGCAGCATCGACAACTGGCGCAAGCTGGACAACATCTTCGGGGTGTTCTCGACGCCCGTCCCGGCGGCAGTTGTCATGGCCCGCAGTACTGCCGACGCTGCAGCGGTGCTGCAGTTCGCCGACCAGAACGGCGTCAACGTGGTCGCCCGCACGGGTGGCACCGCAACGGAGGGTGGCCTGGAGACGGTGGTCGAGAACTCCATCGTGCTCGACGGCTCTGCGATGAACCGAATCATCAGTATCGACGCTTACAACATGCAGGCAACTGCTCAGTGCGGCGTACCGCTCCAAGCCCTTGAGGACGAGGCTCGCAAGCTGGGCCTCACCACCGGGCACTCGCCGCAGTCCAAGCCCGTGGCCCACATGGGCGGACTGGTTGCGACCCGCAGCATCGGACAGTTCTCGACCCTCTACGGCGGCATCGAGGACATGCTGGTCGGCTGCGAGGTGGTGTTCCCCGGCGGACAGGTGTCGCGTATCAAGAACGTGCCGCGACGCGCAGCAGGGCCGGACATCCGCCACATCGTGATCGGCAACGAGGGCGCGCTGTGCTTCATCAGCGAAGTGACCGTGAAGCTGTTCCCGTACACGCCGGAGAACAACATCTTCATGGGGTGGACCTTGAAGAGCATGAAGACCGGCTTCGAGGTACTGCGCGACGTGATGGTGGCTGGGTACAAGCCGTCGGTCGCCCGCCTCTACGACCCTGAGGACGGGCAGCTCCACTTCGCCAACTTCGCAGCGCCCGACGACTGCATCGTGCTGTTCATGGCCGAGGGCAACGCCGGCATCAGCAAGGCAACAGCGGATGGCATCCACGAGATCGTGGCGAGGCACCCCGACTGTGCACCCGTCGACCCGGCGCTGATCGCCGAGTGGTTCGCCGACCTGGTGTGGGGTCCGGACAAGATCACGCGGGAAGACGAGCGGATCCGCACCACCCGCAACGTGAACCGCACCACCGAGATCTCCGCGGACTGGTCGTCGATCAACGACATCTACGAGGCCGTGCTGCCGCGCATCCGTGCCGAGATGAAGGGAATCACCCTGCTGGGCGGGCACTCCAGCCACAGCTACATCAACGGCACCAATATGTACTTCAACTATTTCTTCGACCTCATCGACTGCGAGCCGCAGGACGAGGGAGCGAAGTACTACAGCCCCATCATCGGCATCATCTGTGAAGAGACCCTGAAGCGTGGCGGCTCGATCGTTCACCATCACGGAATCGGCAAAGCCCGCACCCCGTGGGTGAAGGCGGAGTACGGCAGCTCCTACCCGATGCTGGAAACGCTGAAGCGTGCGTTCGACCCGAACGGCATCATGAACATGGGCACCATCCTCCCCCGCTCTTGAGCAGCAGGTCCACCCGCAGGGGTTCGAGCTACGGGTTGCTATTTGTGATCGTCAGCGCGCAGATCGCTGATCCGACGACCGTGGCCGCAGCGCAAATCCACATCGCCCTTGCGAAACCGTCGCCAACCGAGCCGGACCCCGCCGACGCAATGCCAGCAAGTGCGGGCAGCACCGCAATGGCGAGCAGCGACGCGACCCGAGCCACCGCGTTGTTGATTGCGCTGCCCACCCCGACGTGCTGATCGTTCACCGCCGCAAGCACCGTGGCCGTCAGCGGAGCAACCGTGATGACCAACCCAAGACCGAACAGCAGAACTGCCGGCAACACGGTTGCGAGGAAACTCGATCCGGGGCTGATGCGGGTCATCATGGCGAACCCGCTCGCAACCACAAGTGGGCCGATGATCATCTGCAACCGAGGCCCGATCCGCTGGGCAAGTGCGCCTGATCGCGCTGCAAACAGCATCATCAGCGATGTGACAGGCAAGGTGGCTGCACCCGCTTCGAGGGCGGAGTACCCGAGGTCGTTCTGCAGGTGGATCGTCAGCAAGAAGAAGACTGCCCCGAGCGCGCCCCAGATCGTGAAGGTCGCAGCATTCGCACCGGCAAACCGCTTCGAACGGAACAGCGACAGCGGAACCATCGGGGCGCTACTTCGCCCCTCGATCACCACGAACCCCGTCAGCGCGACGACGCCGACCAGACCTGCAACGAGCGAAGCCGCTGACCAACGACTGGGCGGACCTTCGATCAACGCGTAGACGACACCCGCCAGGCCGACGGACAGCGCCACTGCGCCAGGCACATCGATGCGCTTCCCAGAATCGCCCGTCGGCTCCCCACGCGTTTCCGGAACGTACCGCTGAGCCATCCACACTGCGCCGACGATCAGGAACGGGTTGATCAGGAACACCCATCGCCACGACACGGTGTCGATCAGCCACCCACCGAGGAACGGTCCAATTGCGGTGGACACCGTCGACAGCCCTGACCACGCACCGATGGCACGCGACCGATCATCGGGGTGGAAGACAGCCGACAGCATTGCCAGGCTTCCAGGCACCAACGCAGCGGCCGAAACACCCTGCGCAAAACGCGCCGCTATCAGCACTCCCAGGTTCGGCGCCAAGCCACAGAGCAGCGACGTGACGGCGAACCCGACAAGACCAAGTACGAACACACGGCGTCGACCGAACAAGTCGCCGAGCGATCCGCCGACCACCAGCAGTGAACCGAGCGTGAGTAGATACCCCGTGACCACCCACTGCTGGCCGGCGAGGCTCGCGCCGAAATCACGCTGGATGCTGGGCAACGCCGTGTTGACCACGCTGCCGTCCAGGAACGCGACGCCCGAGCCAAGCGCGGCTGCGGCGATGACCCACCGCCCTTGGGCTGACTCGAACCTGACGCTGGCCACCCGCCCGACCGTACTCGTGCGCCGTCAGTCACTCCGGCGCTTGAGCACCGCAAGGCGGCTGGCTACCTCGTCGCGCTCGATGTAGCAGCTCTGCAGGTGCCGCGCCCCGGAGCTTGCGAACCCGGTCCGGCCGTGCAGGACACGGTGATTGTCGACGAGGTACATGTCGCCTGCACCCAGCGCGATGCGGAAGCAGTACTGATCGCTTTCACGCATCTTTCCGAACACACGGTACGCGCCGTAGAACGCCTCCATCCTGTCTGCGGGAATACGAAACGGCAGCGCGCTGTGGTTGGAGTAGCGCACCTGGCGGATGGTGCCATCGGGGTGCAGCGAGATGATGGGACCGCGACCATGATGCTCAGCCGTTGCATCGGTGAAATGGAAGTCCAGCATGGTTGTAGCCAGCAGCTCGAACAGGTCGGGCCGGTCCCTGCGCAGGGCCTCGGCCACTGCAAACCCGTCGACCAGTGTTGACGCACCGCCCGAGGCGTCGGCCCGGATGAAGTGCTGCAGCTGCACAGTGGGTGCAGGATCGCGGTACCCCTCGTCGGTGTGGGTGACGAGCGGAAGCGACGTGTAGGCAACCGAGTTCGCCTCTGGCATGGAGATGACGTCGAAGACCTTTCCCCAGCTGGTGACGCGAATCTCGCCAAGCAGCTCACCCACCTGTAACACCGTTCCCGACTCACAGGGAACGCCGGTCAGGATGGCTAAGCCATACCGGAAGAAGCCGTCGAGGAAACCTATGCGCGCTTCGATGTTGTTGATCAGGTCGTGGTGCGTGCAACGCGGGAGAGTGGACCGGATCGCCGCGGCGTCCCACGGGGTCACTGTCGGCGGAATATGCGATGCCCCGTTTCCGTAGTCGTTTTCGCGCAACCAGATGGGTGCAAACGGACTGACGTGGTCATCGTGGGCCCACGTGATGACCAGCGACCCATCAGAGCCGACCACAGCCGACGACGGGTGCACATCATCGGGAATGTCCGAGGTCTCAAAGATCCGGTGGCGGGTTGTGGCGTGAAGCAACTGCTGGCAGTTGTCTCGCAGCCACATGTGGTGGAACCTGCTGACGAGACCGTCAGACCAGGACACCTCGACAGCACGCGGCCCTACTGTGAGCGCGCATATCTCATAGTCGGCCGTGGAGATCACGTCGGTCGTCATGACGCGTACTCAGGTGACTCGTCGTCCAGGATTCGCTTCAGCTCATCAAAATGCAGGTCGGCGAACTGCGGGTACTCCAGCCACTGTCGACAGGCGAGCGCGGCCAGTTCGTCGGCGATGATCTTCAGCGGCCGCCCGGTCGAGAGCGCCAGCACTTGCAGCTCGGCAGCACGTTCCAGGTGGTACAGCTGGTCAAATGCCTCGGCCACCGACGCACCGACCACCATCACGCCGTGGTTGCCGAGGAACAGCACGTTTTTGTCGTCACCGAGGAGCGAGGCAACCCGCCTGCCTTCCGTGTCGTCGAGCGCCATCCCGTTGTAGTTGCGGTCGTACGCAATGCGGTTGTGGAACCGGCATGCGTTCTGGTCCAGCATCAGGAACTCGAATTCATCGAGGCACGCCAGTGCAGTTGTGTAGGGCATGTGGGTATGGAGTACGCAACGTGCCTGCGGGACATGCTGGTGCAGGTGCGCGTGCAGGTACCACGCGCTGGGATCGGCGTCGGGGTGCTGGCGGGTACCGACTTCGCTTGCATCGAGCAGCAGCAGCTCGCTGGCGTTTATCCGCGAGAAGTGCCTGCCACGTGGGTTGAGGAGGAACTGCCTGCCGTCATCGGATACCGCTGCACTGAAGTGGTTGCTGACAGCCTCGTGCAGGTTGAGCCGCGCAGCCCAGCGGAACGCAGCAGCAAGATCTCGGCGCACGCTCTGCTCCGTTATCGCAGACCCCACGTCAGGTATCGGATGCGGTGCGTTCATGATGGTGGCAACTCCTCTGGAAATCCTGGGGCGCGCAGGTCGGTACTCAGCGCGTCCTCTAACAGCTTGACGACCTGTGACGACCATGCCCCACCGCCGTATTGCGACCGGGCACGGATGAACGTCTGCTCGGTGAGCCCGGCAAGATCGAGCGGCACGCCGAGTTCACGCCCGAACTGAGTGGCGAACCCGAGGTCTTTGCACGCGAGGTCCATGGTGAAGTTGATGTTGTAGCTGCCGTTGAGGATGACCTGGCTCTCGGTCTCGTGCACGAAGCTGTTGCCCGAACTTTCCTTGATCGCCTCGAACGCCTTCGCCAGGTCGAGGCCTCCTCGTTTGGCCAGCATCAGCGCTTCACCGACCCCGACCAGGTTGACGAAGGCCAGCATGTTGGTGATCACCTTGATCAGCGCAGCACTGCCGAGCGGACCCATATACAGGACAGGGTTGCCCAACGACGCAAGCAGGCCGCGGTACTCCTGGAACACCGCCTCGTCACCTCCCACCAACACGGTGATCTGCCCGGCAGCCGCTCGGTGCACGCCTCCCGTCACCGGGGCCTCGAGCATCTGAACACCCGCAGCTGCGCACAGCCCGCCAAGCCGCATGGTCTCGTTGCGATCGTTCGTGGACATATCGATCCACGTTCCGCCTTGGCCGGCAAACCCTTCCAGTATTCCGCCGGTGCCGGTCACCACTGCATCGATCGATGCAGGAGACGGCAGGCACGTGAGCACCACGTCGCAGGCAGACGAGACCGCGGCCGGCGATTCGGCCCACGATGCACCGGACTCCAGCAAAGGCGAGGCAGCCGCTGGATGCACGTCGGTGACCGTGACCCAATGCCCGGCTCGAACGAGGCTCGTTGCGAGGTGCGTCCCGAGGTGTCCGAGACCGATGAAACCTGCGCGCTGCGTCATGGTGGTCAATTGTGACCTGCCGACAACCCCTATCACAGTGGCTGCTTGGGATGGGTAGGCATAACCTGCTGTTATGCCTACCCCGCACAAGTCCGCGCTGCTGGCCCACGAACCCGGCCGCGAACTTGTCACCCGTGTCGGACGGGTACAGCGCTTGGTGGTCTTCGAAGCAGCCGCACGTCGTGGCGGTTTCACTGCGGCAGCGCGCGAATTGGGTATGACGCAGCCTGCCGTCACGCGGCAGGTCAGATCACTGGAGCAGGCGTTGCAGGTGCAGCTCTTCCGGCGCACAAGCAACAGCAGCGAGCTCACCGACGCGGGCCGAACCCTGCTCATCCACATCGACCGAGGCTTCGCGGAGATCGAACGAGCACTCGCAGCGCTTGTTCCACGGTCAGAGGTGTTCGTCCTTGCGTGCAATCCTGGTCTTGCTCAGCTCTGGCTGGTGCCACGACTCGAAGCGCTCCAAGCAGCGCTGGGAGAGCGTGAGCTGCGACTGTGGTTGTTCCACCATGACGACGAACTGCACGGCGGCACCTACGACGCAGCAATTCGTGTCGGAAGCGGCCGCTTCACCGACGTGGCTGCCACGCACCTGTTCGCCGAATCGGTGTTCCCGATCGCAACGACGGCACTTGCCCACGAACTTGGACTGGACAGCAAAAGTTCGCCGTTGAAGTTGGCGACAGCGCCGCTGCTGCACATGGACGATGGCGACCGCGCATGGCTGTCGTGGGGGAAATGGTTCGCCCACTTCGACATCACCCTCGATCCGATGCCTGCGAGCAAGCGGCCAGCAGGCGGCACACCACCAGCGCGCATCCTCTTCAACAACTACCCGATGGTGCTGCAGCAGGCCGTGGCCGGTCGCGGTGTTGCGCTGGGATGGCGGTACCTGGTCGACGATCTGGTGGAAAACGGCGTCCTGCAGCAGGTTGGGCCAGAGGTTGAATCAGGAAGCGGCTACTTCATCACCTGGCCAGACGGCCCCCAGTCACAATCTGTACGCGCGCTGACTGAATGGTTGGTCGATCAGGCCGACCGCTGAACCGGGCCAGATGGAGCCCATCGGGGGACGGTGCGATCAACTGGACAAAACCGGCGAAAAGACTTCTCCGATGTCACGGACGTGTCGCGCAAACTCGACAGCGCGATGGCGTACCAGAAGCTCGTTGCCTCGGCGTCATGATCGCTGGCGGCGAGTGGGTGTCTCCTGCAGGTTCGGGTGTCCCCCGCAGGCCTGCTGAGCACGCCCAAAGCTGCACAGCACGCCCACTCCATCAGGCGAAGCGGAAACCGCTTCACCCGGAACCAACGTTGGCTCCACAGCAACCAACGTCGTGATCCAGCCCCTCTCCGGACCAGTTTCGTGCAGGGTTGGTTGCTGCACGGCCAACGTTGGAGAACGAGTTGGAAGCAGCCCGCCACAGCCGCCACAGCCACCCACAGCCACCAAAGCCACCCAAGGCCACCCTCATTTCATTACGGAACGAATTCAGAGGCGCCCGCGACAGAAACTCGAAGGGCGGCTCACACGTTGACGAGCCTCAGGCGGTGACGACTCGGGTCAGGCGGACGTCGTGGGGTTCGAGCGGGAGTGACTCCACAATTTGCGCCGACAGTGCCACACCGATGGCAGGGCGCGGCCATGTGGTGAGCAGCCGGTCGTAGTGGCCCGCGCCGTTTCCCAATCGGTCCCCAGCACGCGTTGCAGCGACAAGCGGGACGATGACCACGTCCCAGCAACCACCTTCGACAGGGCGGAACACCGGCGCCTGCGGAACCCTCAGCGGGCCGACCTCGGTGACGGAGTCCAGATCTGGCACCAACAATTCTGAGGCACCCATGGTGCGG
The DNA here is from genome assembly GCA_031385545.1 of Acidimicrobiia bacterium. Lineage (GTDB taxonomy): Bacteria > Actinomycetota > Acidimicrobiia > Acidimicrobiales > JANYDT01 > JANNBN01. Next base: position 11,149 of record JANNBN010000157.1, on the reverse strand, counting down.
TCATCGTTCATCCACGGCACCACAACACGCTTGCCAAGACTGATCTGCGCGCGTATGAACTGCGTGGTATCAACTTCAACCGGCATCGCAAGGTATACATGGATCGTGTGCGCGCTGATGACATGGAGGTCGGCGAGCAGCAGCCGGGTGATGACGGCTGACTGCCGGTCCCGTTCGGCCGCGCCCAACGCGGCACGAGCAACGCGCACAGACGTGCGCAACGTCCGCTTGGGATCAGCGGGCGATGCAGGAGGGCCGCTCACGCACCCGACACCGAAATGCCGTCGATGGCAAGCGTGACACCCGATGATCCGCCCGGCAGCCACTCAAGATCGGCACCCACGGCAAGGATTTCCATCAGCATGCGCTGGATGGTGGAAGCGATCGTGAACTCCCGGATAGGCGCACCCAACTGGCCGTTCTCGATGAGCAGACCCTCGGCACCGACCGAGAAATCGCCGCTGACGGGGTTGACCCCCGAATGGATGCCGCTGACGGACTGCACCAGCACGCCAGTGCCGACCTGGCTGATGATCTCGGCCTGGCTGAGCGTTCCGGGCAACACCGTGAGCGCCCGGCAACCGACACCCGGCGTGCTCTTGAACCCTCCGCGCACAGACGACCCGGTGCTGCGCGCAGCACCGCCCATGCGACGCGCTGTCACCGTGTTGTGCGCGAAGCCCTGCAGAACGCCGCCCGAGATGAGCGCCAGCTCTCGCGTGGCCAGCCCCTCGGCATCGATAGGTGTGGCACCGAACGCCAACGGGTTGGTGGGCTGATCGATGAGCGAGAAGCCGTTGACCGCTACCGTCTCGCCCACCCGGTCGGCGAACAGCGACCGGCCCTTCAGCACACTCTCTGCATTCAGCGTGCCGCCAAGGATGGACAGCAGCGAAGCGGTGACGTACGGGTCGAACACGATGGCCGTACGCCGCGAAGTTGGCTTGGTCGCACCCAGCAGACGGGTAGACCTCTCGACCGCCATGGCAGCTGCCTTGGGCACATCGATCTCGTCTGCTGACCGACCGACCGAATACCCGAACCCGGTCTGCGTGTCGTCTTCGGAACCCGCAATGGCATATGCCGCGACCGACACACCGGTGCGGCGGTACTGGCGTGAGATGCCAGTGGTGGACGCGATGGCCACTTCCAACAGACCGTCGCCGTAGCTGGCCGACCGCAGCGACCGGATGCGAGAGTCGGCAGCTCGCACCAGGCGTTCGAGCTCCATCGCCATCTCGATCTTCGCCTCGGTGGGGAACGACGCCAGCGAATCGCGGTAGATATCGAGCGAGACCGGTTCGACGTCGTCGGGCTCGGCGAGACCGAGGAACGGGTCTGGTGTGCCGAACGATGCGTTGTCCCGCGCTTCACGCAGGCACGCCTGCAACGATTCGGTATCGAGTGAGCCGGTGTACGCGAACCCCTGTCGGTTGCCGTCTGGACCTGGAAGCACGACCCGGATACCCACACCGTCGGTCTCGGCGGTGGACAGCGTTTCGATACCACCCTGATACACCTCGACATCGGCGTCACGCGAGTGCGCTGCATACGCCTCCACCTGTTCGCTGTCGGACGCCCAACTGATAACGGTACTGACGAGTTGCTGAAGATCTGCCATGACTCAGGCCGCCGTTCCGCCGACGGTGATGGCACCGACGACACGAAGCGTCGGGTTGCCGTCGGACACAGGCACACCCTGCCCGTCCTTTCCGCATGTCCCGACGCCGGTGGCGAAGTCGTTGCCGATGGCGTCTATGGCCTGCAGGACGTTGGGACCGTTGCCAATGAGGTTGGCGTCGCGCAGTGGCTCGGCAAGGCGACCGTTCTCGATGCGGTACGCCTCGACCATGCCGAACACGAAGTCACCCGTTGCCGTGTTGACCTGACCTCCACCGAGCTTGGCGCAGTAGATCCCGTCGGCAGTGCTGGCAATGATGTCGTCAGGCTGTTCGTGACCCGCCAACAGATAGGTGTTCGTCATGCGCACAATGGGTAGCGACTGATAGTTCTGCCTACGGCCGTTGCCGGACTGTGCATGGCCCTCCTTGACCGCGTGGCGGTAGTCCCACATGTAGTCCGTGAGCACACCATCCTCGATGAGCACGTTGCGCTGCGTGGGGTGCCCCTCGTCGTCGATGGAACTGGTACCCCATTCGCGCGCATACGAACCGTCGTCGACGATTGTGACGCCTTTGGCAGCCACCTGCTGGCCGACGCGGCCCTTGAACACCGACGTGTCTTTCAGCACGAGGTCGGCTTCGAGGCCATGCCCGCATGCCTCGTGGAACATGGTGCCCCCGGCCCCTTGGTTGAGCACGATGGTGGTGACCCCGGACGGTGCCGGACGGGCATTGAGCTTGGTCAGCGCGCGTGCAGCAGCCTTGGACGCGATCGCCTCGACATCGGCCGTATCGAACAGCTCCCAACCGACCGTCTTGGCCGCCACGTCGTAACCGGTCTGCATGCCGGTGTCGCCAAGCGCAACGCACTGAACCATGAGGCGGGTGCGGATCTGCTCGTCGGCGGCAAGCACGCCATCGGAGTTGGCTACCTGAATGCGGCGGCGCGAATCGCCGTATCCGGCTGTGACCTGGCGAATGGCCGACCCAGCGGCACGAGCAGCAGCATCGGCGCGTTGCAACAGCTCAACCTTGCGCAGCTTCGGGATGTCGATCGACGGGGTAACCACCTGGTGAATGGACGTGCCGACGCGGCGCACCAGTTCGACCGATTTCACTCCGCCACCACCTCCCTTTGCTGCCGCCGCTGCGGCCACGGCAGCTGCCAGCAGGCCGGACTCGGAGATGTCGGCGGTATGCGCGAAACCGGTGGTGTCGCCCGCGATGACACGGATGCCAGCGCCTCGTTCGGCTCCGCTGGTGAGTTCTTCGACGCGGCCATCATCGAACAGGGCCGAAGAACTCGCGCGGTCTTCGATGAACACCTCGGCGAAGTCACCTCCCGTACGGAGCGCTTCGGCCAGCACCCGTTGCAGCGTGTCCGAAGGAACCAGGTCGTCGCCCGCCAGCGTGAGAGTGGCTGCGGGGTGTGCGTTAGTGGAGTTGCCCATGGTGTTGCTCATATCGGCACGACGCTACCGGGTCTGATGGGTTGCTCCACCTCGGGTTCACTCCGATCCCTCCGTTCACCGCTCGGCCGCGCCCGGGTCTGATGGGTTGCTCCACCTCGGGGCGCTGCGGGCGATCCGCTGCAGCCGCTATCCTCGCCCCGATGCGCGAGCGCGATCCTGACTTCAACCAGGGGTTACCGCTTCCGGACCCGGACTACGACGCTATCGGCGGCAGGGTCGATCCGCAGGCGCCGGAATCCCATGGCGTGCGTCTGCGCTGGTGGATGGAGGTCGCGTACATCGGCGTCTTCTACGCCGTCTACACCGGGATCAGAAACACGCAGGGCTCGGCTCGCGTCGGCGAACTGCATGCGTTCAACAACGCGAAGAAGATCATTCAGGCCGAACGCGCGTTTCACATCTTCGTCGAGGAGCCCGTCCAGCAGGCGTTCGTCGGTGCCAGCTGGTTCATGCGTTCGCTGAACATCTTCTACGGCACCGGGCACTTCCTCGTCACCCTCGCTGCGCTCACCTGGACGTATCTGCACCTGCCAGCCAGATACCCCCGCATGCGCAACACGTTGTTGCTCACCACAGGCATGGCGCTGTTCGGTTTTGCGTTTTTTCCCCTGATGCCGCCGCGGCTGATGCCAGCCGCTTACGGGTTCGTCGACGGCCTCGCTGAATATGGAGGCTCCTGGAGCTTCGACTCCGGCGCAATGCAGCGAATCTCCAACCAGTACGCAGCGATGCCGTCGCTGCACTTCGGCTGGTCGGCGTGGTGCACCATTTCGTTCTGGCCGTGGGCGATGAACGGCCGGTGGTGGCGCAAAATGTTGCTGATTGCGTACCCAGCCTTCACCACGTTCACCATCGTGGTGACCGGAAACCATTTCTGGCTGGACGCAGCGGGAGGGGCGATCGGTCTGGCCGTCGGCTACACCATCTCGTTGTGGTTGGCCCGCACCCGCTGGATGGAATGGTGGCGCACCCGGGCCGTCGCCCCGCCTGCATATTCAGCCGACCCGACACAGAAGCGATCAATCTCCCGACGGATCCGACCGGCGAATCGGGACCAGACCGGCGGCGACTCAGCCCAAGACTGATCAGAAGATCGAGTAGCCGCCGTCGATCAAATGCACCTCGCCGGTATGGAATTTGGTCGCAGGCGAAGCCAGATACACCGCAATCGGCCCAAAGTCTTCCGGGCGACCCCACCGGCGCAACGGCATCCGAGGCAACACGCTGTCGCTGAATCGGTCCCACGCGAACAGATCGTGGGTCATGGGCGTCTCCACCCAGCCGGGCAGGATGGCATTAGCGCTGATGCCGTACCGGGCGAACTCCACGGCACAGGCCCGCATCATCGAGATGACCCCGCCCTTGGTTGCCGCGTAGTGCTGCCCCCTTGCCTGACCCTGAATCGCGGCGAGCGATGCGGTGACCACCAGCGAACCACCCTCGCCACGTGCCACCATGTGCCGCGCGGCGGTGCGCAGCGTGAAGAACACCCCGTCAAGGTTGATGCGCAACACTCGGTGCCATTCCTCTGCGGACATATCAAGGAACGACTTCGCTGCGCCACCGACACCAGAGTTGGCGAAGCACGAATCCACCTTGCCCATGGCTTCGACGGTTGCAACGAACGCAGCTTCAACCTCGGCTTCTTCACCGACATCGCATTTGAACGCCACGGCTTTCACACCGTGCTTCTCGATCTGCTCGACTGCAGCTGCGTTCTTCGCTTCGTTCGTCCCCCAGATGGCGATATTGCTGCCAGCCTGCGCGAGACCTTCCGCGAAACCGAGGCCGATACCGGAGTTACCACCGGTGACCAGCGATACATGACCGGTGAGATCAAAAGGGTTCGAAACAGGCACGCAGGGAAACTAGCCGCACCGATCGTCACCCAATTCTCGCCAACACCGGACAATGCTCTTACCTACCCATGTCAGCTTCACCGGCCGAGCCGCCAGCACGGTGACCGACGCGGGTCCGTTCTCCACGGGCCGACATGTTCGTGGGTCGATCAGGTGGCTGAATTGCGCACCGCCGATCACGATAGGACGCCGCGACGAACCGCTGGTAGCCACGCCGCCGTCAGCCACACCGAGGACGCAGAGCGGCGGTTCGTTTTCGAACGGCGTGCCGGGTCCTCGATAACGACACGGATCGGGAAGGAACGCAATGCGATGTCGCCGCCCAGGTTGACGACTGCACCGACCACTCGTTCGCCATGGATACCGGTCCATGCGAAGAGCGCGTCCATCGCACGATCAGCGATCACACCCTTTGCGAACGAGTTGAACGTGAGCCCTGTGCAGTCCTTCAGGCACACCACTTCATCCCCCTCAATCTCATAAGCAAGACCGTCAAGTTCTCAGGCCCACGCGTCGGTGTCGGCCAGGGAGGGCTCGATGCCCGTCGTCTCTGCGTGGCACCATCGGTCGAACACGGTTCCGACCGCGGGGTTGTAGGCACCATTGCTGACCTGCTGCCACCGAGCCGACTCTCGGAGCAGGCCGACCAGTTCGCCACTGAGCCGATGCCGACTTCCCGCCACAGCCGTCTTGCGCCAACGACGAAGCTCGGAGGACGGGTCGCAGACACTGAACACCTGTGCGAGTCGATCCGACTTACTGGCAACCACATCGACCAGTTCTGCGCGCAGCGCTTCGCTGCGACGGTGAGCGAACAGCTCGAGCGCTCGTCGCCCAGAGCCCGTGTCCACCTCGACCTGCAAGTCCAACCGGGTACCCAGCACCGGTTCCACCGTCGTGTGCAGCGAGCGTGTTGCTCCGGTCCCCTCGGCTCGACGGCCGAGCAAGGTCACTTGAGACGCCCGCCCTGATGTACCCGCGACGCCTGTCCGCCGAAGCCCCGGAAGCCGAAGCCCATACGCGGCACGTACCGGTCGGCGGGACGGTCGCTGGACCACCGGCCATCGGGTGCCACGACCAGCTTCGCCAACCCGACGAGGGCCTTGTCGTAGTTCACCCGCCAGCCGCAGAAGTCCGCCCACATCTGGTCTCGGTCAGTCTTGAGCGGGATGCCGGCCGCCAACAGCTCGACCAGCATCATGTCGAACTCGACGCGGGTGACGCTGACGGGGTCCGTCGGCTGCGGGTCCTCGTCGAACGGGACGGAGAAGTATTCCGCAAGCCGGTGCAACGACAAGAAGCCCGTCCGCACGCACAACGCAGTCCGCCCGCTGAACGGAATATCGATACAGGACAACTTGATGGATGCAACGTCGAGCACGCAGCCGGCCGCGGTGATCCACGAACGTTCCATCCGCGGCGACCGGAAGAAGGACAGGGCCGGGAACGACAGATGGCTCTCCTCCACTTCGACGAACCACTGCTCCCACTTCTCGAAGATGTCGTCGTCCAGCACGTTGAGCGCGCCGATGCGTTCGTAACGGGTGAGCATGATGGCCGCGTTCGGAGGGAGCCCGGCCCGGCTCTCGAGCAGCCCCACCAACGTCTCTCGGCGTTGATATGCGCCGTAGATCGACGGCAGGTACGACACGAGCAGCGCCGTGAGCAGGATGCCCATGGCCGCTTGGAAGAACGACAGCGCAGCCAACGGAAGTGCCCTGCTGCTCGCCGTTCCAAGCGTGAACCACGACGAACCGGAGCGGAGGAACGCATCACGTAACGAACCGCCGCCCACACCCCAGTGAAGGCCGGTGAACCCCATGGTCATACAGATGGACCATGCGAACGGAAGCGTGAGCAGGCCGATCGGTGCCCACAGCGACAGGATGCGGTCACGGTCTCGGAACGGTCGCCCGGGGTGTGCCCTGAACTCGAAGAAATAGCGAGTCAGCACGAACACGACACGGGTGAGGCGATTCGTGGCACCGCGCGGCACCACCACGGTCTTGACGGCCGAGACGAAGGTGGAACCGACCAGACCCGCGCCGACCGCACCGGCCACGGCACGCATCGCCGCCGTTGCCAGTTGTTCCACGCGGCGACACTACAGCCCTGATCGGGCCCAGTCCCAGCGGCGGCGCGGCCACGGTCGGGCGGCGCTCAGTCGGCGTGCGGGGCGCCCGTCGGAAACCACCTATCCGGGCCATTCGGCTAACCATTGATGCTGTTAGCGTGGTTATGTCTTTGGGCAGCTTGTCTCTGGGCTGTTCGCTAGGTGAAGTTCGCTAGTGACGTTCTCTGGTCAGGAGTTCAAACGGTGTCACTCCACGGTTCACCACACGAAATCAGTTCAGCGGTGCCGGCCCACCACCCTGCTTCGCCAATCGGGCAGGGCGGGCAAGGGGGGCATGGCCTTCAGGGCCTTCAGAACCCCCAGAACCCTGGACGCACCAGCGAAACCGCCCGCGCATCTGCTTCTGTGATGCTCTCAGCCATCGCCGACCGGGTCGATGCACGTGTCCGGTCGCTGATGACCAGCGAACTGGCACGATGGACCCGGGTCGATTCTCAACTGGCCGAGCCGATCGACGCCCTCAGCGCGCTCGTCCTTGCCGGCGGGAAGCGCCTGCGTCCTGCGTTCGCCCACTGGGCATTCGTCGGTTTAGGAGGCGACCCCGAAGACACTCGAATCGTCGATGCCGGTGCCGGGCTGGAACTGCTCCATACGTTCGCGCTCATCCACGACGACATCATGGACGGGTCCCACACCCGCCGGGGTGCCGAGGCCGTGCATGTGCAATTCATCCGCTCGCACCGCACCTTCAAGGGCCGCGGCGAGGACCGTCGCTTCGGCGAAGGTGCTGCCATTCTGGTCGGCGATCTTGCGTTCGTCTACGCAGACCTCATGATGTCCACCGCCAATTCCGACGCCATAGCGGTGTTCAACGAACTTCGTATCGAGGTCAACATCGGCCAATTCCTCGACCTGGTCGGCAGCGTCCGCGGCGAGCCCACGTTGGCCGCAGCACAACGAATCTGCCAATACAAAAGTGGTAAGTACACAATCGAACGGCCGCTCCATCTGGGTGCAGCCCTCGCCGGCCGCCTCGACGATGTGCAGTCCGAACTCAGCGCTTACGGAATGCCCCTCGGAGAAGCGTTCCAGCTGCGCGACGACATCATGGGTGCCGTGGGCGACGATGCCATCACAGGCAAGCCGGTAGGCGACGACCTGCGCGAAGGAAAACCCACTGCGCTCGTTGCGCGGGCCCGCGAAGTTGCCACGGTCGGCCAGCGCGAACTGCTCTCACGGGTCGGCGATCCGCTCCTCACCGATGACGACATCGCCGACCTCCAGCACATCCTGCTGGCCACCGGCACGGTGGAATGGGTCGAAGCACGCATCGCGGCACTGCGCACGCAAGCCATCGACGCAATCGCGTCCGCTCGCCTCGCATCAGGTGCGACCGAAGCGCTGACCGACCTCGCCTATTACGTCACCGACCGATCGCACTGACGCTCGAAGCCGTCAGTACCCATGCGAATCGTTGTGGTCGGCGCAGGGCTGGGCGGGCTGTCGGCCGCGTGCCACCTGATCGGCATTCCTGGGTCTCATCAGATCACAGTGATCGACCGCGGCCACGTCGCAGGCGGGCGGGCGGGCCTGTGGCAAGACGCTGGTTACTCCATCGACCCGGGCCCGGTCGTGCTGACCATGCCCGAATACCTTGACGACGCCTTCCGCGCCGCCGGTTCAACCCTCGACGAGCATGTCACGCTCACCGCGCTCGACCCGATGTACCGGGGCCATTTCCACGACGGCACCACGCTCGACGTGAAGCCAGGGCGCGATGCGATGACCGAGGAGATCCGCCGGGTGTGCGGATCCGCCGAGGCAGCGCGCTTCGGGGCTTTCTGCGACTGGTTGGCCAAGCTGTACAAAGCCGAAGCACCCAACTTCATCGATCGCAACTTCGATTCTGTCTTGGACCTTGCACGGCCGCTCTCCCCCGGGCTGCAGCTCGTTCGTCTCGGCGGTTTCCGCAAGCTGCACAACCTTGTGGCCTCGTATTTCAACGACGAACGGCTGCACAAGATGTTCTCGTTCCAGGCACTGTACGCAGGGCTTGCACCGAAGCAGGCACTCGGCGCGTACGCGGTGATCACCTACATGGACTCGGTGCTTGGGGTCACGTTCCCCGTCGGCGGAATGCACGCGGTTGCCCGCGGGTTGCAGGCGGCTGCACAAGCGGCCGGAGTCGAGTTCCGCTTCTCGACAGATGTCGAGCGGATCCTGCGTGCCAACGGGTCCGAAGGCCCTGTGCGAGGCGTGCGGCTGACCGACGGCGAAGTGGTTGCCGCCGACGTGGTGGTGGTCAACGCCGATCTTCCTGTTGCCTACCGCGACCTGCTGCCCGGGCTCGAAGCGCCGCGCGTCGCCCGTAAGGGTCATTACTCACCGTCGTGCGCGTTGTACCTTGCGGGGCATCGGGGCGCACGGCCGAACGGGATGGCACACCACAACATCATGTTCGGCAATCGTTGGCACGAGAGCTTCACCGAGCTGTTGGACGACGGAACCCGCATGAGCGATCCATCTCGCCTGGTCACCGTCCCCACCGTCACCGACCCGTCGCTCGCGCCAGAGGGCTCGGACGTGCTCTACGCGCTCGAACCGATCCCCAACCTCAGCGGCAAGATCAACTGGGATACCGAACGTGATCGGGTCAAGCAGTCGCTCGTCGACCAGGTCCGCGCGCTCGGTTTCACGGGCACCATCGAGACAGAGCGCTTCATCGATCCGACCGACTGGGAACGTATGGGTATGGCTATGGGAACCCCGTTCGCCCTCTCCCACCGATTTCGCCAAACCGGCCCGTTTCGTCCGTCCAACATCGACAAGCGTGTTCCCGGTCTGGTGTTCACCGGGTCCTCAACGGTCCCCGGTGTCGGTGTGCCGATGGTGGTGCTGTCCGGGAAGCTCGCTGCGCAACGGGTGGCGGCTATGCCATGATCCCGAACAACCGAGATCCCGAACAACCGATGATCCCGAACAACCGATGATCCCGCGCCGAAACAGTTCAGCGACCGGCGCCGGATCGGCCGGCGGGGCAACACATGTGCACATACCTTCGGGGCCTGTCACTCTGGAAGAGTCGTACGAGGTCAACCGAAAGCTGAACAAGGCGTCCGGCACAACGTATTACTGGTCGACCCACCTGCTCCCAGCAGCGAAACGGCCGCACGTTCACGCGCTCTACGGGTTCTGCCGCTACGCCGACGACATCGTCGATGACCTGGGGTCAACGGCAACCGTCGACGAACGCGCCGCAGCACTCGCAGCATTCGGCGACCGATTCTTCGCGGACCACGCCGTCGGACACAGCGACCACGCGGTGCTCAAGGCCGTCGTGCACACGGTGCAGACGTTCGCCATCGACCCGGAATGTGTGCGACGTTTTCTTCGCTCCATGACGATGGACCTGTCCGTCGCGACGTACGCCACCTACGCGGACCTGGAGCAGTACATGGATGGTTCCGCCGCGGTGATCGGCGAGATGATGCTGCCCATCCTCGAACCCACCGAGCCAGCGGCATTCGTCCACGCACGAGACCTGGGCAACGCGTTCCAGCTCACCAACTTCCTCCGTGACGTTGCAGAAGACCTGGACCGTGGCCGGGTCTACATCCCCCAGGCGGACCTTCAGCGTTTCGGCGCCGACCCCACCTTGCGCCGGGTCACTCCGGAATGGAAGTCGCTGATGGCCTTTCAGATCGAGCGGTGCAACGTCTTGTACCGCTCTGCCGATCTGGGCGTCAACATGCTCCCGGCGTCGTCGCGGCGCTGCATCGCGGCAGCCCGCGATCTGTACTCCGGAATTCTCGGGAAGATCGAAGCTGCCGATTACGACGTGTTCTCTCAGCGTGTGCGGGTGTCGGGCACGCGCAAACTCGCAATGGCGTTCAAAGTGCTCCGACCGTCGCGTTAAGTCGTCCACCATGCGCTGAACCGTCCAGGGAAAGGACGAACGGTGATCCCCGTGGTGCGCATCCACGACATCAGCATCACGGTCAGCAATGCAATTCCGAAGGCAAAGTCCTCCAGCGGGATGTCCCAGATCGGCCGCAAGCCGCTGAACTCATCGCGGGAGTACACCACGATGGGTGCCGACGACTTCGTCAGCCACCCGTTAAC
>JANNBN010000135.1:0-11854 GCA_031385545.1 Acidimicrobiia bacterium | reverse complement strand
GCCCATCGTCGTAGCCACCGCGGTCTACGTGTCCGGCGAGCGCATCGGAGTCCGCCCCGACACAGAACGCCTCACCGTCAGGATCGCCTTGGACCACGACGACCCGAACCGCCGCGTCCTGCTCTGCCATCGCACAGCAGTGCCGAAACTCTGCATGCATTCGACCGGTCCACGCATTGCGTCTCAGTGGACGGCTGAGCTGGATCACTGCAACGTGATCGCGCACCTCGTAACGCGTCACTTTCAGCTCCACCCCGACAAACTAAGGGCGCCCGGGGAGCGCAACGAAACCCGGAAAACAACACGTCCGACCAGATTCGGTCGGGCATTGCGGCACAAGGAGTGCTGCTTGGCGGAGGAGGTGGGATTCGAACCCACGGTGAGTTGCCCCACACACGCTTTCCAAGCGTGCCGATTCGGCCGCTCTCGCACTCCTCCAGATTGTGCGCAGCACAACCGGCAGAGAGACTAGCGTTTCAGACGAAGTCTTCCGCCCGGGTTGCTGGGCGCGGTGGCTGGGTCCTGCGCAGAGGGATCCTCGTGAACCGGGTCAGGGCGGGAACGCAGCAGCCCTCAACGAGGAGAACTGGTGCCGCAGTCAGCCTGGCCGCCGCGCCGAGTTACCTCGGCATCCTGACCCCTATTCAGGGCAAACCGAACCTACGGTTCGCCCAGGTCGGCTGCTCAGGAAGCCCGGAACAGGGCAACGATCGAGCGCTCGATGAACGAGCCCAGGGTCGACCAGTCCGTGCGGCCAGATGCCACCCACGAGGGAATGACCGATGCGTACACGCCGAGCACGGCGTGAGCGGCGAGGGTTGGGTCTTCCACCCGATACCGGTTGGCCTCGTTGCCGAGTTTGTACCGGTCAGCCAGCTGTGGCAGGAGCAGGCGGCGCAATTCGTTCGTGTCGACCGTCGGCAACCCGGTGTTGGTGGTGATGCGCGGACCTTCCCAACGCAGCAGGCTGCGCATCAGACCCGGCTCGGCGGCTGCACGGTTGCCGATCACCCGGGAGAAGATCGCGAGCGGATCGGGGTCGCCACCGACAGAACGCACTGCGTCCATGGCCTGGGCGTCCTCGTCCAGAAGACGTGCCACCACAACCGAGCACACGGCGACGGCGATGGCGTCCTTGTCCTCGAAGTGCAGGTAGAACGTTCCCAGTCCGACGTCAGCACGTTCAGTGATCGCGCTGATGGTCGCACCTTCCACGCCGACGGCTGCATAGGTCTCTGCGGCGGCATCGAGCAACCGACGGCGGGTGTGCTGCTTGCGTCGCTCGCCTCGGCGGAGCGGAGCCTCGGTTTCGATTGCGCTGGTTTGGTTGAGCACGGGTGCCTCCACGGTCGAGAAGGGTTGCTTCTATATCTGGATCGATATCTGGATCGATATCTGCGGTTTTCAGAGCGTCCCAGCTGAGGTGCTGTTCATCCCCTGAAAATCGGGTCACCTCTGTATTCGGCGCGTTCCCGCTGGAAGTTGAGCGGATCTTTGCCCAGACGGCAGAAACCTTTGGTCACGCTCGCAAAAATGGCGCCATCGCCCGCTCAGAGCGAGAGTTCCGATCTCGTAGGATCAATCCTCCACATCGGCCCGCCAGTTGTTGCCGACACCTTCAGGGGGCGACGTCTTATGCTCAATCCACTTGCGTTCTCAGGGCGCGTTCTCGTGCTCGGATGCGGCTCGGTCGCCCAGTGCACCCTGCCGTTGCTGGTTCGGCATCTCGACATGCCGGCTGACCGGTTCACCATCATGGACTTCGCAGATCGCCGGGATCGGGTTGCAGATCTGCTGGCCGCCGGCGTGAATTACGTCCAGACCAGGGTCACGCCGGACAACATGGCCCATGTTCTGTCACAGAACGTGGCCGCCGGTGATCTGATCCTCGACCTGGCCTGGAACATCGATTGCGTCGAGATCTTGCAGTGGTGCCATGACAACGAGGTGCTGTACCTCAACACGTCGGTCGAGGTGTGGGACCCATACGCCGACCACGAGAACACCGATCCACGGTCGCGCAGCCTGTATGTACGGCATATGGACGTCCGTCGCCGCGCAGCGACGTGGCCGACACCAGGAGCCACCGCTGTGCTCGAACACGGTGCCAACCCGGGTCTCGTGTCCCACCTCACCAAGCGTGCGCTGCTCTCCATCACCGAGCGTCTGCTCGCCGAACCTCCTCTTGACCATGGCTGTGATCTCACGGCCGTCAAGCAGGCCATGGAGGCCCGCGCGTTCCCGGAATTGGCGATGCACCTTGGCGTCAAGGTCATCCACATCGCCGAACGGGACACCCAGATCACCAACCGCCCGAAGGAAGTCGACGAGTTCGTCAACACCTGGTCCGTCGACGGCCTGTACGAGGAAGGCCTCGCACCGGCCGAGCTTGGCTGGGGCACGCACGAGCGGCGGCTGCCAGCCGATGCGTATCAGCATCAGGACGGCCCGTGCAACCAGCTTGCGCTCGGGCGAATGGGCCTCGACACGCAGGTTCGCTCCTGGACCCCGGCTGGCGAGATCATCGGCTGGGTCGTCCGCCACGGCGAAGCGTTCACCATCACCGATCACCTCACGGTCTGGGACGGCCCGCGTGCCATCTACCGGCCGACCGTCCACTACGCCTACTGCCCGTCCGATGCAGCCATTGCATCGGTGCAGGAATTGAAGGCACGCCATCTGGTCATGCAGCCACGCCAACGCATCATGAACGACGAGATCATCTCTGGCGGCGACTTCATGGGAGTCCTGCTCATGGGCCATCCCTTCAAGTCGTGGTGGACAGGCAGCTGTCTTGACATCGACACCGCCCGCGCATCAGTTCCGCATCAGAGCGCAACCACGGTCCAGGTCGCCGCATCCATCACCGCTGCTGTGCGCTGGATGGTTCGCAACCCCGGGCAGGGTGTCTGTGTCCCGGACGATCTCCCGTGGGACGAGGTGCTCGGCGAGGCCATGGCCTATCTCGGAACGTTCCACGATGCACCGGCCGATTGGACGCCGATGCAGAACCGTGCCGAACAGGAATTGTTCAGCCGTTTCAGTGCACCTCGGTGGCGTGCAGGCGACCCGGACGAGACCTGGCAATTCACCACGTTTCAGGTGAACTGAACTGGCACTGGAGGCCGACACCGCTCCAGATGTGGCAAACCTCTCGCTCAAGTGCGCCGCAAGATCTTCCGAAGACCACTACATGAATCGTCCGGCGGAGGACATGTCTGAGCTCATTGGTCTCCTCCTCGATGGCAACACGTCGTTGCTCGTTGTCAACGACGACTTTCAGCTGTTGCGCCAGCACGGGCCGGCGGTTGCAAACGCGGTCGTTTCGGCAAACGGCAGCGAGCGCGTCGATCTGCTGCAGCTCATCGTCGAGGCAGACCGCAACCGGGTGCAGTCCATCATCGACGCGGCCCGGGAAGCAGCGACGTGGAACGTGTCCACGATGGTGCGGCTCGCCTCCGAAGGGACCCCGCGCCTCGCCCGCCTGCGGATCGACGACCTGCGTTCCGTCCCAGGCGGTTGCGCTTTGGTCATCAGGATCCAGGACCTGACGCAGAAGGAGCTTCGCTCCGGACTTCTGAAGTCCCACGCACGGATCGTCGGCGCGCTGGGTCGGTGCCCGCTCCCAGAACTCGGCGACGAAATCGGGCGTCAGATCGAGCACGCAGCGCGGGAAACGATTGCTGACCGGGTCGAGCTGGCCTTGACTGCGCCAAGTGGACGCGGCTACACCTGGACCTGGAACCGAGCCGACGGCATCACGCGCAACGAACTCCCACGGTCAGGGTTCGCCACCATTCCCAAACATGCACCGGCCATGCTGCCGGCCCGCGTGTGGCGAAGGTCGACCGACGGTGAACAAGATCCGATGCCGTTGTCGATGAACCGGGCCGGCTGCGAAATTGTCATTGAGCTGGTCGAGTCCTGGGGTGCCGGATTGCGAACATCGTTCATGGTTGGTTCGGCCGCTGATCTCAGTTCGGCGAACCTTGACGTTGCGATCGAAGGTTTGGGCTGGATGTTGCAGGCGTTCCAGCAAGGGCTGCTGCGCTTCGGCAGCGATGCGGTCACGACCGCCGAACGGCACCGGGCAGAGCTCATCTTCAGCCGACTATCGGACTTCGTTCTCGTCTGGGCACCCGACGGCCGGTTGATGTTCGCCACCCCGTCGTTCGTGTCCGCGATCGGCGCCGACGCTCGCGACGTTGCCGAGTTACGGATCGACGATCTCGTCGTCGGCGGCCGCGACACGTTCGGGCGAGCGTTGCACCTTGACCCCGGAGCGACCGGGCCGATCGAGCAGTGGCAGCTGCATGCCGCCGACAAGGTGATCACCATCGAAGTGGTGACGACCAACTTGTGCCACGACGAGCACCTGTCCGGCTACCTGACAGCCGGTCGAGATATCACGCATCGGCTGCTTGAGAACGAGCGCTCGACTCGTCGCGACGGCCTGTCCGCTGTCATTGCGTCGATCTCCAGCCGGTTCGTCAATGCCACAACGGCTTCGACTTCGGCAAACATCCGTCGCGCCCTGGTCGACATCTCGAAGGTCTGCCCGGTGGAGCGGGTGCTGGTGTGGCAGCGGCTTGAGGACGGCAAGCTGCACGTCACCCATGAGCACACCGGCGTCGGGGTCCCAGCACTGGGAAACACCGCTCCGGCCATCGATGCTGCAACGTTGCCAGAACTGTTGACGACAGCGTTGGAGGGCCAACCGGAACTGTGCGTGGCGAACGGACATGGGTCGGCGTTCATCACGGCGACCGAGGCCGCCGTTCCAAATCGTCTGGGCGCGATCCTGGCTGTTGGTCTGCGCGGTGAGAACGGCCCCATCGGCATGCTCACGTTCAGCGCCGCCTACGACGGCACCGGGTCCATCCCTGGGCTCGCCGAACTGCAGGCCGAAGACACGCAGACAACACTGCAGACCGTTGGCGAATTGTTCGCCAGCGTCCTCAACCGTGCGGCTGCGCAGGAGGCTCTGACCTACAGCGCATCGCATGATGCGCTCACAGGCCTCGCGAACCGGTCGCTTCTGTTGGAACGCGCCGAGCGGATGCTGAAGACCGCTCACCGGCGCGGCAACGGGCTGGGTTTGCTCTTCCTCGATCTCGACGATTTCAAGACCGTCAACGACACGCTGGGACACGACGCCGGCGACGAGTTGCTGAAAGACGTCGGCGACCGGCTGAAGCGGTTGGCCAGTGGTTCGACCGTGGTCGCGCGGCTCGGCGGTGACGAGTTCGTGATGCTGATCGAGGGGTCGGATCCTCAGCGCGCCGTCACGCGGATGGCGGGTCAGATCACCACCGAGCTCAGCCGTTTGTTCTCGATCCGCGGCCGTCAACTGTCAGTGCGAGCGAGCATCGGTGCTGTCACCGTTGCTCCCGGTTCGAGCAGCGAACATCAGCCGGGAGATCTGGTGCGGCGCGCCGACATGGCGATGTACCAGGCGAAGCGGAGAGGCGGTAGTTCGTTCGAACTGTTCTCCGATTGGCTCGAAGAACAGGTTCACCGGAAGTTCAACCTGCACGAAGAGCTGCGCGAAGCCATCGAGTCCGACCAACTCGAGCTGTGGTACCAGCCGCAGGTCAAACTGTCCACCGGGGAGATCATCGGTTGCGAAGCGCTCGTCCGCTGGCGTCACCCGGTCAAGGGCGTTGTCCTGCCGAACGAGTTCATCGGGGTTGCCGAGCAGGCGGGGCTGATCGGCGCCTTGGGCTCGTGGGTGTTCAAGCAAGCCGCCGAAACGGCTCATGCACTCATTGCTGCGGACCTGGTCGGCGAAGCGTTCACCATTGCGGTGAACGTGTCGCCGCTGCAACTCGTCGACGACACGCTGGTTGCCGACTTCAAGGCGCTGGCGAACCATGCAGGCGTGTCGCCGACCCGACTGAAGATCGAGCTGACCGAGTCGACCTTGGCCGAACGAGACCGGGTCATCCCGAATCTCGAATCCCTCCGATCTGCGGGCTTCCGCACGTCGATCGACGATTTCGGAACAGGGTTCTCGTCGCTGTCGTACCTGCGTGACCTCCCGCTCGACGAGTTGAAGATCGACAGGACGTTCGTCAAGTCGCTCGGCGAAGACCGCCGCGACCTGGACATGGTCTGGGCGTTGGTGGAAATGGCGCACAGCCTTGGTCTCGAGGTCGTTGCAGAAGGTGTCGAAACCGAACTGCAGCGCGACTTGCTGGAGAACATGGGATGCAACGTTGGCCAGGGATGGCTGTTTGCCAAGGCGATGCCCCGAGCGGAACTCATGTCAATGCTGCGCGACGCCGGCGCTCAGAAGCTGCTTCCGTCTTCCGTGGCGAGCTGACCCGAGTCACCCGAACCTCGCCATGTGCCCAGTACCGGTTTCGGTCTCAGCCAGGATGGTCAATCGCGAACGGCAGCAAGTCGTCGATCGATGCGAACTCCAGGAGCTTTTGATGAGTCGACGCGAGATACAGGCGCGGTGCCATTCCTGCCCGCCAGGCCTCGACCCAGCGCAGGGCACAGAGACACCACCGGTCTCCGCTTCGCAGCCCTGCGAACAAATGCTCCGGACGTGGCGTTGAGAGGTCGTTGCCCATCGACTTCGAGAACGCCAAGAACTCGGCCGTGACCTCGGCACACACGACGTGAGTCCCCACGTCATCGCCCCCGGTACTGCAACACCCGTCTCGGTAGTAGCCGGTGAGCGGATCGACCGAGCATGCAACGAGCGGCGTGCCCAGCACGTTGAGGTTCTCTAAGCGATTGTTCATCGAGGTTTCCTCAGTTGCGTCGAAGCCCTTGACTTGCGTTCGCGAAGGCTACCCGAGAGTGAACACAGCTAGCCTCAGGTGGTGATGGCACGAGTGCACACCCCGGGCTGGGAACGCGTCGTCCTGGCGGTGCAGCCGGCGTGGGTCACCAGACTCGACGACCTGCATCTGCTGACCCCGCTGCGGGTTCTTGCGATGGTCAGTCTGGCATTCGTACTGACCGCGCTTGTCGGCCGGGTCATCACCCGACTCACCAAACGGGTGGTCAGCCTGCCTGGCAGCGACCGTGACCGGGCCAGAGCCCGGCAGCATGCCATGGGCACCGTGCTGCGCTCAACCGTGATCGGAGTCATCTGGGCAATCGTCGTGATCACCATCGTGAGCGAGATCGGCATCAACATCGGGGCGTTCGTCGCAACAGCAACGGTGGTCGGCGGTGCGATCGCGTTCGGTGCGCAGACCCTTGTCCGCGATGCGATCGCCGGTTTCTTCGTGATCGCAGAAGATCAATACGGGGTCGGCGATTCCGTCGATGTCGGACACGCGACGGGTGTTGTGGAGCGGATCACATTGCGCAGCGTCCGACTGCGTGACTTCGAGGGTCGCATTTGGTACGTCCCCCACGGCGGCGTGGTCCGAACGGCAAACCTCTCGAAGTCGCCCAGAGCAAATCTTGATCTTGAAGTCGCCCGCACCAGTGACCTTGCACAAGTACACG
The DNA here is from genome assembly GCA_031385545.1 of Acidimicrobiia bacterium. Classification (GTDB taxonomy): domain Bacteria; phylum Actinomycetota; class Acidimicrobiia; order Acidimicrobiales; family JANYDT01; genus JANNBN01. The sequence continues at coordinate 4,381 of JANNBN010000135.1, read as the reverse complement.
CCGCAGCGACCCAGCTGTGCGAATCGCTTGCACAGGACGCGTCGCTGGTTGGTTCGCTCATCGGAACCCCGACTGTGGAGGGGCTCATCGACGTGCGTGACGACCGGCTGGTCTATCGCGTTGCCGTGGAGACGCGGCCGGGGGCAAACGACCGTGTCCGCAAGCGCTGGCGAGTCCTCGCCCTTGAGTCATTCCAGCGCGGGCAGTTGCTGGCACCGGCAGCACCGGCCACCGTCATCAATGTGAACCGCGAATCACCCGACCTGACGTAGCGGCCTAGCTCGAGCGCTTGCGGGTCTGCTGCGCAACCCGTTTCGCTGCCTCCATGAAGTCAACCGCTTCAAGCGTGGACACGCTGGCCGAGTCAAGAGACTGCACGTGGCGGGCATCGGTGAGCCGCAGGGCTTGGCTGTTGATCGCGTGTTCGAACAGGTTGCGCGAGACACGAGCGTTTCCGAACCGGTCGTCGCGGATCATCGACTCGAAGATGAGCGTGAGCGATTCCGGGACCCCTGCGCCCAATTTGTACTGCCCTGCCGCTGCCATCCGCTGCGTGATGACGACCAGTTCGTCTGTTGCGTAGTCGGGGAACTCAAGTTCGCGAGAGAACCGGGACCGTAGGCCGGGGTTGGAGTTGAGGAATGCGTTCATCAACTTCGGATACCCAGCGGTGATGACCACCAGGCGGCCGCGATGGTCCTCCATGCGCTTCAGCAGGGTTTCGATGGCCTCAGCACCGAAGTCGTGGCCCACCACGTTGGCAGGCGACAGCGCGTACGCCTCGTCGATGAAGAGCACCCCGTCAAGTGCGTCTCTCACGGCTTTGTTGGTCTTCACCGCTGTGTGGCCGACGTATTGGCCGACCAAGCCGGCTCGGTCGACTTCGACCAGGTGGCCCTTCCTCAGCAGGCCCATGGCACCGTAGGCCTCGGCAAGCAGCCTGGCCACCGTTGTCTTTCCGGTCCCCGGATTGCCGAGGAAGACGAGGTGCTGGCTCATGTTGACGTCGGCGAAACCGTGCTCTCGTCGCCGCGCCTGAACCTGCAGGAATGCAAGGAGCGTACGCACCTGTTCTTTGACGGAGGCCAAACCAACGAGGTTGTCGAGTTCCTGTTGGATCTCCTGCAGGGAGCGAGGGGGGCCGACCCGGGATTGCGGACGCGTGCCGCCTCGCCGTTTGGCCAGGAGGTCTTCGGCGTTTCGCTTTGCGAAATCGCCTGCTTCGAGCAGGCGCTTGCGGATGTCGTCTGATCGTGCGATGCAGGCGACGCTAGCTGAGGGCGACCGGACCCCCTGAAGTACGACGCGCCAGCTCGCACCGCCGGGTTCGATTGACAAACTGAACGTTCGTTAAGCAAACTGACGAGATGCGCGAGTGGACCGACGAGCAGGACTTCGATCGTTTCATCCAAGGCGACGGCATCGTCGAGGCAGGTGATCGGATGCCCGACCAGTACCGCACCGAGGTGTTCCGGTTCATCGAGATGCATGCCAACTCCGAGCTGTTCGGTGGCCTGTGCGAGCACTTCTGGGTGTCGCGTGCTCCGGGCCTTCACCGCAAGCTTGCGTTCCTGGCGAAGACCCAGGACGAAATCGGCCATGCGCACCTGCTGTACATGGTGGCTGCCGACCTCGGGGTGAAGACACGCCAACAGATGCTTGACGACCTCTTCGCCGGGCGGTCGAAGTTCCACAACGTGTTCCACTACAAGACCCATACCTGGGCCGACCAGATCGTGATCGCATTCCTGGTCGATGCCGCTGCACTCACCACGCAGCAGGCAGTTCTCAAACAGTGTTCCTACGGCCCGTATCGCCGCATCCTTCGCCGCATCGTCAGCGAAGAGGGGTTCCACATGCGCCACGGTGAGGAGATGCTGCTCACCCTGGCCGACGGCACGAAGATTCAGCGTGAGATGTTCCAGGTCGCACTCGACCGCTGGTGGGAAGCGGTGATGCACTTCTTCGGCCCGCCCACCAAACCCGACGATCTGCTGATCCGGTGGCGGGTGAAGAGCGAAACCAATGAGGCACTGCGCGACAAGTACGTGCAGAAGTTCGTGCCGATGCTCCACGACTACGGGTTCACCATCCCCGACCCGTACCTCCACCAGGACGACTCAGGTCGCTGGGTGATCGGCGACATCGACTGGTCGGCACTCTCCTCGGCGCAGTCCAACCGCGGCGAAGATTCGGCCCAGCGCATCGCCCGATCACTCGCAGCGTGGAACGACACCGCCTGGGTACGCAACATCCTGGATCGCAGCACTGCAGGCGGGCGGGCTGCGTGAGCGGCCCGCCCTACCCCGACACCGCTGCGGTGCGACGAGCGGTGATGCAGGTCAACGACCCCGAGCTTTCAGGAGTCACCATCGGCTCGCTCGGCATGGTGAAAAGCGTGGTCGTGGCCGACGACGGCACAGCTCATATCGTTCTTGTCCCGACGTTCCTTGGGTGTCCTGCCCTCGCCCACATCGCACACGACGTCGAACGGGCAGCCATCAGTTCGGGGGCGTCCGCCGCGGTGGTGGTGTTCGATCACCAAGACCCGTGGTCCACCGACCGCATCGACTCGGTTGCCCGCACCGCGCTTGCTGGACTCGGCATTGCCGTGTCGTCCGCGACGGGGACCGCATGCCCGTTCTGTGGTTCGGTCAGTCTTGATCAGATCTCGCCGGTCGGTCCTGCATCGTGTCGATCCGCGCACTGGTGCGGATCGTGCCGCAACGTCGTCGAGGTCTTCCGCGACGCACGAGCCCCGCTGACTTCGCTTCCGATTCCAACCCGACGGATGTCCTATGCGCACCTATGAAGTGTTTCTGAAGCCCGACGGCAAAGACGGTTTCTCGCACGCCGGAAGCCTCGATGCACCCGACGATGAGTTGGCCCTGCTGTACGCACGAGAGACCTACATCCGCCGAGGCGAAGGAGCACATGCGTGGGTTGTGCGCCGCGCGGCGCTGCTCGTCATCGACCCGGATGATCTGGCGGTCACCTCACGGCGAGCCCATGCATCGAACGACGGGCACGTGGTTGCCGACCGCCGCCGTCAGCGCCGGGCCTCAGCCGAGGCCGAATCATGACGGGCGACCTGCGTACGGTGGCGGCACCGCCCAGCCAACTCCCTGGCAACGCTGCCGACATGCTGCTGGCATTGGCAGACGACGAGCTGGTCATCGGCCACAGACACTCCGAATGGCTCGGGCTGTCACCGTTCCTGGAAGAGGACCTCACGCTGTCGTCGATCGCACAGGACGAGTTCGGCCACGCACGGGCGCTTTACGCCTTGATCTGGCCGGAATGGACGGACCGCGAAGCGGGGGTGACTCGCCGTCCGGCCGCGCACTGGCGCAGTTGCGCGTTGGTCGAGCTGGACGGCAAGCCGTGGGAGCTGTCGCTTGCCCGCCATTTCCTGTACGACGTCGCCGAGCCACTGCGCTGGACGGCGATGCTTGATCAGTACGGCGATGCGGTGGAAGGCCTCGCCCAGCTTGTCCCAACCGTGCTTGCCGAAGAGCGTTTCCACGCGCGTCACGCGGTCGACCTCATCGTCCGCCTGGGGTCAGACCCCGAAGGCGCGCAACGGTTGCAGCCGCACCTCGACGCGTTGGCTCCACTCGCTGCTGCAATGCTGCAGGGGTTGCCGCCTTCGACGATGACAGCGTTCGCGGGTCAGGTTGCGGCTGCGTTGGCCGGCACTGCGCTGAGCACGCCGTTCGAACCGTGGCCAGATGGACTCGATGTTGTTGCACGATCCCAGCGTTCGGTTGGTTTCGCAGACGTGCACGAGTCGCTGTTGGCCGTCATCGGGTTCGATCCCGCTGCGCGCTGGTAATGCGGTCCGGAGGTCAACTTTCCAGATTCAACGGGATCGCTGGTCCAGGACGCGCTGGGCCTTGCCCTGTGATCGTTCGACCGTGCCCGGCGTTCCGACGCGGACCGCAGCGGTGACCCCGATCAGCGTCTTGATTCGTTCGCTGAGCGCAACCGCTTCGGTGCGTTGGGCTTCTTCCGATACTGCTGCGTTCGTCTCGACGTGCACCGCAAGCTCGTCCATCAGGTCTGGTCTGGTGACAACCAGCTGGTAGTGCCCGCTCAGCAGGGGGCGAGCAAGGAGCAGTTCTTCGATCTGGCTGGGGAACACGTTCACGCCGCGGATGATCAGCATGTCGTCCGAGCGTGCGCTGATACGCGCGATGCGCCTCATCGACCGTGCAGTCGGAGGCAGCAGTGCGGTCAGGTCACGGGTCCGGTAACGGACGATGGGAAATGCTTCCTTCGTCAACGACGTGAAGACCAGTTCGCCATGTTCGCCGTCGGGCAGCACCGCACCGGTGTCCGGATCGATGATCTCGGGGTAGAAGTGGTCCTCCCAGATCAC
>JANNBN010000130.1:0-88180 GCA_031385545.1 Acidimicrobiia bacterium | reverse complement strand
CCCTGTTGGCCCTGTTGGCCCTGTTGGCCCTGTTGGCCCTGTTGGCCCTGTTGGCCCTGTTGGCCCTGTTGGCCCTGTTGGCCCTGTTGGCCCTGTTGGCCCTGTTGGCCCTGTTGGCCCTGTTGGCCCTGTTGGCCCTGTTGACCTTGCTGGAGGTCCTGGGCGCCGTTTCGCATTCCCTGAGCGGTCTCGCTGGCCTGCTGGTCGTCAGCGGCCTTGCCCGCTGCGACGTCCTGCTGATCGGCAGCTTGCTCGAGGGCTTGGGCACCACGCTCGCTGTCACCGGAACGCGCTGCGTCAGCGGCTTCGGCCAGCGACTTCGCCAAATCGGGATTGCCTGCTTCCTGCGACGCAGCCAAGTCATCCAGCCGATCAGCGGTGCTGCCTGGATCAGCGGTCCCGTCACGCAGACCTTGCGCGGTGGAACGCAACTGTTCCGACGCGCTTTGCTCGGCCGCACCCTGCGGCAACGGTTGGCTCTGCAACGACCGCTCCAGGCCGCGTTGGGCGGTTCGCCGGCTCAGCCGCTCGGCTGCTGGGGTGCGGTCAATTGTGGATGCACCGCTCTCCAGCACTTGAGCGGCCTGCAACGGATCGGTGGTCTGGTCAAGGCGCTCCGCAACCCGTTCGAGTTCCGTGATGATCCGCTGGGTTTCAGGGGTGAGCTGTTCGCCGGACAGCTCGTTGATTCGGTCGCGCACCTTGTCGGCTTCCGAGCCGATCCGTCGCTTCTGAGCAGCGCTCTGTGCCCGAGCCCGAGTGCCCGGACCATCGACGACCACAAACGCGACAACTGCCCCGATCGCAGCAACGAGCACGATCCACCGCAGCGGTTGCCACCGGACCTTCACCACCTGGGCCGCGGAACTGGTCTCAGCAATGTGCTCTGCCCGATCGGCAACGACGCTGGTGAACGCGTCCGATGGGCTGGAGTTCCTGAGTGTGACGTAGGTGGCGAGTAGATCATCTGTACGCAGACGATCGTCGGCGATTCGGGCAATGCTGTGATCGCTCCACCGTTGTCGGATGGTCACCAACACCACGGCCACCAAGGAAACTCCGAGGATCAGAACTGGAGCGATCCACAGCTGCCGCACGGGCGATCGCCACCAGTACATCGCAGCTGCCAACGCCGCAACCAGCCCCGCAACGGGAAGCGAATCCTGGGCAAGCCCGACACCGAACGCGGCCCGCAACCGCGACCTGAGGTCTGCGAGGAACCGCTCCACCTATCGCTCCGATTCTGCAGGCGTGCGGATTCGCTTCGCGGCCAGCCACAGGCAACCGAAGCAGACGATGCCGTAGAACGCGAGGTGCAGTGTCCATATGGGAAACCCGCTCGTCGACATTGTTCCGTTGAGGCTGCTCATCGGCCCGAACGAGTTCGCCAGCGATTTCGGATACGTGAAGTCGGAGACGAACGCGTACGGATGCGAGTATCCGATGACGAAGCCAACCCCCGGTACCGTGATCCAGCCGATCAGCGCGGCGACCACCGGCCCAAGGAACACGATGACGATCGTCAGCCCATAGGCCAGCACCACCGCAGGCGCTGTCCGCTTGGGCAGCGACGAGCAAAGAATTCCGATTGACCCGAAGAGCACTGCCACGATGAGAACCGCGACCAGACCCCTGACGACCGACCACGCGGTAATCCCGCCGATGACATAGCTGACGGCCAGCAGCGGAGCTGACGCCCCGATGAGCAGCACCATGAACGCCAGTGCTGCGGACATCTTTCCCGAGATGATCTGGCGTGGAGTGAGCAACGAAACCTGCAACGGGATGAGCGTCTGACGATCACGTTCACCGGCGATCGCCGGCGCGGTGAGCGCAGGCACGATGAACGCGATCAGGAACGTCATCGTGCTGATGATCCCTTCGAAGATCTGGATGCCGATCTGCGCGTTGGCGGCTTCTTCGATGTCGAAGCTGGAACCGACGGACCGGTTGATCGACCAGACGATCGCAGCGATGCCGATGAGCAGCAGCAGGAACAAGGTCAACGTGATGATTCCGCCGGGGCGCCGCGTCCGTGCTCGCAGTTCGCGGGCGAGGATCGGGTTCATCTCGCGTGTTCGCTTTGTCGGTGGCTGCTGCTTGCCCATAGCTGGTTGCGTATCCATCACTGCGTCTCCTTCACGAACGCTCCGTCACGAATACAGGCCCATTGTGAGGGGTTCCCAGCGGCCAGGCAGGAGGCCCGGCGGCGGCGACAACGGTTTGGAAATGCTCTTCAAGGCCCCCGCCTGACTGGGTGAACTCCACAACAGGCAGCCGCTGGTTCACCACAAGGTCCCACAGCAATGCCTGCTGCGCAGCAAGGTCGGCAACCACCGTGTCGGATTGACGGCCGTCAGCCAGCCGGATGCGGATCTTGATCGCACCGGTCCTGGTCCCGACGATGTCCTGCGTCTGGTCCAAAGCGGCAAGACGGCCGTTGGCGATGACACCGACGTGGGTGCACATCTCCTCCAGCTCCGACAGGATGTGGCTCGAGATGATGACCGTCTTGCCCATCCGCCGGAGTTCCAGGATGAGCAGGCGCAGCTCCAGCCTGGCGGTGGGGTCAAGGCCCGAGGCCGGTTCGTCGAGGATGAGCAGTTCCGGTTCGTGGATGAGCGCCCGGGCCAGGCTCAGCCGTTGCTTCATGCCACGAGACAGGCTGTCGACCAGCAGTGGTTTCTTGTCGGCAAGGTTGACCAGCTCCAGCAGCGCGTCGGTGATCTGCTGTCGTTTCTCCTTCGGACGCTGATATACGTGCGCATAGAAGTTGAGGTACTCGTTGACAGTGAGACGCTCGTTGACGCCCATCACGTCGGGCATGTAGCCCATCACCCGGCGGACCCGCATCGCTTGGGTTGCTGGGTCGAAGCCCATCACCCGGACCAGCCCGGCCGTCGGGGTGAGCAGGGTCGCAGCGATGGACATCATCGTGGTCTTGCCGGCACCGTTCGGCCCGATGATGCCGAAGATGGAGTTGCGTGGAATGTCGAGGTCGAGGCCGTCGAGGGCGCGCACCGCGCCGTAGTGCTTCGTGAGCCCTCGGATGCTGACCGCAGCGGTTGGATCGAGGGTCGATGCCAGCGCTGTTGGATCCAGGGTGACGGCCGAAGTTGCCGGTGGAGTTGCCAGCGGAGTTGGGTCGGTCATTGCACGAACTCAGTGCCGGTGGATTCCACGACGCCGGCGGTTTGGCTGCGCAGGACGATCGCCCCGTTCTGGATCGCCCCGGCGGGGACCGGTCCGTCGGTGGCCGCTACCTCCGTGCCGTTCACCCAGATCACATCGTCGAAGGACGTGTTGACCAGTGCCACGGTGTCCGTGCTGATGGGAATATCGACCCGCATCAGGTTGGCAGTGGTGTTGACGTCACCGGACCGGGTGACCCTGGGCCCGGACGGGATTGCTGCAACTGCCGCGAATTCGCGGAGGGCCTTGGCGTTGTTGGTGAGACTGGCGGGCACGCCTGCTGCGGGTCGTGGCGAAATCTCGGCAATGACCACTACGACGTTGTGGCCGAAAATCCCCGCATCTTGGGCCATTGCGGCGAGGGATTCGCGCTCGCCGTCCAAGCTGCTACCTGTGTAGGTGGGTGTGACGGGTACCACCACGCTGTTGGAGGCGCCGGGGGCAAGGTCGGGCAGGTCCGTCCGGCCCAACTGCCCGAAACCTTGGGCGATGACGAACATGTTGGTCAGGGTCGACGCCGCGGTGCTGGTGACGGTGAGGGTGCCGTTTGCGTCGTACTGCACGGTGAACGGAGCTGGTGTCGGTGCCGCGTCGCCGTTGAAGCGGACTTCGGTCAGGCCGCCAGGCGCAAGGTCGACCGATGCGGTGGACACGGTGCCGACTTCCACCTTCACGTCTTCGCCAGCCGCAGTCCAACCGGTGGGAACGCGCAACCTGTTGGCGGAACTGCCCTCGACGACCGCGCGCGCAACGGTTGCACGGTCTGCGATGCGTCCGTGCAGCCGGAACAGGACGTACTGGTCCTGGGCGGTCTGGCGGAGGGCGAGGCCGATACCAAGTACACCGGCGGTTGTCACCGCAGCCGTGAGGGGCACTGCGACCCACATGAGCATCGGCCGGTTGCGGCGTCGGCCGAGCATGTACGCAAGCGGGCCGACACCGAGGGCGTAGACCAGCAGACCAGCCAGCAGCGCGCCTGCCGGCGCGAGCCGCACGGCGGACTTGAGGCTGATCGAGCGCCGTGTTGGAACCGAGTTCAGCACGGTTGGCCTTGTGGGCGGCAGCATTGCGGTTTCCCACTGTCCGGTCCTGATCGCATTGGCCGTGCGCCTGACGATGCCCAGCCCGACGAAGGCGTTGCGATCATCGGTGGGCTGTTCGGAGATTCCCGGAACCGGGTCGTTGTCATCGACGAGCAGTTCCCCACCGCGCTCCACCCAGCCGAGAACTGCAGTGCGACCATCCTGTGACAGGAATCCAAGTTCCTTCGATGTCGTTGCGAGAGCCGCAAAACCTTCCAGCACCCACGCTCGCTGTTCGATGTCGTCCGGAGTGAGTTCGATCACGTCGAGAATCGCTCGGCCCCGGGTCGACACCGACGACGGGGCAGCGCGCGAACCCAACGCCGATGGGAGAACCGCCAACGCAGCTGTGTAGGTAGACCCCGACCGGGTAACGGCTACCTGTGCCTCGGGATCCTTCGCCCCTGGGATGTCCCACACGACCTGGCCCGAGAAGTACGGGTCGACCGCACCGAAAGGGAGCCACACGCTTTTCTCGCCGCCGGTCGGCAGGTCAACTCGTGTCGACACCTGGCTGCAGGTGCACCGCAAGTTGCCTGCCACTGGCTTGGGACTTCGGACGGTGACCCGGGCAACCAACGTGGAGCTGCCGACCACCTTGACCTCAACGACTTCAGGCCCTGCGGGCGTTTGTGCCCCGGCGCGACCGGCTCCACCCAACGCCCACACAATGGCCAGCACGATGGCCAGCAGGGTGACCATCGGGCTGATCGGGGTACAAGCCGCCAGGGAAAATCGGGTGCGGGGGGTCGGAGGTCGAGTCAGCAGCCGCACTGTTCGATCTTGACACCGTTGGGGTGGGTTGTGGCTGCATCAGGACGCATCACCCCGAACCGAATCAGGGTTCGCCTGTATTGCATCGATTGGGGCAGGAACTGCCACACGGCGTGACGAGTCGCAGTTCCTCACCTGCTCATACCTGATTCATACCTGGGCCTGATCCGATGGCGGGATATGAGATCTGTAGGTTGGAAGCTGACCAGCGTCGCGCTTGCGATCGCTTGTGCCGGAGGTGGTCTGTACGCATATCGGTCCGTCCGCCCTTCGGCTGCTGCGGCGTCCGTGCGGACCGTCACAGCGACCGTCGACACCATCACCGAGGTGCTTTCAGGCACGGGGGCCGTCGAGGCCGCTACCACCCGAACACTGGCGTTCTCGTCGTCGGGCACGCTCACCGCGTTACAGGTGAAACTGGGTGACACCGTTGCCGAGGGTGACGAGATCGCGACTGTCGACCCGAAGGACGCAGAGGATTCACTTGCCCAGGCGAAGTCTTCGCTGCGCCTCGCCGACGCACGGCTGACGGCGGTGACCGACGGGCTCACCGCTGTCGAGCGGGAGCAACTTCGGCTGCAGAGCAGCTCGTCGGCTTCCAGTCTGGAGCAGGCGCAGAAGGCGGTCGAGACAGCCAGGGAAACGGTTGCGCTGAACGAGAAGGGCTACGCAACCGCCATCGAGACGGCACGGACCAACGCGGCAAACACCGCTGAGACCGCGACGTTCTCAGCTGCGAACACAGCGACCCAGGTCGACAACAGTCGGCTCGCCATCGACACGGCAGAGAAAAACGCTGTGGCCAACGCGAGGACTTATCAGGTCCAATTGGAGACGGCCCAGGCCAACGTGGACTCGGCCAAGGCGACCGCCGATCAGAACGCCAAGCAGTACCAGGTGACCATCGATCTCGCAGTCACCAACGCAGCGAACACCAAGACCAACATCGATCTCGCCAATGTGTCCAGCCAGGCACAGTTCGACCAGGCCACGGGCGAGCTCACCGTCAATCAGACGGCGCTGGTCACGGCGCAGGCCGAACAGGCCGCTGCGCAGGGTGCCTACGCTGCGGCGCAAGGCAATGAGGGGTTGGCCAAGGCCACTTACGACGCCGCTGTCGCTGCGCTCGTCGCCCCCGCGACATGCGACTCAACTCCATCGTGTCTCCAGGCATCGAACTCCTACAAGGCTGCGCAAACCGCTACCAACGCGGCGCGCAACGTGGCCGATGCGGCCGCAACCAAGGTTGCAAGCGCGCAGACGAAAGTCAACCAGCAGCAGAACACGGTCACCAACCTCACCAATAGCCGCATCGCGTCGGCAGCCAAGGACTCGCAGAGCCTCACGGCAGCCGAAGCGACATCGGTGCAGAACGCCCGGACCGCGCAAGAGGTGGGGTTGGCGAAGGATCAGGTGTCCATCCGCTCTGGTGACACTGCGCTGAAAAACGCGGTCGCTGCGCAGACCACCGGCATCGACAAGGACCAGTCCGCAATCGCAGCTGCGAAGGTTGCGTACCAGACGGCCCTCACCAACCAGGAAGTTGCGACGCTCAAGGATCATCAGACCGCCGCTGCGAACCAGCAGCAGATCGACAACGCAACCACGGCACGCACCACCGGCAGGGCCCGTGACCGCCAGACGCTGGACTCGGCTCGCAACCAGCTCCGGCAGTCCCAAACCTCGTATCAGCAGACGTTGCTGTCCAACAAGCTCAAGCTTGCGCCTGCCAAGGCAGCCGATCTGGAGTCGGCGTCTGCAGCAGTGTTCAACGCACAGCTGCAGGTCGAACAGGCCGAAGAAGCTGTCGTCGGCACAACGCTCAAGGCACCGATTTCAGGCACCATCACCACGCTGAACGGCGAAGTCGGCCTGACCGTTACAGCGTCCACGTCTGGTGGGTCGGGATCGGCGAACTCCAACGCCACCGCATCTACGTTTGCGATCATCACTGACCTTTCCGCGATGCGTATCAAGCTTGGCGTCTCCGAGGCTAACGCTGCGAAGATCACAGTGGGGCAGAGCGCAACCATCACGTTCGACGCCCTGACGGGAGTCTCGATTGCGAGCACGGTCGACCGCGTCGATTCGGTTGCCACCACCACCAACGGTGTTGCGTCGTACGGGGTAATCCTCTCGCTCGAAGCAACAGCATCGGATCTCGGCGTGAAGCCGGGTATGACTGCACAGACCCGAGTCACGGTCAACCAAGCGGTCGACGTGATCACGCTGCCCGCTTCGGCAATCCGCTCGTTGGGCGGACGTTCGGTTGTGCAGGTGTACGACGCAGCGTCGAAAAAGTCGACACCGACGCCCGTTGAAACCGGGGTGAAGGGCGAAGGTGGCACTGAGATCAGGAGTGGCATCGACGAAGGTGCAGTCATCGCACTCCCCGCTGTGCAAGCGACCACCAGCCAGACGCAGCAGACAGGCCGCGGTCAGGTCGTCAACGGGGCGGGTGGAGGGATCGGTGGGATCGGCGGGGGCGGTACCGGTGGTGCCGGTGGTGCCGGTCCAGGCGGCCCACGATGATCACCCCGCGCCTGCGGCACCGCTCGCGCCTCGCGTCCCGCAGTGAACCGCAGGGTGTGGAACTGCAGGGTGTGGAACTGCAGGGTGCCGTTACGCCGCCGGTCATCGAGATGCGGGCGATCACGAAGCATTATGTGATGGGCGGCGAGACGCCGGGCCAAGAAGCTGTCGTGGTGCACGCGCTGAGAGGCGTCGACCTGCGCGTCGAGCGAGACGAGTTCGTTGCCATCATGGGTGCCTCGGGTTCCGGCAAGTCGACGCTCATGAACATCATCGGGGCGCTCGACGCGCCGACGTCAGGCGGCTTCCGGTTGGATGGTCTCGATGTGTCCGTGCTCGACGCGCACCAGTTGGCCAAGGCGCGCAACCGCAAGATCGGGTTCGTGTTCCAGAGCTTCAACCTGATCGCACGAACCACTGCATTCGAAAACGTCGAGCTGCCACTTGTGTACGCCAAGCTCAGCGCTGCCGACCGCCGAGCCCGCACACTGGCTGCACTCGACGCGGTTGGCCTGGCCGACCGGGCGGACCATATGCCCTCGCAGCTCTCCGGTGGCCAACAGCAGCGCGTCGCGATCGCTCGTGCCATTGTCACCAGCCCGGCCTTGCTGCTTGCAGACGAACCGACCGGAGCACTTGATTCGCAGACCAGCGAAGAGGTTCTCGACCTTTTCCAACGAATCAATCGGTTGGGCCGCACCGTCGTGATCATCACCCACGAACCCGACGTCGCAGCGCGTGCGTCGCGCGTGATTCGGCTCCGCGACGGTTTGGTCGTCTCCGACGATCACCGCGGCTCTGTCGGCAATCGGCACGCAGCACCGAGCGCAGTCGATCCGTTCGCCCGGCCGGTGAGTGCATGAGCGACATCGTCAAGATCGCGTTGCGGGGGCTGAACTCCAACCGCACGCGCTCGCTGCTCACCATGCTCGGAATCCTGATCGGTGTCGCGTCCGTCGTCGTGCTTGTGGCCGTTGGCAATGGTTCGTCCATCGCTGTGGCGAAGCAGTTCCAGGCGCTCGGCACCAACACGCTCACGGTCAGCTCCGGCGGCTTCGGGCCGCGGGGAAGACAGAGCAGCGCTGCTGCAATCGTCAACGCCGACCTCGAAGCATTGCGGGCGCAGGAGTACAGCGACTACATCAAAGCTGTTGTTCCGCAGATCAATGCGAATGGCATCACCCTTGCGGTCGGCGACACGACCAACACGCCAAACTCGGTGATCGGCACCACAGCAGAAGCGCAGGAAGCGTTGTCGTGGAAGGTTGCCTCGGGTCGGTTCCTGTCGGCCGACGACATCGAGTTGCGACAGCCGGTGGTGGTGCTTGGGTTGCGAGTCAAAGAAAACCTGTGGGGTGAAGCCGTCGACCCTGTCGGCGAAACGCTGCTTGTCGCAGGTACCCGGTTCGAGGTCGTCGGTGTGCTTGCAAAAAAGGGTGCCAACGGGGTGGTCGACCAGGACGACGTGATGTTCCTGCCGTGGACCACAGCACGCGACACCATCGCAGGCGGAACGAGCATCAACCGCTTCACCGTGCAGGCCACCAGTGCAGAGAAGACGGCGCAGGCGCAGACGATCATCACCGATGTGCTCAACGAACGTCACCCGGCTGTCAACGGGCAGCAGGGTTTCAATGTGCTGAATCAAACCGCGTTGCTCAGCTCGCGTACCGAGGCGTCTCGTACGCTCACGGTGCTGCTCGCCGCGGTGGCTGCCATCAGCCTGCTCGTCGGCGGTATCGGGATCATGAACATCATGCTGGTCACGGTTACCGAGCGGACACGTGAGATCGGTATCCGCAAGGCGATCGGCGCACCCCAGGCGTCGATCCTCGGTCAGTTCTTGGTCGAGGCCGTGATGCTGGCAGGCATCGGCGGGTCGATCGGTGTGCTGCTGGGTATCGCAGGGTCTCGCTTCAAGATCGCAGGCACCACCCCCGTGGTGCGTTACGACTCGGTGATTCTCGCGTTCGCAGTCGCGGTTGCTGTTGGCCTGTTCTTCGGGTTCTGGCCGGCCCGCCGCGCTGCTGCGATGCGGCCAATCGACGCGCTCCGTCACGAATGAGGTTCCACCGTGTCTACCGATGATTCAAACCCGATCAACCCGATCAACCCGATCAACCCGAGCGCGACCGGCGAGACCGACGTGCTGCCCGGTCTGCCGGAGCTGTCCGACGACCAGTCATGGGCGGTGCCCACCGACCCGATCTCGCAAACCTGGAAGCGCCTTGTCGCCATCCTCGGTGTGGCTCTCTTCGGGCTCGGCGCATTCTCGCTGGGCGCGAAGCTGAAAAAGGATCCGGCCAGCGCGGCTGGTGGTGCTGCGGGTGCGGCAGCTGGGCTCGGCCGCACCGGTCGTGGGCAGTTCGGCGGCACCGGTGGGTTCGGCGCTACCGCAAGTGGAGTCGTTTCCGCAGTCCCCACCACATTCGCTCCGGTGGTCGGGAAGGTGGCCGAAGTCGACCCCGACATTCTCACGGTCACCGATGCTGCGGGCGAGTCACACATCTTCGCCATCACAGACGAGACCGTGTTCGCTCGGACCCGCTCGGTGCAGGCCGGCGACTTGGCCGTCGACCAATCAGTGAGCGTGGAGCCCGCCGATGCCGATGGCCTGGTGGCCAAGCAGGTCACCGCCACCGCAACCGCCGGCTAGGTGGATTTCAGGGGCCGGGCCATTCCCCCGGCCCGGGTCGCTGTTCAGTCAGTGGGTTGGAACGATGAGGAACTTTTCGCCGGTTGCCTTGGCCTGATAGCGGCGGATGGTGTCTGGGTCCAGTGCCTGCTGCAGGCTGATCTGGTCGGAATAGTCCGACGCGAACGTGGTGGTGATCTCGTTCGCAACGCGCTCGCGCAGCTGTGCGAACCGCTCGCCGCCGACTTTGCCAAGGAACGGGGTGAGCAGCCAGCCGCCCACACCCCATGCCATGCCGTAGGAATTGCGGCGCAGTTCGAGCGGGCGGAGGTCGAGCCCACCGTAAAGGTATACCTGCTTATGAATTGAAGAGCCGTACCGGCTGTATGCAGCACCGGCGCTGGTGGCCCGTTCCATGCACGCAAGAATGGTGCCGGCAAGCGTGCCGCCGCCGGTGGCGTCGAAGGCGAGTGTGGCCTTGGTCTCGGTCAGCGCAGCGGTGAGCTGTTCCTGGAAGTCCGGGTCGGATGAATCGCAGACATGCACAGCTCCGGCAGCCTTGAGCAGTGCTACCTGCTCCGGGCGCCGCACGATGCTGACGAGCGACACTTCGTCTGCGATGCAGATCCGGTTCAACATCTGCCCCAGGTTCGACGCAGCAGCCGTATGGACCAGGCCGGTGTGGCCTTCAGCGCGCATCGAGTCGACCATGGCGAGCGCCGTGAGGGGGTTGACGAAAGGCGACGCCGCCTGCGCTGCGGTAACACCTGCCGGCATTGCAATGCACGAAGCCGCCGGAACGGCTCTGTACTGCGCGTACATCGCACCGCCGGCAGCGCCGACGATTCGTCCCTTCAGCGCCTGCGCTTCGGGGGAGTCACCTGCCGCCACAACGGTGCCGGCCCCTTCGTTGCCCACGGGCATGGACTCGCCGAGCCGTGCAGCCAACCCCCGCAAGGTTGCAGCTGGGCACGAACCGGTGGTCACCGGATGTCCTCTTTCATCGGTACTACTGGCGAGCGTTTCCACATCGACGGTCGCCAGGAGCAGGCCAAGGTCCGAGGGATTGATCGGCGTCGCCTCGATGCGGATGACCACCTCGTGCGCCGCCGGGGTGGGCATCTCCACCTCGTCGAGGCTGAGGCGAAGGGTGCCGTCGGGCTGGACCATGGAACGAAGCTGGATCATGTGCGAACGGTAGCGGAGTCCGCCAATTCAACGTAACCCGATGTGAGACTGGGCGAATGGTCGTCGATTTCGCCTCGTATGTGAACGGTTCGCGCCATGGCTCCTATACCGATGCTGCCGAGGCGTTGGCCGATGCCAGGGCCAGCGGAGGGTTCGTGTGGTTGGGGCTGTACGAGCCGAGTGCTGCGGAATTCAACAATATTGCCGAGGTGTTTGATCTGCACCCGCTTGCCGTCGAGGACGCAATCCACGCGCATCAGCGTCCGAAGTTCGAACCGTATGGGGACATGGTATTCGTTGTCCTCAAACCAGCTCGTTACGTCGATGCCAACGAAGTGGTCGAGGTCGGCCAGATCATGGCGTTCATCGGGCGCGATTTCATCGTCACGGTCCGTCACGGACAGGTCGGAGGGCTTGCAGTTCTCCGTCACAAGATTGAAGCCGATCCCGAATCCCTCCGGTGGGGGCCGACGTCTGTCCTGTACGCAATCTCGGACGCAGTGGTCGACGACTATGCACCCGTGTTGCGCGGGCTGAACGTTGACATCGACGAGATCGAACTGGAGGTGTTCAGCTTTCCGCGTGCAGCGCATGCTCAACGTATCTTCAAGCTGAAGCGCGAAGTACTTGAGTTCCGTCGGGCGGTCGATCCGCTCGAACCGACGATGTCGGAACTGGCCGCCAGCCCTGGCCCTATCGACAGCGAATCGGCCGCGTACTTCCGCGACGTACATGACCACGTGCTGCGTACCTCTGATCAATTGCGTTCGCTCGACGCGCTGCTCGATAGCGCGTTGCACGCCAACGTGGCCCAGGTCGGGATGCGCCAGAACGAGGACATGCGCAAGATCTCGGCCTGGGTGGCGATCATCGCTGTGCCAACCATGATCGCCGGGGTGTACGGCATGAACTTCGACACCATGCCCGAGCTGCGCTGGCGTTACGGCTATCCGCTGGTACTCGGCGTGATGGTCACACTGTGCTTCGGGCTGTATCGCAACTTCAAGCGGCGACTGTGGCTGTAGATGCCGAGCGGTGAACTTCCGTAATCCACCGTGATTCGACTACCCGGTGCTGCAACACTTGGCGATGGCACACTTACAACTGATCGAGGCAGTGTGGCCGCTGCTCGGCCTGCGGATCACCGGGCCGGGGATCGAGCTGCGTATTCCGGACGACGACGACCTGGCCGAGTTGGTGTCGCTGGCCGCGAGAGGCATCCACCCGCCCGAGACGATGCCGTTCGCTGTTCCGTGGACAGACTTTGCGTCGCCGGAATTGGAGCGGCGCGCGTTGCAGTACCACTGGCGTTGCCGATCGGAGTGCTCGCCGGACAAATGGGACCTTGCTTTCGCCGTGGTGATCGACGGACGGATCGTCGGCTCGCAGGGTCTGCACGCCACCAACTACCCGCAGTTGCGCACGGTCGAGACCGGGTCTTGGCTCGGAAAGGAGCACCAGGGAATGGGCATCGGACGACTCATGCGTGCGGTGGTTGTGCGCGTCGCATTCGAGCATTTCGGTGCCGCCGCAATCACCAGCGGAGCATTCGCGGACAACCCCGCCTCGCAACACGTCTCGCTGGCTACCGGATACGAGCCGAACGGAACGAGCGTGTACCTCCGGCGTGGGCAAGCCGCAGTCCAGCAGCGTTACTTGCTCACTCGGCAACGCTGGACCGAAACGGCTCCACCGATGGACCTGCGTGTCGGCGGCCTGGATGCGTGCCGGGAACTGCTCGGGTTGAGTTCCGGTTTGAGTTCCGGTTTGAGTTCCGGTTGAAAGCTCGTTACTTGCCCGTGCCAAGTGACTGCGCGTTCGGTACGTTGGTCGGGTGACGCTTGCCGAGTTGCTGGAAACCAGCCGCAGCCGGTTAGTGCGCGTCGATGTGCATGAGCTGGCTCAGCTCATGGCCGACGGCGAGGTGCTGGTGCTCGACACACGTACGCCGACCGACCGTGCTGCGTACGGTTGCATCCCGGGCTCTGTCCATGTGCCGAGGACGGTCCTTGAATGGCGGGTGGCGATGGACGCACCGCTCTGCCTGGCTCAGATCACGTCGCACGAACAGCACGTCGTGGTGGTGTGCAACGAAGGCTTTTCCTCCAGCCTTGCTGCGGTGTCGTTGCAGTCGCTCGGCTTCATGCGGGCCACTGACCTGATCGGCGGTGTGATGGCGTGGGTTGCAGCCGGCCTTCGTGTCACGGACCCGGTCGGCGACGAAATCGGTGTTCGCCACGACCCACATGTCGCGGCCGGCGCAGTTGGCAAGTTGTGGAATCCCGTGGTCTGAGACCACGCCAGTGCACAAGTTGCCTGCCCGACCGATTTCGTAGTTTTCGCTGCCGGGTCTTACGCTGCTGGGCATGGCCGCCCGGAGTTATGTGTTTGCTCAACCCGGGGACGACTTGGCGACCATCGCTGCCAGGGAACTGCCGGGAGTCGAGGGGGCGGATCAGCAGCTTCTCTCGTGGAATCTGCACCTGGCCGCTCGCGCCGGGCTCGGCCGCTCCGTCGGTCTGCTAGCGAGCGACATTGTGTTCACCGAGCCACCGTCGGCCCGTCGGCCCGAATGACACGTCTGAAGTGACACGTCTGAAATGACCGCGATCATCAGCAGCGCCGCCATCGTCGGAGGACATGACGGCCGCGCCGAGATCGAAGTGGTGCTCACCTACGACAACGGTGGCACAACCACGATTTCGCTCGACGAGGAGGCATGCACCACATCGCTGGACCGTGCAGGGATCAGCTCACTCGAGGAGCTCGTGGGGCAACCGTGGAGCGTTGTTCTCCCGGCGTTTGAACTCCAACACCTGCAACACCTTCGATACCAGGGTTCGACAACAGCAACCACAGTGGAGGAACAATGCTCGATCTCGTCATCCGTAACGGCCTGATCATCGACGGCTCGGGTCTTCCCGGGCGGCGCGGCGACGTGTCCATCTTCGATGGCAAGGTGGTGTCCGCCGGTGGGCGCGCCGCCGAGGGTCGTCGGGAGATCGATGCGTCGGGCAAGGTCGTCGCCCCCGGTTTCATCGACCCGCACACGCACTATGACGCGCAGCTCTGCTTCGACCCGTATGCGTTCCCGGCCATCGAGCACGGTGTCACCACCGTTGTCCCCGGCAACTGTTCGCTGTCGCTCGCGCCGCTGCGAACCGATCAGCGTGATGCCTTCAGCCGCATGTTCCGTCTGATCGAGGAAATGCCCGAGGCCGCGTTCGCAGCAGGAGTCGACTGGCGCTGGGGCGAAAGCTTCGGCGGTTGGCTGGACGCGCTGACTGGCAACATCGCGCTCAATGTCGCCCCCTTGGTCGGGCACTCGGTGCTGCGCATGTACGTGATGGGCGAGGACGCACAACAGCGGGTGGCCACACCCGGCGAGATCACTGCGATGGCAGATCTCCTGCGCGTGTGTCTCGACGCCGGAGCCGTTGGCATGTCGACAAGCTTCGTGGACATCGACGAGACGTATCGTCCGGTGCCCAGCCGGTGGGCCGGGCCAGCAGAGCTCGATGCGCTGGCAGCGGTCCTGGGCGAACGTGATCGGGTGCTGCAGATCGTGCACGAGTTCTTCGATGCCGATCTCACCGTTGCCAGGGTGGAGCAGCTCTCGGAGCTGTCGTTGCGGCACAGCATCACCACCACGCTGTCGCCGCTGTTCGTGACCGAGGCCAACCGCTCCGGTGTGGAAAACGTGATGACCGCGGTCGCAAACGCCCGTGCCAGCGGAGCCGCCGTGTGGCCGCAAGTACAGACCCGCCCGATCGACATCAGCTTCACACTGGACCAGCGCAGTCTGATGCTGCTGACGATGCCGTCGTGGTGGAAGGTTGCCTCCATCAACGGCCATGCCGAGAAGCTGGCTGCGGTGATCGATCGCCGCAAATTGCTGGTCGACGAGATGAATGCTCTGGCCAAGCGACCCAACGGCGGTCTTGGCGCCGGTGCGTTTGTCGTGCGCGACGTGGTGCACGAACGGAACCGTCACCTGGTCGGCCGGACCATCGATGACATCAGCCGTGAAGCTGGTGGCACCTACGGCGATACCGTCGTCGATCTCGCGCTCGACGAAGAATTGGGCACATGGTTCATTCGGGTGTCGGTCGGCCACAACAACTCCGCCGAGGTCGGTGCGCTGCTGGCAGATCCGCTGGTGCATGTGGGTGCGTCCGATGGTGGTGCCCACGTCGGTTCGTTCTCCACGTTCGGCGACACCGGCTTCCTGTTCTCCGAGTTCGTGCGGGGCACTCAGTCGCTGAGCATCGAGGCCGCCGTCAAGAAGATCACCCTTGACCCGGCGACCATATGGGGACTGAAGAACCGGGGGCTTCTTGCGCCTGGCTATGCAGCCGATGTGGTGGTGTTCGATGCAGACCGCATAGGTCGCGGCCCCGAGATTGCCTCCGACGATTTCCCAGGTGATGGCATCCGCTGGATCCGCCGTCAGGAGGGCATCGACACCGTGATCGTGAACGGCGAAGTCACCTGGACCGCCGAAGCCGGGTACGTCGCTGGTGCCCGCGCCGGTCAGATCGTCACCCGCTGACAGCGGCCGAGGACTACCGCATGGTGCTGGGGTTCATGTTCAGCGGCTCAGGCGATGCACCGCCGCCGGACCCGTCTGGAAGCATTGCAACCATTCCGCAGGGTGCACAGATGAAGGATCGGTTCCGTCGGCCGGACCCGATGCCGGTATGGCTGACCGATGCCGATCTTGATATGTACACGAACGAATTCGAGCATTTAGGGCTGCGTGGCCCGCTGAACCGATACCGAAACGTCGACCGTGACTGGGAGGACCTCCCTGCGTTCCGCGGCGCGAAGATCGATGTGCCGTCGCTGTTCATCGGCGGCGACCGCGAGGGCCCCACCATCTGTGGCGGCGCGGCCATCGCCGCGTCCCCTCGGACCGTGCCGAAACTGCACCGGTCGCTGATCCTCGAAGGCTGCGGTCGTTGGACCCAACAAGAAGGTCCTGACGAGGTCAACACCGCGCTGATCGCGTTCCTGGGGACTCTGGAACTGAGCAGGGGATGAGCCACGTGAATCGACGAGCCGACGACCCGCAGGACATCGCCATCGTCGGCGGTGGCATGGCTGGGCTGCTCGCAGCGCTGATGCTTGCCCGAGACGGTCATCGCGTCACCGTGCTCGAACGCGACGACACCGATGTGCCCGCAACTGCCGACGAGGCGTTCGACAACTGGGATCGTCGCGGTGCGTCTCATGCCCGTCAGTCGCATGCGCTCCTTGCCCGGTTGCGTCGCATCCTGCGTGAACGCGCTCCCGACGTACTTGCTGCCTTGCTGCAGCAGGGCGCGACCGAGCTCAGCGTCGAGCGGATTCTCCCGCCCGAGATCACCGACCGCGAACCCAGGCCAGGCGACGACGACCTGGTGCTGCTGTGTTGCCGCCGTCTCACCATCGAGTGGGTGCTGCGCACGGCTGTCATTGCCGAACCGGGTGTGGTGTGGCGCGGCGGCGTCGGTGTGGCCGGCCTGCTGGCTGACGGCACCGATGTCCGAGGGGTGACGTTGGAGGATGGCACCTCGCTCGAGGCTGACCTTGTTGTGGTCGGCGGCGGCCGTAACTCGCCGGTGCTGCAGTGGATCAGCGCACTCGGCGGTGCCGTGCAGCCCGTCGAGGAAGAGAGCGACGCGGGGATCATCTATCTCTCGCGCTTCTATCGGCTGAGCGAAGGGCGTGAATTGCCGCTGCTGACCAAGGAAGGGGCCGGCGGCGACCTCGGGTACGTTGCGTTCGCAGGCTTCTACGGCGACAACGCGACGTTCTCGATCACGTTCGGCGTGCCGACAAACGATCGTGAACTGATGGCGATACGAGACGAGCACGCGTGGGAAGCGGCGATTCGCACGTTGACCCCGCTCGCACCATGGACCACCGAAGGACTGGCGGAGCCGATCACCGGGGTCGAAACGATGGCGCGTCTGCGGAATCGAATCCGCCGGTTCGTGGTGGATGGGCAACCGGTCGCCACGGGGCTCGTCGTGATCGGCGACGCGGCTGTCGCCACCAACCCGTGGTACGGCAAGGGATGTTCGAGTGCAGGCATCGCAGCCGATGCCCTGTCCAACGCGTTGCTGGAGCATGGGCGCAACCGTGTTGCGGTGGCCATTGCGATGGACGCGGCGGTGCAGGCTGAACTGAAGCCGCACTACCAACTTGCCGTGCGCCAGGACGCCGACCGCATCAAGCTGAACACTGCCCGCCACGACGGCACCGAGCCTGACGCCATGGCGGCCGCGACACGGGACTTCATCCTGAACGGATTAATTCCTGCGACCCGCGTCGACGCCGATGTGTTCCGGGCATTCTTCCGAGCGTTCAACATGCTCGACGCTCCGTCTGCGCTGATGGCCGATGCGAAGGTTGTCACCGCATCCATGACCGCACATGCCCAGAAGGACCAGCGCCCCCCAGCGACGAAACTGGGGCCGGACCGCGACGAGTTCCTCGCCGTGATGGCCGCAGCAAAGGCTTCGTAAACGCCGACGGCGGTGGTTGTTCGAGTCCGATTGCGTCGTGCGCGTTACGCCGACGGCAAGGTGCGCGTCGCTCGGCCGGTGTCAGGCGGGGGTCAGGGCTGTCTGAAGCGGGCCGTGCGAGCCAGGGCTTGTCCGACCTGTGCATCAGCTCGCCGATCGCTGGGGTGGCTCGCGTCCCGATTTGCGAACTGCACGGTGGGGTTGTCCGGCACGCGTCACCAGGTGGCGGTGTCGGTGGCAACGCGAACATCGGTGCTCAAAGTTGTGGAGGTCGGTCGTGCCGCCTGCTTCGAACTCGACGCGATGGTGCACATGGCAATCCACTGCGGGAACTTCGCAGCCGTTGGTGACACAAGTTGGTTGGAGCACGCTCAAGGCCAGGCGTTGCAAGGCCGATGCCACCCGCCTGTTGCGGCCGAACTGGAGCTGAGCCGGCTGCATGCCGTTGGTGATTGCCGAGTAGACATCTGCCCGTGCCAACACGTCGAGCGCCTCTTCGAGACCGATTGGTATGTTGGGTTGGATGGTGGCGGCAAGGGTTGCTGCGTCGATGGTGACGATAACTGCCGGTCGGCCGAACCCAGGTGGAGGGGAATGGCCCTGGTCTCTGTAGCCGGGCGCAGGCACGGCTGCGCGAGATGCTTGAACTGAATTCGCCTGCGAAGCCGAGTGTGCCGAACGGCGTCCACTGTGGTCCGGTCCAGATGCTGGGCCATTGGACGCCTCACCGGCTGACGGTGCTGGAGGCCGGCTCAGTGTGTCCGCGGCTAGTCCACGGGCGAGCAACATGAGTCCGTCGGCCATGCGTTGAGCCTGAGTTTCGATGGAGCCGGTGCCGACTTGTTTGGATCGGACCGGATGGTCGGCCCTCCATTGAGCGTCGCACAGGGCTCGGAGTCGGCCGCGTAACTCCTCGCCTTCCAGGGTGGGAAGCACAGCGCGCATACCTATGCATCCCTCGTTGGCGGCAAAGAACGTGACGGAGCGCATTGCGCGCTGGCGAGCGCGCCGAGACGGGCCGTGCGTGTCGACCTTGAATCGGTTGACCCGAGCCGCAAAGTCGTCGTCGTTCATGGACGGCGCGGTCTCCAACAACTGACGAGCGTCGCTCGGGGGAAGACCGGACACCGACCGAACTTGCGATGCGGACACTTCGCAACGTTCCAGCATCTTCCCGGCTTCGGGAACAGCGCCGACGGTCTGCGCCAAACCCACCAACTCACGCGCGGCTCGACCTGATGCACCGGTGACGCGTGTTACGCCTGCCGCCGAGTCACGGTCCAAGCCGATTCGGCACAGCAATGCTGCTTGCATCGCAGCAATGCGGCGCTGCAAACGTTCCAGACACGCAAGCCCTTCGCGGGCATGGACAGGTATCCATTCGGAGACATCGTCGGTGTGCATACGGATTGCCTCCCAACCAGAGAGGACCTGGGAATGGTTCGGAGTGGTTGGGGACGCAGGTGGCTTGCGCGTCGCGAGGTCGATCGGAGTTTCGGGCGCGCTGGACGATGCACCCCTCGAAAACTCGCTCAGCGCCGTGTGCTCCATGGGTACATCTTGCCCGGGGGGTATGACAGAAATCGGGGCCGCCAAAGGAATTCGAAAACTTCTTCAAACCGACTGCGCCAACGGCCAATTTTTCGGCTTCGGTGACCAGGCTGAGATTCTGTTTTGCCGCTGCGGCTGCTGGCCAAATCGGACATCGCCACAGGTTGAGTTCGCTGGAGGCCTGAATCCTCAGTCGTTCTCACTCATTGCTCGTGAGCGGACCCCCCACCCTGGCGGACAGGGATCAGCTAATCGCGACGTAAAGATGCTGCCACAAACCAGACTGCGCCCGGAAAGTGGTGGACCCACGTGAACGGTTGACCTATCTGTTCGAACCCGATGAGGAATGAACTGTGGCCGGTCGATCAAGGGGCGACAATTCTCGCCGAACAACGCAGGTAGGGATCTGGAGTTTTGGAATCTTCCGGACGGTCATTCTCTCGGGGTCCGTTCTCCCGCTTGGAATCGGTGGGTTCCTGATCGCACAGCAACAATCCGGTGTCTATTTGCGACTCATCGTGGCTGCCGCAGTGGTTCCGGTCGCTACGGTGGTCATCCGTATTTGCTTGTTTCCTGTTGTCGTGGTGATGCAGTCGAATTCTTACGAACCCGTGAGGTGCGCTTTCTTCGGCCTCTTCCCATGGAGGCGCGGACCGGCCATTCTGCTGAGTGTTTCAGCTGCCACGAACACATGGGTTCAGTTCACCACGGACGCGTACGTTCTGCGTTCGGTGCTCCTCACGCTGGACAGTGGTCCGAAGGCGTGGGGATTGGGTAGTTCGAAGAGTGAGGAATGCGTGAGGCTGCTATGTGCACAGAGCAAGCGCGGGCGGTCATTTGATCTGCGGGCCTTGTAGCGCGGCAGCGGCAGGTGAGCTTGCAATCTCGCCCGTGCCTCCAATCGGGGCACTGTTCTATTCTGCGGGGCATGGCTGAACCAGTGGATCGGTTCGACGAGCTTCAGTTGCTTCGGGTGGACCGGACGGGGCGGGTGGCGACGATCACCATCGACCGGGCGCCGTTCAACCTGTTCGATGGGCAGATGCTTGCGGAGCTGAACCGGGTGGGTGCACGGGCCTGCGGGTGACCCGACCGTGGGCGCGGTGGTGGTCAACAGCGCGCTCGACGACTTCTGGATTGCACACTCCGACGTGAGTCGCATCCCTCCGGTTCCCGACGGATCTTCCGCCGGCTCACGAGCTAGGCCTTCACCCGCGTGTGCGAACACTTCCGGTCGATGCCGAAACTCACCATTGCGGTAACCGACGGGAGGGTGGGAGGCGAGGCAGCGAACTGGCCATGTCGTTCGACGTGCGGTATGTATCCGACAGGGCTGTCTTCCACAGACCCGAGGTGAACGCGCATTCACCAACGGGTCATCAGAGCCGGGTCCCTGTTGGACCTGTCTGGCCAGTACCGTTTACATGGAATGAACGCGTCCCCTGACCAGACCAGCGCGACCGCACCGCCAGCGCTCGCCTCGCCAGCGGCGACGGCGACGGCGACCCACGCATCGACGGCGACCCACCCTCCGACCCTCGCAGCGACGCAGCCACCGGGTGCGTTGGCCGCGTCCACCGCCCAACTACTCACCAGCGCACTGTCCGCTGTCATTGTTGATCAAGCGCAGGCGATCCGCTTCACGGTGGCTGGTCTGCTGGCCGGTGGGCATGTGCTCCTGGAAGGTCCACCCGGAGTCGGAAAGACGACCCTGGCGAAAGCCATCGTGGCCGCGTGCGGTGGTGGTTTCGCACGTATCCAGGGCACCGCCGACCTGCTCCCCGCGGACATCACCGGCGCCAACGTGTTCGACCAGCGCACGGGCGACTGGACGTTCCGCCCCGGCCCGCTGATGCACCACGTCGTGCTCTTCGACGAGATCAACCGGGCAACTCCGCGGGCGCAGTCGGCGCTGCTCGAAGCCATGGCCGAGCGCCAGGTCAGTGTCGACGGCGAGCGGCATCGGCTGCCTGATCCGTTCTTCCTCATCGCCACGCAAAACCCCACCGGCGACCTCGGCACCTATCCGCTGGTTGCGGGCCAGCGAGACCGCTTCGCATTGGTCGCCACCCTGAGCCGCCCGTCGCGCCATGCCGAGCGCAGCATCCTCGTGGAACTAGACCCCGACCGCGTTGCTGACATGCACGCAACCACGACTCCAGCCGACCTCACGGCCGCAGTCCGGTCCGTTGCCGACATTCACTGTGACGCGCGGTTGGTCGATTATCTGCTTGATCTCGTCGATGCTGTCCGCGCCGCTGGTACCTCGGCCGGAATCGCTGTCACGCTGGGTCCGCGCGCTTCGCAGACGCTGCTTGGCGTGGCACGTGCACTTGCCGCTATCGCAGGTCGTACCTACGTGGTTCCCGACGACATCAAACACGCGGCTCCAGCGGTTCTTGCCCACCGGATGATGCGGCCGGGCGACGAGCGGCTGACAACGCTGTCCGAGTGGGTCGGTGCCGTTACCGATACTGTCCGCGCACCCTGAGCCGAGTCGGAGTCTCAGTAAACCGCCATGGGGGCCACCACCGTCAACACAACCGGTGGTTCGTCACGTGTTGTTCCGTTGGCGCGCCCGTCCTTGATACTGCTGGTGCTGTTGTGCACGTCGGCACTCGCCCTGCCCGGGCTCAACGTCACCCTGCCATTGCTCGCGTTGTTCATCTCGCTGGGTGTCAACTACGCGTTCGCCCACCGACATGTAGCCCGTGCCGAGCTGTCGTTGGCCGCGCCTCCGCTGGGGCGGGTGGGACACGTGATGGTCTGGACCGTGACGACACCCGACGATCTCGCGGCGCGCGGTGGATGGCTGTTGGTCGGCGCATCGCGACGTAACCGGGTGCCGCTGGTGCCAGGCCGGGCCACGTCGTTGCCGGTCGTCCTGGACCAGCGCGGTGTGTTCACCGTGGCGCAGCTCCACCTCATCAGTACCGGGCCGATGTTCCTGCCGCTGCACGCAACCAGGCAGGTGCTGCGCAACCTCATCTCGCCGCTGGTGGTCGCGCCGCCGCTGACACCGATCGAATCGGTGCTTGCGTCCATCAACACGGTCCGCATCGCCGCTGACGGCGAGACCAGCCGCGGCGGTGACGTTCCGGGTGGCCCGGAGTTGGTCAGGCCGTTCGAGCGCGGCGACCGCATCAGTTCGGTGCACTGGCCCGCGACTGCGCGCACCGGCTCGGTGCACGTGAAGCAACTCGAGAAGCTCGGCGGTTCGCAGACCATCACGGTGATCGTTGACCACATCGATGGCAGCGCTCGCGGTGAGGCGATCCTCGCAGAGGCAACCTGGCTTGTGCACGCGTTGGTCGTCAACGGGTTCCGGATCGACCTGGCAACCGCTCGCACACGGGTCCACGTCACGTCAACCACGCAGGCCGACGAGGTGTTGGCCGCGGTCGAGCCGGGCCAGTTCGGTGGGGTCATCGGAACCACGGACCACCAGCCCAACCTCGGCACGGTGCGGGTGTCCAACGGGTGGTGGTGCGTCAGCGGCGTCGCCGTTCACCCGGCCGGGCTCGCACCGGTACCTGCACAAGCCGGAGGAAACCCACCGGTCGGCGTGGTGCACCCTTCACCGGGCACTCCGGGCAACTCGGGCACTCCGGGCAACTCGGGCAACTCGGGCAACTCGGGCACGTTCGGATGAGCGCACCGCGCACCCGTGTGGGTGACCTTGGCGACACGCCGTGGTGGGCCAACGCCCCCGCATCGCTGGCAGCCGTCACCGCCACGGCCTGCGCGGTGCTCGGCGAACGCGTCTCGCCACGCGCGTTGGCCTGGCAGATCGTTGTCGGCTGCATGTCGTTCGCCGTTGCGATGAGCCGGAGGGCACGGCCGGGCGACGCCCGACCCGCCGCGGACCGCCGAGCGCAGCCGCAGGGAAGCCACGGCACGGGCTGGTGGCTGCTGTTGCACGCTGTGATGGTTGCATCGGGTGCGGCCCCGTTCATGTGGCTGGCCCTTGGCAGCAAAGCAGGGTCCGACGGGATGTCCTTGGTCGGGGTGACGGCTGCGGCCGTCGGCCTGCTGTTCGGTACGCGGTCCGGACTGACGATCTCTATCGCCTGCTCGGCCGGCACACTCGCACTGGCTCTCGCATCGCCAGCAGGGCCAATAGGGTCATCGGGGCTGTTGGGGCTGCAGGGATGGTGGTTCGGCAGCGGCATCCCGGTCTGGCTCCCGGCGCTGTCCGTCATCTGCGTCCTTCTTGCGTGCGCCTCGGTTGCTCGGCTGGGTCTGGCCGAGCTTGCGACCGCCCCAAATATTCCTGCTCCCTTCTCTGCCCCGGTCACCGATCGCCGCGGCGAAGGATTGTTCCGCACACCGAGCCGGCGTGGGTTCACGGCCAGTCTGGTCGTCACAGCACTGTGCGTCGGTCTGGCTGCGCTCCTTGAACCGCTGGTGTCTCCCACCACACAGCGGTTGAGCAATGCAACGGCTGACCGCCTCACCCAGGCCACGGGCGGAGCGCTCGGCGACTCTGGGCTGGGCGCGGCTTCTTCGGTGTTCCGTGGCGCGCGTGGAAGCGGAGGGTCGTCGCGGATACTGGGTGCATCCGATTCGTTCGCGATCGACGACTTCGGTGCGACGAGCGACGAGGAGGTCCTGCGCGTCACGGTCACGAGAGGGAGCAACCGTTTCGCCGACGGCGCATCGTTCGCAACCGGTCAGCTCTTGAAGGGTCAGTCGTTCGACACGTGGGACGGACGGCGGTGGTTCAGCACGGCCGAAGTGGTGCGGTCCCTTGAACCGTTCGAGGCGACCTTTTCCGCCACCGCGGACCCCGCCCGATCGGCTGACCTGCTGGTGTCACACGTCGAACTGCGCAGAGGGTCCACCAACCTGGTTTTCGGACCCAGCCGCATCGCGCAGGTGGACCTCGCCTCGCAGCGGTTGCTGCTGAAGGACGACGAGTCCGTTGTCACCAACCGAGAGATGGGCGAGGGCAGCAAGTACTCGGTGATCTCGGCCCGGCACCCGCAACGTGACGACGGCCCCGAGGTATTGATCAGCACCATTGCAGAGTCGCAGGATGAAATGCGCGCATATGGTGTTCGTGCAGAGCACTTCGATACGTCGACAATGACCGACCGATCTCGAACCCTTGCCGAAAGTTTTGCTGCCGGGCAGACATCCGTTCAGGGAGTGATCGCCGGCGTCGAGTCCTGGCTCGCTACGAACACGGTCTACGACTACACGGCGCGGCAAGACCCGAAGGCCGGCGCTGATGTCGTCGATGACTTCCTGTTTGATTCGAAGGCCGGATGGTGCGAACAGTTCGCAACGGCAACCGTCATGCTGCTGCGGGCGAACGGCATCCCCGCCCGGCTGGCCACCGGGTATCTCCCCAGCACCATGCGCGCCGACGGAAGCTTCAGCGTCCTGGGCCGCGACGCCCATGCGTGGGTGGAGTACTACGTGCCCGGGTTTGGGTGGGCCGAACGAGACCCCACGAGGGTGGTGCCGATCGCAAAGCTTCCGCCCGAGCCTGCGGCCGGTTCCCAGAGTGGCGGCGGCTTGCGGCGCCTCCTCCTCACGCTGGTTGTTGCTGCCGTTCTCCTTGGGGCAATGAGCCTGCTGCTACAGCGCACGAAGCAGTCCCGTCGTCCTGCATCGCCCATCGAGTTGTCGATCCGAAACCTCGAACGCTTCGGGGAGGACCACGACTACCGCCGTGCACCCGGCCAGACCCTGACCGAGTTCGCCGGAGCACTCGACGACAGGATCGGTGCTGAGCGCGAACCAAACATCCGATCCGTGGTGGCGCTGTTGGAACAGGAGCGGTTCGATACGTCAGCCGACGGAACCAGCTTGAACCAGGCCGATCATGTGATGCGTGCAGTGAGAACCGCGTTTCCTGCACACGACGAAGGGCACCGCAAGCTGCGCCCTTCGAAGAGGGAAAGCGGTCACAGGCAAACCTGATTCGGCAACAGGCAAGAGCCCTCTCGGCGGGTTCAGAGAGCTGATTTGCACTCTGCGTGTTGCGTCGGGCGGCGGACGGTGGGACCTTGCGAGCGGGTTGGTCAGCAGGGTCAGCGGGTGATGACGAACGCTGGCGTCGACGGGTTCACGCTGTTCGCACCCATGAACACCTGCGCCGGGTTGATCGGGGCGCCGTTCACGAACAGCCGGAACGTCAACGAGCGGACGCAGCGTCCGTCGAAGCGCAGAGCGTCGATGTCGTAGGCAGAAGCGAACGAGAACGAGACGGCGGACCGCCCGACGGATACGGAGTCCGAATCGGGTTCAAGGTAGAACCGTCCGGTCGGCATCGACGTGTTTGCGCTCACACTTCCGCTGAAGCGAAGCGGCGTTATGGAGTTGTTGTATGTACGCAGATGGATGGTACGGCCGTCGGTCCAGATGTACACACCGCTCGGTGCGCCGGCCTGCAACTTCGACGGGACCCCGAGCAGTGCTGGGTTCCACACCCGTGAGGTGCAGCGTGATGCCGGTGCAAGCGCAGGTACGGCGACGGGCGATGGCAGCGCGAGCGGCAGTGTGGTTGTCGTTGTCGTGGTGGGCGTGGTGGGCGCAGGGGTGGGCGGCACGGTGGGCGCTGCGGTGGCAGGTACGGGGAGCGGGATGAAAATCGGGTTGGACAGGGCGGGGTCGGAGTACTTGCCCTCGCTGGACACCGCCTGCACCTGCACGTAGTAGGTGACGCCGGCCTTCAGGGTGGTGAGCACAGTGCTGTTGATCTGAACCGGCACGTCGATCGTGCGGCTCGACGGGAACGTCGTGACCCGGTACTTCGTGACTGTCACATTGGGGCGAGCAGGAGGAGGCGACCACACCACTGCTGTCTGCGACGGCCCGAGGATGGTTACCGACACAGCGGTGACGGCGAAGGGCTTGCGCTCCGACCCGTCGGTGATGGCAATCGGAGCAGTCAACTCGGACGGCGCGCCAGCACCGACCGCTGTCTCAGGCTGCACCTGGAAGAAGTATGCATGACCAACCTTCAGGTTCTTGAACGTCACCGACGTGACGCCAGAGTTGACGATGATGAGCGACGGGTTGGGCAGTGCCGCTGCACTGTCGGAGACCACGCCCACCCGATACCGCTGGATGGGGGACAGCGCAGTCTGCGGTGGGACCCAACTCACTTTGACGTCGTTGTCACCTTGGCGGACCGCGGTGAGGAACTGCACCGGGCTGGTCTGGAATCCAGCGGGCACACCTGGGGCAACCGTTGGCGCGACGGTCTGCGCGGCTGCCGGCTCCGACGCCCGCACGGTCGCCGCAATGGTGACGGCGGTGAGGAGCGCAACAGCGGCTAAACGGGAGGGCTTGGACATGAACCCATCTTCACCGGATACTGCGAACGATCAGTGATCCCGGTGTGAGGGCTTTTTTATCCCTTCTCATCAAAATAAATGAGATGAAATTGTCTAAAATAAGGTGATTCAGCCCGAATGCGGGCAAGTTTGTCCTGTTTTGCCGTCCATTCTGGTTTACTGGGGTCCGCATGACGGATGACAGCCAGCCTGGCCAGCCCGATCTGGAGGATCTGCTCGACCAACTCGAGCGGACCACTCAGCTCTCACGGACTGTCCTTGTTCGGGTGATTGCCGAGGTGGTCGCCCACCACGGTGAGACCATCGAGCGGTACGTCAGACGGCGTCACCGTGAACTGCAGGCCAACGGCCAGCACAACGCGGCGATCTGGTCGATTGTCCGTCGCGAACTCACAGCCCGGGTGGTAGCTCCCCCGATCCTGAGCGAGCGTCAGCTTCGTCGCATCGTCTACGGCTAGTCCTGCTTCACCTTTCACCTGCTTCACCCTGTAACCAAACCTTCATCGTGGCGCCGTCGGTCGGTGTCGAAAGCGAGACACACATGTGCGGCATCGTCGGATACATCGGACCACGGGACGGCCTGCCGATCCTGCTTGAAGGGTTGCAGCGCGTCGAGTACCGGGGATATGACTCCGCGGGCATTGCACTGGTGGGTCCGAAGGGTGAGCTGAAGGTCATCAAGAAGAAGGGCAAGCTGCGCGAGCTTGAAGCAGCGTTGCCGAAAAAGCTGAGCGGCCATCCGGCCATCGGCCACACCCGTTGGGCAACCCACGGTGAGCCGAACGACGTCAACGCGCACCCGCACGTGTCAGGCACCGTTGCGCTGGTTCACAACGGCATCATCGAGAACGCCGCAGAACTCCGGATGAAGCTGGAAGCCAACGGTGTGGTGTTCCTCTCCGAGACCGACACCGAAACGTTGGTCCACCTTGTGGCGCAGCACCGGGCCGAGGGCCACAACCTCGAGGATTCGCTGCGTCTCACGCTTGCGATGGTGGAGGGGACTTATGGCATCTGCGTCATCGACGCGTCGCAGCCCGACCGCATCGTGGTCGCCCGCAACGGTTCGCCGGTCATCATCGGCATCGGCGACAAAGAGATGCTCGTCGGGTCAGACGTCACCGCCATGGTGCGCCACACCAAACAGGTCGTTCCGCTCGACGACGGTGAAATGGCTGTCCTCAAGGCCGACGGCTACCGCACGTTCCAGCTCGACGCAACGCCCACCCAGAAGCGCGTCCTCGACGTCACGTGGAACATCGAACAGCTCGACAAGGGCGGCTACGAGCACTTCCTCCGCAAAGAGATCCACGAGCAGCCAGACGCAATCGAACGTGCACTGCGCGGTCGCCTTGATGAGCGTTTCAACACAGCACACCTCGGCGGTGTCAACATGACCGCCCGCGAGCTGATGGGTATCCGCCGGGTCAAGTTCCTCGGTTGCGGCACGGCGTTGAACGCCGGCATCGCAGGCGCGCAGATGATCGAGAACATGGCGCGTATCCCTTCCGACGCCGAGAGCGCCAGCGAGTTCCGCTACCGCAACCCTGTCATCGAACCAGACGTGCTGTACGTCGCGGTGTCGCAGTCCGGCGAGACGGCCGACACGCTTGCTGCGGTGATGGAGATCAAGCGCAAGGGCGGCCAGGTGATGGCCGTGGTCAACGTGGTCGGGTCAACCATCGCCCGTGAGTGTGACGGCATCTACATGCACGCCGGCCCCGAAGTCAGCGTCGCGTCGACGAAGGTGTTCACCTCCATGCTCGTGTCGTTCGCGCTGCTTGGCCTGCATCTCGGCCGTGTCCGCGACCTCGGCCCCAGCGATGGTCGTCGCATCATCGCAGGACTCAAAGCCCTCCCCGCAAGCGTGCGCGCCGTGCTGGCACTCGAGGATCAGATCGCCGCGGTCGCCGACAAGTACAAGGACTACAGCTCCATGTTCTTCATCGGCCGCAACACCGGTTATCCGATCGCGCTCGAAGGCGCCCTGAAGCTCAAGGAGGTCAGCTATATCCACGCCGAGGCGTATGCGGCGGCTGAACTGAAGCACGGTCCGATCGCGCTGATCTCCGAGACGTTCCCAACGGTCGTGGTGCTTCCGAACGACGACCTCTTCGAGAAGAACCTCTCGTCCATCCAACAGGTCCGTGCTCGCAAGGGCCCGGTGATTGCCATCACCCAGCGCCCGATCGATGCGAGCCTTGCCGATGACGTGATCACGATTCCGAGCGTGTGCGACGAGCTGGACCCGATCCTGCTCAACATCCCGCTGCAGCTGCTCGCCTATCACGCTGCAACCAAGCTGGGCCGTGACGTGGACCAGCCCCGCAACCTGGCAAAGTCCGTCACCGTCGAATAGGCAAGCCGGAGCAACAGCAAAGACCAGCGTTCGCATCGAGCTGCTTGACCGTCTGCACAGGGGTGCAGACGGTCGAACAACCGGCTTCTACTCAAGACTGCTCAAGCCATCAGCCGTGCTGATGCTCTTTTGAGTCGTCGCCCTTCCCGCCTCTGTCCGACCTGTCGTTGCCAGAGCCCTGCATCCGGAGCTGGGCGCGGATCGCACCGCCCGGGTATTCCGTATTGTGGATGTTGACGTAGAAGTTCTCTGGGTACTGCAGGATTTCTTGGACGATTCCGGGTGGGACCGGAGCGGTGAATTTTGCGTTTTCGCCCTCGCTGATGCAGTCAGCAGACTGGCCGTCCTGGGGCCATGCAAGGTTGGCGACCACGGGGCCATTGGTCCCGGCGGTTCCTCGATGGATGTGGGCGGCGCGGCCGTTGCCAGGGGCTTGGTCCAACTGGGCAACCTTGTCCACGGTGAGCACGTAACAAAGCGTCCCGGAGTTGACCGTCGTCGTTGTTCCGACGACGTCGTTGTCGATACCAAAGACGTAGACCTCACCTCGCCCGTTGGGATCGCCGACGATCTTGTTGTTCTCCGCAGGACCGACTTCTTGTCTCCCGGTCAGGCTTCCTTCGGTTACTCGATTGACATGGCCGGCCTGTGCGACGCCGATCCCGGCGACGAACAGCACGGTAGCTCCCACAATCGAGATGCGGGTCCTGGTTCCAATCATCTGAATCTCCTTATAGGTGACGGCGAGGGTGGCTCGCTTCCACGCAGTTCGTAGGCAAACCGCACGTGGATTCAATTTTGAGGACAATTTCATGAAATCGACGGCCCAGATCCCGCGCCGCGAAATCAGAGTGTCAGGCGGCTGACTTCTCCAGGATGTGGATTCCGCAGGCGGATGCGAGCCCGATGACGTGGGCGAGGCCGACCTTTGCTCCTTCGATCTGGCGTGGCCCCGCTTCGCTGCGGAGGTGCTGGCAGACCTCCCAGATGTTGGCGATGCCGGTTGCGGCGATGGGGTGGCCCTTTGACTGCAGACCACCGGACACGTTGACCGGCATCCGACCGTGGCGCCATGGTGCGCCCGAATTGAAGAAGTCGACCGCGCCGCCCTCTTCACAGAGGCCGAGGTTGTCGTAGTGCACCAGCTCGGCCGTTGCAAAGCAGTCGTGCAGTTCCACCAGGCTGAGGTCTTCAGGGCCGATACCGGCCTGCTCGTAGGCCTGCTTCGCCGCGATCTTGGTGAGCGTGTTCACATCGGGCAGTACCTGGCACGCCTCTTGATACGGGTCGCTGGTGAGGATGGACGCGCTCACCTTCACCGCGCGGCGCTGCTGCTCTAAGCTAAGCGTACGTAGTTTCTCGCCGCTGACCACAACTGCTGCAGCTGCTCCGTCGCAGTTAGCAGAGCACATGGCACGCGTGTTGGGATACGCGATCATCGGCTCGTTCATGATCTGTTCGAGCGACATCGCCTTGGTGTACGCGGCCAACGGGTTGAGTGTGGAATGCGCGTGGTTCTTCTCAGAGATCTTCGCGAACAGCTCGAAATCGACTCCGCCGTACTTGTGCCCGTATTCCATGCCGACCTGCGCGAACGTGCCCGGCATGTTGTCGGTTCCGATGCGGCCGTCGATACCGGCCACTGCTCCGTACCGGCCCTCGCGCTGCCACGTCCCATCGCTGCTCTTGGCCGGGGAGGCGCCCAACAGACCGGCACCGGCAAGCTTCTCGACACCGACTGCCATCCCCATGTCGGTCTCGCCCGCTTTGATCGCCATGATGGCGACACGAAGGGCAGTGGCACCGGTGGCGCAGGC
This sequence comes from Acidimicrobiia bacterium, assembly GCA_031385545.1. Classification (GTDB taxonomy): domain Bacteria; phylum Actinomycetota; class Acidimicrobiia; order Acidimicrobiales; family JANYDT01; genus JANNBN01. The sequence continues at coordinate 57,228 of JANNBN010000130.1, read as the reverse complement.
GTTGCTGACGTTGTATGCCGGAATACCCGTCTGGCCGATCTGCTTCTGCAGGCTCTGCGCGATTGCGCCGCGTCCCATCAGGTTGCCGGCGGCCAGGATGCCGATGTCCTTCATGGTCACACCCGCATCGGCGACGGCAGCCATCGCCGCTTGCGCCCCGAGATCGACGATGTCTTTATCAGTGTGCTTACCGAACTTGGTCATGTTGATGCCGAGGATCCAGATGTCTGAGCTGCTGGCCATGGTGGTGCTCCTAGGTGTTGGCGAACGTGATGAAGCGGGTTTGGGGTGTCACGAGTTCGGCTCGAAGGCGAAGCTGACTGCTTCGACTCCTTGGGTGTCGGTGCCGAGCGACGTGAGGACCAGGCGAACCTTCATGCCCAGCCGGACATGGTCAGGCGATGGCTCGACGTTCACCAAGTTGGCGCGCACGCTGGTGCCGCCGCAATCAACGACTGCTGCCACGAACGGAACTGGCACGCCGGGCGCCGCAAACGTCACGATGGTGAACGACCGCACCTCACCGGTGGTCTCGATTGCGACCTGCCGGAATTCGGTCCCGAAGCACCCGGCGCAGGCGTTGCGCCGATCGAAGAATCGAGCGCCGCACCCAACGCATTCGTTGGCCACCAGATGCGGGTCGTCGCCCAGCACGAGGTAGCTGACGTGAGCGATGGGGCTGCTGGTTGGCGTGCTCGTGGTGCTGATCGTGCTCATGGCGTCAGTCTGGCCGTTGCCGCCGTGCAGGTCCAAGTGGGTCCTGCACGGTGCATCGTCGAGGTGCGTCAGGACCGGCGGTCCGCCCGGTCGAAGCTGGCGGCGACCTTGAGCACCCGAACGTCAGTTGCGTTGCCCGACCGGTACAGACGAGCAAGCGGTTCGACGGGTGCGGCATCGAACCCGATGCCCGACCCGGGTGGCGAGGTGAGCGTCTGTCGATCCGCCAGCAGGCGGAGCGCCGACACGGACGTCAGCAGGACCACGAGCAGGTCGGAATCGCGAGCGACGAAGCGCCGAAGTCGCACTGGCACCGCACTGGACATTCTGTGTGACAGCCCGCTCACCGGGAGGCTGCCTCGGCTGCCGACTCTTCCGTCTGCCGCTCAGCCCACCAGCGAACGCGACCGGCCTCGCGTTGTGCTTGGAAATGGCGAGCCGTGTCGGAGGCCGCCTCGACCCGGGCGGCAACCGCAAGGAGTTGGTCGGCCACGGTCGACGCCTCGGTATTCCAGCGCGCGATGTCGCCGTCGAAACGGACCCGCTTCGGGCCTTCCCAGTCGACCACGGCCTGGGACGCGAGATATGTGCGCTGTTCGGCGATGTGGCGCAGTGTCGCACTGGTCCGCCGACACACCGCCGCGTACTCATGCGCTGCGGGGTGATCAAACGGAACGTCGGACCAATCGGGTTGCCAGCTTGGCATGGAGCCTCCAAACAAAATCGGGTTGCGAAGATATCATGATAGAGCATGAAAAGTAATTACAAATCATGAAAAACTATTCCGGTGGACTCGAAGCCTCTGAGCTCGGCCAGGCCTGGTGCGGGCGTCCCCAGCAGGTTCGGGTGTCTCCAGCATCCCTGCAGAGCACGCCCACACCTGCAGAGCACGCCCACTTTGTTTGGTCGGGTGGCCAATCGAAACTCGGACCGCTGGTCACCCCGAGCAACCCGCCTGGCCGGCAGCAAAAACCACACTTGGCCGGCAGCAAAACCACACCATCCGACCAAACCCTCTGCCCTGGAACCAACGTTGGGTTCTCAGCAACGTTGGAGAAGACCGATGCGGGCGAGCGGCGCCCGGCGAGGTCAGGTGCCGGGTTGTGAAACGCCAGGATCGGGGGCCGATCGCCCTGCCGAGTCGGCTGCGCCGGTGTTCCCGGTGGACGGGGTCGCGGCAAGGTACCCACTCGGGTTCGATTCGATTTGCAACGGTGGCTGGTCCGGCTCGTCGTACCGCTCGGTCTTCACCCAGCCATGACGACGCGTGATGATGCGGGCCATCGCCTTCCATCCGGCGATGTACCAGATGAGCTGAAACAGGGCGTAGACGTGGGCGTTGAGGAATGCGCCGACCCTCGTCATCTCGCCCGTTCGGCGCCGATAGTGGAACATCAGGTACAGCGCCGGGCCGAACGTGAACGAGTACCACACGGCGATCGCAGCCCACCAGCGCGGGCTTCCAAAGGCTGCGCCGACCTTGCTCGAGAGAACCAACGACAGCATGTATGCGTGAGCGACCAGGATGACGATCGGCCACACAACCGCCACGATCCCGGGGAAGACGAGGGCATACAGCACATCCATCTGTGCCCGCAGCTTCATGGGTGACGCAAGGATGGACGGGATCCGACGCCAGGTCTGGAACAGGCCCTGCACCCAGCGGGTTCGCTGCCGTACGAGGCGGCTGACGCTTTCGAGCCCCTGTTGGGCAACGAACGTGTCGGTGCAGACTCGGAGGTCCCACCCCTTCGCGAGAAGCTGCAGGCCAAGATCCAGGTCCTCGACCAGGCAATCCGACCAGGGGTGCGTGCCCAGTTCTTCGAGCGCTCCAAGGCGGGTGAACTGTCCGTTCCCGCCCAGTCCCGACGAGCCGATGTTCTGGCGGCCGCTCTGCACCAGCTCGGTGAACGTGGTGAACTCCACGTCCTGCATGCGCCCGATGAGCTTGTGGCGGTTGCGGATTCGCACCAGGATCTGGCAGCCGGCGACCTGACGGTCGAGAAAATACGGCAACACCCGGTCGACGGCCTGCTCGTCGATGACGCCGTCGGCGTCCATCACACAGACGATTGTGTCGGCAGGGTCCACGCCTCGACCTGTGGCCCAGTCAACCAGCCGACCGAAGCCGTAGTTCAGCGCTGCGCCTTTGCCGTGGCGTGCGTGCGGGAGAGTCCGCTGTGCAAGTAGCACCCGGTCGTTCTGGCGTTTGCGCACCACTTCGGCCGTGGCGTCATCTGACCCGTCGTCGATCACGACGACGAGCGCGCGGTGAATGGCGAGAAGCCGGTCAAGCGTCTGCCCGATCACCCGCTCTTCGTTGAGGCACGGGACGATGAACACCGGCGTGAGATGGTCGGTTGAGCCGATCGGCACCTCGGGCTGGTGACGCCCGGAGATCATGACCCCGATCAGATAGACCAGCGACAGGACCACCACGATGTTGGCGGCGTTGGTGATCCCTTGCAGCACTGTGGAAGCCGACCCGGTGTTTTCCTTGAATTGGGTGGCTGATCAGCGGCTGACGCCGTGGCGGCGGCGAACGACCGCTCGGGCGGCAAGCAGCCCGAAGAACAGGATTGAAAGCACGATGGCGGTGACGAACAGGCTGGTGAGCCCTCCGAAACTGCCGGTGACCCCGGCTGCCCCGACGGCTGAGCCACTGAGACCGAAGAAAGCGATGGAGGCTGGCGAGTACATGGAGGAAACCTCTGGCCGGGGCAATGGGCCCGGGGTCGATACCGGAGCAGAAGAGCTGATGCGGCTGGGCGCAGCCGACTCTAGCCGCCAGTCTGTAGCGGTGTTCATGTGCAAGCTTCCGATCGACGAGAAAGGGCAGGTGGGGCTGTAACAGGCGGCAGATAAAGCGGGGAGGACTGACGTATCGGCACTGAACGGCTGGGTTCGTCGCCCCTCACGCTCAAGATTAGTCCCTCACCGGGCGTGGTGACGTTGCTGGCAAAGTTGCTGGCGAACTTGGTGCTCCGTGCGGTTCGGTTGGGGCGACCGCTGGTAAGCTCGAACTCTATCGCCTGTGGCATGTCCGAGCTGTTCTGGGCCCGAATTTTGCCTCGGTCGAACCCAGGTCTGTCAGCGGAACCACGCTAAGACCGAATCCCCCGAGAACCGAACCCGACACGTGACCTCTCCTCCGCCCCGGCCTGATCGCAGGACGCCCCGTCGGGTCGATCGGCGCACCGGTTCGGTCGCTGTGTTGGACTCGTACCGGTCCGAACACCTCGACCGCTTGGGCGCCCTGGGCGAGCTGGCAACAGCGCTGCATCCCGACCCGCTCGAACTGCTCCGTTCAACGCTCAAAGCAACCCGGGCGGCGATTGCCGAGATCGTGATGTACGACGGCCGGTCGTCTCGTTGGTCCACCGACCCGCTCGCCAACATCAGCCGTCACGCCGACATCCGGCCGGGTGTGGTGCAACTTCCGATGCATTGCAACGGTGACCTCATCGGCGAGCTGTACCTCGCACCGCACGCAGACTCTTCCGTCGACCTGTCAGCCGCCAGCGCAGCAGGCCACTTCGTCGCGCTTGCGATGGGTGCGTCACGTCTCAGCACCGAACTCGCCGCCGAACTCGACGACCACGAGCACGACGCCACCCACGACCCGTTGACCGGTCTTGCAAACCGCATCGCATTCGATCAGGCCATAGACGCCGCGCTCACACGCGTGTCGGCCTCCATGGCAACGGCAAGCCCGCACGCTGCAGCGCTGGTCGTATTCGACCTCAACCGGTTCAAAGAGATCAACGCCAGCTTCGGACACACCGTCGGCGACACCGTTGTGGCCGAAGTCGCCCAGCGGCTGGTGAGGTCGCTTCGGGTCGACTGCGCGGCGGCGCGTATCGGTGGCGATTCGTTCGCCGTCCTGTTCTCCGATGTCGTGGACCTCGACGATGCCCAGGCTCAGGCTGCCCGGTTGCTCCGAGCGGTGGCCGGTCCCATCGACGCAGGCGACGCCACCATCCACGTCGACGCCGCGATGGGGATGGCAGTCGCTCCGTTCCACGGTGTCACGCGCAGCGTCCTCCTTCGTCATGCCGACGTTGCGATGTATGTCGCCAAGGAAGCACCCGAGTCCACACTCGAAATGTGGGACCCCATCCACGAGAGGGTCACCACTGACCAGCTTGAGCTTGTCGTCGATCTTCGCCAGGCGATCGAGCTGGGCGAACTCGACGTGCACTACCAGCCCAAGACCGATATCGCCACCGGAGCAGTCGTCGGTGCTGAAGCCCTCGTCCGCTGGCGTCATCCCGTGCGGGGCGCAATCCCTCCGGACGAATTGGTGCCGTTGGCTGAGCACACAGGCCTCATCCACGACCTCACCTGGTTCGTGCTGCACACGGCGCTGCCGCAATGCGCGCAATGGCACCGCGAGGGACTGTCGATGGGCGTGGCTGTCAACCTCCCCGCTCGTTGCCTGCGTGACATCGACCTGCCAGACGACATTGCCAACGCGCTGACCATCGCCGGGCTCAGCGGCGAATGGCTGACCCTCGAGATCACCGAGAGCGAGTTCACGACCGACTCCGAAGTGTCTCGCAGCGTCGTTGAACGCATCAAGGCCCTCGGTGTCCGGCTGTCGATCGACGATTTCGGCACGGGCTACTCGGCGTTGGCGTACCTCGCCCGCCTCGACGTGGATGAATTGAAGATCGACAAGTCCTTCGTCATCGACTTGGCAGACAATCCGGCCAACCTGGCAATCGTCCGGGCCGTCATCGAGGTCGCCAGCAGCTTCGGTCTCGATACGGTTGCAGAAGGTGTCGAGGACGAACGTTCACTCGAGCAGCTTCGGTGGCTCGGCTGCACCATTGCGCAGGGGTACCTGGTGTCACGCCCGCTCCCGGCCGACGTCCTGGTCGACTGGCTCCGCCGCCGCCATGCAGCGGGCCCGGTCACCCACGCATGACAGCCGGCGGACTGCCCGAAGGGATTCTCGACCCCGGGTTCGACCCGGCCGACTGGCCGTGGTTCCACCACCTCGGTTGGACGTTCACCCGAACCGCCGAGACGGTCAATGCAGACCTGCACTACTGCCTTGCGCGGTCCGACCTGCCGCTGAACGCGCCGATCGACGACCTGCTCGACGCGTTCCGACACGGCGGTGGACTTGACCCAGCAGGTGACGTCATCCGGTTCACCGAGCGGTACCTGTTTCATGTCGCCACGGAAGCGTCCGATGCTTCGACTGTCTGGGCGACCCGCTGGAACATAGCTGAACGTCTGCTGACACATCTCTGGGTCGTGGCGGGGCTCAGCTATTACAAGGCATCGGCCGCTGCAGACATCCGTGTGCACGGCCGAATCAGCTCAGACGACCTTGCCCTGCACCAGCTGCTGTTGACCCGGGGACTGGGCGAATACTGCTTCGTCAACGGGCTTGACCCAGAACTGCGCCCGGCTTGGCACGTCGACGTGCACGAGACCAAGCCCGAACGGGCTGGTGCAGAATTGGGCAACGGCCCCTTGGTAGCGGTGGGAGGAGGAAAAGACTCTTGCGTCACCATCGAGGCACTTCGGGCAGCGGGCCGAGCGCCGACCCTCGTCACGGTGCGGCGTTTCCCCATCATCCAAGACGTCATCGACGCATCGGGCCTGCCCGACGTGGCCGTCGAACGGATCATCGACCCGGCCATCGTCGAGCTCAACGAGCTGGGCGCCCGCAACGGGCATGTGCCGGCGACCGCAATCGTGTCGTTCGCGGCGCTCATCGCAGCGGTGCTCGGCGGCCACGATTCGTTGGTGATGTCCAACGAACGATCAGCCTCGGAAGGCAACGTCGAATACCGCGGTGTCGCGATCAACCACCAGTGGGCCAAGAGCGACGAAGCAGAGTCGGCCATTGCGGCAGCTGTCGCTCGCATCACGCCGGAGCTACGTTGGTTCTCGCTGCTGCGTCCGCTGTCAGAGCTTGACATCTCGCAGCGCTTCGCTGCCACGTGCCGGCGCTACTTCGATTCGTTCTCCAGCTGCAACCGCACGCAGCGCATCGACCCCGCACGTCGGGTGACCCGGTGGTGCGGCGAGTGCCCCAAGTGTCAGTTCGTGTACTTAGCACTGTGCACGTCATTGCCCCGTACCGAGGTTGAGCGCATCTGGGGTTCTGAGTTGTTTTCGTCGTCATCCATCGAAGGATTCCGTGCGCTGCTCGGCCTGTCCGAGTGGAAGCCGTTCGAGTGCGTCGGAGAACACCTGGAGTGCCGTGTTGCTCTCGCGTCGATCATCGAGCGGGCTGAATGGTCGGATCATCCGGCCCTCCGTCACTTGGCCGCTGAGGTGCGAGCGGCCAGCGGGTGGCCGACCGACGCCGATATCTGTTCCGTCTACACGCTGCACGCTGCGCCGCTGGTGGCCCCCGACTACCGGGGGATAATTCACCCGGGTCCCGTTTCGTGAAGCTCGCCGATCTCCGCGGCCGCCACGTCGCCGTGTGGGGCGCCGGGGTCGAAGGAACTGCGGCCGTATCGCTGCTCCTCCAGCATGGTGCTGCAGCATCCGTCGTGGTGGTCATCGACAGTGCCAGACCCGCGGACCCGTCCACGATCCAGGGTGTCGCCGTGGTGGATCTCAGCAACGATCCGTTTCCGCCTGCTGTTGACGTCATCCTCAAGTCACCCGGTATCTCGCCGTACCACGGGGGGTTCCACGATGTCATCGCCACCAACCCGCACATCCAGGTGTTCGGCGGAACAGCTCTGTGGTTCGCGGAAGCAGCGGCCGCTCCGTCGGACCCACTGAGTCGCACCATTGCCGTGACCGGCAGCAAGGGCAAGAGCACCACGTCGTCGCTCATTGCGCACTTACTGAGCGCGCTTACCGACGACGTGCTGCTGGCTGGCAACGTGGGACGTGCTCCGCTTGATGTGCTTGCCGCCGGTCTTGGCGCCGGCGACCCTTTCCCCGGAGCGCGATGGCACGTGTTGGAGTTGTCCAGCTTCCAGACGAGCGAAGTGCGTAACAGCCCAGCGGTCGGTGTGCTCACTTCGCTGTTTCCCGAGCACCTCGACTGGCACGAGACCGCGCAGCGTTACTTCGACGACAAGGTCAACCTGTTCCGCCATCCGAGGCGTGCGGCGGGCCAGGGTGTTGCCAGCAGTGTTTCTAGCCGGGTTGTCGCGAACGTCTCGGTGCCCGATGTCGAAGCGTGCCTTGAACGTGCAATCAGCGACCTCCAGGCCGGCGGCGATGCGATGGTCGAACTGGTTCCGTACGGCGACGAGCGTGGGTTCATGGTCGCGCCGGATGGATCCATCATCGAGGGTGTTCGAACGTTCGTTCAGCTTGCGGGCATCCCACTTGTCGGCAGGCACAACGGGGCCAACCTCTGCGGTGCGCTCAGCGCGCTGCGCTGCGCCGGATGGGAGCCATGGGACCACCGCGACGCGTTGCTCCAGGCGTTGAGTGCGTTCCGTCCGCTTGACCATCGGTTGCAGCCGGTCGGTACCGTCGATGGGCGAGACGTGATCGACGACAGCCTCTCCACGGCACCGCAAGCTGCGGTTGCGGCGTTGGCTGCGTACGACGACCGTCCTGTCGGGATCATCATCGGCGGGCACGACCGAGGTCTCGACTACCAGCCGCTCGCCGACGCGATCGCGAAACGGCGCGAACCAATTTGGGTCGTGGGCGTTCCGCAGTCCGGCCCACGTATCGCAGCACTCATCGCGAGCGCGTGCAGGCAGAGCGGTAACACTGCCGTGTCAGTTGCACAGGTCGACGATTTCGACGACGCGATTCCCCTTCTGCTGACGTCGGTCCCGGTCGGCGGGGTGCTGCTGCTGTCGCCTGCGGCTCCGTCGTTCGGCCGGTTTGCCGATTACCGAGAACGCGGGATGCGGTTCCGGTCGCTCCTCGGTCTGGCGTGACGGTCTTCAGCGGGCGTTCATGATGATGCGGAAAGCGCCGATGACGGGTCAGCCACACTCGCAGGCATGGCTCCGGCGGTTGGTCGGGCTGATGGGCCCGGACCGACGCTACGGTGTCAGCGCGCTTGGTGCCGCCGCCTTGGTCGTGCTTGCTGGGCTTGGGTCGCCACTGGTGATCCGTAAGCTGCTCGACGGAAACGGATCACGATCCCTGTGGTTGGCAGTCCTCGTGGTGCTCGGTATCGTACGCGCGCTGATGATCTACGTCCGACGCTGGCATGCGGGCCGTCTGTCGGCTGGAACCGAAGCAACGTTACGGATGCTGATCCACGACCACCTGCAGACGCTCGATCCGGTCACACACGATGCGCTTGCGCAGGGGCAGGTGGTGAGCCGGGCCAACGCCGATATCGGGCTGATCGGAGGCCTGCTGTCGTTCGGCCCGCTGCTGTCATCGACGCTCGTCCAACTGGTGCTGTCCGTCGTGGTGATGGCCATGCTCTCGCCCCTGCTCACCATCATCACGGTCGCCCTTTTCCCGCCGATGTTGCTGCTCGGCCGGCAGCTCCGCAAATGGACCTTTCCTGCCAACCTTGACGCGCTCGCCAAGGTCGGCGACCTGACGACAAAGGCTGAAGAAGCCATTTCGGGGGTCAGGGTGGTCAAAAGCTTCGGACAGGAACGCCGGGAGCTGACCGCGTTCGATCGGTCTGCACGCGATGTGTTCGGGAGCCGGATGCGGTCGGCTCGCATCACGTCCCGCTGGTCACCACCACTTGCGGCCGTCCCCTCGTTCGGGCTGGTCGCTGTGCTGCTCGTCGGCGGCCACGCAGCCATCGATGGTTCGCTGAGCGTGGGAACACTCGTTGCGTTCTTCACCTACCTCAGCCAGCTGGCGGCACCGGTGCGGATGTCGAGCCTCATCCTCACGATCACGCAGCAGGCACGGGCAGGCGCCGAGCGGATCTTCGAGCTCTTGGACTACCGCCCATCGATCATCGATGCGCCGGACGCAGAACCGATCCGGCAAACAGAAGCCGGGAAGATGGCCGGGCGTGTCACCCTGACCGACGCAGTGGTTGCCTACCCGGGCGGACATCGGGCCCTTGACGGTGCGACCGTCGAGATCGCACCTGGCGAACGGGTGGCTCTGGTAGGAGTGAGCGGCTCCGGGAAATCGACCGTTGCGTTGGGGGTAGCCAGGTTCGTCGAAGTGGCCGAGGGGAGCATTGTGATCGACGGACAGGACGTACGCGACGTCACGCTGGCGTCCCTGCGACGCGCAGTTTCCGTTGTGTTCGAGGACGCGTTCCTCTTCTCGATGTCGGTCCGCGAAAACCTCAGCTTCGCTCGGCCTGACGCGTCGTTCGCCGACGTTGTGCTCGCAGCCACCGCGGCACAGGCTCACGAGTTCGTGATGGCGCTTCCTCAGGGCTATGACACGGTGGTGGGCGAGCAAGGCCTGACGCTGTCAGGCGGGCAGCGCCAACGCCTGGCTCTCGCACGCGCGCTGATGACCGACCCGCGGGTGCTCATCCTCGACGACGCAACCTCAGCACTTGATACGCGTACGGAGCATTGGGTGCACGAGGCGCTGCGTTCCGCAATGGCCAACCGGACCGTAGTCCTGGTGGCACACCGACGGTCAACGCTGCTGTTGGCCGACCGCATCATCGTGATGGAACGCGGCAAGGTGCTCGACACGGGAACCTACGACGAACTGATGCAACGGTCCCGCGTGTTCCGTGGGTTGCTTGCCGAGGCCCGGGACGACGACGATGCCGATGACGATGCCGATGCCGGGTCGGACCAGGCACCAGCTCGGTACTCGGGTCCACTCTCCAGCGCCGCACCGGCGACAGCGGTAGCAGCGTTGGCGGATCGGCCTTTCTCGTCGATCGTGCCCGGTGGGTTGTCCGTCGCCCGCGTCGGGATCGGCACGGGCGGTGGCTTTGCTGTTCCGGACGAGGGCTCCGTCGCGCGGATCGCCGAGCTGCAACCGGCCACGGATGAACCCGGTGTGAACGCTGCCGTTGTCGTCGATGCGGCGCTCGGTGTCCCGGACCCTCACACGGTTCGCTCGCTGGTCTCAGGTCAATGGGCGGGAGCTGCGTTCACGCTCGGGCTCGTGGTGCTGGAGACGATCCTCGGGCTTTCGGGTCCGCTGTTCGTGAGGATGGGTATCGACGACGGCGTCCGACGCGGATCGTCGTCAGCGCTGCTGCGTGCATCCGTTCTGTTCTTTGTCGCTGCTGTTGCCGCAATGCTGGTTTCCGGTGCGCAGACGCGGGTCACTGCGGCCGTCTCGGAACGAATCCTCTACCGCCTGCGCGTCAAAGTTTTCGGACAGCTGCAGCGACTGTCGCTCGACTTCTACGAACGCGAGCTGTCCGGCCGACTGCTTACACGGGTCACCAGCGATGTCGATGCGCTGTCCACCTTCTTCCAGCAGGGGATGGTGAACCTGGTTGTCAACGCATTGACCTTGATGGTGGTCGCAGCCGTCATGCTGCATGCCGATCTTGCGCTTGGGATGTTGGCCATGAGCGGCGTGCCGTTCCTGGTGTTGGCAACGCTGTGGTTCCGCAGGGTGTCGTCGTCGGCATACGACAGATCGCGCGAACGGCTTGCTTCCGTCAACGCGCGGCTTGCCGAGTCGTTCAGTGGCGTGCGTGTGGTCCAGGCAAGCGGTCGGGAACAACGCAACACCGACGACTTCGGGGAGCTTGTCGATGCCCACCGGCGTGCGCGCCTGGAAGGACAGCGGGCCAACAGCCTCTATTTCCCGGTGGTGGAGTTCATCGGCGTGGCGAGCACGGCCCTGGTGCTGGGCTTTGGGCTCCGCCGGATCGACAGCGGGTTGCTGGGGCAGGGAGCGATGGCGGCGTATGTCCTGTATCTCAACCAGTTCTTCACGCCGATTCAGCAGCTCTCGACCATCTTCGACACCTGGCAGCAGGCAGGGGCGGCGAATAGGAAACTACGCGGCCTGTTCGCCGTCGAAACCGCCACTCCGGCTGCGGCGCAACCAGTGCCGGTTCCATCGTCGGTGAGGCGAATCCAGCTGGATCACGTCACGTTCCGGTACGGCGGAGCCGTCACCGATGCGTTGCACGATGTGTCGCTGACCATCGAGCCGGGGGAGTCGGTTGCGTTGGTCGGCACCACGGGCGCAGGCAAGTCGACTGTCGTCAAGCTCGTCGCCCGGCTGTATGACCCGACGGATGGCGCGGTGCTCGCCGGTGGGGTTGACCTGAGATCCATGGACCAGGCCCAGTACCGCGCCCGATTGGGGGTGGTGCCGCAGGAACCCGTGTTGTTCAGTGGCACGATCGCGCACAACATCGCATACGGTCGGCCGGAAGCGACTCGTGAGCAGGTGATTGCGTCGGCGACCAGCGTGGGTGCCGACGCACTGATCGACCAGATGCCCGATGGTTACGACACCGTGGTCACGGCTCGGGGACGCAGCCTGTCGGCGGGAGAACGCCAACTGGTGGCGCTCGCTCGTGCGCACCTCGTCGATCCGCAGATTCTGCTGCTGGACGAGGCAACCGCACAACTGGACCTGTCCACCGAGGCTCGCGTCCAGCATGCATTCGAGTCCTTGGGAGGCGGTCTCACGGGCCGCACGACGGTGCTCATCGCACATCGGCTCGACTCGGCTCGCCGGGCTGACAGGATCATTGTCATGGAGGCAGGACGCGTGGTCGAAACCGGAACGCATACCGAGTTGCTGGCCCGAGAAGGTCATTACGCGTCGATGTGGGCGGCGCAATGATCCGGCCCGCCAGCCGGTCGGATTGCCGGTCTGATTGCCGGTCGGATTGCCGGTCTGATTGCCCGAGTCGGTACGGAATGAAGATGATGCTCGTTACAATTCAGCCACGCAGCTCGCGCTCCAGTGTTACATTTGTCACATGATGTCGGCGAAACACGTCACCCGCGTTGAGCGCACGTTCGCGTTCATCGACATCAGCCGATTTACGGCCTACACCGACCAGCGCGGCGATGCTGCTGCGGTCAACGCGCTGGCGGACTTCAGGACGGTTGTGCGGCGCGTTGCCAGCCGCATGGGCGTACGCATCGACAAGTGGCTCGGTGACGGGGCGATGATCATCTCCGTCGAGTCCGGCCCGCTTGTCCGTGCCGTACTTGCCATCGAGCACGAGCTGCAGGAGATCGATTTTCCCCTCCCGCTGCGCGGTGGAATAGCGAGCGGGCTGGTCATCCTCTTCGAAGGCGATGATTACATCGGCATGCCCGTCAACCTGGCCAGCCGTCTGTGCAACGAGGCCTCGCCAGGGGAAGTGTTGGTCACCGATGTGGTGGCTCAGGCTGCACCGGACTGGGTCTCAACCCGCTGGATGGGCGACCTCGATGTGCGCGGCGTTACCTCGGCGGTGTCGGTGGCCGCCCTCTCCACCCCTCCCGACGCAGTCAGCGCCTGACGCGGCGTCAACCGATTGTCCGACCCACCGGGGCGTTGCGATGGATGCGAGCATCATCCGTCGCTCAGGTGCTTCAAGCCACTCTTCTTGCAGCTCGCTCAGAGCAGACTGGCGAGGCGAGCACCCTCCCGGTCTCGCAAGCCCTGGTGAACGCGCAGCAGTTCCAACTTCTGCTGCACCTGTTTGGCTGCCTGGGGAATCGGGTGCGCCGCGAAGAACGCCGTGATCTCATCTGCCAACCCGGCCTCGGTGCGCTGCACGATGCCGTCGAGGATGCGTCCGACGGCATTGGTCGGAAGTGTCGCGGTGTACGGCTCCCAGCGGTCCCTGAGCGCAGCCCAGGCCGACGGCCCGTTGACACGATCGGCAAGCATCGGGATGAGCATGTACGGGGAGTCCTGCGAACGCACGTCGCCGCTGAAGGCCAGCTCGATGGTGCGGCTGCGCAGCGAAGGATCTTCGAATCCCACAAGCGCCCGGAGGTACCGGATCGCCTCGATCGGGCTGCCAGTTCGGCGCAAGCGGTCATAGCGCTCCCAGAGTGATGCATCGCCTTCGCGTGCTGCCACGTTGATGAGCGCGGCTGCAACGTCCGGGGCGAGGTCGCCCTCGATCGCACGATCCACCAGCGCCGCGCTTTGCGTGCGAGTTTCGGGGTCCGCGCCCGTTGCGCCCATCGCAGCGATCATCATGCCGCGCAACTGCCCTTGTCGGGCCGTTTCTCCCGCGAGTGGCTCCCATCCGAGCTGCGCGAGCACCGGCCCACAGACCTGCTGCACGAGCAGTTGCAGCTTGGGCTGACCAACGTCGTCGGCGATCTGGCTGAGCGACCCCAGTCCAGCGATCGCTGCAGTCCACACATTGGGGTCGCGTTCCGTGCCCAGCGAGCGAACCAGCGCGAGGAACGATTCGGTGCCGCTGGTGCCAGCCAGGACAGACGCCCAGGCGTCGTTGACGATCCCGAACCGCTCGATAGGCGGGAGCGACGCGAACGAGGAGCGAATGCGAGCAGCCAGCACGTCGTCGTAGCGGACCCGGTAGAACCCGTGACCACCGGCGTTGACCACGATCGGCGCATCGCCGCCAGCCACCTCCGCGAGGCCGGATTCCGGGCTGAGCAGGGTCTTCCCTGAGGAATCGGCAGCGGCGCCAGCCGTGCCAGCGGTGCGCCACAGCACAGGCACCAGCCACGTGGTGGCCGGCCCGTTCGGTAGATACGTGAACGGCTGTTGGGTGAGCGTTGCTCCACCCGGCGAGGCGGTGGCTGAGATCAGCGGGAAGCCACCCGTAAAGATCCAGCCGTTCATCATCTTGGCCACTGGTTCGTTGCTCACGGCTTCAAGCGCATCGAACAGATCGATCGTTTCGGAGTTTCCGTAGGAGTGCTCGGTGAGGTACCGGCGGACACCGGCGCGGAACACGTCCTCCCCCAGGTACTGCTCCAGCTGCCGCAGGATCGACGCACCCTTTTCATAAGTGAGCAGATCAAACATGCCTTCCGCGTCGGTCGGCGAGTTCACCGGGAACTCGATCGGCCGAGTGCTGTGCAGCGCGTCGACCTGCATAGCTGCAGATCGGTACACCCCGAACGAAGTCCACCGGTCCCACTCAGGCCGGAATGCTGCGACGCACGCAATTTCGGCGTATGTGGCGAACGCTTCATTCAGCCAGATGCCGTTCCACCACGACATGGTGACAAGGTCGCCGAACCACATGTGGGCTATCTCGTGGGCAACCACGTCAGCGATGCGCTCCAGTTCGGTATGCGATGCCTGCGCAGGGTCGACCAACAGCAACATTTCGCGGAACGTCACGGCTCCGAGGTTTTCCATCGCTCCCGCAGCGAAGTCCGGAAGCGCAATCAGGTCCATCTTGCGGCCGGGGTATGCAATCCCGTAGTAGTCGCGGAAATATCGGAGTGCGAACGCGCCGATTTCCAGAGCGAACGCCGTGAGGTGTGCCATCCCTGGCCGGTGCACGACACGTAACGGAACGCCGTCGACGTCGAGCGTGTCGGTCATCTCGAGTTCACCGACCACGAAACACAGCAGGTAGGTGCTCATGACCATGGTGTCTTCGAACGTGATTGCCCGTTTGCCGGAGGCCATCACCGCTTCGTGCCTCACCGGCTCGTTCGCAATGGCGGTCAGGTCAGGCGCGACAACGAGGGTGACCGAGAACACGGCTTTGAAATCGGGTTCGTCCCAGCACGGGAACGCCTTGCGCGCGTCGGTGGATTGCAGTTGCGTGGTTGCGATGGTGTGTAGGACGCCTGCGTCGTCGGTGTAAGTCGACGCGTAGAAGCCGGCCAACTTGTCGTTCAGTGTTCCCTCGTACTCCATGGTGAGCGCCACCTGGCCCGCAGGGATGGTGCGTTCGAAGTCGAGCGAGACCCGTTCCGATTCCTCGTCGTGCTGGATGGCGAGTGCGTTTGTGCGGGTGCCGGTCGAATCGACGGCCCAAGCCTGATGAACGGTGATCTCCGAGCCGTTGCAGACCAGCTGCGCGAGAGGCTGGTGGACGGTGAGGGTGACCGTGGCGCGCCCCACGAACGAGCGCGAAGCAAGGTCGGGCGAGAGCGTGAGGTCGTAGCGGGAAGGGGTCACCGTCCGCGGAAGCCGATGTGGGTTCACCGACGGTTGATCGGCTGGCTGGTCGGTGGGCTGATTCCCGGTATGCATCAAGGAAGTCTGGCACCACTACAGTTTCCAAACTGTGAGTCAGCCACAGCTTGTGACCATCGGCCATGCAATCGTCGATGTGCTCGGTCACTCAGACGATGCGTTCATTGCTTCGCACGGCCTTGCCAAGGGTGTGATGCAGCTCGTCGAAGCCGACCAGGGCGTCGCGATCTATGGCGGGATGGCCGAACGGGCCTTCGAACGAGGCGAGGCGCTCACGCAGATCTCCGGCGGGTCGGCTGCCAACACCGCTGTCGTCTCGGCGATGCTCGGCACCCGTTCGGCGTTCATCGGCAAAGTCAACGTCGATCCGCTCGGCGACGCATTCGTGAACGACATCCATTCCGTCGGCGTCACGTACACCACGCCTCGCTCCCGACCCGATGGTCCGCCCACCGGCCGTTCAATGATCAACGTCACCCACGACGCGCAGCGCACCATGGCTACGTATCTCGGTGCGGCGCGAGGGCTGCGTATCCCCGACATGGACATCGACCTGCTGTCGGGTGCGCAGGTCACATACGTCGAGGGATACCTGTGGGACGAATTGCTGGCCCGCGACGGTCTGCACCACGCGATCGACATCGTGCATCAGGCGGGACAACGGTTCTCGCTGTCACTTGCCGACCCGTTCTGCGTGGACCGCTTCCGACACGAGTGGCTTGACCTGCTCACCGACGACGTCGACATCGTGTTCGGCAACGAGGCGGAGCTTGAGTCGTTGCTGGGAATCGACGATCTTGACCGCGCACTTCTCGCCATCGGCGAACGCTGTGAGATCGCGGCCATCACGTTGGGCGAGCGCGGCTCGGTCGTCGTGCACGACGGTCAGATCGAATACGCGCCGCTGACCGTGTCTCCCTCGGTCATCGATACCACCGGTGCGGGCGACGCCTACGCCGGTGGGTTCCTCCACGGTTACTGCTCGGGCATGGCGCTGCGTACGTGTGCACAGTTGGGCAGCCTCGCTGCCGGGGAAGTCATCAGCCGGCTCGGAGCCCGCCCGTCCTCAACGCTGGCGGATCTGGTGGGGCAGTACCGCTAACTCCTATGCCGTGGCGCCGCTCGCTGAATGGTTGTCAGTCGGCCGGTTTCTGATCCCGGCCGCGCGCCACGATCGACGTGCGGCGTGTCTCGAACTCTGCTGGTGTGAACGTTGCCAGGTAGTCACGGTTCACCTCGGCCTCGTGCTGCAGGCCGTCGCCGACGGTCATGTGGTGGATCGCCCGATAGCTGGCCAAGTAGGTGGACACTGCCCGCGAGTGGATCGATGCGATGTCAGTTGCAAGCGCGCGTACGGTTGGGATAAGCGACTCGTGCGCAACGATGTGGTTGACCAGACCCAGCCTATGCGCTTCGGCGGCATCGATGAAGTTGCCGGTGAGGCTCATCTCAAGGGCACGACGGACACCGATTGCCTGGGGGAGCAGGACCGACAGTCCCCAGCCTGGCAGCACCCCGACGCGAGCGTGGGTGTCGCCGAATGCTGCGCGGTCAGATGCCACGAGGAAGTCGCACTGCAGCGCGAGTTCGAAGCCGCCCGTGATTGCGACACCGTTGATAGCGCCGATGACAGGTTTAGCGGTCGGTGCCCACGGGCCGCGTACCGCAACGTGGCCGTCCGGATGGAAATTCTTTAGGGCGCCGCCGTCGTGGCCCAGTTCCTTCAGGTCGACCCCGGCGCAGAAGGCAGGGTCCGCGCCCGTGAGCACGATGACCTGCACCTCCTCGTCGGCGTCGACTTCGGCCATGGCGGAACGGAGCCGCCCGCTCAGTGCGCTGCTGAGTGCGTTGCGTGCCTTCGGCCGGTTGAGCGTCACGGTACCGATGCCGGCAGCGATATCGATGAGCACGATGTCGTCGCTGGTCGACAACGCCGGGCTGGCCGGGCTGGCCGGGCTGGACAGGTTGGACGGGTTGGACAGGATTGGCGATACGTCAGTCATGGTGATTCCTTCAGGTGCGCGCTCATGACTGCGATCGCAACGCTTGAACCTGCCCGAGATGAGATGGTGCTGATGCGGCGACCCGTCTGCACCGCGTCGATGGGCGGTTTCATGAGATCCCCGAAGAACGCTGCCGTGGCGTCGAGGTCCGTGGCGGTCAGGGCCAACCCGAAGAACGATGCGGGACGATCGGCCTTGGCGGGATCGGGTGTCTCCGGTCCGACCACCTCGACGATGACGTCGCCGAACCAGAAGAACGCCTGGCGCATGTTCTGCTGTCCGTACGCTGCAGCCGCGCGGGTTCGGCGACACTCCCAGCCGAGATCCTCGAACGCAGCGACCGTGCGGGAGAGGTTCGGCGTCATGACCACGAGGTGGTCGATTGCGCTGATGCCGTTGGGGTGAACGGGTGCCGGAGGTGCGGGGGTCAGGCCCGGGGTTGCGGTCGTTCGAAGCCCTTCGATCGACGCAGGCAGAGGGCTGTCGTCGGCAAGGTTCCATCCGGTCACGCCTTTCGCTCCAGGGTCGGCGCCGGTGAGGGTGATTGCGGTGGACCCCAACCGGGCAGTCGCTCCGTCCAGCGTGAAACCGAGGGCGGCCCATGTCTGCGGATCGTCGGCCACGGTCAGGAACAGGATCGCGCTCACCCGGGGAACCTAGCCGTGCCGATCTCAGCAACCAACCCAACCCATTTCCGCAACCAACCTGCCCGCCTCAGCAACCAACCTGCCCGCCTCAGCAACCAACCTGCCCGCCTCAGCAACCAACCTGCCCGCCTCAGCAACCAACCTGCCCGCCTCAGCAACCAACGGTGCGAATTCGGCGAGAATCTGAGCCGGTTTTTGCAACGTTGGTTGCTGTGAGCGCAACGTTGGATGCTGTGATGTTGCGCTGGACGTGAACCGGGAACGTCGACGGGTGCGCAACGAGACCGGACGCGCAACGAGACCGGGAGTGCCGGTCTCGTGGTCTCAATCGTCTGTGTCTGGGGCCCGAGACGGAGTGTCTCGGCAGAAGTGGCTGGGTCAGCCGCGACCACAGTTCGGCTTGGTGCCGTGGTTGGCCTTCTTCTTCCGGGCCCGGGTCCGCTTCTTCGAGGTGCGCTTCGACATAAGGCTAAGACCTTACAACACGAGGAACCCGGCCGATTCCGGAGGGTTGTTGGTGAACCCGCAGCTAACCTCTCAGGTCTCATGGAACGCTTCGGGTTCGTCGGTCTCCCCAACGCAGGCAAGTCCTCGCTGTTCAACGCGCTTGCGGGCGGTGGGGCGCTGGCTGCGCCGTACCCATTTGCGACCAAAGAGCCCAACATCGGCCGGGCGAAGGTGCCGGACGAGCGCCTGTTGCTGCTGTCGGAGATGTCGAAGACCCAGAAGATCGTGCACGCCACCAGCGAGTTTGTCGATATCGGCGGCCTCGTCGAGGGAGCAAGCAAGGGTGAAGGCCTTGGCAACAAATTCCTGGCCAACATCCGCGAAGTCGATGCCATCGTGTTCGTCCTCCGTGCCTTCGCCAAGGGTGCAACCGGCGACGACGTGCCCGGCTCGCAGGACCCGCTCGATCACCTTGCTGTTGTCGAGATCGAACTGGCCCTCGCCGACCTTGCCTCTGTCGAGACCCAGATCAACAAGCGCCAGCGCGCCGCGAAGCAGGACAAGTCGCTGCTCCCCGGGCTTGAAGCGCTGGAAAAGGTACAGCCCGTCCTTGCCGAAGGCACCCCGCTGTACCGAGTGCCTCTCACCGCAGACGATCGCGCCAACCTCAAGGAGTTCTTTCTTCTCACCAACAAGCCGGTGCTCTGCGTCGTCAACGTCAGCGATAACGACATCGATAACGTCTCCGCCATCACCAAGCCGGTCGATCAACTGATGGCCGGCCACGCGGAAGTGCTTGGCATGTGTGTGCAGCTCGAAGCCGAGGCGGCCCTGCTCGACGAAGCCGGCCGCAAAGAGCTGCTCGACGGGTTCGGTCTCGGCGAAGGTGCACTGCCCCGGTTGATGCAGGCCGCTTATCGTCTGCTTGGTCGTCGTACCTTTCTCACCACCGGTGAGAAGGAGACCAGGGCGTGGACGTTCCGGGCGGGAGCGAAAGCGCCCGAATGCGCCGCCGAGATCCACTCCGATATCCAGCGTGGGTTCATCAAGGTCGAAACCATCCAGTGGGACCTGCTGCTTGACCTCGGCTCGTTGGCCAAAGCACGCGAAGTCGGCAAACTGCGTCTCGAAGGCAAGGAATACGAGATGCAGGACGGCGATGTGGTCGATTTCAAGTTCAACGTCACGAAGTAAGGCGAGCGGTGCCGTGCGGCTAGTGATCGATGGCGTCGACACGGATGTGGTCGACGTTGCGGCTACACCGGCCACCCGCCGCCGAGGCCTGCTGCATCGCGATGGCATCGAGGGTGCGATGTGGTTCCCGGGGGTTCGCTCGGTGCACACGCTCGGCATGCGGTTCACCATCGATGTCGCCCACGTCGACCGTCATGGAATAGTCATCAGCGCACAGACGATGGTGCCGAATCGCCTGGGTGCCTGGCGTTCGGGTGCAGCCGGTGTTCTGGAAGCTTCCGGTGGAGCATTCGGTGACTGGAATCTCTTACGCGGCAGCAGGATCCGGGTCGGGCCATGGCCGGCGAACTGATCCTCGTTGCAACACCGATCGGCAACCTCGGCGACCTGTCGGCGCGGGCCGAAGAGGTGCTTCGCAGCGTCGACGCCATCGCCTGCGAGGACACCCGCCACACCATGAAGCTGCTGAGCGCGAAGGGCATCACAGGCAAACGGCTGCTGGCCGTTCATGACCACAACGAAGGCGTGGCTGCGCCGGGCATCGTTGCGTTGGTCGAGCGGGGCGAACGGATAGCGCTCGTCACCGATGCCGGGACTCCTGCCATCAGCGACCCAGGAGAAAAGGTCGTGGCTGCGGTCATCGAAGCCGGCCTGACCGTCTCCGCTGTTCCCGGCCCGGCTGCATTCGTGATGGCGCTTGCCATCAGCGGCCTTCCCACCGCTCGCTTCGTGTTCGAGGGCTTCCTGCCGCCCAAGGGCGGTGCCCGCCTCACTGCGATTCAGGCGGTCGCCTCGGAACCACGCACGATCGTGCTGTACGAGGCTCCGCATCGCATCCGTGATCTGCTCCACGGCCTGGTCGCAGCGTGCGGTCCACACCGTCGGGTGGCCGTTGCGAGAGAGCTGACGAAACGGTTCGAGCAGGTGGTCCGTGGCCCGGTGGGCGAAGTCGCCGCAAACCTGGCCGAACCGCAGGGGGAATTCGTGGTGGTCATCGAGGGCCGTCCTCCGGTCGCGGCTGGTGACCCGATCGAGCAAAGACCCCAGGAGATCACCGACGAAGTCGCCCGACTCCGTGCAGCCGGGTTGTCCCTCAAGGACGCAGCGGGGATCGTGGCCGAACAGGTCGGTGCCAGCCGCAAGCACGTGTACGACCTGGTGGTCGACACGGAACGACTGAGTCGCCTCATGTCAGGACAAAACATCACAGAACCGTGACGATCAGCGCGCATCTCCGCAATATTGAGGTTGCATAGTCATTCCGGTGGTGGGTTGTGTCCCGCAGTTCCTCTGTCCGCCGAGTGGCTCCCCTGGCTGGAGTGGACAGATGGACTGCGGGACTTCCTCCTTTTCGGAAGCGCTCGTGACCGGGAGCGGTGTTCCAGATGCGATCGTCAGCGCTCCCACCTCGTATCGGCAACACTGACCGGGTGACGACCTCGTCCAGTCAGGATCGGAATCAGAGCCGGGTTCAGGCCCGCTCCGCCGGGCAGTCGGCCAGAGGCTCAACCACGAAACCGCCCTCATCGGTTTCAGGAGACCCAGCCGCTTCGCAACTGATCGGCTCGCGTCGCTCCACCGGCCGGCGTCGGTCGGCACGTTTCTCGCTCGCTGCACGTCTTGCGCTGGTGTGGGCTCTCGGTGCCGGAATCGTGACGGGGTTGGTGGGTGGTTCGTCGTTCTACCTGGTGCGCAACTTCCTCATCCAACAGCGCGACACGTCGGCGCGTGACCAGGCGTACGGCAATGCCCGGGTTGTCCTGCAGGCGTTGCGCACCCGCGAGCCGAACGTTCGCTCCACCCTTGAGAGCCTGCGCACCGAGTCCGGATCGTTCGCATTCGTGCGCTACCAGGACCGGTGGCGCGGCAACGTCGGCCGCAGCGACGCGGTGCTCCCCGCATCGTTCACGGACCGCCTGCTCGACGGACGCGCAGCCAAGCAGCGATTCGTCCTTCCCAACGACGGCACCGTCGCGCTTGCAGTCGGTGTGCCGCTCCCCAGCGTCAATGCGACCTATGTCGAAGTGTTCCCGCTCAGCCAGTTGTCCGACACGTTGTCCAAACTGGCGACGTCCGTCATCGGCGGAATGCTCGGTGCGCTTGCTGTCGGTGCCGCGCTGGGTGCATGGACGGCGCGGCGCGTGTTACGACCGGTGGCCCAGGTGGCACAAGCGGCAGAGGCGCTTGCCGATGGTGCGCTTGACACCCGGCTCCAGGAAGAAGGCGACCCCGACCTCAACCGGGTTGCGGCGTCGTTCAACACGATGGTCGACGCCGTGCAGCGACGCATCGAACGCGAGGAACGGTTCGCGTCCGACGTGAGCCACGAACTTCGAACCCCGCTCGGTGTCATGAGTGCGGCGGCCCAGGTCCTCGAGCGTCGCAAGGGCGAGATGCCCGAACGCGCGGCCCAGGCGGTCGACGTGATCACCGGTCAGCTCACGCGTTTGTCCACCATGGTGCTCGACCTGTTGGAGATTGCCCGGATAGACGCGGGTGTCGCCGATGTTCACTTCGAGTCGTGTTCCATCGCTGCGCTCACCCGGCGAATCGTCGAGGGGCAGGACGTGTCGCTCGACGTGATGGAGGTGAGTGACGGCGGTGCGATCGCCAACGCAATGCTCGACCCCAGGCGCTACGAGCAGATCGTGCGCAACCTTCTGGACAACGCTCGCAAGTACGGCGGGGGCGTGACGGCCGTCCGCGTTGCGACCGACCGCAAGCACGTGTATGTCTCGGTCGAGGACAACGGACCCGGCGTGCACGAGTCCGAACGGGCACGCGTCTTCGAACGGTTCGCCCGTGGTAGGTCCACCCATGATGTGCCGGGCACGGGTCTTGGGTTGGCGCTTGCGGCAGACCAGGCCGATCTGTTGAACGCCGAACTGTCCGTCGAGGACGCCACCGGCGGCGGTGCACGGTTCGTGCTGAAGATCCCGAAAGTATGAACATGAAACGCGCACATACGATTGTGGCCGGGGTCGTCTCGGTGGCCGTGCTGGGTGCGTGCGGTGTGCCTGTCGATCCGTCGGTGCGGGGCATCGATTCGGTTCCGTTCGGGCTGATGCGCACTACGACGTCGACCACGAGCACCACCAGCACATCGACCACGTCGACCATTCCTGTTGCGTCGACGGTTGTGGAGACGACGGTTGTTCCATCCACTGCCGTCGATCCCAGCATCGAGCTGCTGCCCCTGTATTTCGTCAACGGCGACCGGTTCGTTGAGGAACGTCGGGCGGTAGCGGTCGCCGCTCCGCTGTTCGACATCGTCTTCGAATTGGTGCGCGGTCCGGTGAACCCGGTCGTGGGGACCGCGTTCCTGACCAGTGTGGTGAACTTCGGCGACGTGCTCGACGTCAGGTTGGAAGCCGGTCTCGCCACCGTCGAGCTGGGTGAAGGCTTCACCTCGCTCCCGGCCGGTGAGCAGCGGCGACTCATCGGCCAGCTGGTACTCACGCTTGCCAGCCAGCGTGGCGTGGGTCAGGTGCGGTTCACCATTTCCGGAAACCCGCTCGACGTCCCGCAGGGCGACGGCACCTTCGGAACCGACGCGCTGTCTCGTGACAGCTTCGAATCGCTGGTCGACACCATTACTGGTGATGCAGCTGCCGCCACCGGTGATCCGGTGGTGTCCGCCTCGGCCACCACCAGCGTGCCGACCAGTGCGCAGACCACCGTACCGACCAGTGCGCAGACCACCGTGCCGACCAGCCGCGCCAACGTCGCGGTCCGCTGATCGGCCCACGACACTCAGTCCGACCGGGTGAGGAACCCTCCGAACTAACCTTGGCGTGACATGAACGAGACGCTGCTGTTGATCGAGGACGACCCCGACATGCGTCTTGCATTGCGGATGGTGCTGGAAGACGAGGATTTCCGCGTCATCGAGGCCGGTAATGCTGCCGCCGGGATGGAGGCGTTCGAGCGGGAACAGCCGGACCTGGTGCTGCTGGACCTGCGGTTGCCCGATCGTCGGGGCTTCGACGTGTGCCGTGACTTGCGCGCCATCAGCATCGTGCCCATCATCATCGTCACGGCCAACACCGACACCCATGATTTCGTGGCCGGGCTCGAGGCCGGGGCCGACGACTACGTCACCAAGCCGGTCATTCCCAAGGCATTGGCTGCGCGCATCAGGGCCATGCTTCGCCGTGTGGCGTTGGAACGCTCGGCCGAAGAGCAGACGGCCGACGCGGACCCGGCCAACTCCCAATCGGACACGCCAGAGGGTCGCGTCATCAGCCTTCCGCACGGTGTCGAAATCCGCGAGGCCGAAGCGCTCGTCACCCGTGACGGTGAGCCGGTCGAGCTCACCAAGACCGAGTTCCGCCTGCTCTGCGAGCTGGCAGACCATCCCAACATCGTGCTCAGCCGCGACCAGCTGCTGGAACGCGTGTGGGGCTACTCGCACTTGGGCGACGGTCGCCTGGTCGACGCACACCTGCACCGCCTGCGCAACAAGATCGAGGCCAACCCGGCAGAGCCGGTGCTGATTCAGACAGTGCGCGGCATCGGCTACAAGTTGCTCGCATGACAGACGGGCTGCGCTGGACCGATGCGCATTGTCATCTCGAATATGGGAAGGTTCCGGCTGACCAATCCGCGGATTCGAGCGCGGTCGATCCCTTCCTGCTCGAAATCGAGCAATCTGCGCAAGCCGGCGTCCTCAGACTCATCGACGTGGGCACGGACGAGCAGCGGTCACGGCTGGCGTGTGATCACAGCGCCAGCCATGGCAACGTGTGGGCCACGGTCGGGCTGCACCCCCACGACGCCACAGAGGGGTGGGACTGGGTGCGGCCGCTCGTCGAATCTTCAGAAGCCCACGGTGCCCGGGTGGTCGGTATCGGCGAGTGCGGACTGGACTATCACTACGACCATTCACCGCGTGAACTGCAGCGTGAATCGTTCGCCGCGCAGATCCGCATCGCGCACGAAACGGGGTTGGCGCTTGTGATCCATACCCGCGAAGCCTGGCCTGACACGTGGGCGATCCTGCATGAGCAGGGCGTTCCGAAGCGCACCGTGTTCCATTGCTTCACGGGTGGCCCGGCCGAAGCCGAGACCTGCCTCGCACTCTCCGACGGGGTCATGCTGTCGTTCAGTGGCATCGTGTCCTACAAGTCCGCGCCTGAGGTTCGTGAGGCTGCGGTGCTGTGCCCGATGGATCGGTTCACTGTCGAGACCGACTCGCCGTATCTGGCCCCGGTCCCGCACCGGGGGAAGCAGAACATACCGGCGTATGTGTCGTTGGTCGGTGCAGCGGTTGCTCAGGCCAAAGGGGTCGAGGTGGCAGAGGTCGCAACGGCAAGTTGGGACAACGCCACGCGCCTGTTCGGGCTGCCATGACCCTCACGCGTCGGCAGGCCACCGAGTTGCTCGAGGCCTATGGCGCGGCTCCATCACGCGCGCTCGGCCAGAACTTCGTGGTCGACCCCAACACGGTGCGACGCATCGCTCGGTTGGCGCAGGTCGGTGCGGGTGATCGTGTCGTGGAGATCGGTCCCGGGTTGGGGTCGCTGACTCGCGCGCTCGCTGAGACGGGGGCCTCGATCGTTGCCTTGGAGCTGGACCGATTCGTGCTGCCCATCCTTGTCCAAGAGGTAGTGCCGCTCGGGGTGCGTGTTGTGGAGGGCGACGCCATGAACGCCGACTGGCCCGAGCTGCTGCAGGGCGAGCCGCATGTGCTCGTGGCCAACCTCCCGTACAACATCAGCGTTCCGTTGATCTGCGACCTGCTGGACCAACAGCCGCTGATCGGCCGCATGTTGGTGATGGTGCAGAAGGAGGTCGGTGAGCGGCTCGCCGGTCGGCCACGAACCAAGGCATATGGCGGCGTGTCGGTGAAGGTTGCCTACTGGGGAACTGCGCGCATTGTCGGCCATGTTCCGCCCACGGTGTTCCTTCCGCAGCCCAAGGTCGACTCGGCATTGGTGTCCATCGTGCGCCACGATCAGCCAGCAGTCGATCCGTCGATTGTGTCCCACGCAGACCTGTTCGAGCTGGTGCAGACCGGGTTCGGCAAGCGTCGAAAGATGCTGCGCGGCTCCTTGGCCGCGCTGGTGTTGGCGGAGGACTTTGCGGCGGCCGGCGTTGCGCCCGAGGCCCGGCCCGAGGAGCTCGACGTCCACGCCTGGGGCCGGCTCGCTGCAGCACGAAAGGGAAGGATTTCCCACGCCTGACGCGCCGGTACATTGGGGTCGTGAGCCCAACGGTTGTGATGTCGCCGGCCAAACTCACGGTGTCGCTCAGGGTCATGGGCGTGCTACCGAACGGCTACCACACCATCGACGCGGAGATGGTGTCGCTCGACCTCGCCGACACGGTCACGTTCGAGCCAGGCGATGGCCTTCGCATCGACGTCGAAGGTGCAGCGGCTGCGGGTCTCACGGTCACAGTCGGCCCTGACAACCTGGTGGCGCGGGCGCTGACTATGGTTGAACGCCGCGCCTTGGTCACCATTCGCAAGCGCATCCCTGCCGGAGCGGGGTTGGGCGGAGGGTCAGGAAATGCCGCTGCCGTGCTGCGCTGGGCCGGCCGAGTGTCGCCCGACGATGTGGCAGCAAGTGCCAGCCTGGGCGCTGATGTGCCGTTCTGCGTCGTGGGTGGCCGCGCACGGGTGTCTGGTATCGGCGAGCAGATCGAACCACTTCCGTTCATCGATCGAGTCTTCACGCTGGTGTGCCCACCGTTCGGCGTGTCGACCCCAGCCGTTTACACAGCGTGGGATCGGCTTGGGGGTCCGAGGGGCGGAGGTCTCAACGATCTTGAGCCCGCAGCGTTGGTCGTCGAGCCTCGGCTTGCCGTGTGGCGTGACCGGCTCGGGGATGCCAGCGGCCGGCGTCCCCACCTGGCCGGTAGCGGATCAACGTGGTTCGTCGAGGGGGAGTTTCCTGGCGAGGGCCGGATCGTCACCCGCACGACCGCCCCCTTCGCTTCGGCGCCGGAGTGATGGAGCGAGCGCCTACTTCTTGTTGGCGCGACGCTGCCACCGCGTCTTTTTCAACATCTTCTTGTGCTTCTTCTTGCGCATGCGCTTGCGGCGCTTCTTGATCAGCGATCCCATGGGACGGCCACGTTAGCTGCTCCGAGAGCGTCCCCGCGAAGCTCCGAGCTGCCAACGTGCGCGAGCATGGGGAGATGTCGATCGCAGCGGGCTCGGAGCGTTCCCTCGGTGGAGGTGCCGGCACGGCCTGCGTCCTCACCATCGAAGATGACGACGACGTGCGGCTGATGCTCCGCATGTCCCTCGAAGATGCGGGCTTCCAGGTGTCAGAGGCGCCCACCGCCTTCGACGGCCTGGCCAGGTTCGCAGCTGACCGCCCGGACCTGGTCCTGGTCGATCTCAAGCTGCCTGACCGCAGCGGTTTCGACGTGTGCCGTGCGCTCCGCCAGACCAGCGGCGTGCCCATCATCATCGTCACGGCCAACGAGTCCTCCTCCGACGTCGTCAACGGGCTCGACGCAGGCGCCGACGATTACGTGACAAAGCCGTTCAACCCCGTTGAGCTCACTGCTCGGATCAGGGCGTTGCTGCGGCGCAGCGGCGGACAGCCTCCAGCCGACAACGTCGGTACCCCGGCGCCCAATGTCGCACCAACTGCGGTGCAGCTCGGTCGCACGATGCAGTTCGGCGATCTCGTCATCGACCGGTACGACCTGGACGTACAGGTGCTCGGCCAGACCGTGCACCTCACCAAGACCGAGCACCGGCTTCTGGTGATGCTCGCCGCCAGCCCGAACCGGGTCTATTCACGCGATGAACTGCTGGAGCACGTGTGGGGCTACGACCAGCTGGCTGATGGGCGGGTGGTCGATGTGCACGTGAGGCGTCTGCGCATCAAGGTCGAGGCAGACCCAGCGGAACCGCGTCACATCCTGACCGCTCGAGGGGTCGGATACAGGTTCGCCCCGTGACGGCCCTCGGTAACCTGTACTCCCGTTGGCGGGCAAGGGTCGGGCTGAGGGCACGTGCAACAGCTGCGTTCGCGCTCGGAGCGATGCTCGTTTCCACCCTGCTCGCTGTCGTCACGTATCAGCTGGTTCGGTCTCGTTTCATCGAACAGCGCATCGATCAGGCGGTCGTACGCGCGCAGACGAATGCGGCCGAGGTCGAGTCCTCTGTGACAGACGCTGGGCTTGCGGTGTACGCAATCGACCAGTTGGGCCTACCGAACCGCGCCTACACCGTTGCTGTCACGGACATCGGGACCACCTGCAAGGCCGACACCCTCGACCAGACGTCGACCTGTAGCGTGGTGACTACTATCACCGAGCCGGTCAGCCAGGCCGAGAACAGACTCCGGCTTTCGGTGGTCGAAGGAAAGTCCGCATACGTCGTGCAGCGTCTTGCTGGTACGCCCACGGTCATCGTCGGAGTTCCGCTCTATGGGACCAGCGGCGACATGGTCGCCGAGTACTTCGAACGGGTGCCGCTGCCGAGCGAAGCGCAGTATCTCAAGGATTTGGCGCAGGCGCTTGGCCTTGCCGCAGTTATTGCGTCGCTGCTCGGTGCCGGGTTCGGGCGTTTGGTCAGCGTGCGGATCATGCGGCCGCTGCGTCAGGTCGCCCGCGCCGCCCAGGAGATCACCTCGGGCGAGCTTGGCGCGCGCATCGAGGTTGCACCGGACAGCGATCTCGATCCGCTTGTCGGCTCGTTCAACAGCATGGCTGATTCGCTGCAACAGCGTATCGAACGCGAAGCGCGCTTCGCTTCTGACGTCAGCCACGAACTGCGGACCCCGCTCACGTCGCTGTCGGCAGCGGCACAGCTGTTGGCATCGCGTCGTGACGACGTCGCAGAACGGACTCATCCTGTGATCGACGTGCTGGTCTCGCAGACCGAGCATTTCCGCCGATTGGTCCTCGATCTGCTGGAGATCAGCCGCTTCGACGCCGGTGCCGCAGAGATGAACCTCGCCGAGGTCGACCTTCCGGAGTTCGTCGCCCAGATCGCGGCCGGGTTCGGCGAGATCCCGATCGACGCGTCTCGTCTGTCGCCTCCTATCGTCACGATCGACCGGCGCAGGGTGGAGCGGATCCTGGCCAATCTGTTGCAGAACGCGCAGAATTACGCAGGCGGCGCAACATCGATTGCACTGTCGTCCAGCCGCACGGAAGCCGGCGAGAACTTGCTGCGAATCACGGTCGACGACGGTGGGAACGGGATCGGCGAGGACGAGCGAGCGGTGATCTTCGAACGGTTCCGCCGCGGCAGCGCACAGCGCAGCGCCAACACCAAGGGCACAGGGCTCGGCCTCTCGCTCGTCAGCGAACATGCCAGGCTGCATGGCGGCCAGGTGTGGGCCGAAGCAGCACCGTCCGGCGGGGCGCGGTTCGTCGTTGAACTGCTCGAGGCGCATGCACCGGCTGGCGGGCAGGACAGGCTCGACGCGGTTGACGGGGCGCTTGCATGAATTGGTTCCGCCGCCCTGCTCGACCGTCCATCACGTCGGCTTTGCTGCTTCTGCTGACGCTTCTGCCGCTGACCGCTTGCGGTGTACCGCTCAACGCCACCCCTGTCGATGCAGGTGGCAGGAGCGGACCTCCGACCACCGTCAAACGTGGCAGATCCGATGCTGCCCTTCCGGTCCGGATCTTCTTCTTCCGTGATGGTCGGTTCGACTGGGTCGAGCGGCGCGACACGGCAAGTTCCACGACGCACCCAGAATTCGCGATCCGCAACACCATCGAATCGCTGAAGGCCGGCCTGCTGCCACGCGAACGCGAGGGCGGGTTCACCTCACCGCTTGAAGCCATTGTTGCCGACACCGACCTCAGCCTCGCCGTGGTCGTGGTGGACGGAGTGGCCGAGATCAACCTGTCGACCGTGGCCGGCGTGATTCGGGGTCTGACCGACCCGCAACGCCGCGCCGTCATCGCGCAGTTGGCCCTGACGTCGCTTCTCGCCAGTCCGGGTATCGGCGGGGTGCGTTTCGTGGTCGACGATCAATTCATCACCCTCGTCAACCAGTCCGGCTCGCTCGGCCCGGAATACCATGTCGCTGACTTCCCGTGTCTTGAAGAGGACAGGCGGTGTTCACTGCCCGAGGTGGTCCTCCCTCCGGTGACGCCCGACGATTCGCAGCTCTCCGGCGCGACCGACAGCGGTGTCGAGGTGAGCGGATCCCCGGGCGGATAGCCGGCCGGGTGCCGGAACTGCCCGAGGCGTCCGACGTCGGGTTGTATCGTTCATGTGCGGCAGCGTCGCTCCGGGATCGTCCAAGGGCAGGACATCTGGTTTTGATCCAGAGAATGAGGGTTCGAATCCTTCTCCCGGAACTGTACGCCTGCGGGTTTTCCGGGTTTCCGGGGTTTTCCGGGTTTACCCCGGGCACGTCGGCTGCCGATGTGGTTTGCACCATGTGCTCAGGTGCCTGTGGTAGACGGGATCACATCATGTCGCCAGCTACACAACTGCCAACCCCACGTCCGGGAGAGGCCCACTCGTTCGTCGGCATCGTGATGGCCGCAGGCGACGCGCACGCCATGCGGTCTGCTCGTCCGAAACCACTGCACCGGATCTGCGGCCGCACGTTGGCCGGCCATGCGCTGGACACGCTCCAGAGGGCCGGTGTCGAACGGGCGGTGGTGGTGGTGTCCAGCGGTATCGACCGCGTCGCCAAGGTTCTGCAGCAGGAAGCCGCTCCCGAGATGACCATCTCGGTGGTCACCCAGTCGCATCCGCTGGGCTCTGCCGACGCTGTCGCCGTGGCGGTCACGGCACTCGACGACGACTTCGACGTGCTGCCGACCGTACGGGCCCACCATGCGTTCGGCGCGGCCGACCGTGCCGATGTGACAGACCTGGTTGTGCTCCCGAGCGACCGACCGCTCATCACGCACGACACCATTGCAGCGCTGATCGACGCACACCGGGGAAGCAGCCACATCGCTACCATCCTCACGGCGTCGCTGGTCGACCCCGACGGCCACGGCATCATCGTGCGCGGGCGCGGCGGTCGGGTTGAAGCCGTCGTCGCCCCCGACGTGGCGCAGATGCACCACGACTGGGACTCGAAAACGGACCACGAGTGCGATACCGGAGTGATGGTGATCCACCTGGACCTGCTCGCACCGGCACTTCGCCGGATCACCCGGGACGGCTCAGGCGGGTCGCTGTCCGAGGTCATCAGTGTTCTGGTCGACGCCGGCTATTCGGTTGGAACGGTCCTGGTCGACAACGCAGGCGAAGCCATGGGTGTCGACGACCGCGTGCACCTGGCCGATGTCGAAGCGGAACTGCGACGCCGCACCAATGCATCGCTGATGGCGAGCGGCGTCACCATGATCGACCCAATGCGCACGTACGTCGACGCAACCGTTCACATTGCTGCAGACGTCACCCTGTTTCCTGGAACGATGCTGCAGGGGTCGACACACGTCGGTGCCGGAGCCGAGATCGGCCCGGATTGTCGCCTCGTGGACACCATGGTCGGCGAAGGCGCAACGGTCGAGAACAGCGTTGCGCGCTCGGCCCACATCGGCGCGGGAGCCGTGGTCGGGCCGTTCGCAGTGCTCGAGCCGGGCTCCAAGGTTGCTCCCGGAGTACGAACCGGTCCATCGTTCACCGCCTGACGTCCGTTCGCATCGGACGGGGTCAAAACGAATCGGTAGTGTGGGGAAGTCACCCACTTCGCCCGGAGCTCGCTCGACTGATGGAAACACGTTGATGGAAACCACGCCGACGAAGCGCCTCGCTCTTTACAGCGGACGCACCAACCCTGTCCTTGCAGCCGATGTCGCCCACCACCTCGGTCTGGCGTTGGGCAATGCCAACCTGGTGGATTTTGCGAACGGTGAAATTCGCTGCACCTTCGGCGACTCGGTTCGGGGCACCGACTTCTTCGTGATGCAGACCCACTCGGGTTCGGTGAACGACTCGATCTTCGAGCAGCTGATCATGATCGATGCCGCCAAGCGTGCGTCTGCCAAGCGAATCACCGCTGTCATTCCCTTTTACGGATACGCGCGCCAAGACCGCAAAGCGGCCGGCCGAGAGCCCATCACCGCCAAGCTCGTCGCCGACATGCTCACCACCGCTGGGGCTGACCGGGTGGTGACCATCGACCTGCATTCCGGCCAGATCCAGGGCTTCTTCGACATCCCGGTCGACCACCTCACGGCCATGCCGGTACTGGTCGACCATCTGCGCACCACCCTGCCGCGTGATTCGGTCATCGTGTCGCCAGATACAGGGCGGGTGAAGGTTGCCGAGCGGATGGCCAAGCACCTCGACGCTGACGTTGCCTCGGTGTACAAGAGGCGCTCGCTGTCCAAGGTCAACACCGTCGAAGCGCTCGACATCATGGGCCACGTCGAGGGTCGTCACTGCGTCATCGTCGACGACATGATCGACACGGGCGGAACCGTATGCGCGGCAGCCGAACTGCTGAAGCGCCATGGTGCCACCGAGGTCTGGGCTGCTGTCACCCACGGGCTGCTTTCCGGGCCGGCAATCGATCGCATCAAGAATTCGGTCTTCGACAAGGTGATCATCACCGACACCATCCCGATGACCAGCGACCGTCAGTGCGACAAGATCGAGGTCCTGTCCGTGGCACCGCTGCTGGCTTCCGCCATCCTCGCGGTGTTCAGCGACTCGTCTGTCTCCGACATCTTCGGCGGCGAGAACCAGTCCTGATCCGCTGGTCCGGTTCGGCACCCAGGATTGAGCGGCTACCATTGCAGGGCTCTGCACAGCCGTGGTTTCCTGGCGTGCTTTGCAAGCTGCACCCGAGATCTTGTTCCCGAGATCTTGTACCCGAGATCTTGATCCCAAGATCTGTTCCGAAGGACCTTCAACGCCATGGCCGACATCACGCTCAACGCTGAACTTCGCACCCAGACCGGTTCCGCCGCGTCCGGCCGCCTGCGGACGGCCGGCAAATTGCCCGGCATCGTGTACGGCAACGGCACCGAGCCTGTTTGCATCTCGCTCGACCACCACGAAGTGTCGATGGCATTCAAGACCATGGAGAGCCGCACCGAGCCGTTCACTATCGTGCTCGACGGCAAGAACCTCGTCGTCAAGATGCAAGAGATCCAGCGTGACCCCGTGCGTCGCAACGCCCGTCACCTCGATCTCAAACTCGTCTGATCCACCCGTCGCCGTTGCGCATCGGGCACGGTCATGCTGGGGCGCCAGCAGCGCGAGCCTGCCCATCTGCTCGTCCTCGGGCTGGGCAACCCCGGCGCCGAGTATGCGGGTACCCGTCACAATCTGGGTGCCGAAGTTGTTGCGCTGCTCGCTGACCGATATGGCGTGCGCCTGAAAGCAGGCAAGGAACGGGCGCTCATGGCCGACATTCGCATCGCCGGCCAGCGGGTCACGGTTGCGTTCCCGCAGACGTTCATGAACCTGTCGGGTGAGTCCGCAAAGCCCCTGTTGACGCGCAGCGGCGTGACGCTCGATCGGATGGTCGTTGTCTATGACGAACTCGACCTACCGTCGGCCCGGTTGAAGCTCAAACTGGGTGGCGGTTCCGGCGGCCACAACGGTCTGAAGTCCGTGTCAGCGTTGTGTGGGTCGGAGTACGTGCGGGTTCGTGTCGGGATCGGTCGGCGCCCGGGTCGTCAGGATCCTGCTGACTATGTGCTCCGCAGGCCGCCGAGTGCAGAACGGGTGTTGCTCGATGTGTGTGTGCAGGAGGCTGCCGACGTGATCGAAGCCCTGGTCACCGAACCGCTCGCCGATGTGATGACCCGGGTCAACGCCAAACCCTGACCGCGAAGAGCCGAACCGCT
Organism: Acidimicrobiia bacterium; assembly: GCA_031385545.1. Classification (GTDB taxonomy): domain Bacteria; phylum Actinomycetota; class Acidimicrobiia; order Acidimicrobiales; family JANYDT01; genus JANNBN01. Next base: position 23,510 of record JANNBN010000130.1, on the reverse strand, counting down.
TCGGCGAGTTGTTGAGCTTCTTGACCGAAATCAACTGTCACGTGACGAAACACTCGCCCGCACTCAGCTGGGTCGGCTCCATCCTTCTCCAACGTTGCCGACCTAGCAACCAACGTTGGATTTCAGCAGCTCGAATCGGACTTCCGGACCAACGTTGGTTGCTGGAGAGCGAATGTTGGTTGCCCCAGCGGCGACGTTGTCTCGAGAGGGAGCGGTTCCGCACGTCGGCGGTTTCGACACGTGACACATTCGCGAGGCGTGCGAGGACCTCCCAGTTACTTTCCGGATGCCCTTTTCGTTCCGGCCTTCTTCGTTCCGGCCTTCTTCGCAGGAGCCTTCTTCGCAGCGGTTTTACTGACTGCCGCCTTCTGTGGGACGGCTTTCGTGACCGTTGCCTTCTTCGCTACGGCCTTTTTCGCCACGCTCTTCTTCGCGGCAGGCTTTCTTGCGACGGGTCTGTCGGCTAGGCCCGACGTGTCGGCCGCAGTCTGTGCGACGGGAGTGGCTGACTTCGGTTCGTTGCGAAGCCGGGCGGATGCCTTGTCAGCGAGTTGTTCCAGGCGATCTTCAAGCTCATCGATCCGGTCAGCCAGCAGCACGATCTGGTCAGCCATTTCGGCCTTGATCCGGCTCACGAACCGGTCCGTGTGGGTACGGGCCTGTTCGGCGAGAGCTGCAACGGTGGCTTCGGCGTCTTTGCGTTTCACCCCATTGTCCTTGAGCATCTTGGAGATCTCGTCGGCCTTCGTTTGCGTCACCTCCCCGAAAGTCACGCCTGCATCCATGAGTCGCTTCAGAAAGTTGCTGTTGGCCATGGGCCGCAGCGTACCGCCACGACCAGCCCTATGCCTCGGTCGATCCGCTGGCTGACCACGTTCCGAGTCGGGGTGCTGGGGATGAGAACATCGTGACCATGGATCGGCCCGTCACACCACCCGCGAGTTCCGAGGCGCATGCACAGACTCGCTGGGCCGCACCATCTGGATCGACCCACGTGCTGCTGCTGCGCCACGGTGCCACCGAAGGCCTGCGTGGCGCTGCCGACCGGTTTCCGCTGACCGACGGGCACGGTGACCCGAACCTCTCCGACGACGGAGAGTTCCAGGCCCATTTCACCGCCGACCGCCTCGAGACCGAGGACATCGATGTCATCTACGTCACCTCGCTCGTCCGGACGCACCAGACGGCTGCACCGATCGTCGAGCGGCTTGGCATCAAGCCTCGTGTCGAGCCGGACCTGCGTGAAGTATTTCTCGGCGAATGGGAGGGTGGTCTCACCCGGGTACACGCGGCTCTCGGCGATCCTCGCTGGGTGCGCGCCGTCGAGGAAGGCGAATGGGGTCACATTCCCGGGGCCGAAACAACGGCGCAGCTCACCGCACGGTGCATGGCGGCCCTCGACCGTATCGAGCAGGCCCATCGCGGTGAACGAGTGCTGTGTGTGGTGCACGGTGGTGTCATCGCTGCGGTGCTGAAGGCAATCACCGGTGCAACCGACTCGTTCGGCGGCGCCGACAACTGCTCGCTCAGCCATCTGGTCCATATCAACGGCAAGTGGCGTGTGCGTTGCTTCAACGACACCGCCCACCTCGGCGGGTTCACGCCCTCGACGCACCGGCCGACCGCCGCAGATTTGGCTGCCCGAATGCAGAGCCCCCAGAGTCGATGACGCTCGCTCCACTTCTCGAACTGCTGGAGAACGATCCCACGCTTGCCGACATCGCCGGCCTGCGGACCGCGTTGCTGGCGGTTGCCGATCCGGCCCGCGCGTTCGTTTTGGCCGGCCTCGCCCGCGTCAGCGGCAGGCGACCCCTCGTGGTGCTCACGGCCACCTCCAACGATGCCGAGCGTCTCGCTCTTGATCTGCGCGCATATCTTGGTGAGAACAACGTCGACGTGTTCCCTGCGTGGGAAACGCTGCCGTTCGAACGCGTCAGCCCCAGCGTCGAGACCATGGGTCGCCGCCTCCGCACCATGTGGCACCTGCAGTCGGTCGGTTCCGACGAAGACCAGTGCCCGATGGTGCTGGTTGCGTCGGTCAAGTCCGCGTTGCAGCGCCTTGGCCCCCACGTCGAAGACACCGCTCCCGTCGTTGTTCGACAGGGAGACATGGTCGACCAGAGCCGCTTGGTCGAAGAACTGGTGAACCTCGGCTATCGGCGTGAGTACCAGGTCGAGCACCGAGGCGAACTGGCCGTACGCGGATCGATCGTGGACGTATTCCCCAGCACCGCCGACATGCCGGTGCGCATCGACCTGTGGGGCGACGAGGTGGACAGGCTGTCCACGTTCAGCATCCAGGATCAGCGCTCGCTGGACGACATCGCGTCCGTCGAACTCTTCGGTTGCCGTGAACTGCGACCGAACGACGAAGTGAAACAGCGGGCCGAGTTGCTGATGACCTCCGAGCCGTGGGGCCGCACCCAGTGGGAACGCCTGGTACAGGGCAGCACGTGGGATGGTATGGAGTCCTGGCTGCCATGGCTCACGGAGGACGAGCATCTCATCTCCGACATCATCGGACGCGATGCCCTCGTCGTGCTGATGGAACCGCGGCGGATGCGCGACCGGGCAGCGGAACTGGTCGACGAGGAAGCTGCGCTCGCTGGTGCACTCTCTCGTACGTGGGGCGCGGTCTCCTCCGAAGGTGTCGCAACCGGCGATGGAGTCTTCCCACAGTTGCATCTTCCGTTCGATCGGCTTCTCGCGCACACCTCGGCCCCGGTCTGGTCGCTCACCTCAGCTCCCGAGGGACCCGACACGGCCGTTGTCCCTGCGATGGGCTGGACGCCCGTGCAGGGGGATTCATCGGTACTCATCTCGCAGTTGCGAGGGCTGTTGATGGACGGATACCAGGTGATGGTGGCAGCAGATGGCGAGGCGTCGGCCGATCGTTTGCAAGCAGTGCTGCGCGAGGTCGGCGTGGGTGCCCAGGTTGTGCCGGCCGGTTACGAACCCGAGGTCCGCCCAACCAGCAGTGGCGCAGCCCGAGGCGTGCAGATCGTTGTGCAGCCGATCGAGCGCGGCTTCATCATGCCGGCCATCAAACTGGCCGTCCTTGCCGAGACAGACCTCACCGGCCGTCGACGCGCCCACCGTCGGGCCAAGTCGCGCAAACGAGAAGCTCAGACGTTCTTCGACGGGCTGACACCTGGCAGCTACATCGTGCACCACGTCCACGGCGTCGGCCGATTCGAAGGGATGGTCACCCGCAAGATCGGTGGCGTCGAGCGTGACTATCTGCTGCTCAGCTATCGCGGCGACGACAAGCTGTATGTGCCCTCGGACCAGATCGACGCGGTGCGACCCTACGTCGGTGAACCTCCGTCGTTGCACAAGCTTGGTGGGAAAGACTTCGCGACACAGAAGGCGCGGGTGCGTGCAGCTGTGCGAGAGATCGCGCAGGAGTTGGTCGTGCTGTATCAACGGCGTATCTCCACACCTGGCCATGCGTTCGGGCAGGACACGCCGTGGCAGCACGAGATGGAAGAGGCGTTCCCGTACGCCGAAACGCCAGATCAGTTGAAGGCGATCGAAGACGTCAAGGCTGACATGGAAGCCCCGCAGCCCATGGACCGCCTGGTGTGCGGCGACGTGGGCTTCGGCAAGACAGAGGTGGCCATTCGGGCCGTGTTCAAGGCCGTGCAGGACGGCAAGCAGGCAGCCATCCTGGTTCCGACCACCCTGCTGGCGCAGCAGCACTTCACCACCTTCTCCGAGCGGTTCGCCAACTACCCCATGCGGGTCGAGGTGCTGTCGCGTTTCCTTACCCCGGCGCAGCAACGCAAGGTGATCACCGCGCTGCACGATGGCGAGGTCGACGTGCTGGTCGGCACCCACCGGCTGCTCGGCTCCGATGTGGTGTTCAAGCGGCTCGGTCTGCTGGTGGTCGACGAAGAACAGCGTTTCGGCGTCACACACAAAGAAGCGATCAAGCAGCTCGCCAACATGGTCGACGTGCTCACGCTCACCGCAACGCCCATCCCCCGCACACTTGAGATGGCGCTCACAGGTATCCGCGACCTCACGCTGCTCAACACGGCGCCGGCCGAGCGCCAGCCCATCCTCACCTACGTGGGCGAGTACGACGACCGGGCTGTTGCCGAGGCGATACGGCGAGAACTGCTGCGCGAAGGCCAGGTGTTCTACGTCCACAACCGAGTGTCGGACATCGACTACAAGGCAGAGCAGCTCAAGGCGCTCATTCCAGAAGCGCGCATAGCAATCGCTCACGGTCAGATGGACGAAGGCACGCTCGAACAGGTCGTCTACGACTTCTGGGACCGTCAGTTCGACGTTCTGGTCTGCACCACCATCATCGAGACCGGGATCGACATGCCGACGGTGAACACGTTGGTGGTCGACCGGGCCGACCGAATGGGGCTGGGGCAGTTGCACCAGTTGCGGGGCCGGGTCGGCCGTAGCGGGCATCGTGCGTACGCATATCTCTTCTATCCGGAAGGGATGCAACTGTCCGAAGATGCATACGAGCGGTTGAAGACCATCGGCGAGCACACAGAGTTGGGTTCCGGGTTCAAGATCGCGATGCGAGACCTCGAAATCCGTGGCGCCGGCAACCTGCTGGGCGGTGACCAGAGCGGCCACATTTCTGCGGTCGGCTACGACCTGTACAGCCAGATGGTGATCGAAGCGGTCGGCGAGCTGAAGGGCGAACCGGTACGCGAACCTGCCGAGATCAGACTGGAACTTCCGGTTGATGCCAACATTCCCCACGACTACATCGCGAAAGAGCCGCTGCGCCTCGAGGCGTATCGCCGGCTGTCCGAGGTCACGTCCATCGCAGGGGTCGAGGACATCCGCAAGGAATGGATCGACCGTTACGGTCCTGTCCCCGCATTGGCGGCGGTGCTGCTCGACGTTGCGACGCTCCGCGCCGAGTGCGTGCGAATCGGCATCCGCGACGTCACGGTCACCCGCCCGGCAGGCATGTCGGGTGGCATGATGCCAGGGGCCCTGGCTGCACGGATTTCGCCGCTCACGCTCAAGACCAGCCAGGAGATCCGCCTGCAGCGGCTGGTGAAGACAGCGGTCTGGAAGCCCGCTGACAACCTGTTGATCCTGCCGATGAAGCCAAAGACCGACGTGTGCGAGTTCCTGGTCACCTTTCTGGGCGAACTCTTTCCCAGGGTCTAACGGGTAGGCTCGACTCCCGTGCGCCTCCGTCTGACCGCCTCTACTCGCCTCCGCCGATCGGGCTTCACCGTCGCTCCGCTTGCCATCGTCGCGCCGATTGCGATTGCACTGGCTGGGTTGCTCAGCGCCTGTGGTTCGTCTTCCGGCTCCAGCCAGGCCGTGATCTCCGGCAAGTTGGCGCCGATGTCAGCCTCCGAACTCGAAGCCGAGCTGAAGATGGTGTCCGACATCCCATCGTTCACGGCCGGTTGGAAGACGACCACGCAGAAGGACGCCAACATCGGCAAGAAGTACTCGCCCGAGTTGGTCGCCTACGTGCTGCAGAACCGCTACTTCAACGCGTTGATCCAAGAAGAGGCAAAGGGTCGCAAGCTCAAACCGGCCGAGATGACCGCAACGTTCACGCAGAACCTGGCCCAAGGTACGCCTGGTGGCGAGGAGACGCTCAACGCCTACCCCGCGAAGTACCGCGATACGCAGGTGCTTACGCAGCGCTATATCGAGGCCCTGCTGCTTGATGCCGGCGGTGACCCCAAGGCGTACTTCGACAAGAACCCTGACAAGTTCACCACGGCGTGCGTGAAGCACATCCTGGTGGCGACCGAGGCCGAGGCGAAGACCGCACGGTCCCGAATCACCGGCGGCGAAACGTTCGACAAGGTTGCCGCAGCGGTCAGCACCGATCCTGGCAGCAAAGACTCCGGTGGCGACCTTGGCTGCCAGCCGTTGTCCACCTACGTCGCGGAGTTCTCCACGGCCGCAGCGGCAGCGAAGATCGACGAGGTCACCCAGCCGGTGAAGTCCGACTTCGGCTATCACCTCATCCTCGTGTCCAAGCGAGACACAGCCAAATGGGGTGCTGAGACCGAGGCGCAGGCCAAGCAGGCCGTGCAGCAGGCCGGTGTGGAAGAGGTTCGTACCGCTCTGGTGACGCGAGCAAAAGCAGCGGGCACCGTGATCAACCCCAAGTACGCCGTGCTCAACTCCACCGGTGGCATTCCGCAGATCGACGTGCGTCCCACGCCGGGCGTAGCCACCACCACCGTCGCGGGTCTTCTCCCGCAGAGCTGATGGGCCGGCGGCCCTCGGTCATCGTCGTCGGCCTCGGCCCCGGCGGCCCTGACCTGCTCACCACCGGCACGCTCGATGCAATCGCGGCGTGCCCGGTCCGCCTGCTGCGTACCAGCCGTCATCCGTCGGCCGGTGTTGTCGACGGGGCCAAAAGCTTCGACCACCTGTACGAAACCCTTCCGTCGTTCGAGGCGGTATATGCCGCAATCGTCGACGCGGTGGTGCAGGCCGCACACGAATCGTTCCCACAACCGGTGCTGTACGCGGTCCCTGGGTCGCCGATGGTTGCCGAGCACACCGTCGAGTTGTTGCTGGCCAACCCGAATATCGATGTGACCATCGTGGCCGCCCTCTCGTTCCTCGACCTCACGTGGGCGCGACTGCGGATCGACCCGCTCAACGCAGGGCGCGGCCGAGCGGTGAACGGAGGGATCGGAGTTGAACCCGAGGTGGAGCAACCCATCGGGCGCGGTGTGCGCATTGTCGACGGCCTCCGGTTCGCGCAGGACACCGAAGGCGAAGTTGGGCCGTTGCTCGTCTCGCAGTGTCATTCGCTCGCGGTGCTGTCCGACATCAAGTGCACACCCGTCGACCCGCCCGACACGGTGGTGGTTCTGCAACGGCTCGGCTTGCCCGACGAGTCCATCGTCACGATTCCATGGGACGACCTCGACCGCGTGATCGAGCCAGACCACCTCACGTCGCTGTGGATCCACCACATGCCGTCGCCGTTGCGCACCGAGATGGCTCGGCTGGTGCAGGTGATGGCCGACTTACGTGCACGCTGCCCGTGGGACAGCGAGCAGACGCATCGGTCGTTGGCCCCGTACGTGGTGGAAGAGGCGTATGAGCTGATCGAGGCGATCGATGCCGATTCGTCGCCCGGGGCGACCGATGCTGACACCGATCACCTCGTTGAAGAACTGGGTGATGTGCTGTTCCAGACCGTCTTTCATGCGTGCCTTGGCGAGGAAGAGGGCCGGTTCGCGCTGGCCGATGTGGCCAGGGTGCTCAGCGATAAGTTGGTCCGTCGTCACCCGCACGTGTTTGCGGGTTTGGCCGTTGCCGATGCCGACGAGGTGGTGCGCAATTGGGAGCGGATCAAGGGCGAGGAACGTGGCGATGCAGCCGCGGCGTCGGGCGATCACGACCCGATGGCCGGTCTCACCGAATCACTCCCCGCGCTCACGTACGCCGCCAAGGTGGCCAAGCGTGCGAATGCTGCAGGTCAACCCGTGCAACCAGCAGGAATTCCAGCAATCCCCGAAGATCAGGTGGGCGAGTATCTGCTGGCCGTGGTCGCCGCCGTCCGCAAGATGGGCCTCGATCCCGAGACCGAACTACGGCTGGCCGCCGCTCGGCTTCGGGACCACGTTCGGCGCTCAGCCTAAGTGCGGTGCACCGTCATGCATCGGCGGATCGAACTTCGAATTGAATCTCCGTCACCCAGCCATCGGGGTCGTCGGGGCAAGCAAGGTTGACCTCCCGGCTGTAGCCGACGGTTTGCAGTCCGTGGTCGCTGATCCAGCTCAACAGGGCCTGGTAGCTGCCCTCGATGGTCGCGACTGAACCGACATGCATGGTCGTGATGGCGTCGATTTCAGGGAGCACCCGCACCTCGACTGCGCGTGACTCGGCCAACAAGATCACGGCATCCGGTGAGATTGGTGCCGCAGCAGACACCGTGATCGCTCCGTCGGATCGCTCATCGTAGAGCGACAGCGGGGGCGCAATGCACTCAACGCCGGCGGCTCCGAGCGCCGCAAAAACCTGAGGAAAGAGCGGCGACAGGACCGGACCTATCGCAGCGCCGAATCCGGTGGCGACGTCCGAGCACAGTGCGACGGTGACTGATGGAAGGACTCGGCGCTGGACGGCCGAGTCGGCAAGGATGGTTGGCGTAGTTGACTCCTGTTCGATGGTCGCAATGAGTTGCTCGATGCGCCGCAGCCGTTGCTCATGCAGTTCGATCTCTTCCGCGATTTGGGCCCGCCTGATGCGGAGCATTCCTCTCATTCCCGCCGTGTCGATCGACTCTTCGAGCAGCGCGCCGATCTCGGGGAGTAGGAAGCCAAGTTCGCGAAACGTCACGATGCGTCGCAAGCGATTGAGGTCCTCGGTCCCATATGACCGGTACAAGGTCCTCGGATCCACTCGCTGCGGTCGCAGCAAGCCGATCTCGTCGTAGTGGCGCAACATGCGCACCGACACCCCACCGAGGCGAGCCAGATCACCAATGCTGAACACAACGTTCATCATGACGCGTGAGCCAGTTGGCCGAGGTCGTAGGGCGGAAGCATGCACCCGTTGTACGCCCTCACATTGTGTGAGGGTCAAGCACGTGCTGGCCGAATGTATGGGTCTTTAGCGTGAGTTGCCTTCAGGAGCTCAGGCGGCGAACCTCGACCATGGTGTCGCTGTAGGCCACGCCGCCGCCGAACGTCGTGGGTGCGTCGTTGGTGAGTGCGTTGACGGTGCGGCCGTCGGGGTGCGCTGCAGCGTGCCAGCCCCATGGGACGGCGACCAATCCGTCTCGGACCACGTCGCCGATTCGGGCGGTGAGACGCAGCACCGCACGGTCGTTGAAGACTTCGACGGTCTCGCCGGCCTGGATTCCTCGGTCGGCAGCGTCGGCCGGGCTGAGCTCCACCCACGGACCGGTTTCGCGGCCGCCGTGAGAGGGTAAGTGTGCATATGATCCGTTGAGGAACCGGGTGTGGATCTTCGGGGTCATAAGTGACAGCGGGAATGCGGTGGCGCTGCTCGGTCCTTCAGTGGATGCCTGATAGGCCACGACAGAGCCCAAACCCTGGGATGCCATGGCTGGTGACGAGAGCATTGCTTTGCCATCGATGGTGCCGAAGCCTCCATGTGCGTGTGGCATGTATTCATCGTCCACAGTCAGACGCAGCGTGCCGGCATCGCGGAGTGCGTCCGGGGTGATTCCCTGCGCCCTGGGGTGTGACCCGGTGAGGGAACGACACAGGAATTCTTCGTCGGAAAGGAAGAGTGCAGGGTCGGTGAAACCCATGGCGCCGGCCAAGCGTCGGAACAATTCGCTGTTGGAGACAGATTCTCCGAGCGGGGCGATAGCTGCCTGGTTCCAGTTCACATGGAAGCTGCCCCATGACTGGACCACGTCGGTGGCTTCGATCTGCGTGGTTGCCGGAAGCACTATGTCTGCATACGATGCGGTGTCCGTGAGGAACTGTTCGTGCACGACCGTGAACAAATCGTCACGTGACAGCCCGGCTCGGATGAGTTCGGCGTTGGGCAGAGATACCAGCGGATTGAAGTTCCAGATCAGCAGAGCCTCGACGCGCGGTGCAAGAGCGGTGTCCGTGAGCCAGCGCCCCATGTGCACCATGGACAACGACCGTGCGACTCGTTGTGAGGGCTGGTCGAGGCCGACGGTCTCCGCTATGGCGCGAGTGAACACGCCAACGCTGCGCGACGCGCCGCCGCCAGGTAATCGCCATGACCCAAGCAGCACGGGCAGGGCCGTGAGAAGCCGATAGAACTGCGCTCCCTGTTCGCGGTGTTCGGCACCGATGAGGCTGCGAAAGTGGGCGGGTGGCGCGTCGGCGATGACGGTCGCAAGGTGTTCGACCTCGTCATGCGTGATGCCGCACGTGTCGGCAACGCGGGCGGGATGCCATAGCGCGGCCTCGGCGGCAAGCTCGTCGAAACCGTTCGCGTGCTGAGCCACATAGTCGTGGTCGACCCTGCCGTCTCGTACCCAGAGATGAATGAGGCCGAGCATCAATGCGATGTCGGTACCGGGCAGTGGTTGTACGAAGAGATCGGCCTCGCTCGCCGTGATGGTGCGAAGGGGGTCAATGCAAATGACGGTTGCGCCGTTGGAACGAGCTTCTTCGATGAAGGACCACAGGTGCCGGTTGGTCATCTTCGTGTTGGTGCCCCACAGCACAATGCACTTCGCGTGCCGGACAGACATCGGGTCCGCCCCTTCGCCGGTGCCATATGTGGCCGCCCAGCCGATGCCAGCCGCCTGTCCGCACACATTGTCCACCATGCGTGACGCGCCCAGCGAAGCCAAGAACCGTTCGTGTGCGTGCATAGAGATGAGGCTCTGGTTACCCGCATCCCACAAGCCCATGATGGACTCGGAACCTGACCGCGCAATCGTGTCCGTCCAACGTGCGGCGATTTCGCTGAGAGCTCGCCCCCAGCTGATGGGTTCGAACGACCGGCTGCCTTTCGGCCCGGTGCGTCGGAGCGGGGTGAGGATCCGGTCCGGGTTGTAGACGCGGTCGAGGAACCGATTGACCTTCGGGCACAACTCACCCTGAGAGAACGGGTGATCCGGATTGCCTCGCATCTTCACCGCAACCGGGCTCGGCTGCTGGTCGTCCACTGTCACAACCCAGCCACACGAGTCCGGGCAGTCGTGGTGGCAGGTTCCATTGACGGTCTTCATCGGCGAAGCGTACCGAATGTCACACCAGGGCCGCCCGGAGTTTGCTCCGCGCCCGGTTCTTTTCGAACATACGTACGCTTAGGAATCTGTGCGCCCGGTTGGCACCGCCCGGGCATGCTGTCGGCCTAGGCTGTCGGCTCAACCCAGTTCCGCGAGGGGATTTGCAACATGAGTGCAATCGAAGAAGTAGTTGGCCGTGAAGTCCTGGATTCCCGTGGTAACCCCACGGTCGAGGTTGAGGTTCTGCTGGAAAGCGGCGCTACCGGCCGCGCCATGGTGCCAAGCGGCGCATCCACCGGCGAGCATGAAGCGGTCGAGCTGCGCGACGGCGGTACCCGGTTCATGGGCAAGGGCGTCCAGAAGGCGGTCGGCAACGTCAACGGTGTGCTGCGCGACCTGCTTGTCGGACGCGAGGGTCTTGACCAGCGCGAAGTCGACTGGGCGATGACGGACGCCGACGGAACTCCCAACAAGGCCAGGCTGGGCGCGAATGCCATTCTAGGTGCATCGATGGCGATCGCAAAGGCGGCCGCCGAAGAGTGTGGCCTGCCCCTGTACCGCTACGTCGGTGGACCCAACGCACACGTGTTGCCGGTGCCAATGCTCAACGTGCTCAACGGCGGTGCCCACGCGGACAACACCATCGACTTCCAGGAGTTCATGGTCATGCCGGTCGGCGCTGCGTCGTTCTCCGAAGCGCTGCGCTGGGGTGTCGAGACCTACCACACGCTGAAGAAGATTCTCCATGACCGCAAGCTGTCGACAGCGGTCGGCGACGAGGGCGGCTTCGCCCCCAACCTTGCGAAGAACGAAGACGCTGTGAAGTTGCTGGTGGAGGCGATCGAGCGTGCTGGTTACAAACCGGGCGAACAGATCGCCATCGCGCTCGACCCTGCTGTCAGCGAACTCTGGAAGGACGGCAAGTACGTTCTCGAAGGCGAAGGCCGCACGCTCACGTCACTTGAGCTGGCCGACTACTGGACCGACCTCGCTGCGCGCTATCCGATCGTGTCCATCGAGGACGGCATGGCCGAGAACGATTGGGACGGTTGGGCCACACTCACGCAGAAGGTCGGGTCCAAGATCCAGCTGGTGGGTGATGACCTGTTCGTCACCAACTCTGAGCGGCTCCAGATGGGCATCGACCGCGGCGTGGCGAACTCGATCCTCATCAAGGTGAACCAGATCGGCAGCCTCACCGAGACGCTCGATGCGGTCGGCCTGGCCACTCGCAACGGGTACACCGCGGTGATGTCGCACCGCTCGGGCGAAACTGAAGATGCCACGATCGCCGACCTGGCTGTGGCCACCAATTGCGGCCAGATCAAGACCGGTGCACCAGCGCGCTCGGATCGGGTGGCCAAGTACAACCAGTTGCTCCGCATCGAAGAAGAGTTGGGCGATGCGGCGGCCTTCTGGGGTCGCAGCGGCCTGGCCCCACGCGGAACTCGTTGATGCCGGCTCCGACGATCGAACGCGCGGCGAAGACCGCACGCAGCACCGGCTCTGCTGGAACAGGCTCTGCTGGAACAGGCTCTGATCGGCCGCGTGCGCAGCGTATGTCGATCCGGCGTGGCCTCACACGGCCCGTGCGCCACCTGTTGCTTGCGTTCGTCGTGGTGATCATCGGCGGGCTCGTCGGTGTCCTGCCCTTCGCTACCCGGGCGCTGCAAGACGACACGTACGCGCAAAGCGCCGAACGCTTGGCACAGTTGGAACGCGAAAACGCAGCGTTGAGCGCACAGCGTGATCTGCTGAAGACGGACGAGGAAGTTGCTCGTATCGCTCGTGAGGAGTTCGGGCTGGCCCCGAACGACGCAACGATCTACGCCATCCCCGAGCTGCGTCCGGACAACGAAGACCGAGATCGCACCGGCGGAGTCGGCTCAGCGACGTCTGGCGAGCAGGAGCCGTTACCCCAGCGTGGGCTGGGCAACCGGATCGTGGATTTCGTCGTCTTCTGGGACTGAAGACCCGCACCGAAATGGTGGCGGCTGCCCCATTTCCACGCGCAACCACGCCCTGAGCGGCGGCTCATGTCCGACGTGACGTTCGGCTTTGGTGCTCAACATGTGGTCGCGCACTGCCGATAGGCCACTCGTGACCCAGTTTTCTCCGGTCGTTCGACCGTGCCGTGACCCGGCGCGTTCGCGCGCGCCCGGATACGCCCGGGTGATGGTGGCGCTGCTGGCACTGCTGTGCGGGGTAGCTGCCTCGAGCTGTTCGAAAGATGGGTCCGCGACGGCAGTTGGCTCATCCGTTCCGTTCGCTCCACTGCTGCAACCGTCGGCAGCGACGACGAAGCCGGCATCGACGATTGGTGAACCCGGCCTGATCGCAGCCGATGACTTCGTGGAAACCATTGATTTCGCGGCAGGGGCCGTGGAGCCGGATGACCCCACGGTTGGAGAGGCTCCGACGACTCAGGTGCCCGACCTCCTGCCACTTGTCGACGGTTCGACCGAAACAAGCCCGGATTCCTCGGAGCCACCGGAGTCGGACGATTTTTCGCTTCCGCCTGCTCCGACCATCCCGAAGGAGTTCGTCCCGGCAGACATCGCTCTGACACGATCGTCGTCGGTCGACGGAGTGTCTTTCGGTATCCCGCGTGGGTGGCTGCTGCTCAGCGCTCCCGCAGACGTTGCCGCAGCGCCGAACGTGCCGACAGCATTGCGGAACGTGTTTCTGCGCGGTCTCGACGGCGATCCCAATCGGCGATTCCTCGTCCCGCAGCGCCAGCTTGACCCGGGCGCGCCGACCTGGGCCTCGATCGCCGTCACCGCGCCGATCGACTTCAGCGCACAAGAGGTGTCAGCGCGGTTGGAGCAGTTCGCCGTGCAGGCCGAGGGTCTGCGGGTGGTCACCAGGGCGAATCGCTCGTGGCTCGAACGACGAGGTGCGGCGCTCTTACTGAAAGGGCCTGACCGTCGGCGTCGTCTTTCGATCTCTGTGCGGCTGGCGGACCGGCGAACAGTCACTGTCCAGACGGACGGGTACGGCGATGATCTGCCCGCGATACAGGCGCTCCTGGCGCTGTCGGTGGTACCCGGTCCAGCGGTGCCGCTTCCCTCGTCGACCGTACCCGTGCCGGGGCTCCCCTGACGGTCTGAGCGATAGCAACGAGTCGGTTGTGACCCCAGACACTGTCATTGGTTCGTGTGATAGGAACGAAGGCGTTCCAATTCCGTCCACGTGGAGGTCCCGTGAAAGTCTCGATGCAAATAAACGGAGCGGCACAAAGCCACGACGTTGAGCCACGAACCCTGCTGGTTCAATACATCCGAGAGTCCTGTGGTCTCACCGGTACCAACGTGGGGTGCGACACCAGTTCGTGCGGGGCGTGCACCATTCATCTCGATGGCGAGTCGGTCAAGTCGTGCACCATTCTGGCCGTCCAGGCCGACGGTGCCGCCCTCACCACTATCGAGGGCATGGCAGCGGCCGACGGCACCTTGCACCCGATGCAAGAAGCATTCCGGCAGAACCATGGGCTCCAGTGCGGCTACTGCACCCCAGGCATGGTGATGGCGGCAACCGGGCTGCTGAAAGAAATCCCGCATCCGACCGAGGCCGAGGTCCGTTTGGGCCTCGAAGGAAACCTCTGTCGCTGCACGGGCTACCACAACATCGTCAAAGCGGTCCTCGCCGCTGCCGAGCAAAGCTGATCGGGGGTCCGTCGTGACCGACATCCTTGACGCCGTCCTCGCCGACGATGCGCCGTTCCACGGAACGGTTGGCCAGCCGCTGCTGCGCAAAGAAGATCCAAAGCTCCTTACCGGTGAAGGTAAGTACACCGACGATATTGTCGTGACCGGCGCCGTGCAGATGGCAATGGTCCGCAGCCCTTACGCACACGCCCGTATCCGGTCCATCGACACCGCCGATGCGCTCAAGGCCCCAGGGGTCGTGGCCGTGTTCACCGGTGCAGACCTGGCCGGCGAATGGGGCGGTCCCATGCCATGCGCGTGGCCTGTCACGGCGGACATGAAGAACCCAGCGCACTACCCGCTCGCAGTTGGCACGGCCAACTACTGCGGCGACGCAGTGGCCGTGGTCATCGCTGACACCAAGGCGCAGGCCGCCGACGCGGCGACGCTTGTCATCGTGGACTACGAGGAGTTGCCTGCGGTCGTCGGCGTCAAGGATGCGTTGTCCGACCGGGTGGTCATCCACCCCGAGATCGGCACCAACCAAAGCTACGTGTGGGATCTCAAGCCGGACGAGGACAAGGTCACCGCTGCGTTCGCAGCAGCAGTGCATACCGTCCGCTGCGAGTACGTGCAGCAACGCCTCATCCCGGCAGCAATGGAGCCCCGTGGCGTCCTGGTCGTTCCGCAGCCGTTCGGTGGCGAGTTCGTGGTGTACAGCTCCACCCAGATCCCGCACATCCTCAAGGTGATGCTCGGGCTCACGGTCGGCATCCCCGAGCAGAAGTTGCGGGTCATCGCTCCGGCGGTGGGCGGCGGCTTTGGTTCCAAGCTCAACGTGTACGCCGAGGAAGTGCTGGCTCTTGCGCTTGCCCGCAAGCTGCGGCGTCCGGTCCGCTGGACCGAGACCCGCTCCGAGAACACCCAGGCCACCATCCACGGCCGCGGCCAAGAGCAGGTCATCGAACTCGCAGCCGACGCAGACGGCAAGGTCACCGCGGTGCGGGTCGAAATTCTTGCTGATATGGGCGCTTATCTTCAGCTCGTCACACCCGGCGTGCCGCTACTCGGTTCGTTCCTGTACACCGGCGTGTACGCCGTACCGGCTTTCAGCTTCCGCTGCACGGCCGTGTTCACCAACCTCACGCCGACCGATGCGTACCGCGGCGCTGGTCGCCCCGAGGCCAGCTACGCCATCGAGCGGTCCATGGACACGCTGGCGGCAAAGATCGGTCTCGACCCGGCCGAGATCCGTCGTCGCAACTTCATTCCGGCCGACGCGTTCCCGTATCCGTCGGCCAGTGGGCTGGTGTTCGACTCCGGCAATTACGAGCCTGCACTTGCAAAGGCCCTTGCGCACGCCGATTACGACGGCCTTCGTGCCAAGCAGGCCACGGAAAAGGCCAGCAAGTCCAAGATCCGCACCGGCGTCGGCATCTCGTCGTACTTCGAGATCTGCGGTCTCGCACCGTCACGCGCGCTTGCGTCGCTCAATTACTCGGCCGGTGGTTGGGAAGCCGCAACCGTGCGCATCCTTCCTACCTGCAAGGTGCAGGTCATCTCCGGCGCCACACCACACGGGCAGGGCCACGAGACCACGTGGAGCCAGATCGTGGCAGACAAGTTGGGCATCAGCCCCGACGACATCGAGGTGCTGCACTCCGATACGGCCATCTCGCCGCTCGGCCTGGATACCTACGGCTCCCGGTCGCTTGCCGTCGGTGGCACCGCAATCTGGATCGCCACGGACAAGGTGATCGCCAAGGCCAAAGCCATCGCCGCGCATCAGCTCGAGGCCTCAGACGACGACGTCGAGTTCGCGGCAGGGGTGTTCAGCGTCAAGGGCTCACCGGACCGAGCGCTCCCCATCGCTGCCATTGCGTTCGGTGCGTTCACGGCGCACAACCTTCCAGACGGGATGGAGCCCAACCTCGAAGCGCACTGCACCTGGGACCCACCCAACTTCACGTTCCCGTTCGGTACGCATATCGCCATCGTCGAGGTGGACACCGAGACAGGCCACACGGCGCTCAAGAAGTACGTGTGCGTCGACGACTGCGGCAACCAGATCAACCCACTCATCGTGCAGGGCCAGATTCACGGCGGCGTCATCCAGGGCATTGCCCAGGCTTTGTTCGAAGGCGTGCAGTACGACGACAAGGGCAACCTCCTCACGGCCACCTTGGCTGACTACCTGGTGCCGTCGGCTGCAGATGTGCCATCGCTCATCACCGACCACACCGTGACCCCCAGCCCAACCAACCCAATGGGTGTCAAGGGAGCGGGCGAAGCCGGCACCATCGGCTCGGCCCCTGCGGTGATGAACGCCATCGTCGACGCACTGCGCGACTTCGGCGTGAACGACATTCTGATGCCTGCAACCCCCGAGCGGGTGTGGCATGCCATCTCACACTCGGCCAACTGACTTGAACACCGACCCGATTACTGACCCCCGCCCAGGAGTTTCACTACCATGATTCCCGCAAAGTTCGATTACGTCCGGGTCGATTCGGCCGAAGCAGCCATCGCTGCCTTGGTGGAGCACGGAGACGAGGCAAAGATTCTCGCTGGCGGACACAGTCTTGTGCCGCTCCTGAAACTGCGGCTTGCGTCGCCCGGTGTGCTGGTCGACGTCGGCCGGGTGAAGGACCTCTCCTACATCCGCGACGCAGGCGACCACATCGCCATCGGAGCGCTCACCCGTCACCGCGAGGTCGAGACCTCGTCGGTGCTCGCGGAGCATGTCCCGCTGCTCGGCAAGGTCGCCCATTACGTGGGCGACAACCAGGTCCGCCATCGCGGCACCATCGGCGGTTCCATTGCGCACGGTGACCCGGCGTCGGATCTGCCGACGGCCGCTGTTGCGTTGGGTGCCACGCTGGTCGCCCGTGGACCGAAGGGCGAGCGCACGATCAGCGCCGCTGATTTCTTCCACGGCTTCCTCACCACGGCACTTGCAGAAGACGAGTTGCTGACCGAGATCCGGGTGCCGAAGACAACCGGTGCCGGTGCCAACTATCAGAAGTTCAACCGCCGGGCTCAGGACTGGGCAATCGTCGGCGTTGCCGCGTTCAACCAGGGCGGCAACGTCGGTGTGGCGCTCACCAACATGGGCTCTATCCCGGTTCGGGCATCGGCAGTCGAAGCTGCGCTCAAGAGCGGCGCCACCGCTGCGCAAGCCGCCGAGCACGCAGCCGACGGCACCGAACCTCCTGCGGACCTCAACGCATCGGTCGAATATCGCAAGCACCTGGCGCGGGTCCTCACCCGCAGAGCGCTCGAAGCAGCAGGCGTTGCCTGACCGTTTCACCATGCAGCTAATTTTCAGATTCTGTTGATTCCCATGACCGCCGAGGCGCCCGCAAGGCAAGCCCGGCGGTCATGGCGCGTCTCGCGAGTGTGGGGTCCAAGAGTTGAGGTCGGAGGCTGCCAACCTCGGCGGACCTTCTGGCTCAGAGACGACGCGCTCCGGTCGAATTGGCCCGGCCTCCCCGGCTGACGTGTTACGCCGGGGCGATGACGGCTATGCCGTGGAGTGCGCAAGCCTCAGCGAGGCGGTCATCGTAGGTGACGAGACCGTCGAGGTCATCGCCGAGATCGAGCGCCGACGCAAGGTGGAGTGCGTCGAGCGATCGGAGGATCTGCGGGTCGAGCTCGGCCGCACGAGCGAACGTGGAAGACGGCATGGCAAGAAGGTTCACGGTGAGGAGCAGCTCTTTCGTGGCGACCAGGGCGCTTGCGTCAAAGCGTCGAACCGCCCGGATGACTTCCGTGCGGAGCAACTCGCTAGCGAATAGTGATGGCCGATGCTCACCTAGCCACTGAAGAAGCGCATCGGTCTCGGGCTCAAGGCTGATCAACTTCACAAAAGCCGACGAGTCGACATACACGTTCACTGACCGTTAACGTTCATCTGCGCGCATATCAGCAAGAACGCTGCTGAGCGACGGCTGTCCCCTCGTTCGCTTCGGGGGGCGGACGATCAACTCCAGCGGGCGTGTGGCTTCGCGCAGTCGGCCGACGGTCCGAAGCGTTTCAATGGCCGAACTAGCTATGGGTACAAGGCGGGCGATCGGCCGTCCGTGATCGGTGATTTCGATTGTCTCGCCTGATTCGACACGAGAAACAACCGCTGACGCGTTTTGCTGCAGGGCTCGGATCCCAACCGAAGAAGCCATGTACGTCAAGGTAGCACATTTAGCTGGAACTAACTCAACCGGTTTTGTAGGTACCGTGGAGGGGTGACTGATTCCTACGGCTCGCCCGACGAAGTTCTCGCCGGTTTGGCTGCTCATGGGTACCTCGCCGACGAGGGTCTTGCCACCGTTGTGTTCCTCGCGATGGCGCTCCAACGGCCACTCCTGCTGGAGGGCGAAGCTGGGGTTGGCAAAACCGAGGTGGCAAAGGTGCTGGCGGCGATGACCCACACCGACCTGCTCCGCCTGCAGTGCTACGAGGGCATCGATGCGTCACAGGCGCTCTACGAATGGGATTACGCCCGCCAGCTGCTGCATCTGCGGGCGGCCGAGGTTTCCACTGGTACCGACGTTGCCGAAGCTGACCTGTACTCGCCTCGCTTCCTGGTTCGGCGGCCCCTGCTGCAAGCCATCGACCATGGCGAATCGCGGCCTCCTGTTCTCCTGATCGATGAGATCGACCGGGCCGACGACGAGTTCGAGGCGTTCCTGCTTGAGGTGCTGTCGGACTACTCGGTCACCATTCCCGAGCTGGGCAAGTTCACGACCACTACACCGCCGCTGGTCATCCTCACCTCGAACCGCACCAGGGACGTGCACGACGCGTTGAAGCGCCGCTGCCTCTACCACTGGGTCGAGCATCCTGGCTTCGAACGCGAAGTGGAGATCGTGCGGCTGCGTGCGCCGGGGGTGTCGGTCGAACTAGCCCGCGAGGTAGCAGCCGCTGTCGAGCAGATGCGTGGAATGGATCTGTACAAGCCGCCCGGTGTGGCAGAAACCATTGATTGGGCTCAGGCCCTTGCTGCGCTCGGGCGGAGCCGCCTCGACGAGCGCACGATCGAAGCCACCCTCGGAACGGTCCTCAAATACCGTGAGGATGCCGACCGGGTGAAGCAGGCCGGTGTCGCCCAGATGATGCGTGCCGCGGTGACGCGTGCAACCACCTGACCCAAGTCCAGAAGCAGTGGGAGGCAAACGCCAACCTGCGGCGTCGTCGCCGCTTCGTCGACCCCCTGCCGACCCATCCGGCGTGGCGCTCGTCGCTCCCGGTGACCTCGCCCCGACCACGGGCAACAGGATGAACCCGACGATGGCGGCCATCCGCGCTGCGCAAGGTGGTCCGCGACAGTTCCCAACCGTTGCGCATGCCGACGGCCCCACGGGGGTTGACCGGATGGCGGTGGCGTTCGTCAGCATCCTCCGGGCGGCTGGAGTGGCCGCGCCGGTCGGCAGCACGGTCGCCTTTGCCGAGGCGCTGGTCGCCACCGGAGTGACCCAGCGGTCGCCCGTCTACTGGGCCGGCCGCGCCACGCTGATCAGGAAACCCGAAGACATCGCAGTTTTCGACCGGGTGTTCAGCGCATTCTGGGACGGGCACGTTGTTCCGAACAGTTCCCCCGCCATCGAGGAGCACCTGTCCGTGGCCTTCGACGATCTGCCGGAGGACGACGAACCAGAAGGCGAGGGCGGCGACGATGACCAGGACGGTGACACCACGGCGGTGCGATACAGCCGGGTCGAGCTGCTCCACGACAAGGACTTCGCCAGCTATTCGCATGACGACTTTGCCGAGGCGCATCAGATGATGGTGGCGCTGCGCCTCATCGGATCACCTCGCAGGTCGCGTCGTCTGCGTCGCAGTGTCGGCAACCGCCCGACGCGCCGACCCGACGTGCGTCGCACGGTGCGGCACGCGCTCCGAACCGACGGCACCCCGATCAAACGGTCGTTTCTCGAACCATCGGAAAGGCCGCGTCGGCTCGTTCTGCTGCTCGACGTCAGCGGCTCGATGGAGTCCTATGCGCGCGCATTGATGCGGTTCGCCCAGGCTGCGGTGGTCGGCCGCGGAAGGGTCGAGGTATTCGCCCTGGGTACCCGCCTCACTCGTCTGACCCGCGAACTGAGCAGCCGTGATCCTGACCGCGCGCTGCAACAGGCAGCGACGCGCGTCGTCGACTGGTCCGGTGGCACACGGCTTGGTGAGGGTCTGCGCGAGTTCAACGACCGCTGGGCAATCCGTGGGATGGCCCGCGGAGCTGTGGTCGTCATCCTTTCTGATGGGTGGGATCGTGGCGATCCGGAAGTGCTGGGTGAACAGGTTGAACGGCTGCACCGGGTCACCCACCGGCTGGTCTGGGTGAACCCGCTCAAGGCAGCACCGGGGTACGCGCCGTTAGCGCGCGGGATGGCCGCTGCGCTCCCGCATGTTGATGAGTTCATCGAAGGTCACTCGCTCGCTTCGCTGACCGAGTTGGCCCGCCTCGTGGCTCGCTGAGGGACAGAACCGCTCAAGTTCGCTCCTCAAACCGCCGAAACCCTGTGGGACTTCCCCCGTGGGCTGCGTCGGCAACCGTCGTCGTGCCCGCACACCCCACGCGGTACCTCCCGCAGGAATCGGAGCGACACAGACATGAAGCGAGCACCCAAGCAGGGCCTGATCAGGCGGCGGACCGGACGACGCGCCATCTCAGCCGCAACTGCAGTGATGTTCCCGTTGACCGGAGGGCTGGTCGGCGGAATCATGTCAGCCGGAGCGACCCCCGGGTCGATCGTCGGCACCGTGTTCCGTGACATCAACGCCAACGGCGTCCTCGATGGCGGCGAGACGGGCGTGGGCGGAGTCGTCGTCCGAGCCTTCGAAGGCTCCAACGCGCCGCTCACGACCACCACTCTCGCGGACGGCACCTACACGATCGGCGCGCTGCTCAGCGGAACGACCTATCGCGTCGAGTTCACCGACCTGCCCAGCCACCTGACGTCGAGCGCGCAGGGAACCGGCAGCGGATCCAGCGTGCAGTTCGTCATGGAGAACGGCACCGCCAACTACGGAGTGCAGAACCCGGGTGACTACTGCCAGGCCAACCCGGATTATGCACTCACGTGTTTCGCGGCAGGGAACCCCGCACCGGGAAGCGGGATCGCGTCGCTGTACACCGCTCCGTTCGCAGGAGGCGGTGCGACCCCGGTCGCCGATACAGACGAGACGGGCCCTGCATACGGTGTCGCGTATCAGCGCAGCTCCAAGCGGCTCTTCAACACCACCTTGTTCAAGCGCCACCTGGCACAGCCAGAATTCCCGGCCGGCATCCCGTCGCTCGGCATGCTGTACAAGACCGAACTCGGCACGGTCGGAGCGCCGACCGTCCCTTGGGTGGACCTTGAAAACCTCGGGGTCAACGTGCGCGATGGCGGGCTGAACGACAACGCCACCCGTGGTGTGAACACCACGCCGAACGAAGATCTGGACCCACTCAACAAGGTCCACCGGTACGGTCTGCTGGACCTCGAGACCACCGAGGACGACAAGGAACTGATCGTCGTCAGCGGCTTCGACAAGAACATCTACCGCATCGGGCTCCCGGCCGACGGCTCCGCTCCGACCGCTTTGGCCGACAACATCGGTAGCCCGCCCGACACCTGTGCAAATGGTGTGGGTCGGACAGGCGGCATCACGATCAAGGACGGTGTGCTGTATGCCGGTGTGCTCTGTGACGCCAGTCTTGGTGGAACACCTGCAGACCTGACCGTGCAGGTATGGACCTATCCACTTTCCGGAGTGACCTGGTCAGCAACTCCGGTCCTGGGGCCTGTGACGTTGGTGAAGAACGGCTGTACCGCAGCGTCGGCTCTTCCGTCGCCGCTTGGTTGCGCATGGATGCCGTGGAGCGACCAGTGGCTGGGAACAGCGACGGTGTTCAACAACGGCACAGAAGACGTGGCAGTTGCGCCGCAACCGGTGCTGAGCGACCTGGCGATCGCAAACGATGGCTCGATCATCCTTGCAATCCGTGACCGGCTCGGCGACCTCTCCGGCCGGAGTCAGTTCTCCAACGGCACCGGAAATCCACTCGTTTCCGGCCTTGCGGGCGGCGACATTCTCCGTGCGTGTGTCAACGGTGCGACCTATCAGATCGAAGGCACCGGCGCATGTACCCGCACGGGTTCGGAGTACTTCTCCGGCGACGACTTCATGCTGAACAGTACGACCGAGCAGGACGAGGCAGCAGGCGGCGCCGTGCTGACGAAGCCGGGCAGCAACCAACTAATCGCCACGTTCAACAACCCTGTTTCGCCGTCGATAGACAGTGCCGACAAATTCACGACCGGTGTCCGCTGGTTCGACACCGCCACCGGTGGTGCACCGACCAACTCCTCGCGGGTTGCGTCGGACGTACCCGTGCGTTTCGGTTCTGCGAACGGGATGGGCCTGTTGGAGTTGCTGTGTGACCAGACCCCGACCGAGATCGGCAACCGGGTCTGGATCGACACGGACAACGACGGTCGCCAGGACAGCGACGAGACCGGCCTCGCCGGTGTCGTCGTGAAACTGTTCGCTGCGAACGGCACCACGCTGCTCGGCACCGCAACAACCGATAGTACGGGCACGTACTTGTTCTCAAGTGCTGCATCGGGTACCGGTGGAACCGGTGCCGCATACGGCATCTCAGCGCTGACCGCCGGTGCGCAGTACGTGATCAAGATCGATCCCGTCGACTCCGGCTCGGTTCTCACCGACTATGTCCTCAGCCCAGCAAACGCAGCGGTTGAAGTAACGGGCGACGTCACGCAGGACGACAGCGACTCCGACTTCCTCGACGCCGGCGGTGTCGCAACGTTCACCCTGACGGCCAAAGTCGGCTCGGACCACACCTTCGACGCCGGGTTCAACTTCGTGCCGCCGGCCACCACATCAACCACGTCCACCTCAACAACGTCCACGTCAACATCAACATCAACGTCAACATCAACGACGTCGACGACGTTGGATACCACGACCACGACGTTGGATACCACGACCACGACGCTTGACACCTCCACGACGACTCCGACCACGGTGACGACGACTCCGACGACGGTGACGACAACGCCCACCACGGTGACGACGACTCCGACGACGGTGACGACGACTCCGACGACCGTGACGACGACTCCGACGACGGTGACGACGACTCCGACGACGGTGACGACAACGCCCACCACCGTGACGACGACTCCGACGAC
>JANNBN010000121.1:0-110189 GCA_031385545.1 Acidimicrobiia bacterium | reverse complement strand
TCGCGCGCATCGCAACAGTGGCGACCTCGCTCGAACGTTCGAGTGCTCCTTCGAGTGCGAGCCTGCCTTCACCGATGTGACCCCGGACGTACCAGAACCGTCCGAGCGTCGTCGCGACGTCGAGCTCCCGCTCCGACTGTTCGGCGTCCCGGCACCATTGCAGAAGTGCTCGGAAGTTGTCGTGCTCCGCCTCGAGCATCTCCAACCAGCGGGCCTGGTCCGGCCCGGTGAGCATCGGCTCAGCCGCAGCTGCGAGGTCGGCGAGGTGATCGGCCGCGCGTTCCTGATCCGAGACCTGGCCGCCCCCGGCGTGGGATCGTTCCAACGCGAACTCCCGGACCGTCTCCAGCATCGAGTAGCGCGGCGCTGGCCCGTGTCCCTCACGGCGCATGAGGCTGTTGTCCAGAAGCGCGGCGAGGTCGGCCAGAACCTCGGAGTGCCCGCAGACGTGCTCCGCTGTGCCCAGGGTGCAACCACCGGGGAACACTGCGAGCTGCTGGAGCATCCGCTGCTGCGACGCGTCGAGCAGCGCATAGCTCCAGTCGATCGTCGCTCGGACGGTGCGCTGGCGGGCAGGCAGGTCCCACGAGCCGTCGGACAGCAGCGGGAGGCGGTGGTCGAGACGCTCCAGCAGCGCCTCGGGGCTCAACAGGAGCAGTCTGGGAGCGGCGAGCTCGATGGCGAGCGGCACGCCTTCGAGTCGCACGCAGATGGCGATGATGGACCCGGCGTTGCCCGTGTCCACGGTGAAGTTCTGGACGACCGACCGGGCGCGTTCCAGGAACAGCGCGACGGAGGGCACGTCGGCGAGTGCCGTCACGTCTCGTGCGTCGGTTGCAGCCGGCAGCGGAAGAGGCGGGGCTGCGTAGACCCGCTCGACGCTGACACGCAGTCGTGCCCGGCTCGTCACGAGGATGGTCAGCCCCGGTGCTGCCGCGAGCAGCGCAGCGACATCGGCTCCCGCCGAGACGACCTGCTCCATGTTGTCGAGCACGAGCAGCAGGTGGTCTGTGCCGATCGCCTCCGCGACGGAGTCCAGCAACGAGATATCCGGCGTGTGCGGTGCCCCACGGGTCCTCTCGAAGGAGTCGGCGATCGCGCGCATCACCATGGCGGCGTCACTCAGCGGCGAAAGGTCGACGAACACGATCCCGCCGTCGAAGCGACCGGCGATGTCCTCGGCCGTGGCGATCGCCAAACGCGTTTTCCCGATCCCGCCGGGTCCGGTGACGGTCACGAGCCGGGCGCCCGGTGCAGTCAGTAGCTGCGCGAGGTCCTGGCGTTCATGGTCGCGTCCGATCAGCGGTGTCGGCGGCCTTGGCATTCTGCGCCACACGGCGACGCCGATCGCTTCGCGCTGCGTGTCGAGCGCTGGGTCCTGTTGAAGCACGGCACGGTGGACCTGCTGGAGGTCGCGACCCGGGGACAGACCCATCTCCTCGAGCAGCAGGCGGCGGCCGTCCTCGTACACCGCGAGTGCCTCGGCCTGTCGGCCGCAGCGGTAAAGGGCCACCATGAGCTGGCCGCGAAGGCGTTCTCGTAGCGGGTTCGCCGATAGCGCATCATGAAGCGTCGCCACGACCTCGCCGTGCCGCCCGAGCGCGAGGTCGGCTGCAGCACACGCCTCCGTCGCGTCGAGCCGAGACTGCTCCATGCGCTCGGCGGCGGGGCGGGCGAACGGCTCGTACGCCACGTCGGCGAGCGCCGGGCCACGCCAGAGCTCGAGCGCCTGGTGCAGCAGCGCCGACGCAAGGGCTGCGTCACCGGACTGCTCTGCGCGGCACCCGTCGAGGCAGAGGCGCTCGAAGGTGTCCGCGTCGACCGTCACGCAGTCAGCTCGCAGGACGTACCCGGTCGAGCGAGTCTCCAGCACCTCGCCGATGATGCGCCGGAGGTGCGAGACGTACACCTGCAGCAGCTTGCGTGCGGAGGGCGGCGCCGCCGCAGGCCACAACGAGTCGATCAGCACATCCGAGGAAAGAACCTCGCCACGAGCCACGACGAGCGCCATGAGCAACGCCCGCTCCTTCAGCGGCCCTATCGTCGTGCTGCCCGCACGCCGCTCCGCCCCGACGCTCACCCGCATCGGTCCGAGGACATCAATCGCCACCAGCAACGGCGAGCCGGGCACGACCGGAGTGCGAACCACATACATAGCGTAGACATTTGTGCGACCCCAACCCCAGGCTCTTTCGCCATCCGTTGAAGAAGTCGCAGAGTGTGGGTAACCCGCACCTCTGGGCCGACGAGCTGCGCGCCGTGCTCGCGGCTCGGGGCGAGCGTATCGTCGAGGTCGTCCACGACGAACATGACACGAAGGTTGCGAAGCCAACCTCCGACTCCTCAACGTCACCGACACCGGCATCAAGCTCGGGTCGCTGACGGCTGGTCGGTGCGCTGTCGACGCAGCAGCCTCAGCGGACATCGGCCCCTTGATAGCGGGCCGGGACCTGACAGGCGAGGACTTCGTGCCTCAGAGTGTTCCGTGTGGTACTACCACTGGTAGCATGCCGCCCATGGCAAAGAGCAAATTGTCCGTGTCGCTCGACCCCGACCGACTTGAAAGGGCACAGGAATTGGTACACGCAGCGTCGGTGTCCGAGTTGCTTGATATTGCTCTGATTCGCATGATCGAGCAAGAAACAGAGCGTCGACACATCGCCGGATACCTCCGGATACCTGCGGGCGACGAGTTCGTACAATGGTCGGTGGCGTCTCGATCGAACGACACTGACGAGGTTGACTGGGCCGCGCTGTACGGGCTGAAACAGTGAGCAGATCGACGCCGCTCGCCGTGCCGCGTCGTGGCGAGGTTTGGTTGGCGGAACTGGCTGGCGACAAGGTGCGACCGGTTGTCGTGATGACACGGTCGGCTGTTATTCGCTACCTTCACTCCGTCATCGCTGCTCCGATTACATCGACCATCCGATCGATACCGTCGGAGTTGAGACTTGGGACGACGGAAGGACTGCTCCACGATTCGGTGGCGAATTTCGACAATTTGCAATTGGTACCCCGAGCAGTGCTCATCAAACGAATCGGATCAATCGACGAGGCGAAGATGTCGGCGGCATGCCACGCCCTTGGACAGGCGACCGGTTGCTGAGTGCCTTGCCCGACGGACAGAACCATCGCGACATTGACTGGCCCTGATGAAGGGATGGATGCCGACGAGCGTGAACGAGAGGTCGGCACCGCCACGATGATGTTTACGGATCTTGCGGGGAGCACGGCGATGCGGGCACCGTTTCAATCCGAATGGCCAAACGCGGTACGAAGAAACCGGTGCCTACGTCGAGGCTTGAAGGCGACATTACGGCCATTGATATGGCGCCGGCAACGGAACTTCAGGAACTACGCAAGCGAGTCGCCGACCTTGAAGATCGGAATCCCCGCCCCGAGGCGGCGGGGGATCGTCGCTTGCGTAAGTACGACGTGGAAGCGTAGCGACAGTGGTTTGCTCAGCCAATTTCCCAGGTCGCACCATCATCGACGCTCGACCACACCCGCACTCGCTCCCCGTCGTGCGCGCCGGCGTACAGACGTCTTGGTGTGGTCGGATCCGCCTCGACCGTCGTCGCCGCTTCCGGCAGGACAACCGGCGACCAGGTCGAACCGCCGTCTGTGCTTCGCGTCGCAATTTGCGCCCCTGACGCGTACAACGTGTCGAGCCCGTCGGGCGAACTCACCCACGACGCCGGTGTAGCGGTCAACTGTTTCCAGGTCACGCCGCCATCGACACTGGCAAGTACACCGTTCCTGGGATCAGCTGCGACTACATGGTTCGCGTCGTCCGGGTCGACAAGAATTCGACCGAAAAACGATTGCCCAACCGTCGAGGACGCCGGCGTCCACGTCGTCCCGCCATCGGTCGACCTCAGGAACCCGACACCTGGCCCGGCCGCGTACAGCATTGTCCCCGCACCACCCAGCGCGTGGATATCGGTATCAGGAAGTCCGCCGTTTCGTGGTTCCACCGTCTCAATGTTGTCCGAAGACTTCACGATTCCCGGATGGCCGCTGACCCACACATCGTTGCCGTTGAACGACCAGCCCATCGCGTCAGCGTTCGCGAGCGCACCGAGTTCCGCCCACGACACTCCGCCGTCCGAGGACACCGACGCTGCCTGATGACCGCCAACGAACACCCTGCCCGGAGTGACCGGATCGGCAACCAACGAATGGAAATCTCCGCCGGTGAAGCCGCCCGTCACCCCCGAAGCCGTACCTGTTGGCGAGGATTCCTGACGGTTCTTCACCGTCACGACACCGACTGCCACGACGATCGCGAAGATCGCCGCTCCAATGACCCACTGCGCCCGGCGTCGGGTCGGCATCAGCAACATCCCAAAAACGTCATACTACGTACCTTAGTACGTCGCTGTACTACGCTTCGTCGTTGACCAACGAAAGACGTGACATTGAAGATCCCGGGGTTAGGCCCCCTTGAGGCAGACGCGTTGAACGCGCTCTGGGACCGAGGTGGTTGGTTGACGCCGGGGGAAGTGCACGAGCTCTTGACGACGGATCGCGAACTGGCGTACACGACGGTCATGACGGTTCTCGTGCACCTGCACGGTAAGGGCTTTGCTGAGCGACGCAAGGACGGCCGGGCGTTTGCGTATCACCCGATTCAGTCGCGAGAGGAACATGCTGCGTCGCTGATGGCGTCAACGCTGCAGGCGGCATCGAACAAGCCAAGGGTATTGACGAACTTCGTTGGTCAACTCGACGCGGCGCAACGAACGCAGCTACGGCGGATGCTGGCCGAGTGATGCTGGCCGAGTGATGAATGGACCGCTCTCCACGACTTCGCAAGTGCGACCAGCCCAGTCGGGGCCGTGGGTCTTCTGTACGGTCGGCGACGCACGGGCAAGAGTTTTCTCCTGCGTCGGCTCGTCGAATCGTTGGGCGGAATCTACTTCCAGGCGACTGAGAGCGAGCGGCCCGACGCGCTCGCGGAGTTCGGAAACGCGGTCGCAGCGGAGACTGTTGCGAACGCGCAGGCGGCTGAGCCCATCGTCTACTCGGACTGGGACGACGCCCTTCGACGCAGGTCCAGACTCGTCGTCATCGACGAGTTTCCGTACCTTCTGCGGCATAGTCCGGAGCTTCCGAGCTTGCTGCAGCGGATCATTGATGAGGCGTCAAATTCCGTTCGGCTGCCGATCCGATTCATTCTGTGCGGCTCATCGCTGTCTGTGATGAGCACGCTGCTGCGCGGCCAGGAGCCGCTCCGAGGGCGGGCCACGCTCGATATGTTTCTGCGGCCGATGGACCACCAGCAGGCCGCCGACCTCTGGGGCGTCGACGATCTCGACGTAGCAGTCCGACTCCACGCCATCTTCGGCGGGCCGCCGGGCTACCGGGCGTTGACCACCGGGCTCCCCGAGTCGACTGCACAATTCGGTGAGTGGCTCAGGACAAACGTCCTCAATCCGAGTCATGCCTTGTATCGCGAAGACGAGTATCTGCTCCAGGAGGAGCGCACCATCACGGACCGGGCGTTGTACGGATCGATCCTGCAGGCCATCGCCTCCGGTGTCGCTTCCCAAACGGAGCTCGCCGGACGTCTCGGTCGGAGCCGGGAAAGTCTCACGCATCCACTCACGACGCTGATTCGCGCCGGGTTCGTGGTTCGTGACGAAGACCTGCTGAACCCGAACCGTCCCGAGCACCGACTGGCCGACCCCATCATCCGATTCATCCGGCTTGTCGTCGATCCGTCGCGCGCGCTACTCGACGAGGGCCGGTGGGATGTCGCCTGGCAGAGGGCCGCTCATCGACTCGACGCCAACATTTTCGGGCCACACCTCGAACAGATCGCGCACCGCTGGGCGTCGGTCACGTTCGAACCCACGGCCGGGGGATTCGTGTCGAGTGTCGGACACACCCGCGTCGCCGATTCGCGCACCCGGAAATCGATCGATATCGACCTCGTCGCACTGGGCGAAAACACGGAAGGCGCACCAGCCGTGCGACTTCTCGCCGAGGTGAAGTGGTCCGCGAACGCGTTCGGACCCGCGGCCATCGATCGACTCTCCCACGCACGTGATCTCCTGGGAGCGCACGGCCACAACGTTGCATCATGTGAATTGGCGCTGATCAGTCGGGAGGCACCGTCGGCCCCGAACGAAGGACTGCGGGTCGGACTCAACCATTTGTATGGAACGCCGGACCGCACCTCGCAACGCCGTCGAAAACGACGGTGAATGGCGCGTGATGCACCCGATACAACCGAGCGGGAAGTTGCGTCGCCTCGTAACATCAGTTTGTCGACCATCGTCGATACGACCGGAGGCCGAAGATCATGGGCGTGAAATCGTTCGAGACCGACTATCTCGTGGTGGGCGCAGGCGCAATGGGCATGGCCTTCACCGATGCGCTCATCGATCACGCCGATGTGCATGTCACGCTTGTCGACCGTCGCCACGTCGTCGGCGGGCACTGGCAGGACGCGTACCCATTTGTTCAGCTGCACCAGGCGTCGTTGTTCTACGGCGTCGCGTCGACTGTGCTCGGCACGGCAACCGTGCAACGGAGTGGGCCTGAGACGGGCCTCCAGGAGCGGGCCTACCAGCCCGCCATCAGGGCTTACTACGACGACATTCTTCGCAACCGGTTCCTTTCGACGGGTCGCGTGACGTTCATCGGTGGAAGCGACTATCACACCGACGGCTCCACTCACCTCGTCACGTCGAGGGTCTCGGGCGAGACCGTTCAGGTCCACGTCCGACGACGAGTCGTCGACGCCACCTACCTGGCACCGACGATCCCGGCGACAACACCACCTCCGTTCGGCGTTGCAGAGGACGTTCGCGTGGTGCCCGTCAACGAACTGGCCACGCTGCACGCGGCTCCGAAACGCTTTGTGATCGCAGGTGCCGGAAAGACCGCCACGGACGCAATCGTATGGTTGCTTACCAACGGCGTGCAACCTGATCGCATCGTCTGGGTGCGGCCCCGCGACCCCTGGATGCTGAATCGCGCTGTTGTCCAGCCCGACCCGACCGTGGCGCTCGGGCTTGCTGCAGACACCATGGGCGCGGCCGCGGACGCCGGGTCGCTCGACGATCTCTTCCGCCGTCTCGAAGCTGCAGGGGTGATGCTTCGCATCGACACCTCCATCGTGCCCACCATGGCCAAGACCCCCACCCTCGGAACCTGGGAGCTTGATCTCCTCCGTTCCGTCGAAAACGTCGTTCGCCTCGGGCACATCAAGCAGGTGACCAGCCGGGAGATCATCCTCGAAAACGGTTCCGTGCCGTTGGAGCCAGGTTCACTGGTCGTGCACTGTGCAGCGTCAGGATTGCAGTACCCGCCCCTGGTCCCGATATGGGAGCCGGACAAGATCCGGCTGCAGACCGTGCGCGCAGGATTCCCGTGCTTCTGCGCCGCCCTTCTTGGCTATGTGGAAGCGACCCGCGACGACGACCGGGAACGCAACCGGTTGTGCCCGCCCAACAACCTTCCAGACAGCCTTGCCAGTTGGGCTCTGATGCAGGTTCGCGGAACGCTCGCCTCGCGCACCTACGGAAGCGAGCCGGACATCGCCGAATGGGCGAACGGTTGCGCCCTGAACCCCGCTCGTCTCCAACCGTCGCAACGAAACGAGCCACGGGTGCAGGCGGCCGCCGAACGCTTATCGGGCACTGCGGAGCGCGGGTTGTCCCGAATGGCCGAACTTGCGAACGAACCACCGAGCGTCGGTGTCGCATCCCGAGGCGACACCGGTTCTTGAGATCGGTCTGGTGCGCGCGTCGCTCATCGCCGCTGCGATGCGGACGATGCTGTTGGCGACACGTTGAGCCGAGCATGGCGCGACGCGGACAGCTTCAACGGGCGCGGGTCATTTGAAGGGTGGGCATTGCGGATATGTCGGAACCGTGTGATCGATGCCCGGCTCCGAGCCCTACCTGCGCGCGAAGCCGAGTCTGCAGCGGGTATCGCCGACCGTGACAGCCAGCATGGTGGTTGCCATCGAACTGAAAGACCTGATCCGGCGTCTTCTCATCGCTCAACGCGAAGTCATCGTCTTCTTACGGTGTTCGGCCCAGGAGGTGCCGGTAAAACGCGGCTCGTTTGCGAGGGTTGGCGGGATTGAAAGAAGTCGGAGGTTCCGTGTGGTTCGCCGAGCTCGCGTCGCTCCCGCTCGATCTGACGCTTCCGCAGCTCCTCGTGTCGATTCTGGACATCCGTGTTGCGGTCGGTCGCGAAGCGCTTGACGTACTCACAGATCGGCTTCGCAAAGATCGCTGCGTTCTGGTTCTTGATAGTTGTGAAGCAGCGTGGGCGTCGGTGTCCGCTCTGTCCTCGACGAGACTCGACCTCGCTGAACCCAACGATCAAGGAACCCGGATCACAGGGCCTGTCCAGGCCTTGTCAGGCGAAGGTTTCGGGGACTTACGTCAGCCGATAGCCGATTCCGCGAATCGTGCCGATGCGGTGCGCGTCGGAGCCGGCTTTCACTCTCAGTCCGCGCACGACAGCGTCCACGACGTTGCTTGTGTCGTCGGTGGCATCTCCCCACACCTCGGCGAGGAGCTCAGCTCGACTGACCGTGTTTCCGCTCCGGTGAGTGAGCAGCGCCATCACGCCGTACTCGAGTGGTGAAAGCCGTACGCGTCGGCCTCCGAGGGCGACCGTGCGATCGTTTGGATCGAGGAACGGTTCCTCAGTAATGCCCAACTCTGCGGCGGCCAATCGGGTGAGCCAACCGTCAACTGAATCGCACCCGAAGTCCAGTGCGCCGAGATGGTATGCGTCGGGTCCGATCATTGCGGGGCCGAATGTGGTGAAACCAAGGACGATCAACGCGTCAATGAAGGGGGTGGGATCGTGCAACGTCGTGTAAACGCGGCCGAGATGTGGACGCATATTGAAGTAATCGCGCTTCACGTCCAGCCAGGCTGCTGCTTGGGCGCTGCTCGGGCCATCACCTCCAGCCGCGCTGGTGAGCCATCGTCGCAACACGATCGTCGTCTGCCCAGCTGGAAGCGGATTGCGGGCGGCATGCGACGCGAAACCGGCAAGGACCGGATCGACACGTTCGAGCGATTGGGGTATGTCCCGCCACGAGGCGACGATAGAACAGCCGACGAGCGTTCCCGTCCTATCGCGCACGACACGAATAGAACCCGGAAGTCGGTCCAGCCAGGAGTCGAGAACAGCTGCTGATTCGGCGCCGTCGTGGGTGTGCCAGAGCGAGCGCAGGGCGTCGGCGTCCGTTGGCCTGCTCTGTTCCACACTGTGCGCATGTGCCGTCGTCGGAAAGAACGCCTCCCGCACGACCGGGTTGTCGATGAGGAAGAGCACGTCTGCTGTGGACCGGGCCAGCTCGTGCCGGGCCACCGCCCGTGTTTCTGACTGCAAGTGTCTCCACGCAGCGGAGCGGTAGCGGCGAAACCGCTGCGGATCGACCGACCGCAATCGCTCGGCGATGACCAGATGCACGGCGTCATGCAAACGCAACCCATCTGGCGCTGCATCGACGACAGCAAGGCGGCTCAATTCGTCAAGTGCACCGTCGCACCGATCTTCTCCGAGCATTGCAGCGAGCACACCACGAGTGATCCGCCGCGGCACAGAAGCGGCATCGAGGGCCTCGCGCGATCGGTCGTCGAGACCGTCACGAAAAATCCCGGCGAGCGCCTGGACGATGCGCGGGGCGGTGTCTTCATCGGGAAGTTCACCGCTTGCAAGTTGAGCCTCGATAGCAAGTCGTAACGCAAGCGGATGGCCGCAGCAAAGTCGTTTCATCGACGCAGCTACCCCGTCTGGGACGTGGGCCTTGAGGAGGAGTTCGTTGACGCTCGGCTCATCGAGCGGGCCGAGCGGGATTACTTCAAGCCCACCATAGCGACCACGGTCGACGGCCCATTCGAGCATGGGTGGCTCGCGCCCAGCGACGACAACGTGTGCCGCAGCGCTCAGCATTGGCAGAAATTCAGCACGTAGCCAGGGATCTGCGATTCGGAACAGCTCGTAGGTGTCTACGAGCAGAACCGTCGGACGGTCGTCATCGTGGCGATCCCAGAGTGGATGGGCCCGTCCCAAGGTATCGAGGAATCCTTGCTCCGTGGGTTCGAAAGATCGGCAGTCGATGGCTATGACGCGTGCCCCCCGAGCTGCGCAAACTGCGCTGAACCGAGCAAGCAGCGAAGACTTACCGATGCCGGCGACACCGTGGACAAAGCAGACGCGCGGACCCTTCTTGTCGAGAATTCGCGACAAGAAGGCAATCTCGGCAGCACGCCCGACGACCGTGGGTTCAGTCAGACGATCAGGTTGAGTCTCGGTGGCCAGCCTCTCCATGTTGTCATGATCGCAGCAAACTCAGGCGGGCGCACCGACGAGTCCTCGTGTAACCGCCGTGGGTGCGGCGAGCACGCCGAAGCGACGAACGGTTATGCCCGCAAGTTCCTTCATCGCACCGACTTGAGCGAAAAGGTCCGAAGTCAGAAACGCATCCAGCGCAACACTGGTCTCGAAGGTGTACACACCCCCGTAGACACCGCCACGTGAGTCGGCGAGCCACACTTTCGTGAGGAGCCCTGGCACTTCCGCAAACGCAGGCGCGATCTGGTCGCACACCGCTGCGTAGTCGGCCTCGGTGATGCCGTTGAGGTTGAAGTTGACAATCAGTAGTTCCATCGGAGGTCCTTTCGGTGATCCGCCAGCGTGCGTCGCCAACGTTCATCGCAGCATGCGCCGGCTGCCGCTGCGAAAGATGAGGGATTCATGAGGTTCATACCTTGCCCCGTCAAAGGGCTAACCGATACGTTCTTGAACGCCTGCCTCGGGCTGTGCGCCGTGACCTACTACGGACCGCCCGCCCGGCCAAAACTTTGCCACAGCGAACGACACAAGCCTCGAACGGAAATGAACTGATGCGCTACGCCGACGGCCCTACCACCGAAGCGAAGACGATCGTGCTTGCACCCGTCGAAACCGTCTGGGCACTTATCACCGACATCAACCTTCCCGCACGGTTCTCCACCGAGTTCAAAGAAGCTGAGTGGATCGACGATGGACCTACGCTCGGCGCAACGTTCAGCGGACGCAATCACCACACGGCGATCGGCGGCTGGCAGACCGTTTGCACCGTCACTGCGTACACCCTCCACGCCACGTTCGAGTGGTGCGTCGGTGAACCCGACCACCCCTCGGCCAGGTGGCGATTCAGTCTTGCGCCGGTTCATGACGGGGTTGAGCTCAGCCAGTGGATGCAGATGGGACCCGCACCGTCAGGCCTGACCCCAGCCATCGAGGCGATGCCCGACAAGGAAGAACGGATCATCGCCCGACGGCTCGGCGAACATCAGCAGAACATGCAAGCCAACGTCGCCGGGATCAAGCACCTGGCCGAGAACAGCGTGGCCACAACCGCCACCGACTCCGACAAGAAAACGTGACAGAGACGCAACGATGCCGTCGAAGGTGAGGTGAGCCCGTGAACTCGACGCAACTTCGGGTGGCCATCGCAACGTCGATGCGCCAACCATCCGACGCCGACTTCGTGGTCGAAGCCGAACGGCTCGGAGTCAGCACCGTGTACATCGCCGAGGCGTGGGGAACCGACGCCCTCACGCCACTCGCCTATCTCGCAGCGCGCACATCAACGATCGGGCTCGCTACCGGCATCATCCAGATCGGCGCACGCACACCAGCGATGCTCGCCATGTCTGCCATGACGATGCAGGGACTGTCCGACGGACGATTCATTCTCGGGCTCGGGACCAGCGGCCCCCAGGTCATGGAGGGATGGCATGGCGTCCGGTTCCGTTCACCGGTCGCAGCAACCCGTGAAACCATCGAGATCGTCCGTCAAGTCGCCACAGGCGATCGGCTCTCCCACCAAGGCGACATCTATCAACTGCCGCTCCCTGGCAGCGCCGGCCGAGCCATGCGCTCGATGCTCCCACCGGTCGAGATCCCTATCTACATCGCCGCGCTCGGACCGCGGAACCTTGAGTTGACCGGCGAACTGGCCAACGGATGGATCGGCAACGCGTTCTTGCCCGAACACGCAGACGCCTTCCTCTCCCACCTTCGCGGCGGTGCCGCGCGTTCCGGTCGCTCCGTCACCGATATCGATCTCGTCATACCCGTGTCGGTCGAATTCACCGACGATGTCGACGAGGCAGCACGACGTCACGCCGGCGGTTACGCGTTTACCATCGGCGCAATGGGGTCAGCGAAGCAGAACTTCTACAACGCTGCGTTCGAACGACAAGGCTTCGGCGATGACGTCAGCGCCGTGCAGGCCCTGTGGCTCGCCGGCAAACGCGAGGCAGCCGCCGAACGCGTACCTGTCGAGATTGGTAAGCACACAAACCTTCTCGGAACTCCGTCGATCGTAAAAGAACGCCTCCGCAAGTATCGAGCCGCCGGGATCAACACCCTCCAGGCAAAGATCCCCGGAACCAGCAGCACGCAACTCGACACCATCGCCCAACTCCTCGATCTCGTTCGCGAGGTGAACAACGAGCAGTTCGAGCCGAACGCAGAGTTGGTCATCAGCGATGCCCACCACCCGGACGGTCGACAATCAGAACGTGGAGCGGAGGAAGCATCATGAGAATTGGACTGTCGATCGGCAGCGCCTACTACGACGGTGCCAACTGGGAAGCATGGTCGAACTGGTGCGCGCCGCTGATCGCTTCGGCGTCGACTTCGCGTGGACGGCCGAGGCGTGGGGCATGGAGACCATCGCCCCGCTGGCATACCTCGCTCCCCTCACAGAGCGCATTCGTCTTGGCACGGGGATCATGCGGATCAAACGCCAGGACCCCTGCCACCACGGCAATGACGGCGCTCACCATGGCTAGGCGTCGCGGCCGCTGAGGCCGTCGACGCCGAAGCCGATTTCGGCTACTTCTCGGTAGCGGAGCAGGTTGAGCATCACGACCGGTTCGTCGGGATCGGCTGCTGCCATTGCGGTGTTCACCGCCTCGTTGGTGTGGACGTTGTGTTCGTTTCCCAGGTTTTGTTCATCGCATCCCCCATGGAAGGTGTTGCAGTTGTTAGCCGTTAGGCTAAACGCATGCGCGCCGTTTCCGCAATTTCAGCCAACCAACCATCGTCGGCTCTGGCGCCGCATTCGCCGCCCCGGCGCAGCCAAGGAGCGCGCGAAGCGTTGGTCGAAGCCGCACAGCGCTTGCTCCCGGACCGAGCACCGAGTGCGATCACCGGCCGGGACCTGGCGAGCGAGGCCCACGTGAACTACGGGCTTGTCCACCATTACTTCGGCGGCAAAGACGCGGTCCTGGAGGCCGGGCTCGCTGCACTACGAGACGATTTCGTCCGTGAATACGGTGACGGAACGCTGATCGGGTTGCTGACCGGCGACTGCCACCCGTACCTGCGAGCGATGGTCAGGTCACAGGTCGATTACCCCGACACGGTTCTACCGGGCAGCGACTTCCCGATCGGTGCTGCAATGGTCAGCATGCTCGCCCCACGCGTCGCCAAGCTGCATGGAGGTGACCTCGCGTCAGCGAGTGCCGAAGCGAAGGCACGGGTCATCGCAATGACCTCGATCCAGCTTTGCTATGGCGTGTTCGGTGCCGCGCTGCTCGACTCGACCGGGGTCGGACACCGCGAACGCAGCAACGTCGAACGCGAACTGAGCGCTCTGTATGACTCCCTCGCACTGGCCGGAGAGTCGGCCGGGTCTGAGACGACTTGATCCGTTTCTAGCCGTGTGGCTAACATTTGTTCTGTAGATCCAGCTTCCGGCCGAGCCGGTACACCAGGAGCATCCAATGGGCAAGCGGAGCGATTTCACCGGACACGTCGGTACGACGTTCGCCGACTCACGTCCGGCGTGGCCCGACATCGAGCGAGCACCCGTTGGGGCACCGAACATCGTGATCGTGTTGCTCGACGACGTCGGGTACGCGCAGTTCGGCTGTTACGGGTCAGACATTGCGACACCGACGTTCGACCGGCTGGCCGACGGTGGACTGCGATACAGCAACTACCACACGACAGCCCTGTGTTCCCCGACGCGGGCGTGTCTGATGACGGGCCGGAACCATCACGCCAGCGGCATGGCACGAATTGTCGAGTTCTCCTCGGGGTTCCCGGGCTACGACGCAACCATCCAGCCGGAGAACGGCTTCCTCCCGGAGATCCTCGTCCGCAACGGCTACGCCACGTTCGCGCTCGGCAAATGGCACCTCGCTCCAGCGACGGAGATGAACCTCGGCGCGCCGCGTCATCACTGGCCGCTCAGCAAAGGCTTCGAGCGCTACTACGGGTTCCTGGCCGGTGAAACCGATCAGTACCAACCCGATCTGATCGCCGACAATCACCAGGTGTTCCCGTCCCGCACGCATGAGGAGGGCTATCACCTCACCGAAGATCTGGCCGATCACGCGATCTCGTTCCTGAAAGACCTGCGGTCCTATTCGACGGACAAACCGTTCCTCATGTACTTCGCTCCGGGTGCCTGCCATGCGCCTCATCAGGCTCCACCTGAGTTCATCGAGCCGTACCGCGGATGTTTCGATCAAGGGTGGGATGAGTGGCGTGATCAGGTCTTTTCCCGCCAAGTCGCGTCCGGCCTGCTTCCCGTCGGCACCGAGTTGTCGGAGCGTCCTGCCTGGGTTCCGGAATGGGCGACGCTCAGTGCTGATGAACGACGTTTGTATGCGCGCATGATGGAGGTCTATGCAGGTTTCATGACCCACACCGACGCCCAGGTCGGACGCGTTGTCGACTTCATCGAACGCCTCGGAGAACTCGACAACACGATCGTTCTCATCATGAGCGACAACGGCGCATCAGCTGAAGGTGGCCCGACCGGATCATTCAACGAGCAGTACTTCTTCAACTTCGTACCCGAAAGCCTGGAAGAGAACCTCCGACGCATCGACGACCTCGGCGGGCCCCACGCCAACAATCACTACCCGTGGGGCTGGGCCTGGGCCGGGAACACGCCCCTGAAACGGTTCAAGCGCGACACCCACGAAGGCGGCGTCTGTGATCCCCTCGTCATGCATTGGCCGCGCAAGCTCGCCGACCCGGACCGGGGCGCCATCCGTGGGCAGTACATCCACGCCATCGATATCGCGCCGACGCTGCTCGAACTCATCGGCATCGACGCCCCCTCGCACATCAACGGTGTCGAACAGGCCGCTTTCGACGGCACCAGCTTCGCACCGTCGCTCACCGATGGTGCAACACCAAGCGCGCATATCACCCAGTACTACGAGATGTTCGGTTCACGGGCGCTCTACCACGACGGCTGGAAAGCCGTCGTGTTCCACCCGGCAAAGATGATGGCCTATGACGGCAGCGACACCACCCGACCGTTCACAGACGACATCTGGGAGCTCTACAACGTCGCCAACGACTTCTCCGAATGCCACGACGTGGCCGCCCAACACCCTGAGAAACTTGCCGAACTACAAGCGCTGTGGTGGAGCGAAGCCGAACGCAACCAAGTCCTCCCACTCAATAACCAGCCCGGCGTCCACGGCGACCGTCGTTTCCGTCGAGAACGCTACGTCTTCCACGCCGGCATCTCTTCCATCCCCGAGATGCTCGCCCCGAACCTCCGCAACCGTCTCTTCCAACTCTCCGCCGCGCTCCAGGTCCCAGCAGTCGGCGAGGCGTGCGACGGAATCCTCGTCGCGCATGGTGGACACTCCGGCGGCTATGCCCTGTACATCGCCGACCGCCGACTCCACTACGTGAACAACTTCCTCGGAACGCAGTACACAACGGTGTCAGCCACGGTCGAGCTCCCCGTCGGTGACGTTCTCGCCCGTGCCACGTTCACACCGACCGGCCGCTTCCAAGGCACCTTGGAGCTCTGGTACGGCGACGTGCCCGTCGGGCGCGGCCACATCCCTGTCACCACACCCATCACCTACGGCGTCGACCCGTTCAGTGTCGGCTACCAACGCATGACACCGATCTCGCCGAACCTGCACGGTCGAGCAGAAATCGTCGCCGGGGTTCTCGACCACGTCGTCATCGAGACAACCGGTCCTGCGCACCGCGACCCGGCAGCCGAACAGCAAGCCGCACTCGCACAGCAGTAGGCGCACATATGGAATCCGATGACACCGTCTCGACCCGTGGCGCGCTTCATGGCGTGCGCGTGGTCGAGTTCGCACAGAACCTCGCGGTCCCGACCTGCGGGCTGATCCTCGCTGCGATGGGTGCTGACGTCATCAAGGTCGAACCACCAGCAGGCGATGTCATGCGCGGCCTCGCACCGTTCCCGGGAACCACCGAAGGACGCGGCTATATCGTCGCCAACCCCGGAAAGCGCAGCATCGTGCTCGACCTCACCGATCCTGCCTCTCACCCCGCACGAGACGCACTCCTGCGCAGAGCCGATGTCATCCTCACCGCGTTCAAAGGCCCCGACCTCGCACGGCTCGGCCTCACTTACGAAGACGTCGCAACTCTCAACCCGAACGTGGTGTACCTCGAACACCGCGCGTTCGGGTCAGTCGGACCCGACGCCGATGAAGGCGGATACGACGTCCTCGTTCAAGGCATCTCCGGGCTGTCGTTCGTCACGTCACGATCAGAGAACGGGCGGCCGACCACCGTTCGCCCCGCCTACTCCGACATGGCGACCGGCCTCACCTCAGCCACAGCGGTTCTCGGCGCGCTTTACCACCGCGCCAAGACCGGTGAAGGTCAGCGGGTCAGAACCTCGCTCCTCGGCACCGCCTACTACCTTGCACTCCCGCTTGCGGTCCGCTTCGAGGACCACGACACCGATGCCCTCACCGAGTTCCACGAAGACCTCGCACTCCTGCGAAGCGCCGGCGCAGGATTCGACGATCAACGCGCCCTCTTCGAAGACCGCGTCCTCCCCGCCGGAGGTGCTTTCGAACTCTGGTTCCGTCACTACCTCACCGCAGACTCCATGATCTCCATCGGCGCGCTCAGCCCCTCACTCATCGAGAAGTTCCACGCCGCCACCGGGCTACCCGACCCACGTCGGCACGGCTGGTCACACCGCAGCGACCACTGGAACCAACTCGTCAACGACGCGGAGGCCCTCCTCGCCACCCACACCACCGAGGCTTGGATGCAACGCTTCCGCGCGGCCGGCGTA
Source organism: Acidimicrobiia bacterium (assembly GCA_031385545.1). GTDB lineage: Bacteria > Actinomycetota > Acidimicrobiia > Acidimicrobiales > JANYDT01 > JANNBN01. The sequence continues at coordinate 93,100 of JANNBN010000121.1, read as the reverse complement.
CCTTGTAGCCGCTACAACACTCCCACCGAGGCACTCGACGACCCCGGTGCCATCGCCAACGGCTACGTACAGGACATTCACCACCCGCAGCACGGAAGCTACCGAACCGTGGCAGCACCCATCCAGATGGATCGCACACCCGTCCACACGCCCGGCCCCTCCCCGACGCTCGGCCAGCACACCGGCGAGGTCCTCAGCGAACTCGGTCTCGCTGTCACGAGCCCATCAAACTAAAAACTTCTCGGACCGATGTATGTCGTGTTCGGGGAATGACGCGGTTCACTCGTTCGCGAGGAGCAGCATTGCGAGTGCGTCGGCAATTGGCGTTTGCGGCCAGGGCTCGAAGTAGGTGAAGGCGGGCGATGGATTGACCTCGAAGCAGACCCACCGTCCGTCTGGGGTCCGCCGCAGGTCGACCCCGGACAGCTGTAGTCCGAGCGCTTCGCTGAGGCGCACGCACCGGTGGGCGACGTCGTCGGGGAGCTCGATCGCCGATCGACTGGTGGTGCAGTCGTAGCGGTAGTCGTCCGCTTCGCTCGTCATCTCCGTCGCAAATACCGCACGCCCGACAACATGAACGCGGATGTCCGTCCCGTCGATACGTTCCTGGAACATCGTCGGACAGTGAGCGACAGCCATCAGGGAGCGCTCGGCGTCAATTTCGCGAACGATTGATCGCACTGCGCTCACGGACTTCACGATCGTTCGTCGGCACGAGTCGACGAAGGCTCTGGCGCATTCCGGGTCCGTCGTGACAAGTGTCCGAGGAACGTCGAACCACGGAAGAATCCGCTCCATCTGCCACGGTTTTGAAAGATTCGAAGCTTGGACGGACAGCCGGTTTACGACCAACCACGGTTCGAACTCGCAATGTGCCAAGAACTCACTCGTAAAGATGGCTGATCGCGTCGCCTCGGCTCCGCTTGGGTCCCAGTTCTCCGCATCGCAGACGTCCGCGATTGCACTTGGCCGCAGGACAACGGACCCGACGCGTTCCCCGTCAAGTCTCGTTGGAGAGCGGGAGTCACCCGAACAGAAGGTGACTTCGTCGTCGCGTTGATCGACAAGACGAAAGACCGCCCCACAACGCGCAAGTGAAGCAGCCATCGCACCGAGAATTGGATCACTTGAGATGCCGAATAGCACGATCACCGAAAGACCTCCGTGAGCCGATCCCAAACTGGCGCGTCGAGCGCAGGAAGCGGCGTGACACCGCACAGCAGCGAGTCAGGGGTGAACGCGAAACCACAGAGCCGTTGAGGTGCGTGTCGGGCGAGAAGTCGGGCGTGATCGGCGATGGTTTCAGGAACCTCATCGATCGGCTCGCGATCGATCGGTTCGCCGTCGATGGTCACGCACCACCGGAGACTGTCGCGACTGGGCGATGGAACGCGCGCCTGTGTACTCGCCGAGAGTGTCGCTACGGTCGGCGTCGGTCCCCACGACGACATCGATGTGTGAGTGGGGATGTTCAACTCTGCGGCGAGACGTGCCCACTGCAGCGGATGGAACCGTGGGCCGACGAGTGAGGACGGGTCCGGTTCGTTGATCACCGGACATGACAGTGTCGACAACCACCAGGCGAGCAACGCCGTGGACTCACAGGCCGCGTACTCGCGGTCACTTTCGGCGAGTACCAGCATTTCCGCCGAGGGGACCATCACCAACCGGGTAACAACCCCCTCAAGTTCGGAAACACTTCTCCGTTGACCGTCCGCGACGAACGTTGCGTCGCTGGCCCCGAGTTCGACGCACCACCCGTCCGAGCAGAGGTCGAGCGGTGTCAGCACGACAACCTCCGACGGAGACTTTGCTGCCATTGAGGTCGCTTCGTCGTCCGTCAGTGAAGCGACGATGAGGATCACCTACTTGCCAGGACCCTTCGTCTTCTTGGCCACCTTGCCCACTGGCGGCCGGTCCGTCTGCGGCACGAATGTGATGGCGTTCTTGAAGACCTGGCGCTCGATTCGGTCGAGCCGGTCACGCACGCTCGCCACAGCCGGTGGATCGATGAGCAGGCGTGCAGGGTCCTCGAAGGCTTCAAGTCCGAACGTCTTCACATCATCGATGCGCTTATGAAGCTCAGGTGCAATGTCCTTCAACACCATGTCGCGGAGCTGCTTGATGTTGACCTCGTGCACCACCTCCTTGATGAGTTCCTTGGTGAAGCGCTTGTGGTGGGTCTTCCAGAGACTCCACCAGCGGTCGACGAGTCCGTGGATGCCATAGAAATACGAGCTCTGCGGCGAGTGGAACGTCCCGACCTCGGGCTCGTTGAAAGCGTTCGCCGACGCACCGTGAAGGAACTGATTGTGGACTCCCTGTTCGATGAACGTGCCCAACTCGTCTTCGGAGGCGAAGTCCGGCGTGCCGGTGTTGAGCCGCTGAACTGCCGCTGACCAGATCGGCCACTCCGGGTCCTGTTTGAGCACGTTGGGAACGTCGGTCCATGGTGCGACGAGCGAGAGCTTCTGTGCCGCATTGTTGAACGGTGGAGCTGCGAACGCGTGCGTGTCGTACCAGGCGTGGAACATGCCGACAAAGTTGCGGTGGAATTGGAGAAACTCGATCCCACCACCTGGCGTTCCGGCGGCGTGGGTGCGGCCAGGGCCGGCGCCGGCGTGCTGGCTTGGCGCGTGCCAGTGATGATGCAGATCGAGCAATGAGGCTGGGATATCGGGGATGATGGCCATGTAATTTCCTCAAGGTTGACCCAGACACTCAGGGAGTGGGATCGGCTGGTCCGAGCACCTGTCGGAGTTCCGATGAAGTGGGTGTCTGTTAGAGGCGAGCGATGCCTCGTAGATACATGGATCTCGACGCTTCATGAACCGTCGCCTGGTACCAATCGGTTCGATTCACCCAGTTCCGTGTTCAGTGCCCATAAAGTCGGCGGACATCAATCAGTTCCACGTCAGACCGAGCGGCAGCTAGGCGAACGAGATTGCGCTCGAACCCGTTGGCGGAAAACAGGAGGAGCTGGATCGGCCGATCGGCTGGTGCTGGCAGCAATCCCCGAATGTGTTCAAGCCGCTCAAGGTCCGCTTTCCCGCGCGTCGTCGATGTGTGCTTCGATGCGCCGATCGCAATGACGTCGCCGGACGAATTCGTAGCGACTAGTTCCAACTCGTGGCTGCGACGCCCCTTGGCATCGGCGATCGAGGTCGCTCCCACAGCAGCGATCGACTGCACGCCGAACTCGGTACCGTAGAAGAGTGTCGCTTCTCTGCACAGCCTTTCGAAGTGCGGTCCGACGAGCTGGCTGCACCAGGTGTCTTGGTTTTCTGACCAGACGAGCTGTTGTTGACGTCGACGGATTCGTGTGCGGTTCGGCCGGATTATCGCATCGTGAAAGGAGATGAACGGGTCAGCGAGTTCGTAGCGAGAACGTCTGGATCGCACTGGATCAATGACCTGATGCAGCAGCCCGGCTTCAGTGAGACGTTCGATGGGTCTCGCAAGAGCCGATGCTGGTCGGCCGGTGCGTGACGAGATTCCTGTCGGCGTGCGGTCGCCGCGGGCAACTGCTGTGAGGATTGACCGGTAGACGTTCGCGGACAGTCCCGATGGCTGTAGGACGAGTGTGTCTTCCTCCAGCAACGGCGATGCCGGAGTCAGCACTCTGCTCGTGATCCATTCGTCGAAATCGGAGAGCGACGGTGGACCTTCCGTCACCACGTCGCGGTAACCGGGTAGGCCGCCGAGGGCAGCATGAACGAGAAACGCGAGCTGAGGTTCTTCGGCCAAACCCCAATACGAGGCCGAGGTGCGAAAGTCGAACGCATCGATCACCTGGGCCAGTTGGGCGCGCCCGAAGAGGGGTTGGTCGCGATCAAGCAGGTGTGAAATTTGCGTGACGGCCGAGCCGCAGAGGATGAGGCGCGTGAGCGGTTTTGCGCCGGCCGGTTTGCCCCGCCGACTTCGGTCGACGGCACGTTGGATGGTCGACGGAAGCTCCGGGCTCGCTTCGCAGAGGTAGCCGAACTCATCGAGCACCACCACCGGACACTTCGGCAACGAGAGCAAGCCGTCGATCGCTTCGGACCAGGTCGTATATCGAACTGGTCCGACACCGGCCCGAGCACCGACAGCACGTCCAAGGTCAGCCAAACTCAGAGCCGAATCCTGCCGCACCGCCTCGACATACAGTCCGCCCGCAGCTTCTGCGAGCGCGGCAAGCAGCACAGACTTTCCTACCCGCCGCGGGCCCCACACAACCCCAAGACGGCTCGGTTCGCTGATGAACCTGGAGAGTTCCTGCCATTCGTCGACGCGGTCGAAGATGTCAGCTGGTGGTTTCAGTCTCATATACTACAAAGTATATCAATCATGAGCATAATTGATGTACCTCGTCTGAACGAGAGCAACTCATCACGAACGTGTGTTCGAAGTTCTGACTATGCTGTCGGCATGAGGGTCACTTCCGTGCAGATGACGCTGTGGGCCGCAGAGGAACACGACGCAGCCTGCGCGTTTGACTCGCTCCGGTCCGTGGAACACGTCACGTTGTCACGCGGTGCATGGGTCGAGGTGAAACGGTCATGGATACGCGGGGGGTTCGGGCTGTTCGACGACCTTGTCGCATCACCGCAGTGGCGAGCCGAGCAGCGGCGTATGTATGACACGGTCGTCGACGTTCCACGACTCCTTCGGTTCTTCGGTACCGGCGACGCCATGCCATGGCCAGAACTGGCGGAAGCACGCGACCGGTTGTCAGCGCACTACCAGTCGGTGCTCGGCGAGGACTTCACCAGCACCGGCCTGTGTCTCTACCGCGACGGACGAGACAGTGTGGCCTGGCACGGCGACACCCTCGGGCGAGGAGCCACGCATGACACGATCGTCGCGGTGCTGTCGCTCGGAGCGTCGCGCACCTTTGCATTGCGGCCCAAGGGCAGTGGGCAGGCCATCCGAATGCGGCTCGACCATGGCGATCTGATCGTCATGGGCGGTACGTGTCAACGAACGTGGGACCACGCAATACCAAAGACCGCGCGGTCAATCGGACCACGCGTCTCGGTCCAATTCCGGCCGACTGGTGTCAGCTGACCGGCAGGCACCGGCGGGCATCGGCAGGTCCCGCGGGTCCCGCGGGTCCCGCGGGTTTACACATCCACCTCTAGTATATTTACACACAATGATGTAGTGTGTTCAGCTATGGCTGAGCTGCTTCCGCGTGGACTTCTCCCAACCGTTGAGCGTGCGTGGGCCAACCGACCGGTGGTGGTGCTGGAAGGTTTGCGCGCTACCGGGAAGTCGACGATCGCCCGGGGATTGGTCTCACCGCAGCGTTTCCGAACCTTGGGTGACGACGCCGATCGCAAGAGAGCCGCCGACGACCTCAGGGGTTGGCTCGAATCGCTGCCCAGTGGCGCCGTCGTCGACGAAGCACAACTCGTCCCGAACCTCCAACTCGGCATCAAGCAGATCGTCGATGAGCGCGGCGCGACTCCGACGCAATTCCTCCTGACCGGTTCTGCCCGCCTCAACACGCGAGAACTCGGCGGTTCCGACCCGTTGACCGGTCGGGTCAGACGGCTTCGGTTGCACCCGCTCAGTCAATCCGAACTAGAGGGTCGGCCGCTCGATACCGTCACGGCATTTTTCGACGAAGACCCGCGTACGTGGTCCGTTCCTCGGTGCGATCACAACGAGGTGATCCGCCGCGCGTCTGCAGGCGGGTTTCCCACGATGCGGTTGCTCGACCCGATTGATCAGGCAGCCGAGCTGGACGCTTATGTTCCGGATCTCTTCAGTGGCAACGTGTACACCACACGCCGAGACGTTGAGCGACTCGTGCGGTTCTACCGGTGGTTGGTCGGCCGGAGCGGCTCTGTACGCAACGTGCGACACTTCGCCGAGGCAGCTGAACTTGCACAGGACACGGTCCACGCGTATCTCGATGAACTGGCCGAGGTGCACCTTGTGGAGTCGGTCCGAGGATTTCGGCCGGGCCACGACCATCGTGAGACCGAGCGAGAGCGAATTTTCGCGTCGGACCCGTCGTTCGTCGCAGCTGCGCTGCCCGTGGATCCTGCGCTGGTGATGCAGAACACCGACGCCTTCGGAAGGCTGCTCGAGACGTTCGTCGCCACGGAGTTGATCCGCGTTCTCGGCTGGTCGGCCACGTCTGCTCAACTCTTCCACTGGCGCGAGAACGACCGGTACGAAGTCGACCTGGTCATCGAGCGGCGAGATGGGGCACTCATTGGAATCGAGGTCAAGGCAGCGCGGTCGGCAACCGAAGCACACACGGCCGGTCTCCGCCGTTTTCGCGACCGCTATCAACACCGGTTCGTTCGCGGCTTGGTTCTGCACTCGGGCGACACCGCGACACGCTTCGACGACGGCATGTGGGCACTCCCGTTCAGCGCCCTTTGGACGGTCGGGGCGCCTGTCGTCTGAAGGTCATCGTTGCGCGTCGGGCTCCGGGGTGGATGAACGGGAGCGCGCCCACATGGCTGTCTCGTAGGCGGCGCTGTCTTCGGGCATCCCAGCCCCCAGCGCCACCAAGCGATCGGCGACAGGACGTCCCAGCAAAACAGCTGCGTGCAACGCACAGGCCCGCAGCCAGGGCCGCCGCCAGATGTCGTCGCCGTCCTCCGTCAGATCGGTGAGCAGATCATCGAGTGCATCGGGTATCGACGTCACCGACACCACCTTGGACAACGTCCGGACGCGTCTGCGGTGGTCATTGTTTGGCTGGAGCATCGGCATGCACAACGTGCGAAGTGAGTCTGGCACCGTTACCTCGAGCGTCTCGAGTGCCAAGGCTGCAGCACGCTCGTCACCGCCGTCGAGCAGCTGGGCCGCTCGGTGCACGGTGGCCCGGTCTCCGACGAGGGTCAGCGAGGCCAACGTGCGTCGTCGTAGCAGGAGCAGTTCATCGCGCAGCGCCTCGCCCAGCGCGTGGGTCTCGTGAATCCCGCCCACCACGCCGATCGCGTGGACAAACCGCAGTGAGTGGACCGCATCCGTCCGGATCGTTGTCGAAGCGACCTTGAGCCGGCACCCGTCACCGGCCGGAGCGACCCTGTCGAGAGCTCGCAGGACCGCCAGGCCGACGTCTCGGTCCTTGTGCTCGGCGTGTCGGATGAGGACCTCCACCACGGCAGACGCGTGGATCTTCGGACAACTTCGGATGAGGCGCACGAGGGGCACCGCCGCTGCGAGCGGATCCGACAACTGTCGGTCGAGCAGGGACGCATAGCGCTGTGGCCGTTCGATCCATGCGTCAGCAGCGGCCGAGAATGGGCGTCCCGAGGCCAGTTCCCCAAGCACCGACGCCATCATTGGCTCATCGCCGATGGACACGGCGGCACGGAAGCCTGCGGCCCGTACATCGGGGTCGGTGTGTGCGAGCGAGCGGGTGATGTGGAGCCGGATCGGTTCTGCCACCTTCTTTTCGTCGCCGACGTCCGCAATGACGCCAGCCAGGCCGACGATCGGGTCCGCTTCATCCGCGCCCAGGGCTGCCACCCGCTGGGGGTCGACCAGCGTCAGCTTTTGGAGTGCGAGCGAGCGAGCGAGCGGCGCGGCGGCGCCATGCGCGAAAAGCGACGAGAGCCGGTCCGAGGCGTCGGGCTGCGCGGCGATCAATTCCAGCGCCACCACGATGTCGGTGGCGTCGCCGTCAAGTAGCCGCTGGAGCACCGCTGTTGTGGCGTCGTCGGCGATGAGCAGCTCGGCGGGCTTCAAGGCGCGTCGCCGGAGGTTGTCGCGCAGGCTGGTCTGGTATTGGCGATAGACGGAGGACGCCGAGAGCATCCACAACAGGCACACCGCCACCGTGACGCCCGACACGACAAGCGGTCCGCCACCGAACCCACGCTGGATCACGAGTAGCAGCAAGCCGGTGATCCCGATCGCGACAGGTCCCCCAATGCCTTCCACCGTGGCCTGCACCCCCAGGCGCTGGTCGGGCGGCAGTGCCTGATAGGCCGTGTTGATGGACGTTCGAGTGGTGCCGTCCGTCAACGAGATGTCGGTGATCCTGGCACCGCAGACGGCGATGAACATGGCCAAGGAGCCGACTCCCAGGGCGCCACCCGACGCGACCCCGATGATGACAAGTGCGCTTACGATCGCCGGGTTGGCGATCAGGCCGAGGCGCATCCCGAAGCGGCGCAAGAGGAGCCCGGCGATGGTCAGGAACAGCAGATCTGAGACGTTCAACGCGATAGTGAATACCGATGTGAAGCGTGCCAGGTCTTCACTCGTCGTGAACCGTGCCGCGGCGCGGTCATAGACGAGGAAGTCGACCAGTTGCGTGCCCAGCATGGACATCAGCTGATAGCCGAGGAGCACCATGACGAGTCGGCCCGTGGCCAGGTTCCGCAACGGCTGACGCGGTCCGTCGTCCTGCGGCTCGTCGACCGCGCCCAGTTCGGCGGGAAAGACGCGGCGTGTTTGCAGGACGAGCGCAAGCAGGACGATCGCGAAGATCGACGTGCCGGCGAGGAGGCGTTCGGTCGCACCCACCACAGCGAGCAACGGCGGTGCGAGCACCCCAGAAAGAAAAAAGCCGATGACGAAGCCCGAGACGATGCGCGGGAACTGCTCCTTCATCTGACGGACGGTGAGCAGCCGCCCGGCCTGCCCGCCGATAAAGACGAAACCCACCTGAAGGAGCAGCGGGAACAACACTTGCAGGACGAAGGAGAGCCAGGCAGCGTCGGCCAGTTCCAGTCCCAGCCACACCGCTGTCACCAGTGCAGCCGTGATGGCGAGCACCGGTACACACACCGATGCCAGCGACCAGCGGCGCAACGCGTGCGCCATCAGCGGTGCCATCAGCCCACCGGCGAGAGCCACCACAAGGTAGACGAACGGCAGCCCTTCCGAGCCGTAACGGGCGAGGAAGATACCCGACGCCGGAATGATGACGAAGCCGCACAGAAGACCGAGGGCGACACCCTGCGCCGCAAGGAGTGTGACCGGGGAGCGGAGCCGGTCTGTGGTCACGGCTGGGCGCCGTGTGGTTCGGACCTCGGACCGCGGTCACGGAAACGCCTGACCAATGCGGTGATGACGCCGCCGGCGACCTCCGGGTGGTCCAGCAACAGCTCGTCGAACACCGCCTTGCTGAGACGCAGCAGCAGGCATTCGTCGAGAGCGGTCACCGTCGCTGACCGTGCTTCTGCGACGAGCAGCGCGAGTTCTCCGATGACGGATCCAGGTCCCAAGTCATCGACGTGCAGGTCGCCGATGTCGATGCGGACGTGTCCCTTCACGACGATGAACAGCGAGTCGCCTTCTTCACCTCGGCTCATGACCACCTGACCGGCAGGGAACGTCACCTCGAGAGCTTCTTTGGCTACCGCCGCCAGCACGTGACCCGGCGCGCCGGTGAAGAAGTCGAGACGACGCAGGAGAGCGACTCGTTCGATTGTCAACAGCTGATAGGGAACGCTCATCGGTCCCATTGTGCCGCGACCGCCCGCAAGGCGCTCACTTCGTACGGCCGGAACCATTCGGCGAGGAACACGTCGGCGGGAATGGCGATCACCTCCACGTCTCGGTCTGCCGAGACACGTGCATTTCGTTCCGCTCCGCGCACCACGCCTGTGACACCCATCGGCAGCCACGCGTGATGGGGGGCTGACGGGTAGCCGCCCGTCGGGAACACCGTCAACCCGGGACCCGTCGGCACCAGCACGACCGAAGCCGCAGTGTGCGGTGCAAGGATCTGCTCACCCGCCGCTACCTTCACGACGCGTACCGCATTGAAGGCACGATCCGGATCGATCGTGTCGGTATTGGACCCGTGGCGCCGGAGTTGTGCGAGCAGGGTTTGCGCCCGCTCCTCGTTCGCCCGAAGTGGTTCTCCACGCACGACCCAGTCGATCAGGTCGGGTGGCTGGATGTGAACGGCTTCATCGACGATGACCGTGCGCGCGCTCCACTCCGGATGCCCGGCAGAGAGCTGATGCACCAGCACATCAGCGAACGACGGGTCGTCGTGTGGTCGGACGAATTCGATCCGCATCTCGGCGACCCCTGGCACCGCCGAGGTGGCGAACGATTGCAGCGCGTCGCGAGCGATGTCGATGATGACGTCGCCCAGGCGTTGTGCCACCCGGGTCCGCACGGCTTCGGGGAACGCGCCACGGTGCACTGCAATGCGCAGCGAACCGGTGGGCGTGAGATCGACCAGTCGAAGGTTCGCTTCCGCACCGCTCATGGGGTTGTCGTCCCGCACGAGCACAGACACACGGTCATCGTCGGTGCGCATAGCAAATACCGCTGAGCCCAGCTGGCGGTCGGTGCAGACCTCGAAACCGGCGCTGGTTCGGTGAGTCGTGCCGCGTTGGCGCAGAGCATCTGCTGCGCGAAGGACTCGGACGGCGTCGATGACGTCATGGCGGAAGGCGGCAACGCCGGTTGGCTCGGACACCAGCCAGGCAAATGCATCGGCGTCCGGGTCGACCCCTTCGCTGGTGTAGCGCCTCACCGCATCGCTCTGCGCCGTCGCGTCGCGGTCCAGCGTCCGGAGTGATGAGGTCGGCAATTGGGCCTGCGCGGCGAGCTGCGTGAAGGTGGCGCGCTGCATGACACGACGGAGCGCGGCAGGCTCGTCGAGTACATCCTCGGGAACGGCCGACTTGCTGTGGGCCAGGGACAGCGCCAGCACTTCTCGCCACACGAACGGAAGGGGCGCACTGAACGCCTCGTCACAGTGCACTGCTTCGATGCGTGAGCGCAACCCGCCGGCGTCGGTGGCCCACAACCGGTCGAAGATTGCGTCGAACTCGGGTTGGAACACTGTCTGCGTGGCGAACTGCGCGTGCACCTTGCGGCCTGCGATGTTGGCGGGTGACATGCCGATGTCGTGCAGGTAGGCGAGTAACACGGCGCAGCCCTGAACGAACCGCACCCGCCCGGGAGATCGCTCCGTGATCAAAACACCGTCAACCGCACTGGCCAGCCGTGCCGCCCGCATCGCCACGTCGCGCACATGCACCGTTCCGTGATCCGAGTACAGCCCGACGTGATGCCCTGGGTCGGTGAAGAACGTGTCGTCGGCCAGCAGCGCCTCCAGCGTGGAGGCCTCCTGAATCGGGTACCAGTAGCGCTCCTCGATGGTCTGCAGGATGTCCGCATCGACGAAATCTTCTGGCAACGGGTGGCTGGCATGCGGTCCAGTCGGGCGAGAGGGAAGCTGCTGCACCGACAACCCCTTCCGGCCCCGTGTCGCACGTTTGTCGCCGACACGCCGTTGGCCGATGATACCTGTTGTGACGGGGCCGGTCGCCGTGAGCCGCTTCTCATTCAGTCGAAGAATCGAGCCGTCACCACTATTTGCGCGACCGTTCGGAGGCTCGACGGTTGGCGGTCACGATCGCCTCGACGAGCTGTGCTTTCGTCATGGTCGATCTGCCACTGACCTCCAGACGCCTGGCCAAACCGAGCAGATGCGATTTGCTGGCAAACGCGTCGACCCCTTCGGCAGTCTTCGTGTCGCTCTCGAGGGCAGCCTGCCCACGTTTGGCGTCCTGGCTGTCACTTGGACCGGGGCGGTCCTTTTGCTCCCAGTGATCGCCGACCTTCTCGAAGGAGTGTTTCAGAGAAGCAAACGCAATTCGGTGTGCAGCCTCACCATCGCCGTGAGTCTCTTCCGCTGCCTCAAGCGTGTGCATGTATGTATCCTGCGCCTTTTCAGATGACCGCCTCAGGGTGGCTGGCAACCGGTCCTTCTCCTTCGCGTAGAGCACCATCGGCTAATCCGTTGCTTCCGCTGTCTGATTGAGTCTTTCGAGCATCGCAGACCAATTGTTGAAAGGCCATGACCCTGTGTTGGAAGGCCATGACCCTGCTTTTGTCGGGGATGCCTGGATTTTTGAGGATACTTCTGCTGCAAGTTCGTTCATGCTTCTCTCCCTTGACACCGGTAATGGTCTCCCTTGACACCGGTAATGGCTGGAACCAACGCCAGTCCTGAGCGGTCAGATCCCCCGTGGCCAGGAACGTCGAGGTCCGACAACCCAGTACCCGGTCCCAGCGCGTGCAAAACCACGGATGACAACGTTGCGGGCCTCCAGGCTGGTCGGACCTGATGCGTCGACCGACGATTCGCGGATTTAGATCCAGGAGGCCGTCAGAACTGTGCAGACTCGCTGACAGAAACGCCCTGCTGGGGCCGGTGGAGCAGCAGATTGCGCGGTTCTGTCGGTGAAAGACCCGAGTTCTGTCGGTAACCGCTTGGCAGGGCCTTCCACCGGTCCCGTTACTCGCCGCCGCCTCGAACTTCGTTTCGCCTCGATTCAATCCGCCAGAGGTCGGTTCAACTCTGTACGCCACTGCGACGAATCGTCACCTGACTCGGGACCGGTGACGTAGATTTCCCACAGGTCTGTACGAGGCTGAAGCCCCTCAGCGGCAATCCAGGTCATCAACTCCCCCCAACCGTCGCCGAGGCCTTCGTACGGCCCCGACAACACAGCCCTCGCCACTCGCGCGGCCTCACGAACATCGGGGATAACGCGGCCCGATGCGGTCACTGGCGAAGCAACGGGTACGCAGATCGCGAAGTCGAAGGTGGTGTCGGTGATCTCGTAGTGGTGGGCGAACCAAGGCCCGGTGACCTCGATACCCTGTGCGCTTACCACCGTGAAGAGTTCGCTGATCCCGGGCCCCATGACAACAGGCATCTGGTCCCGGGGAACCACAAGAGCAATCTTCGCAACGAGCTGTTCCGGCGAATCAACAATCCGTGGAGTTCCAAGCATCCTCAACGGTACCGCCCGCAGGCCAGGGAATCTTCCTCGCTCGCCCGATGGATGCCGACGCATTCGTGGCATGGCTGGAAACCAAGCGCGCCTCCTTGAACGTGTGACCGGCACGGAATTCCGACGCCAGAACGAACTAAACAGCCCGCTCGAACAGGCGGGCAGCGGCGGTGGCCATGACAGCCACGATGACCGCGACGATGAGGACGAAGCCGGGCAGGATGTCTGATCCGTTGCGATCGAAGAGGTGCCCGATGACCCACGGCAGAACTGCCGACCCGGCGCCGGCACCACCGATGAACCACGAGGTGACGCTCCCGGTGACGGCAACGCGTTCGTTGGCGATGTTGATCATCGCGGGGAACATGGTGGCCAGGCCGAGGCCCAGGACAGTGGTGCCGGCCCACAGCAGCGCCGAACTTGATGAACTGATGACGAGCAGCCCAGCACCGGCGATGGTGATGGCCACATCGACGAGAATCTGCGCTTTCGCACTCAGCCGGCGAGCGACAGCGATACCGAGAACTCGGCCGGCGGTAAAAGACCACCAGAACACAGAGGTCAGCACCGATGCGCTCCGGTTCGAGAGCCCGCGGTCTTGGGCGAACGTGTACACCCAGCCGGCGAAGCCGAGTTCGAGGCCGACGTAAACGAAGAAGAACGCGGCGGCAACCACCAGCGCCGAGCGCCGAGGTTTGGGCTTCATGACGCTATCTGCACCAGCGCGGTCTTCGGCGAGATGCGTTGGGCTTGGCCTGCGCAGCAGCAACGCGCTGGCGGCGATGCCGACCAGACCCATCCCCAACAGGCCGCCGTTGATGCCGTCGGTGGCCGAGCGCGACACCTCGAGAAACAACGGAGCCAAAGCACTGCCCACGCCGAACGCTGCATGCAGCGCGATCATCCATGGCCCCAGGTTTTCGCCCTGGAGCCACGTCAGCAACGTGTTGCCGCCGGTGTCGACTGCACTTGTGGCGAACCCCATTCCGGCCATCAGCACCGCAAGCGCGACAAGTGTCGATGCCCTCGTCATACAGAGCACCGCAATCGCCCCGCCGATGAGCCCGGCGGCCATCACTGGATGGCCGCTCCGCCGGTCGAACAAGCGACCGCTCAGGACGCCGCCGATGGTGTAGCCGACGGCCGAGATGGTGAACAGGATTGCGATCTGTCCGTTGTTCGACCCGGTGCGCTGTTTGAACACGTCGATCGACGGGCCCAACATGCCGGCGAACAGGCCGAGCGAAACGAATGCGGCGTAGTAGGTGTAGCTGGTGGACCGACGCTCGTTATCGTTCAACGCTGATCGAGTGACGGGAGCAGATCGATCAGACATGGTTCACCTCCTGATAGTACTGATCGCTGCCGATCGGTCCGCCTCCCCGAGGCCTCCCCTCCGCCCCGCCCCGCGTGCCGCTGCGGGTAGGGTCGGTTCGGTCTCATCTCGACCAACTCCGAACCAGTTGAAGGAAACGCTCTATGGACCCCGACGGTTGATCGGCCCGGCCCCTCGGTGCAACGACGCGGCGAAACTGAACGCGACCGGTCGCGCTCGAGAGCCCCCACTCGGTCCTGCAGTGTCGGACGGTACCGTGAACAACGTGGTCGTCGAGAACAGTGTCGTATTTCGATTCAAATGCGTTCGTAAAACTCGGCGTCGAGGAGTCCGGGCGAAGCGTGAACCGCGGCGACGTGTGGCTTGCTCCCCGCGCAGTGTTGGCTAGATCACCGACGACGGCCGGTCAGTCGCGAGTCGCATGCTTCAGTCAGCGGGCAACTGGTGTGCGGGGCCGGCCCAGTTGATCGAGCCGTTCTCAAGCCGAACAGCTTGTTTCGCAAGTGTGCGAATGTCCACGCCGTCGTGCGAAACGAGAATCGTCGTGCCGCTGAATCCGTCGAGATAGCGGGCGAGGTCCTCGCGGATCCGCTGTCTCGCATCACGATCGATCGCCGCAAGAGGTTCGTCCAACAGCAGCACGTCGGGGACGGTCGCAAGCGCGCGAGCGAGGGCCACGCGTTGGGCTTGCCCGCCCGACAGCGCTGCAGGTTTGTGATCCCGGTGATCCGCGACATCGACCCGGTCCAGCCACTCGGCTGCTGTGGAGCGTGCCGCGCTTCGATTCATACCGCGGCAGCGAAGGCCGAACGCCACGTTGTCGAGCGCAGTCAAGTGCGGGAACAGCCGGTAATCCTGGAACACGACGCCGACACGGCGTTGCGCGGCAGCGACAAGGATCCCTTGAGCAGGGTCGTCGACGACGATCGAGCCGATTGTGATCCGGCCACCGTCGAGCGGCTGCAAGCCGGCGAGCGCCCGCAGCATCGTGGTCTTCCCGGCTCCGTTCGGACCGACGACGCCGATGATGTCGCCGCGTTTCGCTTCGAGGTGTAGATCAACATTGAACTGCGGGTAGCGCACGACGATCTTCGCATCGACGAATGGATCGCCCGTGCTGGTCATGCTCGCACCACCAGACGGTGACGCAGCGAGATCAGGATGACGAGCGAGATGATCACAAGGACCAGGCTGAGCATGATCGCGGCGGGAGGGTTCGTCTCGAACGCCTGGTACACCGACAGCGGGACAGTCTGAGTCGTCCCGGGGAAGTTCCCGGCGAACGTGATGGTGGCACCGAATTCGCCGAGCGCCCGTGCCCAGCACAGCACGCCAGATGCGATCAGCGAGGGGCGAAGCGCCGGCAGGGTGACCTTGGTGAGCACCGTCCAGCGCGACGCGCCAAGGGTTGCCGCTGCTTCTTCGAGTCGCGTGTCCGAACTTGCGAACGCGCCTTCCATCGAGAGCACCAGAAATGGCATCGATACAAAGGTTTCAGCCACGACTGCGCCCACCGTCGTGAACGGCAACCTGATGGCGAACCACTCGAAGAGGTAGCGCCCGACAATCCCATTGCGACCGACCGCAAGCAACAACGCAAGCCCACCCACGACCGGAGGAAGCACTACCGGTAGGGTTGTGACGGCCCGCAGTATCGATCGGCCCCGGAAGTCCAGACGCGCCTGCACCCAGGCGAGGGGAACTCCGAATATGAAACTGATCGCCGTCGCAGACAGCGAACAGATCATTGACAAGCGCAACGCTGTGCGAATTTCTGGCTCGGTGACGATGTTCCACGCCTGTCGCCATGGAGCTCGAACCAGCAATGCGAGGAGCGGCAACACGAACAGTGCCGCTCCCAAACCTGCCAGGACGCACAGCGTGATGGGTGCTCGAGGTTTCCCCCGTCTCTCCATGCGGTGACGTGTCGTGCTGTTCGTCATTTCAATGGAAGGAACTTGTATGTAGCCAGCACAGCCTGTGCAGCAGACGATTGCGTGTAAGCCGCGAACGCTGTCGCAGCGGCCTTGTTCCTACTGGCCTTCGTCACGGCGATCGGATAGGCCGCAATCACGTTCTGCCGGTCGGGAATTGCGACACCATCGACCCGATAGTCGTCGACCGCAACATCGGTGATGTAGACGATGCCGGCGTCGATCTCACGCAGGGCCGCCTTGTTCACAATCGCTGCCACGTTGGACTCCAGTGTTCTTGGCGTGACGGTCACTCCAGCGCCGGTGAGGATTTGACGGGCGTAATCGCCGACCGGAACTCCTGGCGCGCCAAGCGCGACAAATACCTCAGCGTTGGCAAGATCGGCGAGGGACTTGACCCGCAGCGGGTTGCCCTTCGGAACGACGATCATCAGCTTGTTCCGCGTGAAGATCGCAGGTGCACCTTCAATAGATCGGGCGCTGGAAAGTCTGTTCATGTTTGCTGTGTCGGCCGAAGCGAAAACATCTGCGGGGGCTCCGTTTTGAATCTGGGTAGCGAGCGTGGACGACCCTGCAAAGTTCATGGTCACCTTCACACCAGGATGTGCCACCTCGAACGCGCGGGCGATATCGGTGAAGGACGCGGTGAGGGAGGTCGCCGCAAACACGGTAAGGGAACCCCTCAACGGTGCGCTGGTCGGGGGAGGAGCAGGAGTCGACCGAGCGGCCGGGGTTGACGTCATCACTGGCGCCCGAGCGGAGGTGATTGGTGACTTCGTGACCCTCGCCCTTGTCGGTTTCGGTCTCGGCTTCGAGGACTTGGTTACAGCGACCGAGGGCGAGGCCGTTGAGAACACCAGCAACGTCAGGAGGGCACTTGTGATGGGGCGAATTTTGTTTTGGATCTTCACAGGTGCCTCGTCGCTGTCGGGTCAGTGACTGACATCCACCCTAGTCAGTCACTGACTGAATGGATCAACCGTGGGTCGCGTGAACGCGAACTGCCCTGAGAAACGCGAGTGCTGCATCGGCGAACTCGACCCGCCACACGCGGACCGGATCCGTCGGAGCATCGATCAGTTCATCGAGACGCGCGGCGCGTTGCAGCTCGAATCGCTCCAGCTGGTCAGCTACAAGCCCGTCGCGATCGATACCCATGAGGTCGCATACCACGATCTTCAGCAGCAACTCGCTGCGCACGTCACGAGGGTGCGACACCGGTTCGGCCAGCCAGCGGCGCAGTGCGGCGCGACCCTTCGGCGTCAGGATCCACACAACTCGAGTCGGCCCCCCTTCACTGGACTCCTCGCCTGCGGACCTGATCATCCCCATCTCGTGCAACGTTGCGATAGCCCGATACGTCAGCGGCCGCGACATGGTCCACACGCGCCCAAGGTCACCGGTCGGCGACAAACGCCTTGCGACAGCGAACCCGTGTAGCCGCCCTTGGCCCAACGCGGCAAGGCAGGCCCATTCGCCCAGTAACAGGCCTGGCTGTCGGACACGCACCATGTGGTCTACCGGGCAGCCAGGTGGAGCGCGACACCCACGGCGGCACAGATTGCAAGCACGCGTAGGACCGACAGTTTGAGACGGAACACAAGTACGAACGCGAGAACCGTGACGAACAGTGCACGGGGGCTGATGGCCGACCAGACAGGGCCGGTCACGTGAATCGGGCCCAGGTCGTGTGCCCGTGTGCTGCTGAACAGTGTGTGGATCGAGAAGTAGATCGAAAGGTTCGCAATGACGCCAACCACCGCAGCGGTGATGCCCGTGAGCGCAGCAGACAGGTTTGTGTTGTGGCGCAGGCCTTCGATGTGCGGCGCGCCGAGGAACACGAACAGGAAGCACGGCACGAACGTCACCCAGACCGCAAGGGTGGAGCCAACCACCCCGGCGACCCACGGGTTGAGCGTGCCGGGATTGCGGAACGCTCCGAGGAACGCGACGAACTGCACCACCATGATGAGCGGCCCGGGTGTGGTTTCGGCCAACGCGAGACCGTTGACCATTTCGCCTGGCAGGAGCCAGTGGTAGACGGTGACAGCCCTTTGCGCCACGAACGACAGCACCGCGTACGCGCCGCCGAACGTCACGACTGCTGTGCCCGAGAAGAACAAGCCCTCGTCGACGATCGTGTGCGAACGGCCGAACACAACCGCCGCGAGTGCGATCGGCCCGGCCCACAACACGGCGCCGATTCCGATCAGGCGAGCCGCTCTGCGCACCGTCGGCTTCTCGCCGTGCAGGGCATCGTCGGCGACCAGCGGCGGCGGTCCGGTTTCGGTGTCGGCGGAAGACTTCGTCGTGAACAGATCCGGCCGGAAACGGCTGGCGATCCAACCACACAGACCGGCAGACGCAATGACGATCGGAAACGCCACGTTGAATACGAACAGTGCAACGAACGCAGCGATCGCAATTGCTTTCAGCACGTTGTTCTTCAACGCTCGCTTCGCAATCCGGTGGACTGCTTGCGACACGATTGCAAGAACCGCCGGGCCGAGCCCGGCAAACACCGCAGCGACAGCGGTGGTTGCCCCCCACTGCGCGTAGACGGCGGAGAGTGCCATGAGGGCGATGTAGCCGGGGAGCACGAACAGGATGCCGGCGACCAATCCTCCGATGGTGCCGTTCAGCAGCCAGCCGAGGTAGATCGCAAGCTGCTGTGCTTCAGGCCCTGGAAGCACGGTGCAATAGGACAGGGCGTGCAGGAAGCGCTGCTCACCGATCCATCGACGCTCGTCGACAAGTTCTCTGTGCATGACCGCGATTTGCCCAGCTGGTCCTCCGAACGTGCGCAGCGAAATGGCGAACCAGGCCAACACCGCTGTGCGCAACTGGACGAGATCGCCGGTCGCAGAACGAGCAGCCAGCGGATCCGGGACCGGCATTGCTTGGGCTGACCGGGTCATCGCTCTGCTCCGTGCATGCAGCGAGCATCGCACTTTCAGAAGGAACCGCCGCCACCCGAGCGGTTCGAGGTGCCGCCTCTCTGCCGCCAGCGAGTCAGCGCATGATCCGTGTCGTGTCCCGTTCGGCGTTGGGGTTTCGTGCGGCTCGGACCTTCACGTCGACCGCGACCACGCCATGAGGGTGAACGATGACCGGATTTGCGTCCAGCTCTGCAATATCCGGCACATCCACGGCGAGTTGCGCCAGTCGGACGACAGCATCGATCAGCGCGTCCCGGTCCGCAGGAGGCGCACCGCGGAAACCGGTCAACAGCGGATGGCTCCGCAGCGACCTGATCATCAGGTCGGCTTCGGCGAAGTTGACGGGTGCAAGGTGCACGGTGGTGTCGCGCCACAGCTCGGCGGTTCTCCCTCCGGCCCCTACGACGACCAGGGGTCCGAATTGCGGATCGTTCTCGATACCGATGATCATCTCCACCCCGGGAGGCACGACCGGCTGAACGATCACACCTTGCATGGCTTCTCCGAGCGCCTGCTCGATGGACTGGAAGGCACAGACGACGCCGAACTCGTCGCGCAGTCCCACGTGCACGGCACCGATGTCGCTCTTGTGCATCAGCGTAGGGTTGGCCGCCTTGACACAGACGGGAAACCCCATGGTCGTCGCTGCTTCGGCAGCCTGTTCTGCGTCGTCTGCCGTGACGGGAGTTGCAGTAGGTATCCCGGCCAGTCGGAAGATCTCGAACGCCGTCGTAGATGGCAGCCAACCCGTTTCGTTCTGGTGGCGATTGTGCTCGACGAGTTCCCTGATGCGCTCGATCACCTCCTCGGGTATCGGCAGATCCGTGTCATGAGGGCGCGCCAGCCATTCAGCTCGTTCGGCGAGACGTGCGAGCACGAGCGCGGCCTCGCGAGGGGTCGCTGCAATGGCGATCTTGGAGACATCGCCGGACTCGGCTGCGCCTTCATCGGAGAGAAGCAGTACAGGTTTCGTCGAATCGCGCGTCGTGTCGGCGATCACTGCGAAGGTCGGCTGCGCTTCGTCTGCGCGCACAGGAACGTAGACACAGACGACGGCATCGATGCCCGGGTCGTCGAGAACGACCCGGAGCGCGGCACCGAACTGAGTGGCGCTGACGGTGGCAGTGAGGTCGACGGGATTGGTCACCGCAGCGTGAGAGGGAGCGTGCGCTCGCAGTGCAGCGACGGTGTCGGAAGCAAGTTCGGCGAGGGCAAGCTGTTCGCAGGCAAGCGCGTCGGCCATGAGGATTCCGAGGCCTCCGGCGTTGCCGACAATGGCAACCCGTCTGCCAGTTGGAAGCGTGGTGCGTTCGAGGGCCGCTGCGAGAAGCAGAAGCTCCCCCGGGTCGTCCACACGGAGCACTCCTGCCTGGCGGAACAGCGCGTCCACCGTGGCATCCGACGCGGTGAGCGCCGCCGTATGGGAAGCAGCGGCTTTCGCTCCTGCGCTCGACCGGGCAGCCTTGATGGCGATGATCGGCTTCTTGCGGCCGACCTGGCGAGCGATGCGAGCGAAGCGTCGGGGATTGCCGAACGATTCCAGGTACAGCGCGATGACGTCGGTCGACTCGTCATCGACCCAATACTCCAGCAGGTCGTTTCCGCTGACGTCGGCCTTGTTGCCGACCGAAACGACGGAGGAGAACCCGACACCGCGACGAGTAGCGAGCGATGTCATTGTGATGGCGATCGCGCCCGACTGTGACATCAACGCAACGCCACCGGGCAGGACGTCGAGCCCGGTGAACATCGCGTAGGCAGACACCAGCGGATCGGTTGTGATGATGCCGAGGCAGTTCGGCCCGATGAGACGCATGCCCGATCTGCGGCACACAGCGACGAGCGCCTCCTGGTCCGCTCGGCCTTCGGGGCCCGACTCGGCGAAACCCGAGGAGAGGACGAGAAGTCCACGGACGCCGGCGTCAGCGCACTCGTTCGCAACGGTCAGCACGTGAGCGGCAGGAACTGCGACCACCGCGAGGTCGACCGGACCGATTGCGCTCGGAATGTCTTTGATTCGGGCAAACGCGGCAACACCGTCGATAGTGCCGGCCTGCGGGTTGACGGGGTACACAGGTCCCGTGAATCCGTGAGCGATCAGTTCGCGCATGACGATCCGGCCAGGTGATGACCGCGTGCTCGAGACGCCGATCACGGCGATGGATTCGGGACGCAGCAACGGACGCAGGGAAGCTGCCGCAGCGCTGTGCTCGCGCAGCCAACGTGCTGTTCGCACCGATTCGTCGTCGTCGATGGGGAAGCTGATCGCGATGACACCCGGGTCGTCGGGTTCACGCTTGAACGTTGGCCGGTACCCGGCAGTGCGGAACACGCGCAGCATGTCGCCGTTGTCCGCCTGCGTGATTGCATCGAACCGTGTGATGCCCACTACCCGAGCCCGCGACGCAAGCATCTCAAGCAGGATTGTGGCGATACCGAGCCCGTGCATACCGTCATCGACCGCGAAGGAAACTTCGGCACTTTGTGGGTCGCCGGTTGCTCCCACATCGGAGCCTCCTCTATAGGCCCGGCCAACACCGACGATCCGGCCTTGACGCGTCGCCACGACGGCGATGGCGTTGACCTGATCGACGTCGAGGAGACGATCGAGCAATGCGCCTTCGAGGTGTGCGATGGATCGGAAGAAGCGTCGTCTCCGCGACTCGGCCGAGAGCGAATCGAAGAACGCCACGAGGTCGTCACGATCCGTGGGATCGAGGCTGCGGACGTGGACCGTAGAGCCGTCGCTGAGGATGACGTCTCCCTCCGTGCCGGAGGTCAAGGTGCCGGAGGTCAAGGTGTCGGAGGTCAAGGTGCCGGGCATCAGGGTGTCGGGTGTTTCCCCGTCGCGTTCAGCTTGGTCTCGAGTTCGTCCCAGCTGTTGATCGTGTTTTCGCCCATGGGTCGATGGTGCGGCAACCGCAGTCGGCAGAACAGGGCCATAGGGCCCGACGTCGCAATGGCGTCCGGCCCACCGAGTCCAGCTCGTGCGGCAGGATACGGACCTTTGGCCCTGGCAATTGCAGGAGTGGACCAACGACCCTGGCGAGATGAGCAATGCCAACAGGACTCCTGCATCCAACGCGCCGGTCGTCAAGTCCACGGTTGGAACGATCGTGGTTCCGCTTGACGGATCGCCCCGATCGGAGCGTGCCCTCCCGCATGCCCTCGCGGTGGCCGAACAAACGGGCGCCGGCATCGTGCTTGTCTCCGCGAAATCGCACGACGACCCTGAGATGGCGGCTGACGGGTTACCCCAAGGCGGGTACCTGGCGGCGCGGGCAGTTGACCTCGGAGCGCGATGCCTCGACGTGCTGACGGTCGGGCACACGCATCCGGCGAAGGCGATCGTCGACGTTGCGCGGTCCCTGCCCGATCCGCTCGTCGTCATGGGAACCCACGGCAGTGGCGGCCTGCGTGCAAGCGTGCTTGGAAGTGTCGCCGAGGCGGTTGTACGCGAGCTACAGCTGCCTGTGGTGCTGATCGGGGACGCGTGCGACACGGCCGATCAGCTGAAGGAACGAAAAGACCTTGTCTTCTGTTTCGACGAGTCGCCTCTCGCCGAGGCTGCCATCCCAGTGGTCGTGGCCTGGACCCAGCAGTTCGACCTGCACCCGTGCGTGCTCGAAGTGTCGACCACCATGAGCGAAGCGCGTCCAGACAACGTTCGCCGGAGAACCTCGGAACTGCTTCGGATCCGGCAGCTCTTTGCAGGGGCAGGTCGCGACGTGGATTGGGCCGTGGTGCACGACGACGATGTCCCGCGAGGAATCCTGAGGTGGGTCGAACGCGTGCATCCGGCGTGGATCGTGATGTCCCCCCATGGGGCGACCGGAATCAACCGCCTCGCTCTCGGCAGCTTTACTGCTGCAGTCGTCCGAGACGCTCGTTGCCCGGTGATGGCCGTGCATCCCCAATCCGTCCGCGGATGGTGGGACCCGCGGTGAAGCGCTGAAATGGCAACCGAGGACAACGGCCTGACGGCAGGACAAGTCGCGGCCGCCACGGCGGCAGGACAGACCAATGCGGTTGTCGTGCTGGGCAGGCGAACGATCGACATCGTCCGTGACAACATCGTCACCCGGTTCAACGCCCTGTTGGGGACGCTGCTGTTCCTTGCACTTGTCGTTGCTCCACTTCAGGACGCCCTCTTTGGTTTCGTCATCGTGATGAACACCATCATCGGGATCGCCCAGGAACTGCGAGCCAAGCGAACACTCGATCGGCTGACGGTACTCACGATGCCCGGATCCACGGTGGTGCGCGATGGGCAGCAGCAGCAGGTTGATGTCGCCGATGTCGTGCTCGGTGATCTCGTCGTCCTGCGCGCCGGTGATCAGATTCCGGTCGATGCCACGTTGCGGAGCGGGTCGAACGTCGAGGTCGACGAGTCTCTACTCACCGGCGAATCGGTGCCCCTATCGAAGGTGGCTGGCGATCAGGTCCGCTCCGGCTCCTTCGTGACTGCGGGAGCTGCGACGGCTGTAGCGGAAGCCATCGGCAACGACGCCTACGCGCAGCGCATCACCGCGGACGCGCGGGAGTTCTCACTCGTTACCTCCGAGATCCGGTCCGGTGTCGATCGCATCCTCCGCGTCCTCAGCTGGCTGCTCATCCCCGTCGGAACGATTACGGTGCTCGGTCAGTTCCGCGTCGAACCCACCACTCGCGACGCGCTCGCCGGGACGGTGGCCGCGTTGGTGGGGATGGTTCCCGAAGGGCTTGTCCTGCTCACGAGTGTGGCCCTCGCTACCGGCGTCATGCGAATGGGAAGGCGCGGCGCGCTGGTACGAGAACTCGCCGCGCTGGAGGGGCTTGCTCGTGTCGATGTGGTCTGCCTGGACAAGACAGGGACGCTCACCGACGCGTCGATGGCCGTTGCGAGTCTGGTCTCGCTCTCTGCCGATCAGGACTGTGCTGGTGTCCTTGGTGCCTTGGCGGCGGCCGAACCTAGCCCCAACGCAAGCTCCCGAGCGATCGCCGCTGCCTATCCCGCTCCGGGCTGGGAGGTCGGCAAACGGGCGGCCTTCACGTCGGCACGACGCTGGAGCGGAGCGGAGTTCAACGGGTACGGCGCGTTCGTGCTCGGTGCACCATCGGCCGTGCTCCCTTCGGTGGTCCCTGCTGGGGTGGAGCCTGCGCGCTCGACCGACGAATCGGTGCGGAAGGCAGCGGAGGTCGTTGCGACCGAGACAGCGGCCGGTAGACGGGCGATGGTGCTCGCACGCGTGGTCGGCGACCTCGTGCCGGGACTTGAGGGTGTGCTGCCGGACAGTGTTCCAATCGGCGTTGTCTCCCTTCAGGAACGGATCCGGCCCGATGCAGCAGACATGATCAGCTTTTTCGCTGACGCAGGGGTGACGACCATTGTGCTGTCCGGTGACGACCCGCGTACGGTCGCGTCTGTGGCCGCGACCGTTGGCGTACCACACTCCGACCGATTTGCCAGCGGCGAGGACCTCCCCGAGGAGTCGGCCGATATCCTCGCGTTCGTCCAGGACCACCCGGTCATCGGACGCGTGACGCCTGCGCAGAAGCTCGCCGTCGTCGCTGCACTCCAAGCGGCTGGCCATGTCGTGGCCATGACCGGCGACGGAGTCAACGATGTCCCTGCGCTGAAGCAGGCCGACATCGGAGTTGCGATGCGAACCGGGAGCGGTGCTGCTCGAGCCGTTGCCCGCGTTGTGATGGCGGGGGACTCGTTCTCCCCGCTGCCGACGCTCGTGCACGAAGGTCGCCGTGTCCTTGCCAACATGGAACGCGTCGCTTCACTGTTCCTCACGAAGACGGTCTACGCGATTGTGCTCGCAATCGTTGTGACGCTCGCACAGCTGCCCTATCCGCTGCTTCCAAGACAACTCACATTAATCAGCATACTTACCATCGGAGTGCCGGGGTTTCTCCTGTCGCTCCTGCCGTCCGAACAGATGCCGCATCATCGGCTTGTCACCACTGCCCTCAGGCGGGCCGTTCCGGCCGGGGTGATCACCGCCGCTGCTGTCAGCGCGTCCTATGCGGTGGTCCGGGCCGGTTCGTATGCCGAGGTGACCGAGCGGAGCACGGCACTGGTTACGGCGCTTGCCTGCGGCCTGGTTGTGCTCACGCTCGCATCAGCACCGCTCGATCTTGTCCGGAGAGTCATCGTTGCGGCCGCGGGTGGGGTGGGCGTTGCGGCATTCGTGATCCCGCCCAGTCGCCGGATCCTTGAGATCGAGGTTCTTCCTGCGTGGCCCGGTGCCGTGGCGCTTGTGTGCAGTTCGATCGCCTCCGCCGCGATTGCGCTCAGTTGGCGCCGGGCAAATGCTTGACGACCGTCGTTGTTGAGGTGACGCACTCCCGTTCTTAGGTCACGATGCTCTGTTTAATTAGGTGTGCCTAACTACAGAGGTGTTCACGAAATTTGTCATTATCCTCCTCCCCGCCGGGCTGCTGCTCGGCGGATGTACTCAAAAGAACGAGACGGCATCCGGTTCGTCGGCAATCGAGGTAGTCAGCACCGACAAAGCCTGCAGCGTGGCAGCTACTTCGGCCGAAAGCGGAACTCCTCGACGAGGTTGCCACCGGCAAAGTGACGGGGCGAATTGCGTTCATGCGAAACCCGGTGACGCAGTATGTGCCCATACAGACTCGCCTTGCTCGCGACGACGCGCTCTCGGAGTATCTCGTCCACACCGGCTCGGCACTCTTCGTGGTTCCGCCCGGCGTGCAACCTGGGCAGCACATCGGTCACACGCTGTTCACCTGACCCACCGCAGCGACGCTCCGCAGCGATACGCGCAACTCGGGGTCCTGATACGCGCAACTTGACCAAAACGGGGCATGATTGCGCCCGAAATGGCCAAGTTGTGCGGGTGTTGGGGTCTAGTTGTGCGTATGTCAGAAGCGGGCGCCGGGGCCACCGCCGTGTTGTGCCCGACGGCCGGTTTATACACGCAAAGGGCGTGAAGAAGTTGCTCGATGCGTCGATGTACCGCGGCCGGAGCATTCCCTTCTCGGCCCTGGGCGCGAGAGCGTTGTGGCTGATCAGGGGGGCAGCAGCGCGTGGCGGGAATAGTTGCCGCCGAAGTTGCTCGGACCTTGTCAGCAGCCCCGCGTCGGCGCACACTGATCCCGCTGCGTTCAGCTCAGATCGGGCGGCGCTTGAAAGGGGCCATCATGGGCGTCGAGCAGAATATGGAGACAGTACGAAAGGGGTACGCCGCGTTCAGCGCGGGCGACATGGACACCTTGATGGCGCTGTATTGCGATGATGCCGTCCACCTCGTGCCGGGCGCGTCGCGGATCTCCGGAGCGCATCAAGGCAAGGAGAACATCCTCGCCCTGTACGGAATGTTGTTCGAGCTGAGCGGCGGCACGCTGCAGATCGGGGTCGAGAACGTGCTGTCCGACGGCGGCGACCGGGTGCTGGCCATTCACACGGCGAGCATGGAGAAGGACGGTGAAAGCATCACCCAGACCGATGCGCTGTTGTTCAGCTTCGCCGACGGCAAGGTGGCTGAGATCCAGGATTTCTTCGTTGACATCGCGATGAACGACCGCCTCTACAGCTGAGGATCGCAATCGTTACACCGGGTTCGAACCGCGTCCATCGCGCGACGGGAGATCGACGCGGCCGGTGCATCAATCCGTCCTTCGACCTGGTCGATTTCTCGACCGACTGAGTCGACGTCGCACATGCCGGGTGACGGTGGCGACCGAGTCCACGGTACGATCGGGCCGATGTCGTTTTGTCTCCGTCCGCTTGGTCGAGCGTGGTCGGTCAGCTGTGCTGCTTTGCTGTTGGTGGCGTGCCTCGCTTCCGCTGCATCGGCCCACGCATCGCTCGAAACCGTCGCTCCGGCCAACGACTCCGTGGTCGCGTCGGTGCCCAAAGAGGTGGTGCTGCGTTTCGATGAAGCGGTTGCGCTCGACCTTGGCGCAGGGATTCGGGTGTTCGGTCCGAATGGAAAGCGTGTCGATCGATCGGTGTCACAGCTACGAGATCGAAAGCGAGCGGTTGCCGTGGCGATCGACAGCGGTGGTTCTGGGACTTATACGGTGGCGTGGCGGGTTGTGTCCGAAGACTCCCATGTGCTCCGGGGGTCTTCGGTCTTCCACGTGACAACCAAGACCGGCAGCGTGGAGCAGTCAACGACTGCTTCTGCGGCGCAGACCGTCATCGGCTGGCTCGCCCGGTTTCTCATCCTCGCGGCAGCGTCGATTCTGCTCGGCTCGGCGCTTCTGGCCATGCCGTCTGCTCTCAGCGCGCACCGGCACTCCCTCCATGCGACCGTTGCTGTCGCAGCGGCATTGCTGGCGCTGGGCGCCGGTTCGCGGTTCGCGGTGCAGGTATCCAACGCATCTGGCCGCAACCTGGCTGGCGCTGTGTCGTTGTGGGGCGAAGCGGCTTCGTCCACGCGCCCGGGTTCCCTTGATGCATTACGGGTCGCCGGGTCGCTGCTCGCGCTGCTCGGTGCGCTGTTGTGGATGCGTCGGCTCGGCCCGTCACTGGCAGGCTTCGGTGCAGTCGTCTCGATCGTTGCCAACTCGTTGGGCGGCCATTCATGGACTGCGTCGACCCGTGGCGGTTCGGTGGTTGCCGACGTCGTGCACCAGGCGGCCGCAGCAGGCTGGGCCGGTGGCTTGGTGGCCCTGATGATGGTCCTCCGGGCCGGGGGTGACCAACGCAGCCTGTTCGTCGAGCGTTTCGGCCGCATTGCCGCGTTGTCAGCAGTGCTGTTGTTCGCAACGGGCGTGCGCGCCACGTATTCACTCGTCGGATCGATCGACTTGATCACGTCGACGACCTACGGACGGCTGGTGTTGTTGAAGCTCGTGGGGTTCCTGGCGATGGGCGCCTTGGGGTGGACCAATCGTCGCCGCCTGAGATCAGTGATCCTCGACCGATCCGGCACCGTCGTGGCCGAGGCGTTGGTCGCCGCACTCGTGCTGGTCGTCACTGCGTCGCTTGTGGGCGCTGTACCTGCCCGCGCCGGCTCACGCGAGCCGTTCTACACAGAATCCCAGATGGGCTCGTTCGTGGTCGATGTCACCGTCCTTCCTGCTGCGGTCGGGTCGAACATCCTGCATCTCTACTTCTACGACGAGACCGGGAACCCGCAGGACGTCGATGTGGCAACCGCATCGATTGCCATCGGAGACATTCCGCCTCGTCGAATCTCGTTGGTGCCCGTCAGCGGCGACCATTACTCGGCAATCGGGTTCTCGCTGCCGCTGAAAGGTACATGGATCTTGACGCTGCAAGCTGCGCGCGAGGGACGAGCTGAAACCATCACCCTTGAAGTCCCCATCAAATGAACACGTCCAAGTCCACTCGGTATGCGCACATGGCATATCGATTCGTCGCTGGCGTGCTGTTGTGCGTGTCCGGTCTCTCGGTCACCGTACCGGCAGGTGCACACTCCGGGAAAGGGTCCATCAAGATCGTCAGCCGCGACCCTGCTGGCTCCCTCACCATCCACTACGTCGTTGAGATCTCTTTCGTTGCCGATGGTCACCCTGCCTCCGAAGCCGTCGCAACGGTCGTCGGCGAGTCTGCCGGACTGAGCATCCGTCCCGAGCTGTTGGCCCCGGTGGCTGGGAAGACTGGAACTTATGAGGCGACTGTGGTTTACCCGACCGCGGGGGTCTGGGAGATCCGGATCGCTTCGCTCGACCCAACAGCGGTTCTGCTGCTGACCGAAACCTTTAGCCCTGCTGTAGACACATCCGCTGCGCCTACGTCATCGCCACCGGCGAGCCCTATGAGGACGGACCCGGCTGTGAGCACAGAGCGAGTAAAAAGCGTGCCGGTCGACTCGGTTCCGGTCGACTTCCTGGACGAGCTTGGCGCGGTCGAATCCGATCGATCCGGAAATTCCTCCCGTGCGTGGCTGATCGGCGCAGTCGCCGCAGGATTGCTTGGTGCCGTAGCCGCCTTTTGGCGTCGCAGAGCAACCCGAAGCTCCGGCCGGTCATGACAATGCAGGTGTCGGTCTTCCGGGTCGAGGAACTGGACTGCCCCACCGAGGAGAACGAGCTTCGCAACGTGCTCACCCCGCTCGCTGGTGTGCACGGTCTTGAGTTCGACCTGGTGGCCAGACACGTGCGGGTGCGCCACGAACTGGAATCGACCGATCCGATTGCCGCTGCTATCCGAGCAGCGGGGATGCGACCGAAGCAGCTCATTGCGACCGACGCTGCGATGAACTCCCGGTCATTGACGACGCAGACGATTGTCACCACGGTGGCTGCCGGTGTCCTTGCCATCGGGTCCGAACTCATCGTGATCGGAGGAGTCAAGGAACGTTCCGTTCCCGTCGCGGTGATGGCGCTCGCAGCAATTGCGCTCGGCGGGCGCGACACGCTCCGCAAGGGATGGAAAGCCCTCATCACCCGCCGCCTCACGATGGCCCTACTGATGACCATCGCGGTCGTAGGTGCACTTGCAATCGGTCAATGGCCCGAGGCCGCGGTTGTCGTCTGGCTGTTCGGGCTGGCGGAACTCATCGAGGCGCTCAGCCTTGAACGGGCACGCAACGCAATCCGGTCGTTGGTGGCCCTCGCACCTGAGACTGCCCTTGTGCGTGGCGATGGCGGGCGCTGGTTGTCCACTCCAACCGGCGACGTGCCGCTGAACGAGATCGTGCTCGTGAAGCCGGGCGAGCGTGTTCCGCTCGATGGCACCGTGACGGGCGGCGCGTCAACCGTCAACCAGGCACCCATCACCGGCGAATCGATACCGGTGACCAAAAAGACTGGCGATGCCGTCTTCGCCGGCACCATCAACGAGCGCGGCACACTCGAAGTCACCGTGACTGCGGAGAAGGGCGAAGGAACGTTGGACCGCATCGCCCGCTCCATCCAGGCCGCACAGGCGGAGAAGGCACCCGCACAGCGGTTCGTCGACCGATTTGCAGCGATCTACACGCCGCTTGTCTTCGTTGCGGCCATTGCACTCGCGGTCATTCCGCCGCTGGTGGGAACGGGCACGTGGCGAGACTGGTTCTACAAAGCACTCGTGCTCCTGGTGCTTGCCTGCCCCTGTGCACTGGTGATCTCGACACCGGTCACGGTTGTTTCGGGTCTCGGCGGTGCAGCACGACGGGGCATTCTCATCAAGGGCGGCATCCATCTTGAGCAGGCCAGGCGCCTGACCGTTGTCGCTGTCGACAAAACGGGAACGCTGACGCACGGCAAGCCCGTCCTGACGGACCTCGTTCCTCTCCACCACATGACCCACGACGAGACCCTTCGGATAGCCGCTTCGCTCGACACGCTCTCGGAACACCCCGTCGCGCATGCGATCGTCACTGCATGGACGGGTCAGCTCGACCCCGTCGACAACTTTCAAGCTATCCCGGGGCGCGGTGTATCAGGAACCGTCGATGCTGTCGCGTATCTGCTTGGAAACCACCGCCTCGTCGAAGACACCGGTATCTGCACCCCGCAACTCGAGACCATCCTGCAACGGTTCGAGAACGACGCGAAAACCGCTGTTGTCCTCATGACTCCCCAACGAGCGCTCGCCGTACTCGCTGTGGCAGATACTGTCCGGCCGCAGTCCGTGCAGGCAGTGAACGACCTGCACGAACTCGGTGTGCGGGTGGTGATGCTCACCGGTGACAACCAGCGCACCGCTACCGCCGTTGCCCGCATGGTTGGAATAGACGAAGCGTTCGGCGAGCTGCTCCCTGACGACAAACTTCGCGTTGTGACGGAGCTCAGTCGCAGCGGCCACGTGGGCATGATCGGCGACGGAGTCAACGACGCTCCAGCGCTTGCGAAAGCTGCGCTCGGGATTGCTATGGGAGCGGCTGGCACTGATACTGCGATCGAGACGGCCGATATTGCACTCATGGACGACGATCCGCGCAAGATCGCCGAAACGATACGTATCTCGCGTCACACGTCTCATGTGCTCTGGCAGAACATCGCGGTGGCTCTCAGCGTGAAGGTTGTGTTCTTCGCGCTGACTATCGCCGGGTCGGCCTCGCTCTGGGTTGCGGTGCTCGCCGATATGGGGGCCAGCCTCGTGGTCATCGCCAACGGCCTGCGACTGCTTCGTCGCCCCTCCCACGACCGCCACGTCACACGCTCGGACCACGCCGTCACACCGCTTCCCAATCCAAGGACAGAGCGTTCAGATGGCTGACGACACCACACCTCAACACGTCGGGATTGCACCCGAAGAGCGCTGGTATTCGGTGCGTCACGTGATTGCCGCTTCGTTCTCGTGCCTGCTGTTGGGCCTGGGCGCGGGCACTGCCTACAGCACGCAGAAGTATTCGAGCCGGGCACAAGATCGATTCCGATTCACCGAGGTCGACCAAGGGTTTGTCAACGACATGCTGGACCACCACGACCAGGCTGTTGAGATGTCGTTGATCACCCTCGATCGGCCAGGTATCAGCGCCGCTGTCAAGCGCTTCGCCACCGAGGTGATTGTCTTCCAGCGCTACGAAATTGGTCTTCTCGAAGCTCGGTTGGACGAGTGGGGTGTCGATCGCGGCGCAGAGGACCGGGTTGCGATGGCTTGGATGGGAATGGGGACGACGGTTGTCGACATGCCGGGCATGGCGTCATCGGACGATCTCCTCAGGCTGAAGAATGCCGCCGGGGTCGAAGCTGACCGGGAGTTCCTCACCTTGATGCGCGCGCACCACAAAGGAGGTGTGCATATGGCCGAGTTCGCCCGAGACAACGCGAGCGACGCCGAAGTCGCCGTGCTCGCAACTCGAATGGCGACTGACCAGAAGCTTGAAGTGGAGGAGTACACGAAGACCCTGAACGGTCTCGTGAAACCCTGAGCTCGCCGCGGACCACTGCGCCGCTTCACAGGAACTTCACGCAGGCGGTTGCGTCAACTCCACGGTCAGCTGGTTGGGTGATCGTATGAACTCCGTTCTCCGTTCTCCGTTCTCCGCTCGTTGCTCTTCTCGCTGTCGGTGCCGCCGGTGCCGCCGGTGCGCTCAGTCTGTCTGCGTGCGGGTCGGACCCCGCCAGCACGGCTGCAGCAGATACCACCACGAAGGCGGTCACGGCCGCGGATGGCGCATCGACCGTTTCCGCTGCGAGCCCGATGGAATCGATGGGCTCGATGATGCTGGTCGAATCGGAGTTCGAGTTCCTCACGGAAATGATCCCGCATCATCAAGAGGCCGTCGAAGCGGCGACCGCACTGCGAACCCGTACCGCGCGGCTCGAGCTACAGGGCCTCGCCGATGCGATCGTGTCAAGCCAATCGGCTGAGATCACCCAGATGAACGGATGGCTCGCATCCTGGTACGCAGGCGAACCAACCGACGTCGAGTACCGCCCAATGATGCGCGATGCGTCCACATTGACCGGTGACGCCTACGACAAGGCATTCATCGACGACATGCTGATGCACCACATGATGGCGGTACAGATGTCGCAGAGCGCCCTGAAGTTCAAGGATCTGCGTGCAGAAGTTCGCACACTTGCAACTGCCATCGTCGCAGCGCAGACCACGGAGATCAAGCAGATGAACTCATGGCGCACCGAGTGGTACGGAGCAGCGAGCCCAAGCGACGGTATGGACGGTATGGACGGTATGGACGGTTTGGACCACGGGACGACCGTTCCAGCCTCTTGACGATATGGGAGCCTAGGAAGCGATGAGCACAACCGTTCTGGTGGTCGACGACGAGCCTGCGATTCGCCAGATGCTCGCCGACTATCTGCGCGCTGATGGGTTCGATCCGTCGACGTCGCCGGACGGTACGTTGGCTCTCGCTCACCTCGAAACGCATGCTGTCGATGTTGTGCTGCTCGACCTGACGATGCCGGGCATGACGGGGCTGGACGTGCTCGCCGAGATCCGCCGGCGTCACAGCGTTGCCGTCATCGTCCTTACGGCTCGCGCTGACGAGACGGACAAGGTGCTGGGTCTCGGGCTTGGGGCAGACGACTACATCACCAAACCTTTCAGCCCGCGCGAAGTCGCCGCCCGAATTCGTGCGGTGCTGAGGCGGGGAACTCACCAGCCGCTTCTCCAGCAGGCCGATGCGCCGATACTCCGCTTCGGCTCACTCGAAGTCGATCCTGATAGCCGGGAGGTGCGTGTCGACGGGGTCCTGGCGACGCTCACCACGAGAGAATTCGATGTACTCGCCACGCTTGCGCAGGCACCGGGCCGTGTCTTCACACGGCGAGTCCTGTTGGAACGCATTTGGGGGCATGACTTCTTCGGGGACGATCGGATCATCGATGTGCACATCCGAAATGTCCGGCGAGCCATCGGCTAACACCGGGTGCTCCCGGGCGATCCAGCGGTGGTGGCGTGCTGACCGTCACCGATACGGGTATTGGCATTGACCGCAGCGATCTCGACCACGTCTTCGAACGGTTCTACCGCGTCGACAATGTCGGCCGTCCGCCTGGTGGGAGTGGCATCGGGCTCTCCATCGCACAGACCCTTGCTGCGCTACAGCATGGAACGCTGACGGCCGAGTCGCGTGGCTCCGGCAGCGGTGCGACCTTCACGCTGAGCCTGCCCGGGGACGCGTCGATCACCCAGTTCACGCGCGTGAATCGGTGACAGTGGACGACCGACATCAATCCCTATGGAACCCGGTCAGAGGCTGATGACTCTGTCCACCTGACCAATGAGTGTTGCTACTTCAGGAGGAGTGATCCAGGTGCCGTTGACCTTTTCGAGATCTTCGTTGACGACCCCACGGGCCGTCGCGCAACCTCGTCAAACGTGGACCGGGATTCGATGTTCTCGAACGAAGCCGAACAGCTCGCTCAGAGGTGGAACTCCCAACCCCTTCGCATCTGCGATTGTGTCGCCGACGAGGAACTCGGCACCATCACCTGCTATCAGGATCTCGGGCTGATCACCGATTGCGACTGACCCGTTGACGGCGAGGTGTACCGGCAGCGACGCTTTCGTCGGATCAGCCGCTCCGGTGCTCAGGATATAGAGGATTCTCATTGGCTTTCCTTTCTTTGCTTCGTTAGAAGAAGGTCGTGTCCTTCAGGGGGAGGGTCGGCGGGCGAGGAACGAGTAGCCGTGCACGTCGAACTGCGCGGCTTTCTCCGCACCGCCAGCTTCGGCGAACGTATCGACTGGGTCACCGATCGTGATGTCGATGAATCCTGCCTCTTGCATCATCTTCTGCCAGCCCGCACGGGGCAGCCCGCCAGCAATTCAACCGGTCCACAGATCAATGTCGGCTCGCGCGTCGGGTGGCACCGGACGGCCGTTTGCGATGTCTGCGAACTGGAGCCACCCTCCTGGTTTCAGAACCCGGAGGATTTCGTCGAATACCGCGCGCTTGTCGGCACACAGGTTGATGACACCGTTCGAGATCACAACGTCTGCCCATCTGTCTTCGACGGGGATGGCCTCAGCAAAGCCCTCTCGGAACGTCACATGGTCCAGGCCGAGCATCTCCGTCGTACCCCGGGACTTGGCGAGCATCTCGGGAGTCATGTCGATGCCGATCACTTCACCTGTCGGACCGACGTGGCCGGCGGCGATGAACGAATCGAATCCTGCCCCCGATCCCACATCAACCACTCGCTCGCCCGGTTGAAGGGCGCGAAGCGAGAACGGGTTACCGACGCCGGCGAAGGATTCCACGGCACGATCTGGAAGCGCGTCGACCCCATCGGGTTCGTAGCCGAGCCGAACTGCGAGGGGACGTCCCGTGTGAAAGTGAAACGCACGGTGCGGTTCGACTGCTACCTCGCGATATTTCTCGCGAACCTGGTTCCGCAGTAGCTCCGTGTCGACAAGCAGTTCAGCAGTCATTGCGATGGCCCTTTGGCGCAGCATCGAGGAATTGATCCCAGTATGACTTCGTTGCGCCTCATCTGCTGGATCAGTTTCGGGACGTCTCAGAATCGCTGCGAAACCCCTTCCCCGATGAGGTCGAAAGGTGTATGACTGACCCACGTCCGTGTCGTGAAGGCCCGCTCGTCGTGGTCGTTTCGGACGCAGGTTGCAACAACGCGACCGAAACGAAGGGACGGAAATCACCATGACAACGAACAGTCGGTCTGCACCGAGATCTCCCATGCGGGTACTCGCAATGATTGTTGCGCTCGTCGGCTCACAGCTCGCCCTGCCGTCAGGCGCGCTGGCGCAGCACGCCTCGCAGTCGCCGCCCTCGGCTTCTGCGAAGGGACCGACCGTGGTCCACGACGCCGCCTTCGCCGGTGCAACGGTCATCGTGAACTCGATACCTGTTCCGTACTCCGCGTTGACGATCGTCGTGCTCGACGTGAACTACATGCCCGAGTTGGCACGAGGTCGTATCCTCGGAGCGCACGCTCATGCGTCCCCATGCGGCGCTGATCCGCTGGCATCGGGTGGGCATCATCAGAATCCAGATGCCAAGGACCCGGCGATTGCGCTCGGCGCGAAAGAGGTGTGGCTTGATCTGAGCATTGACAGTCGCGGGCGAGGTATCGCCATCGCGTTGATCGACTGGCGGCTTCGCAAGGGCCAGGCAGGCTCTGTGGTGGTCCATGCACTGCCGACCAATTCCACCACAGGTGCTGCCGGTGCGAGGGTGTTGTGCACCACGGTCCCGTTCAACGATTGATTGGCTACTCCGGTCAGCCGCAGTGTGGAGCGCTATGGCGAAATGACGGCGGCCGACACTGACGAAGCGCGCGTCTCGGATGCGAACGCTCCCACCGAATCGAGCTGATCAAGGCGGAACGGTCTCGAGTACAGGAAGCCCTGCCCAGCGGAACACCCCGCTGCTTTGGCTGCCTCGTCTTCCGCTGCGGTCTCGACACCTTTGAGCGCGACGGTGAACCCAAGGTCATGACCAACCGAGACGATCGAACGGACAATCGTCATCGTTGCCGGTTGGTCAAGGCGCTGGGTGACCGAGCGCGCCAGCTTCACCTGTGTCGGGCGAATCATCTCAAGGTTGCGAAATCCCACGGAGTCGATCGTGAGGTCATCGATGACGATGCCGAAGCCGGCGGACCGCAGCGCAGCAAGACACCGCGTTGTCGCTTCGGTCGATCGCTCGAGGTCCTGAACGGCAACTTCGAACTGGATTGCGGATCGGTCAGCGTGCGAGCGATGTTCAAGCGATGCCAACATGCGGTTGTCGCTGAGTTGAGCGGCTCTGAGGTTCACCGAGATCGCGCACCCGGGAGAACCGGAGTCGATCTTGCTCAGTGCCAGAAGGGCTTGGTCGAGCACGAAATCGTCCAGCGCGCTGAGCGACGACTGATCATGGCCCACCTTGAGGAACGCTTCGGGCTGCAGAAGACCAAGCGTCGGATGCTGCCACCTGACGAGCGCCTCGAAGGACAGTATTTCCTGAGTGCGAAGCGACACGACCGGCTGAAAGTCGACCTGTAGTTCTTGGCGTTCAAGGCTTCGCCGAAGGTCGTTGACCAACTGTTTGGCTCGCTGGTCGGCTTCGTCGGTCCGTGGATCGATTGTCTCGATCGTTCCCTTGCCAGCAGCCTTCGCCCGATACATCGCGGTGTCGGCCCGTTCGGCGAGCGTGACGTAATCGTCTCCCTTCAGCGGGAGAGCAACCCCGATGCTTGCGCCCGCCGGGTGATGTGTCCCGTTGTAGGCGAACGGTCGAGAGAGGGCAGCAGAGACCCGCGTGGCAGTGGACTGTGCGTCCTGGACGTGGGTGGTCCTCGTCAGCAGCACGGCGAACTCGTCGCCGCCCAGCCTCGCTGCGATATCACCAGGACGGATTGCTGCTCGGAGGCGGTCTGCGACTTCTCGTAGCAGCGCGTCTCCTGCTGCGTGTCCGCTGCTGTCGTTGACGCGCTTGAAGTCGTCGAGGTCGATGAACATCACCGCAACGCTCGGCTCGGTATGGCCGCCGAGCATGTCACGGGTCTGTCGTATGAACGCCGAGCGATTGAGGAGCCCGGTGAGTGCATCGTGCTGAAGCTCGGACACAAGCTGGCGTTCAAGGTCTCGAAGGTCACCCACCGAACGCTTCAGCTTGCTGTTCTCGACAACCATTGCAATGTGACTTGCGAGTGTCTCGGCGACGCGCACGTCTTCGGGGCCAAGCGTGAAAACGCTCGCCGCCCGGTCTCCGAGCATGATTGCGCCGATCGGTGTCTCACCGACATGGATCGGGGCGACAACTGCCGAGGCGAGGGACCTGGCGCGGATGGCATCGCCGATCTGGTCCGCACCGACATCACCTCGTTTGCGCAAGGTCGGCGCTGAAGGCATGGCCGCGACGAGACCACCTTCGAGGGAGTCGTTCTCGGCGTTGGCGTTCGTGCCGTCAGACGACGCAGCGAATCGTTTCAGGCTGCCATCATCTTCGAACTCGACCTCGATGTATTGAATCCTCAGTTCGCGTACGGCCTGATCGATCATTGCCCGCACGGCGCTGGACTGGACCTCTTCGCTGAGAACCGACTCCGATGATCGTTGCAAGAAATTGAGCTCCTCAGCCCGTCTCCGTTCGCGTGCATACAGAACGTTCGACATGTATGCGCCGAGGATCGGAAGGATCATCAACGGCGAGGCAAGCGGAGCTGTCTTCGCCAGGATCGCTGCAACGACACCGCACGCAGTGGTGAGCGCCGAGGTCCCCAGCGCGAACTGCAGCCCATCGGCGAGGGACTTGAACCGGAAGTTCTGGTCGTGAACGCAGATCACGACCCAGACGAGGAAGGCTGCGGTGCACGCGAACACCGCGGCGGCAACGAGCGCAGCACCCCACGTACTGGGATGTGTCGCAGTGGACGTCGGTAACCAGAGAAACGCCGCCCACGCCAACTGTGATCCCAACGCGTAGCTGGCTGTGTTGAACGATGCCTTCAGAATGGATTGCCTGCGAAACCCGATCAGTGTCCCGGCTGTACCCAGCGAGACCGCGAACATCGTGATGGTGGGAGAGGAATGGAGCAGCGCAATGACGACGATGCCCTCGACCACAGACACCGAATGAGCGGACTGTCCAAGACGGACGTGGATCACGAGTACTTCGCTCATTGCGAACAACGCGACCAGCACAACCGCTCCGACGGCGTTGTCCAACAGCCCGCCATTCGCCGCCCGAGATTGGATCACGGCGTGAAGGCCGAGCGCGGCACCGATCAGCGCAGTCGTCAGGGCCCAAGTGAGCAAAGAAGGCGAAATCTGCACCCTTCGTGCACGCGTCGCAGGCTGGCCCATGGCACCGATATCGGAATTTCGGTGTCGAACCTTGAACGACCGATTCAGTTCGCCTCTGGGTCGAAAGGCTCTGCAGGAACCATCAAAACTGAACGCCGGTTCGATCTTCGAAACGATCCGATGCACGAGGACGTTCGAGGGTGAGAACATCAGGTTCCACCGATCTCAAGGAGTTCAACATGCTCGTTCAGTCCTACGAACCTGGAAGGCCCTGCTGGGCCGACGTCACCTGCCCCGACATTGAAAAGGCCGCGCAGTTCTACGGTGGCCTGTTCGGCTGGGAAGCGCCAGAAGGCAGTCCCGAGTTCGGCGGCTATCGCAGTTGCACACTGCACGGCTCGACCGTCGCCGGGATGATGTCACAGATGGGCCCCGACCAACCGGTGGTGTGGAGCACCTACGTTGCGGTTGCCGATGCCGATGCCACGCTGGCAAAAGTTGAAGAAGCCGGTGGGTCCGCGATGTTCCCAGTCATGGATGTCGGCGACCTTGGGCGCATGGGCGTCTTCGTCGATCCGTTCGGGGCTGTGTTCGGGGTGTGGCAGCCAGCGGTGCATACCGGCGCGCAGATATTCGGTGACCCCGGAGCGATGTGTTGGATCGAACTCACTACCGACGCAGCCAACATCGAACGATCGAAGCAGTTCTACGCCGACGTGTTCGGATGGTCCATCGGCGGCGCTCCTGAATACACAGAGTTCGGCGTTGGGGGGGAGTCGGTCGCAGGAATGATGCCCAAGCCCGAGATGCTGGTTGCAGCCGGAATGCCAAACTTCTGGGGCGTCTATTTTGCCGTCGACAACGCCGACGCGGCGGTGGAAAAGACCCTGGCGTTGGGCGGGCAAGTCCATGTCCCGGCCACCGACATAGAACCGGGTCGCTTCGCGGTCCTCGCTGACAGTAACGGCGCCCCGTTCAACATCCTTCAACCCAACCCCCGGGGCTGAGGTCAGGTCAACATCTTGACGTTTCGGTCCACGCGTCACGGGGTATCGAGGACTTCGGAGCTTCGGTAGCTCCGCGGCGCAACGCGCGTCGACCACTCGAGAGGATCATCATGGGAACAAAAGATGAGTTGAAAGGCCGGGCCAAAGAGGCCGCAGGCGTGTTGACCGGAGACAAGGCCCTCGAACACGACGGCCAAACCGATCGTGCCGCAGGCAAGCTGAAAGACGCCCTCGACGGACTGGTCTCGAAAACGAAGGACGTCATCGACTCTGTCACCCACCGTGATGAAAAAAAGTAGGCGCTGACCTGGATGACCTCCCGAAAGGTGGTTGTCCCTCACCGTGCTCGACTGGTTCAGACTCGACTGGTTCAGAGCAGCGTTCGGCGTAGAAGTTGTGCGTTGAGCGCGACGACGATGGTCGAGAAACTCATGAGTACCGCCCCCGCTGCTGGTGGAATGTCAAGCCCGGCCCACGAGAACGCTCCGGCAGCGAGGGGCAGCGTGACGATGTTGTAGCTGGCTGCCCATCCAAGGTTTTGTACCATCTTTCGGTACGTGGCCCGTGACAGGCGAATCAGCGAGAGAACTGCGCGCGGGTCGTTGCGGGCCAGGATCACGCCTGCGGACTCGATGGCGACATCAGCGCCCGAACCGATCGCGAGGCCGACATCAGCTTGAGCCAGCGCAGGTGCATCATTGACCCCATCTCCAACCATCGCAACTGCGAGACCACGTTGTTGCAGTTGTGCGACGGTTTTCGATTTGTCTTCCGGGAGCACTTCGGCGAACACCTCCGTTATGCCGAGGTGTTCGCCGACCGATGTCGCCACGGACTTGGCATCACCGGTGATCATGATGGTGCGGATGTCGAGCTTGTTGAGTTCGCGCACTGCTTCGGCAGCTTCGGGTCGGATATCGTCCTCTAACGCAAGCGCGCCGAGGACTTGGTCACCAGCCAAGACGGTCAGTACCGCAGCGCCTCTTGCGCTCCACCCGGCGATGTCGGAAGCGATTGATGGTGGTGTGGTCACGTTCCGTTCACGAAGCAGCGCAGGTCCGCCGATCGAAAACACACGCCCCTCTACGGTCGCCTCGACGCCACGCCCAGTGCTCGACGTGAAGTCCGTTGCCGTCGGCACGCGTCCGATTCCGTTTCCGGCCCGGACGATTGCACGTGCGAGGGGGTGTTCACTGTCGGATTCGATGGCGGCAGCGATCCGCAGGAGGTCTTCATCGCCCCCGGCAGTGACGGAACGGAAGTCCGTCACGACGTGTTCGCCTTTGGTGAGCGTGCCGGTCTTGTCGAAGAGCACAGCGTCGATGGTCCGCATCCGTTCGAGTGCCATGCGATCCTTGACCAGGATGCCAGCTCGCGCCGACATCGATGTGGATATCGCCACCACCAACGGAATGGCGAGGCCCAATGCGTGCGGACAGGCAATCACGAGAACAGTGACGGTGTTTGTGACCGCCCGGTCCATTTGTCCGAGAAGCGCCCATACCGTGAAGGTGAGAGCAGCCGAGGCGAGCGCGACGTAGAAGAGCAGCCCGGCAAACCGGTCTGCGAGGGCTTGAGCCTTTGATTTCGTCTCCTGTGCCGAAGCGACAAGTCGGCCAATGCCAGCAAGTGCCGTGGCATCACCGACGGCGGTAACTTCGATCCGGATGGCCGCGTCAGTCGAAATGGTTCCAGCAACAACGCGCTCGCCTACCGTCCGCAGCACCGGTCTCGATTCACCGGTGATCATCGATTCGTCGAGCTCCGCAGAACCGTCGATGATTGTCCCGTCAGCTGGGAGCCGCGCTCCGGGCCGAACCAGGAGTCGGTCGCCGACAACCAAGTCCGTCGCCGCGACGGTGGTGGCGGATCCGTCGTCTCCAATTCGCTCGGCTTCGTCCGGGAGTAGTTTCGCAAGGGCATCGAGTGCGCCGCGTGCCTGTCCGATCGCAGACATTTCGAGCCAGTGACCGAGCAACATGATTGTCACCAGCGCGGCCAGTTCCCACCAGAAATCGAGATCGAACCAACCGAAGCTGCTCGCCATCGAAGCTGTCCACGCAACCGTGATGGCCAGCGCGATGAGCAGCATCATCCCGGGAGCGCGGCTCTTCAACTCGCGGACAGCACCGACCAGAAACGGTTGACCACCCCACACGAACACGACCGTGCCAAACGTCGGACCAACCCACGCAACTCCGTTGAGGTTGTAACCGAACCACTCCATGACCATGCTGCTTGACACGACCACCGGCAAGGTGAGCGCCAGCGAGAGCCAGAATCGCCGCCGAAACGCAGCCGGATCATGTCCTTGATGCTTGTCATGTCCAGTTTGCTTGTCATGTCCTTGATGTTTGTCGGGACCCGATTGTTTGTCGGGACCCGAGCGCATCTGGTGGTCGGTGTGCTGACCTGGTTGCCTCCTTCGGTCCTCGTTCACGACCGCGTGACCGGTTTCGGTGCGGGAGCTTTCGAACATCTTCAAGGTGACCTCCGGGTCGGCCCGGTCGATTCGTGTCCCGGAATCAACTTTTGGGAATGGGTCGTCGATCGCGCTTCTACCCAGGGTTGCGGGCCGGGAAACGGAAAGGTCGGTGTGTGACCCCGCTACCTTCGGCCGACCGAGTTCGCACTGTCTGGCAGGCGCCTGTCGGGCGGCATCCGACGGCCAACCTGCCACGGATGGGGTATTCGTGTTTATCATCGGGCTTATGCGAACACGGACAAGAGACGGACGGGATCGGCGTGACCGTTCTTGACGAAGTACGGCGCATCGTGCCATCACTCGAAGCGGCTGCTGCCGACGACGATGCACTGCGTCGTGTCGGCGACTCCACGTGGTCAGCGATGCTCGGCAGCGGCGCGCTGCGAGCGCTGCAACCTGCACGGTTCGGTGGCGGCGAGGTGTCGCTGTTCGAGTTCGTCGACGCTGCGATGGTGCTTTCGGCCGCATCGCCGTCCGCCGGCTGGGTAGCCGGCGTCATCGGTGTGCATCCGTGGCAACTTGCGCTGTTTCCCGACGAAGCACAGCAGGAGATGTGGTTCCTCCTGTGATCACGGCGCTTGATTACATCGGCATCGCATCACCTGCGGCACGAGAATGGGAGACGTTCGGGCCTGACGTGCTGGGTCTTGAGTTCGCGGGGCGCGGCACGGAAGGTGAAGTCCGGTTGCGC
Source organism: Acidimicrobiia bacterium (assembly GCA_031385545.1). Lineage (GTDB taxonomy): Bacteria > Actinomycetota > Acidimicrobiia > Acidimicrobiales > JANYDT01 > JANNBN01. The sequence continues at coordinate 50,899 of JANNBN010000121.1, read as the reverse complement.
AACGACGACGCGGTGCAACGCTTGACGATTTACCCCGCGGACGAGAACGGAGTCGCGTACTTCGGTTGGGGCGTCGGCGGTCCGATCGGGCTCGCAGACATGATCGGTCGTATCCAGGCTGCGGGATTCGACGTTGCAAACGGCGACGCTGCGTTGGTCGAGCAGCGCGGTGTCAGCGCTCTTGCGTGGTTCACGGACTCGTTCGGATTCCGTCCCGAGCTCGCGTACGGGCTGTTGCGTCGGCCGTCCACGTTTCGGCCGGGGCGGGCGATGAACGGATTTGTGACAGGCGATGGGGGAGTCGGCCACGCAGTCATCGTGGTCCCCGACCTCGTGGTGGCAGACGATTTCTTCACGCGCGTGTTGGGCTTCAAGCTTTCCGACACGATCGAGATCGGGTCAGTCTCCGCTTCTACCACTGCAACGCAAGGCACCACACGGTGGCGCTGCTTGCGCTTCCGGGAATGGTCGGCTGCGACTGACTCACGACGATACGATTTCGGGCTGACCTGTAATCCCGGCCCGATGGGAGCACGCAAGGGTGATGGCATTGAACGAAGACAATCGGAGCCCAGACCGACTGATCACTCCTGATTTCTACCGCTACGCATGGGACCCGATCATCGCCGCAGAACTCCGAAGTGGGTTCGTCCATGTCACCTGGGCAGACGGGGTGACGTTGGCGTGTTACGCCCTGTGGCTGCTGGAGAACTCTCCCGGAATCGGAATCGAGCCAGCAAGCCGCGAAGGTGTCGTCGAGCCATCGGATCTTCCACCTGTGGCCGACCTGGTTGCGTGCGGTGTAACCGACGCCGGGGCGCTGACGCTGAACTGGAACGGGACACAATTCGTCGAGATTCATCCGGGTTGGCTCCGCCACGTTGCTGACAATCGGTTTCGTCCCGGTTCGTTTCTTCCGCAGCGAGAGATGTGGAATGCTTCGACCTTCGCGGAGCCACCAACTGTCGACGCGTCAGACATCCTTGACAACCAGCGCGTGTTCCACGACTGGCTCACGCTGCTCGCCCGATTCGGAGTGTCCCGTCTGCGAAACGCGCCGGTGACGGAGAATTTTCTCGAAACTCTGATCGAACGGATCGGCCCGATCCGTGGCTCGAATTTCGGCAAGATCTTCGACGTTCGTTCACTGCCCAACCCCAACTCGACGGCCTATACAGCCTTGAATCTTGGCCAACACACGGACCTGCCAACTCGTGAAACCCCGCCAGGTTTCCAATTCCTGCACTGCGTTCGCAACGACGTGAAGGGCGGATGGTCCCGAATGACCGACGGGCTGGCTGTCACCGAGGAACTGCGGGTCAACCATCCCGATGACTACGAAGCGTTGACGACCCTGAACTGGGTCTTCTTCAATCGTCAGCGCACGGAGGATCACCGTTGGGAAGGTCCGCTGATCGACCTCGGCGGTCCTGGCCAACCGCTCACGCTGCGGGCGTTCTATCCTGTGCGCGGTTTCCCGGCGATGGAGCCCCAGGATGTGCCTCGGGCCTATTCGGCCATGCAGCGGTTCTCGGCTCTCGCACACGATCCACAATTTCAGATTCGCTTTCCGTTCGTGGCCGGCGATGTGGTGGGCTTCGACAACCGTGTGGGTCTGCATGGCCGCGATGCCTTTGCGGCCGGTGGAGGAATTCGGCATTTGCGTGGTTGCTACCTCGATCATGACGAACTGTTCTCGCGTTTGCGGGTATTGAACAGAGCGACTGAACACTCGAACGATTAGCCGTCCTCGCCGTCGGGTGCGGTATTTGACACATCAATTGACGCTAAGGTGGACGTATGCCACCTAAAACTGCAAAACAAAAGACCTCATCACGTTCCATGTCCAAGGCCCATAAAGAAGCGTTGGCAATCGGCCGCACGCAGGGGCGCGCGGTGCGTGATTACCTCGAAGCGCTCGAGGCGCACAAGCCGAAGCGCGGTCGCAAGCGCACCGCAGAATCGGTCAGCGGACGTTTGGATACAGTCAACGAACTGCTCGGTTCCGCCGACGCGCTCAGCCGCCTGTTGTTGCTGCAGGAGCAGCGAGACCTGCAATCAGAAATCGCCAACATGTCCGACGCATTCGACATCTCGGAACTCGAAGCGCAGTTCATCGAACATGCTGCTGCCTACAGCGAGTCAAAAGGAATTTCCTACGGCGTCTGGCGAGAGTCCGGCGTTTCTGCAGCTGTGCTTGGGCTAGCGGGAATCAGCCGATAACAGCGCCGGTCCGGGCCAATTCGTTGGCCTGGACCAATTGCTCGCGTGCCTGCGAATCTCATCGGTGGGTCCGTCGAGTTCCAATGTCCGTTGAGGTCCAATGAATGTCAGGTTCGGTCGCCTGCGGCCGCCCAGTGGCGTAGTACTGCGGTGACCGATTCAAGGTGAGCCCGCATTGCGTGCTCAGCGGCCGCCGGTTCCCCTGCAATCACGGCTGCCACGATTGCTGCGTGCTGCGGCAAGGACTCCTTGGGGCGGCCAGGGACCAGTGCCAGCCGGTAGTTGTGGTGGGCAGCGCGATTGCGAAGCAATGACACCAGATCGCCGGCCACTGCGTGCCCGCTGATCTCCCGCAGACGACGATGCAAGAGCGAGTTCAGCTCTGAGTACTCCAGCAAATGGTCGCCGGCGACGGCGTCACGCATCGATGCGAGGATCGTCGCAAGCTCGTGCTTCTGCTCAGCGGTGGCCTCGACGGCAGCGCGTCCGGCAATCAGTGATTCGAGCAGCGTCCGCACTTCGGTGATCTGGATCGCCTCGTCGATGGCAACGCGCCGAACGGTTGCCCCCTTGTTGGGTTCGTGATCCACCAGGCCTTCTTTGACCAACTCACTGATGGCGGCGCGAATAGCAGCCCGGCTGACCCCGTGTGCTTCGGTGAGCTGCAGCTCGATGAGCCGTTCGCCTGGAAGCAGCTTCCCTTCCAGGATGCTGCTGCGCAGCACGTCGGTGATGGAATTGGCCATGTTCAAACGGCCGGGTTCCGCTGGGCGCCGCAATCGGTGAGCACCAGCAGACCATTGTGGGTGTTGGAAGTTGGTAGGTGGGTAGCTCGGTAGACCTCGGTGACGTCGCGCTGGAGAGCCCCACGCATGATGAGCCACATCACCAGTTCGATACCCTCGGACCCAGCCTCTCGCAGGTATTCAGTGTGCGAAATCTGTGCGGCTGCCTCGGGATCGTCGACGAGCAAGTCGATAAAGTTCCTGTCGAATTCGGGGTTCACCAGACCCGCACGTTCGGCCTGCAGCTGGTGCGACATTCCGCCGGTGCCGACAACCAGAACGCGCTCCTTGCCGGGGTAGGACTCGATGGCTCGGCGGAGCGCCTGCCCGAGGCGGTAGCAGCGGTTGCCCGTCGGCGGCGGGTACTGCACCACGTTGACGAGGATCGGCACCACTGGGCAGGGCCATTGCTCTGGTTGCCCGAACATCACGGAGAGCGGCACGGTCAGGCCGTGGTCGACCTCCATCTCGTTGACAAGCGTCATGTCGAACTCGTCGAGGATGAGCGTTTCGCCGAGGTGCCACGCCAGCTCGGGGTGCCCCTGCACATCTGGCACCGGGCGACGGCCGAAGCCCTCGTCGGCCGGTCGGAATGATTCGGCAAGGCCGATCGCAAACGTCGGGATGAGCGCGAGGGAAAACGCGTTTGCGTGATCGTTGTAGATCAGGACACAGACGTCGGGCTTCAGCTCAGCCACCCACTTCCGCAGTGGTTCGAGTTTCGCGAAGTAGGGAGCCCAGTACGGCTCTTCCGTGCGGCCCTTGTCGATGGCGACCCCCACCGCAGGGACGTGCGAGGTGGCGACACCACCGATGACTTCAGCCATGTTCGATCTCGCGTTTCGCGCCGCGTGTGTTGTTCGGGCCGGTCCAATTCGGTTCACTGCGGGATCGGTTGCCGTCGATCGGCCGCCCACCGCCGACCATCATGGCCACGTAGTCGGCTTCGCTGACACCGGTCTGTTTTGCCCCGAGCTGTTGGAAGCTCATGCCGTCGCAGGCTGCGAGCTTGAAGGTGTAATAGACGTTGCCGCCAAGCTCGAGCAGGCGCAACCACTGGCGGTTGAGCACGGCGTCGGCCTGCTCGGGCGACAGGTTGTGGTGTTTGAGGTAGCCGGATTCATCAGCACGGAAGGCATCTCGGTTCGCCGGATCGTTGAGCGACATGCAGAACATGTTGAGGCGGTAGCCCTTTCGGCTCTGCTTGGCATCGAACACATAGGTGCCGGGGATGTCGTCGTATCCGGGGCTGGTGTGCGGGTCAGTCTGGTCGTCAGTCATCGCGGAGTCCTTTCTCGAATGGTAGGCCTGCATACTGTTCGCTGAGAGCAGCCCGTGCGTGTTCGGAGCCCGCAAGGTAGTCAAGCTCGGCTTCTTGCATGCGCTGGTCGAAGTCGGTCTGGTCGGGGAAGCGATGCAGGAGAGTGGTCATCCACCACGAGAACCGGACAGCACCCCAGATGCGTCGCAGGGCAACTTCGGAATAGCGATCCAGCTCGCGCTCATCGCGGTGCACGTAATGGTCGATGAACCCCCGCGACAGGTAGTACACATCGGAGACGGCCAGGTTGAGCCCCTTGGCCCCGGTCGGGGGAACAATGTGGGCGGCATCGCCTGCGAGGAACAGGTTGCCGTATCGCAGTGGTTCGGCCACGAAGCTGCGCAGCGGGGCAATGGACTTCTCGATCGTCGGGCCGGTCGCGATGTCGGAGCGCAGTTCTTCGGGGAATCGGGCCAGCAATTCTTCCCAAAAACGCCCGTCCGGCCAGTCTTCGACGGTGTCGGTCAGCGGACACTGCACGTAGTAGCGGCTGAGCATGGCGTTGCGTTGAGAGGCAAGTGCGAAACCTCGGGGGTGGTTGCAGTACACGAGGTCGGGCAGAGGCGGTGTTTCTGACAGCACACCAAGCCAGCCGAAGGGATACTCCTTTTCGTAGGTGCGAATACGATCGCTTGGAATCGAAGCGCGACTGACGCCGTGGTATCCGTCGGCACCGACGATGAAATCGGCATCGACTCGGTGTTGGGTCCCGTCTTTGCAGAACGTGACGTACGGTGCGGGCAATGTGAAGTCGTGCAGGGCAACGTCTGCGGCATCGTCGATGATGGGCACGCCGCGGGATTCGCACGCTGCGTACAGGTCTCCTTGCAGCGGTGATTGGCCGTATGCCATGAAGTGGCGTCCGGTGCCGGCTGCGATGTCGAAGAACAGGGACTTGCCGCTCCACGCCATCCGGGCACCATCGTGAACGACGCCGAGTGCGTCCATGTTGGTTCCGAGGCCTGCGTCGCGTAACACGCCGACCGTTCCCCACTCGAGCACGCCGGCGCGGATGCGGTCGAGAACGTACTGGCGGATGTGGCGCTCGATGACAACTGACTCCACGCCGGCACGTTCGAGGAGCAGTGCCAGCAGCGTCCCGGCCGGACCGGCGCCGACGATAGCCACCTGTGTTCGCATCGTGCCCAGTATGGCCCAACCCGAACGTTGTCGACAATGTTGTCGACAACGTACGATGAGATCAACGCCGAACACCGCCGTGTCCGAGAGAGGCCAAAGTTCATGGGGCAGCACCGCATCGTCCGTTCTATCGAACGGGCACATCCCGACGTCGTTGCCGGGCTCGGGCAATGCGGTTCAGCAACGGTGCACGAAGCGCAAGGCCGAATCGGGTTCGTCGATGCGAGCATTCGCCCCATCCAGCAGGACCGGCGCCTTTCCGGATCTGCGGTCACGGTGTCATGCCATCCGGGTGACAATCTCATGATTCACGCTGCAGTCGAGGTCTGCCAGGCGGGCGATTTGCTGGTCGTCACCAATACGGCCCCGTCCACCCATGGCATGTTCGGCGAGCTGATCGCAACGTCGCTGATGAGTCGCGGGGTGAAGGCGCTCATCATCGACGCGGGGATTCGAGACACCGCTGAGCTTCGCCAGCTCGGGTTCAGCGCGTGGTCCCGGCACGTGTCGTGCCAGGGAACGGTCAAGGCATCCCCCGGGTCGGTCAACGTGCCGGTGGTTCTGGGCGGGATTGCCGTCGAACCTGGTGACGTCATCGTGGCCGACGACGACGGTGTGGTGGTCGTGAAACGGGACCAGGCCGTTGCTGTGCTGGAGCAGTCTCGGGAGCGCGAGATGAAAGAGGCGGCCACCCGTGCACGGTTGGCTGCCGGTGAGCTGGGGCTGGACATCTACGGTCTGCGGCCCTTGCTCGTCAACCTCGGCGTCACCTACGAAGACTGACTGCCAGGTGAAAACGCCGACGGGCGATTCGCCGATGACGGTTGCGCTGGGCGCAACTATGCCCACAACTCTCAGGTCAGGCGAGGGAAGACGGCGCGGGTGTTTGCTTCGTAGATCAGCGCTCGGTCGGCGTCGCTGAGTGCAGCGGCATCGATGTACTGGCGGGTGTCGTCGTAGTAGTGGTCGGTGAGCGGGTCGATGCCGCGCACAGCGCCAACCATTTCCGATGCGAACAGGATGTTCTCGGCAGGGATCACACGGGTCAGCAGGTCGATACCGGCCTGGTGATACACGCACGTGTCGAAGTAGACGTTCCTGAGCACAAGATCTTCCAGTGGTCCCATCTTGAGGTCTTGCACGATGCCCCGGAAACGACCCCAGTGGTAGGGGATGGCACCGCCGCCGTGGGGAATGATGAACTTGATGGTAGGGAAGTCCTTGAAGACGTCTGACATCAGCAGTTGCTGAAACGCAGCGGTGTCGGCGCTGAGGTAATGCGAACCGGTGGTGTGCAGGTGCTCGTTGCAGGACTGCGACACATGGATCATGGCTGGCACGTCGAGTTCGGTCATCGCCTCGTACATCGGGTACCAGGAGCGGTCGCCCAACACCGGGCCACTGAAGAACCCACCCGACGGGTCTGGATTCAGGTTGCAGCCGATGAAACCCATCTGTTCGACGCAACGGCGGAGCTCGGCCACGGAACTGTCGAGACCGACACCGGGCGACTGCGGGAGTTGGCAGACCGGAGCGAAGCTCTTGGGGTACAGGTCACACACGCGCCGAACCAGGTCGTTGCAGTGCTCGGACCAGAACTTGCTGGTGTGCTCGTTGCCGAGATGGTGCCCCATCCAACTGGCCCGTGGCGAGAAGATCGTGAGGTCGGTGCCACGCTCGCGCTGCAGTTTGAGCTGGGCGCCTTCGAGGCTCTCGCTGATGGCGTCGTCGGAGATGGTCACCATGCCCCTTTCGCCGACGTGCATGGGGTCGGTTTTGAGGGCAGCCTTCTGTGCGTCTCGGTAGTCGCCAAGGGGCGCAGGGGCCGTGGTGTAGTGCCCGTGGCAGTCGATGATCATATTGTTTACAATACTGTCGACAACTGCTCGAAGGAACTCCGATCTTCGACAAGATATAGCTGCAAGCAATCGTTCCAGGACGACTGGGGAGACCGAGTGAAGATCTGTATTGCCGGTGAAGGCGCCATTGCGCAGAAGCACCTCGATGGGCTCGCCCGCATCGGCGGCGTCGAGGTTGTCAGCATCGCCGGCGGCAACCCCACCGATACGCAAGAGGTTGCGGCGCAGCGGGGTATCCCGTTCTGGTCGGTGGACCTGGCTGAGGCAATGAACCGGCCCGGTGTCGACGCAGTCGTTCTCACCACGCCCACCCAGCTGCACGCATCACAGGCGATTGCTGCAATGCAAGCCGGCAAGCACGTGCTGATCGAGATCCCCATGGCTGATTCGCTCGCTGACGCTGAAGCGGTCGTTGCTGCGCAGGAACGCACTGGACTGACTGCGATGGTTTGCCATACACGTCGGTTCAACCCCTCGCACCAGTTCGTGCACAACCGCGTGGTGAGCGGCCACCTGGCATTGCAGCATCTGGTGGTGCAGACGTTCTTCTTCCGCCGTGAGAACAAGAACGCACTCGGCAAGCCGCGCACCTGGACCGACCATCTCCTATGGCACCACTCGTGTCACACGGTTGACCTGTTCCGTTATCAGACAGGTGAAGAGCCAGAGGTGATGTGGGCACAACAGGGCCCCATCCATCCGGAACTCGGCATTGCGATGGATATGACCGTCGCTCTGCGTGCACCCAAATCTGGAGCGCTCTGCACGCTCGCGCTGTCGTTCAACAACACCGGTCCGCTCGGCACGTTCTTCCGGTACATCTGTGACAACGGCACCTACATTGCCCGGTACGACGATCTCGTCGACGGTTACGAGAACGCTGTTGATCTCAGCGGCATTGCGGTGTCGAACGATGGCATCGAGCTGCAGGACCGCGAGTTTGTCGCTGCAATCCGGGAAGGTCGTGAACCAAAGGCGAGTGTGGCCGAGTGTCTGCCGACGATGCAGGCGATCGACCGCCTTGCACTGTCCATTTCAGAGAAGTGAGCAACACCGTGTCAAGGGGCGTGCAGTGCATGGTGATGCGGGGTGGCACGTCGAAAGGCGCCTACTTCCTGGCTGCCGATCTGCCGACTGACACCGCAATGCGTGATCGTCTGTTGCTTGAGGTCATGGGGTCTCCAGATCCGCGACAGATCGATGGTATCGGTGGCGCACACCCCCTCACCTCGAAGGTCGCCGTGGTCAGTGCGTCGCCCGACGGCGACGCCGACGTGGACTATCTGTTTCTCCAGGTTGGCGTCGATGAAGCACTCGTGACGGACAAGCAGAACTGCGGCAACCTCCTGGCCGGTGTCGGTCCGTTCGCTGTCGAACGCGGGTTGGTGACCGTCGACGGCGCAACGGCAGCGGTTCGCATCCGGATGCTCAACACGGGTGGCGTGGCTACGGCCCAGTTTCCGATCATGAATGGCCTGCCCGTGTACGAGGGCGACTGTTTCATTGCCGGGGTCCCCGGCACCGCAGCGGCGATCGAGCTCGCGTTCGCAGACACCGCCGGTTCAACCTGCGGAGCGTTGTTTCCAACGGGCAACGTGGTCGACTCCATCGATGGCGTGCAGGTGACCTGTATCGACAACGGGATGCCCGTCGTCATTCTGCGAGCGAGCGACGTCGGCGTGACCGGCCGGGAGACATGCGAGGTGCTTGAAGCCAACTCGGCGATGCTGGCGCAGGTCGAATCCATCCGCCTCGCCGCCGGGCTGATGATGGGCCTTGGCGACGTCACCAAGCTCACCGTGCCGAAGATGACCCTTGTCAGCCGGCCATCCGATGGCGGAACACTCTGTACACGTACGTTTATCCCACACCGCTGCCATGATGCGATCGGCGTACTCGGTGCGGTGAGCGTTGCGACTGCGGCTGTCATTCCTGGCACCTCCGCAGCCGACGTTTCGGTCTTCGATGCTTCCGGGGCAGATGTCTTACCCAGCCGCGTCACCGTTGAGCATCCCACCGGCACCCTTGACGCGTCCGTGGTGGTGGAGTTCGTCGATGGTGCTGCCGTCGCCAAACGTTCGGCCATCCTGCGCACCGCACGCAAGCTGATGGACGGCTTCGTCTTCCCCCGGACCTGAATAGGCACATGACACCGACAATCCCGCCGCCCCACGCCAACCCGCACGCTCCCCGCCTGTTCACGCCGCCTCCTTTGGCGTGCGACGCGCATTGCCACATCTTTGGGCCTGGCGACCGTTTCCCGTACTCCGAAGACCGCTCGTACACGCCCCCGGACTCAGGTCTTGACGAGTTCGAGCGGCTACAGGAGCGTCTCGGTCTTTCCCGGGCGGTTTTCGTGCAGGCCAGCTGCCACGGTGTCGACAACTCGGCCATGGTCGATGCGATCGTCCGCGGCAACGGCAAGTACGCCGGTGTGGCAATGATCGATGAGTCCTTCACCGACAGCGACATCGCTGCGCTCCACGGGGTCGGGGTGCGTGGCACCCGGTTCAATTTCGTGGCACATCTGGGCGGTGCGCCCGAGCTGCCGGTGTACTGGCGCATCGTCGAGCGGGTTGCGAAGTTCGGCTGGCACATCGTGCTGCATTTCGACGCGAAAGATCTCACATCATATGCAGGCTTACTTGAGTCGATGCCCACGCCCTACGTGATCGACCACATGGCCCGGGTCGATGCCAAGAAGGGTGTGGACCAGGAACCGTTCGGGCAGTTGCTGTCTCTGATGACCGACGAGCGTTGCTGGGTCAAAATTTCCGGCACCGAGCGGCTCACCGCCGATGGTGCCCCGCCGTACGACGACGTCACGCCGTACGCGCAGGCACTCGTCGCGGCTGCTCCTGACCGAATCCTGTGGGGCACCGATTGGCCGCATCCCAACGTGCGCCACATGCCGGACGACGGTGACCTGCTGGACCACCTGTTCGCGTTCGTCCCGGACGAAGTGACCAGGAATGCAATCCTGGTCGACAACCCGCAGCGGCTGTACGACTTCGTTTGACTCGCGTCGGCGACATAGGTTGAGCTCGTCGGACCAACACTGTCTTTGCCGCTCGTGCCAGCCCCACCGGTGTCTCCGTTCGACCCACACGAATGGAGACCCGAAATGACGGCCCCGACTGCCTTTGATTTTCCGATCATCTCGGCGGACTCGCACGTGACCGAGCCTGCTGACACCTACACGGCGTTCATCGAACCCGAGTTTCTCGATCGGGCGCCCCGCCTTGTGCGTGATCCTGTGCTTGGCGATGTGTTCCACATCGACGGGTTCCGCAAACCCGTGGCGTTGGGGACCGCGGCAGCTGCAGGACTTGACCCGAAGGACATCCGCGAGACCGGTCGCCTGTTCGAAGAACTGCACAGGGGCGGTTGGGATCCCATTGCCCGCGTGGCCGACCAAGTGACAGATGGGGTGTCGGCCGAAGTGATCTATCCGACGGTGGGGATGGTGCTCTGCAACCACCAAGACGCAGATTATAAGCGCGCCTGCTTTCAGGCCTACAACCAATGGATCACACGGTACTGCTCGCACGACACGGGCCGCCTGCTGGGGGTTGGCCAGACCGCAATTCGCACACCAGTGGAAGGTATTGCCGACCTGCAGTCGATCAAGGACCTTGGGCTGCGTGGTGTGATGATGCCGGGTGTTCCCGGGCGAGGCGGTGCCGACGAACCCGACTACGACTCACCGGCGTACGACGAGTTCTGGGAAGCGGCGATCGAGCTGGATCTCCCGCTCAGCTTTCACATCCTCACGACACGCGCCGAGCGCACCCGTGGCCCGAAGATGAACAGCTTTCTGTCCATAGTCCGCGGGTGCCAAGACATCCTGGGAATGCTGGTCCTGGGCGGTGTCTTCGAGCGGCATCCGAAGCTGAAGATTGTCTGCGTCGAAGCCGACGCCGGCTGGGTACCGCACTTCATGTATCGCATGGACCATGCCTACAACAGGCACCGCTACTGGCTGACTGCGGGCCAGGACCTGTCGAAGCTCCCGAGCGAGTATTTCCGCGACAATGTGTACGTCACGTTCCAGGACGATTGGACGGCGTTCAAATTCGCAGGCGACATGAATTGGAAGCACCTGATGTGGGCCAACGACTTCCCGCACAGCGACTCGACCTGGCCGTGGTCCCAAGAGCTGCTTGCGCAGCAAACCGAACAGCTGTCGCCCGAGCAGACGCGTGCCATCCTGTCCGAGAACGCTGCACAGCTCTACGGGATCGATACGTCGCGTTTGGAGCCGGCCGGCCACTGACTGCAGGGAGCGTTCCGAAGCACTGCGTCAGTCGCTCCGGTCCGGCTGGGTGCAAGTGACTTCTTGCGGGCATACTCCTCGCCATGACCCACGTTTGGCAGCCTGAGATCGACGAGTTGGCGCACCGAAAGGCGCTGGCAGCACAGATGGGCGGTGCCGAGCGTGTGGCACGCCAGAAGGCGGCAGGCAAGTTGACCGTGCGCGAGCGGTTCGAGGCGTTTTGCGACGCGGGCTCGTTCGCCGAAGTCGGATCGGTTTCCGGCGTCGGCACCTACGACGACGAAGGCAACCTGATCGGCTTTTCGCCGACCAACGTGGTGATGGGTGTTGCCGAGGTCGACGGTCGGCCCGTGATCGTGTCCGGTGACGACTTCACCGTTCGCGGTGGGTCGAACGAAGCGACGATTCCGGCCAAACGGGATTTCGCCGAACAGATTGCGATCGAGCTTCAGCTCCCGCATGTCCGGCTGGTGGACGGCATGGGCGGAGGTGGGTCGGTCAAATCGATCGAGATCAAGGGCCGCACACTTATCCCGGCGCTCAACGGTTACGAGATGGTGCTGAACCACCTTGGCGTGGCCCCGTCGGTCGCACTGGCCCTCGGCTCCGTCGCTGGAATGGGTGCGGCACGGATCGCCACCAGCCATTACTCAGTGATTGTTGCAGACACTGCGCAAATGATGATCGCGGGGCCTACCTTGGTGGACCAAGCATCCCTGGGCGATGTCAGCAAGGAAGAACTCGGCCACGCTCGAATCCACACATCGAACGGGGCGATCGACGACGTCGCCAAATCTGAAGCAGAAGCATTTGCGATGGCTCGCAAGTTTCTGAGCTACCTGCCGAGCAACGTCAACGAATTGCCTCCTCGCAGCGAAGCAACCGACAGCAGCGCTCGCCGCGACGACGCGCTTGCCTCCATCGTGCCGCGAGACGCGCGCAAGGTCTACAAGATGCGCACGATCGTGAACTCGGTCGTCGATCAGGTTGACGGTGCCAGCACGTTCTTCGAAATTGGTCGTGGCTGGGGCAAGTCGATCGTCACCGGCTTCGCCCGCTTGGACGGATGGCCCGTGGCCATCTTTGCCGAAGACCCGTATATCTACGGAGGCGCATGGACCGCCGACGCGTCGCGCAAAATCACCCGGTTCATCGACCTTGCATCCACGTTCCATCTTCCGCTGATTCACCTCGAGGATTGCCCCGGTTTCCTCATCGGCAAGCAGTCCGAAGAGGCCGCCACCATCCGCTTCGGATCCGCTGCGTTTGCGGCACTCGGTCAGTCCACCAGCCCTTTCTGCAGTGTGGTGATCCGCAAAGCATTCGGTGTGGCTGGCGCGGCCAACAAGATCCCGGGGAAGACTCACTTCCGCTATTCCTGGCCGTCCGGCGACTGGGGTTCGCTGCCGATCGAAGGTGGGTTGGAAGTGGCTTACCGCCAAGAGCTGAACGGTTTGGCCGGCGATGCACTGAGCGCAGAGATCGAAACGATTCGGATACGGCTCAACCGATTCCGCAGCCCGTTCCGGTCGGCCGAAGCGTTCGAGATGGACGAAGTCATCGACCCGCGTGACACTCGGGCCGTTCTGTGCAGGTGGGCCGACTTGGTGGCGCCAATGCGCAAGCCGGGGACGATGGCCTGGACGTTCCGTCCATAGGTGGCTCAACCGGGTCGGGGGGCCGGTCGGCAGGGAGTTCAGGACGGATCGCCTTCAAGGGCGGCGACGAGGTGGAGCAGGTTGACCAACTCGTCGAGCCGTTCAGGACCGACCTGTTCGGCGATCCATCGGTAGCGCGCCTCGCTCAGCGGCCCGATCTTGGCGACGAGCCGATTCGCCTTGCGGGTCAGACTTGCCAACGATGACCGTGCGTCTGTCGGGTCCGTAATCCGAAGCAGCAGCCCGGATTCCTCCATGCCCCGCAGCATGCGAGACAGGCTTGGCCCGAGGAGCAGGGTGCGCTCCGCGAGGTCACCCGCCGACAACGGTCCGCCGAAGTCCGTCAGTGCGCGTAGTACTCGCCATTGCTGCTCGGTCAAGCCGTGTTCCGCAAGGATCGGGCGGAACTGGCGCATCACCGATTCCCTGGCGCGCAGCAGCGTCATCGGCAAGGAGTGCTGAAAGTCGCGCAGTGCTGGGCTAGCTGATTGGTGTGTTCTCGGCTGCTGGGCTCGCATGATGTAGCTACTCGTCCTGCACGCCGTTGCTGAGCGTCCCGATTCCTGGCACGGTGACCTCGACGAGGTCTCCTGGTTCGAGAAACTGCGGCGGGTGCATGCGGGCGCCCGATCCGGTCGGCGTGCCTGTGAAGATCAGGTCCCCGGGTTCCAACGTGCAGAACGTCGACAGGTACTCGACCTGCACCTCGATGGGAAACGCCATGGACGAGACGGAGTCGTGCTGGCGGACCTCTCCGTTCACGGTGGTCGTGACCTCCAGCGCGTCGAACGGCCCGACTTCGCTCGTAGGCAGAATCCACGGGCCGATGGCGCCGGAACCGTCCCAGTTCTTGCCCTGTGTGACGTTGAACTTGCCGTGGCGGACCCAGTCGCGGATGGTGCCTTCGTTGCCGAGGGTCAGGCCTGCGATGTGTGACCGCGCGTCGCCGCGTTTGATGCGACGTCCCCGTTTGCCGATGACGGCCACTATCTCGCCCTCGTAGTCCAATTCGAAGGACTCTGGAGGACGAACAAGCGAGTGCCCATGGCCGATGAACGACGACGCGAACCGGACGAACACGCTGGGGTGAACGGGCGCTTCGCTCCCGTCGACATATTCGGCGTTCCGGCCGCCGTAGTTGACGCCGATGCAGAAGATCTTGCCCGGCCGGCGGATGGGAAGCTCGAACCTGATCGAATCCAACGAGTGGTCAGCGACCACGGACGATGCCAGTTGCGAGAGTTCGTCGAGGCGCCCGTGGGCGACCGCACCGTCAAGATCGGTGCCATCCCCGAGGCGGCGGCCGAGGTCGACGATGCCGCCGTCAGCCGCAATCGCGCCGAACGACGACTGCCCGTCAACCGAGAAGCTCAGAAGTTTCATCTTGCCAGAATAGATAACATGTTAGACACTTGTTGCGCAATGCCTCACGTGACCGTCGAGTACTCCGCAAACCTGGCTGACGTGGTTGACCCGTTGTCGGTTGTCGCCGCATTGCATGCCGCCGCGCTGCAAACCGGTATCGCTCCACCCGACGCCCTCCGCACACGAGCTGAACCGCGCGAGATCTACCTCGTCGGTGACGGTGATCCTGGCAACATCTTCGTGTCCGTCCTCGCCCGGCTCGGCCCGGGCAGAACTGCCGACCAACAGCGTCTGTTCCTCGAGGCCCTCATGGAGGCGCTCGAAGCGGTTCTCGGAACGGCTGCCGACAACGCAATGCTCAGCGTCGAGTTTCAGGAAATCGACGAGACGCGGCGCATCAATACGAACAACCTACGAACGCGCATCAAAGAACGCGCATCAACCAACGACTCGCACGGGCGATCCCCACGGAGTGACAATGGCAACCAACGCAACCTTTGAGGCTCTCACTGCGCTTGCACAGGCGAAGATGCGACGATTCTCCGACGTGACTCTGGGGCATTTCATCAACGGCGAGTCACGGTTCAGCCGCAGCGGCGCAACGTTCGAGAACCGTACCCCCGTCGACGGCTCGTTGCTCGGCACCGTTGCGGCCGGCGGCGCGGACGACATCGCTGACGCCGTAAACGCGGCCGACGATGCATTCGCCGAATGGGCGGACCGGCCAGGCGCTGAACGGCGTCGGTTGCTGCATCGTCTCGCCGACATCATCGAAGCGCGTGCTGACGACATTGCGGTCGTGGAGTGCATGGACACCGGCCAGGCGATCCGTTTCATGGGTGCTGCTGCGCTGCGTGGCGCGGAGAACTTCCGCTTCTTCGCCGATCATGCGCCATCGGCGGCCGATGGTCGTTCGATGCCGGACCGTGACCATGTGAACTACTCGATGCGCCGCGCCATCGGGCCGGTCGGTGTCATCACCCCATGGAACACGCCATTCATGCTGTCCACGTGGAAGATTGCTCCCGCGCTCGCTGCCGGATGCACGGTGGTGCACAAACCTGCTGAGTGGAGTCCGTGCACGGCCTCGCTGCTTGCCGAGATGGCCCTTGAAGCAGGTCTCCCGCCCGGGGTGCTCAACGTGGTGCACGGTCTCGGCGAGACCGCCGGTCGCTCGCTCACCGAGCACCCGGCGGTGAAGGCAATTGCGTTCGTCGGTGAATCGGCCACAGGCTCCATGATCCAGCGGCAGGGGAGCGACACCCTGAAACGGCTGCACTTCGAACTGGGGGGTAAGAACCCGGTCATTGTGTTCGATGACGCTGACCTGGCCCGTGCGCTCGACGCCGTTGTGTTCATGATCTACAGCCTCAACGGCGAACGGTGCACGTCGTCGAGCCGGCTGTTGGTTCACCGCGCGGTGCATGATGCGTTCGTGGCCAAACTCGCCGACCGTGTGCGCAACCTGCCTGTTGGGCACCCGCTTGATCCGTCAACCGAGATTGGTCCGATGATCCACCTTCGCCACGCGGCCAAGGTTCGTGAGTACGTGGCGCTGGCTGCGCAGGAGGGGGCCGAGGTCGTCGTCGGCGGACGAACGCCGACCGACCCGGCGTCGTGCTTCGTGAACCCGGTCCTGTTCGTGGGGGCCGACAACACGATGCGTATCGCACGTGAGGAGATTTTCGGTCCGGCGCTGACGGTCATCGCGTTCGACGACGAGGCTGATGCCGTTCGTCTCGCCAACGACACCGAGTACGGCTTGGCCGGCTATCTGTGGACCGGCGACACCGGACGCGCGCACCGCGTCGCGCGTGACCTTGAGGTCGGAATGGTGTGGGTCAACAGCCAGAACGTGCGCCATTTGCCGACCCCGTTCGGCGGGTCCAAGCGCAGCGGCATCGGGCGCGACGGAGGGCCGGAGCATTCGTTCGAGTTCTTCATGGAAACGAAGAACATCGCGGTCGCCTATGACACCCACACCATCGCCAGGCTCGGCGTGTCGTGAGTTCCAACAGCTACCACCAGGCACCTGTCGGTACAGGAGGCGCGCCGCCTGGGTGCCCGGTGCATGCCACGTGGTCGCCGCTCGACGCCGACTACCTCGCCGATCCGTACCCGATTGCTGATGCGTTGCGCGATGCGCACCCGGTGTTCTTCGCCGAGCAGTTCGGGCACCTCACGGTGACGCGCATGGAGGACATCGAAGCCATCTTCATGAACCCCGAGGTGTTCGCGTCGACAAACGTGCAGGATCCGATTTTTCCGTTAGCACCGGAAGCAGCTGCTGTCTTAGCAGCGCCGGACTTCGACCCGGTTGCAGTGATGTCGAACCGGTCCGAGCCCGACCATGCGAGAATTCGCGTGCACACCAGGCAGGGGTTCAGCAACCGCAGGCTGCGGAAGATCGAGGACTTCATGCGCAACCGGGCCGCGGAGCTGATCGACACGATGCTCGCAAGCGGTTCACCCGCGGAGTACGTGAAATCCGTTGCGTTTCCGTTGCCGGCCGAGATCGTGTTCCAGTTCATCGGTTTCGCGCCGAAGGACTACGCGCTGATCAAGTCGTGGTGCGTGAACCGGCGCGCGTTCTCGTGGGGGCATCCGAGCGTGGATGAGCAGGTTCGCATCGCCGAAGGAATGCTCGACTATTGGCGATACTGCCGAGCGTTCGTGGCCGATCGAAAAGCGCTCCGAACCGATGACTTCTGCTCGGAGTTGCTCGACGCGCATGAGGCTGACCCTGATTTGTCCGGCGGGACCGGTATGACGTATCGAGAGGTCGAGTCGGTTGTCTACGGGTTCAGCTTCGCCGGGCACGACCCGGTGACGTCGCTGTTGACCAACACGCTGCGGTGCCTGCTGCCCCGACGAGACCAATGGGATGCACTGTGCGCCGATCCGTCGTTGGCTGCCAACGCGGTGGAGGAGACGCTGCGGTTCGAGTCGAGCCAGATCTCGTGGCGGCGGGTGACCACACGGCCGACATCCGTTGGCGGTATCGAAGTACCCGAGGGCACCCGGATCTACCTCAACTTCGCGGCTGCCAACCATCAGCCGGACCTGTTCGAGAGAGCGGACCAATTCGACATCCATCGGGCTTCTGCCAACCGGCACATCAGTTTCGGCAAGGGTATCCACTTCTGCCTGGGTGCGGGGTTGGCTCGGCTTGAAGCACGCATCTGCCTGGAACTGCTCTCACAGCGGATTCCTTCGCTGCGTCTGGTCGATGGCCAGCACCTCGATTTCTTTCCCAACGTGACGTTCCGTGGCCCGGAGCGACTGTCTGTGGAGTGGGGCTGATGAGCCTCTATCAGGTGCAGAAATTTCTGTTCGAGCTGAACCGCACTCCCGCGGTCCAAGTTGCGTACCAGGCTGACCGTCACGCTGCGCTTGCCTCGTTCTCGTTGACTGACGAAGAAGTACGCGCGCTGACCGAACCGGATGTCGGTCTGCTCTTCCACCTCGGCGTCAACGGCCAGATCCTGATGCATTTCGCGGCACTCCACCAGATCGAGTGGAGCGACTACCTTGCGCGAATGCGTGTCGGTATCGAGACGTACGGCCCGGTGCGCGAGGGTGTGTACGCAATGACCGGTTACGAAGGCGTCGAGCAGCACGCTGCTTCGCTCGGTCAAGTTTCGAGCTCGGAACACGGCGGATCCTGATGGCGCTCGTCTACGCAGGTGTTTGTAGCCACGCACCGGGAATCACCGGGCGCGCCGACCGTGCCGACCCGTTGGTGCGCGACGCGTTCTATGCAGCCTTCGCAACGATGCGAGATGACATTGAGCGCACGCGACCGGATGCAATCGTGGTGGTTGCAGCTGAGCACTTCGCCAACTTCTTCATGAACAACATGCCGTCGTTCGCGATCGGCACGGCTGATTCTTACGAAGGACCGATCGAGGACCCGTCATGGCTGGGAATCGAACGGCGCAGTGTTCCTGGAAACCGAGACCTGTCGAAGCGGTTCGTCGCCGAGGTGATGCAACGAGCTGACGTTGCCTACGCAGAAGAGTGGAAGTTCGACCATGGGATCATGGTCCCGCTGCACTTCCTCACTCCCCGGTACGACGTTCCGGTGATCCCCGTCAACATCAACTGCCAGGGTCCGCCGCTCGCCCCGCTGCACCGTGTGTGGGCATTCGGCGAAGCCATTCGGGCCGTTGCCGATGTGCTTCCCGAACGCATCGCGTTGGTGGGAACGGGCGGCATCTCGCATTGGCCGGCCACGCCCGATTCGGGAAAGATCAACGAACCGTGGGACCGCGAGTTTCTTGATCGTTGGTGCCGGAACGACCGCGCATCATTGCTCAGTTACAACGACCACCAGGTGTACGCCGAAGCTGGACAGGGTGGATTCGAAATCCGCACGTACATCGCTGTCAGCGCTGCCTCGGAGGGTGCCGTCGGTACCGTGCATTTCTATGCGCCCATACCGATCTTCGCAGTTGGGTGCACCATTGCCAGTTATTCCCTGGATGGTTGACCGGCTGGCTGAAGGATTCTGGCCGAACGCTGGCAATCTGCTTGCGGCTCGCTGGTGCGGTGTTTCGTACGGTTGGCGCCGCTGGTCACACTGATCAGCCTCCACTTCGTGGTGCGAACTTCGGAGGCACCACATGGGTGGTCCAGCTATCGAGCTGTCCGGCCTGCAGCACCGTTACGACACCGATCTGGTGCTGCGAGGTATCGATCTCCGAATCGATCATGGCGAGGTGTTCGGTTTCCTCGGCCACAACGGTGCCGGCAAAACCACTGCGGTGAATATCCTGACGACGTTGATCACCCCAACCGGCGGGCAAGCCAGCGTGTGTGGATTCGATGTGGTCCGCCAACGACGCGAGGTGACCGAATGCATCGGCTATTTACCCTCAGAAGTTCGCATGTATGGACATCTCACCGCGTTGGAGAACCTGGAGTTCTTCGGCCGATTGTCCGGGCTGACGAAGCCGAGATCGGCAGCGAAGGATGCCCTTGCGTTTCTCGGAGCCGCCGACCTTGGCAACAGCAGGGTCGGGTCGCTCTCGTCCGGGATGCGACAGCGCGTCGGGATTGCCCAAGCGATAGCGCACAGCCCGAGGGTGTTGTTCCTCGACGAACCAACGACCGGTCTCGATCCGCTCGGCGTACGCCAGCTACGCGAGACGATCCTCGCACTCAATCAGGAGCGGGGCATGACGGTCTTCATGAACACGCACCTGTTGAGCGAGGTTGCGAAGGTGTGCACCACGATCGGTGTGCTGAATCGAGGCGAGCTCATCTACAAAGACACGATCGAAGCCACGCGGGAGCGTTTTCCCGATGAGGCATCCCTGGAGGACATCTATGTCCGAATGTCGGTCGTCGGATGATCGGGACGGTTGCTGTTCACCAAATCCGTGCGCTGCGACGCCAACGGATACTCGCCGAGCTGGTCGGTTCGTTCGTCGGCATCACCGTGCTCGCAGGAGTACTCGGGTGGGCCAGCCACCGTACGATCATCGGGGTATACGAGGAGTCAATGCGGCTCTTGGCCACGCGCAACCTTGCGGCTCCGCCCAATCCGTTCCTTCTCAAACCGAAGCTGTCGCAGCTGTCGAATGTGGTGATCTACATCACGTTGATCGGTGCGTTGGTCGCTTTGTTGCTGGGGCATCTGACTGTCGCCGAGGACGACTCGACAGGAATTGGGCGCATCATTTTCAGTCGGGCGATCAGGCGTGGGCAGTACACACTCGGAAAGATCGTGGCGTCCGGCGGGGTGCTTGCGGGGTCCATGGCCGCTTCCTTCGTCGTGAGCGTGATCGCGCTGTGGATCGTGAACTCAAGCGTTCCGGCCACTCGAGATCTTGGCCGGCTCGGCTTGTTCTTCGGCCTGTCGTGGCTGTACCTGATGGTGTTCACCATGGTCGGCATGGTCACGCTGCTCGCCACGGGCCGGCGCTCGTTCGGGCTGCTGAGCGCAATGGGGGTCTGGCTCATCGTCACGTTCGCGATCCCGCAATTCACGTCCGGCCTCCGCCCCTCGCAGTCGCTCAACCCGATCGTCGACCCGGTGAGCACGTCACAGGCCTTCTTCAGGCTCACCCGCAGAGCTCGGCCGCTTTCGGTCGCCGAGCAATACAAACAACTCAGCGCGCAGATCTTGCACACGGGCGCGCCAGAGTCATCGTCAGCCGCCATTGGCCGACTGACTCCGATCCTTGTTGCTCTAGGTCTCTTGGTTGTGATCACGTTCGCGCAGGTAGCTCGGCACGATTTCTCTCGGAGTGATTCCGGTGAGTAGCAATCACGTGTTCACGCTGGCAGCTCACGAATATCGAGCTGCGTTTCGCAGCCGGATTCTCGGTCTGCTGCTCGCCATACTCATCGCTGTCACCGTGGGATCGGTGTACATCGCGTCGGTTGCCCACCGCAGCCAGGTGGCGGACTACGCGACATACCGGACCGCAGCCCTGGCGAGTGGGCTGCAACGGATCGCTCCGTCGCCCTTGGCCCCGATGTCGCTGCTTCGTGGCGCCTTTGAATATATCCAGATCGTCGGCTCCGTGATAGCGATCACGCTTGGGTTCCTGAGTGTGTCCCGGGAGCGGGCCAGCCGCACGCTGCCGCTGCTGCGCTCACGGCCGGTCACTACTGGGCAACTCGCAACCGGGACCCTTGTCGGCGCTGTTGCACTCCTTGCCACGCTTGTCGCAGCGACCGCGGTGTCCGGCGTGGTGTGCATCGGCGTGATCGGCAACGATTGGGTCAGCCCGGGGGAGCTGCTGCAACTGTCGCTGGCGTACCTCTTGTCGGTGGTCTATCTCACGGTCTTCTACGCATTGGGCGTATTCGCGTCGAGCAAGGCGAAGGCCGCAACCAATGGTCTGCTGATCGCCCTGTGCATCTGGCTGGTCATCGTGCTCGTGATTCCCCAGATCGGCGACACTCTTGACTCGGACAACCAGGTTCCGGGTGGTCTGTTCAAGGCCCTCGGCCTGAACCGGGCCGACGAGACGACCGTGCTATCCCACTTCAGCCTGTTCGAGACACTCCGTACACGTATTGAATATGTTTCAGTTGCCCAGCACTACCAGCGATTCGTGTTCGCTATGGCCGACGTGAAGGAACGCTACCGACCGTTCGGATTGGGCGGGCTGCTGGCCAGGGTCTGGACCGACTTGTCGTGGGTGCTGTTCTGGCCCATTCCCCTCATCGCTGCGTCACGTCGCGTGCTGCGCAACGAACCATCCATCACACAAGGAGCATCATCATGAAGGCGAATTCCCTGGACCGCCGTTTCGTTGCGCGCACAGCTGCGCTGATGGGATGTGCTGCACTCACCGGATGGCTCCTTGGAGCATGCAGTTCGTCGGCGTCTGTCGAACAGGTCATCCGGACCGTTGGCACTGACGTGACGTCCGTCGTGACAAGTCAGGCGGATACCGGGGCCACGTCGACGACCACCGGAGCAGATTCGACGATCGCCATATCGACGTCGCTGGCGCCGCCACCTCGGGACGGGGGAGCTGTTCTTCCGGTCGCAAGCAACCCGATTGCCAACACGTCAGATGCCAAGAACCTGAAGATCGAGTCAGTGTTGGTCGAGAACAACGAAGACCCGTCCGGGAAGGCGGCCAGCGATCATCTGGAGATTGCGCTCCGCAACGTGGGCGATAAGCCGCTCATCGGTTTCGAGGTGTTCTATAAGTTCACTGATCCAACGGCCGCCACCACCGAGAGCTACTACTTGCGGCTCCCTGCTGGCTTCTCCGTCCCTGTCGGGGCAACACGCGTGTTGCACTTCGATGACACCGCCGATCCGGACCATTTCCCGGTGAACAAGTTCAGCTTGTATCGCACCAGCGTGAACGCCTTGGACGTCACCGTCACCGTGAGCGCAACGGATGCCGCAGTCCAGACTGTCACCGTGCAGAAGGATGCCGGCGGTGCTGAGGCGGCGGATTGACACGGGATGACCATCGCCGCGACGGGGTCCGTTCTGGTGGTGTCGGTACAGTGGTCGTTGTGGATCCGCCCCGCCTCCTCGTCGTTGAGGATGATTCGCGGATCGGTCTTTCGCTGACCCGTGCGCTGAGCAGTTCTGGTTATCGAGTCGTCTTGGCCGAGACAGCGGCTGTGGGTATCGACGCGTTCAGCGCTGCGTTGGCTGATGGGGATCGGTTTCAGCTGGTCTTACTGGATCTGGGTCTTCCTGATGCCGACGGACTTGACGTGTGTCGGTCGCTCGTCGCGGCAGACCCGCTGATGCCAGTCGTCATGCTGACCGCACGCGACGAGGAGCTGGATCTGGTGGTTGGGCTCGATGCCGGAGCGGTCGACTACGTGACAAAACCGTTCAGCTTGGCGCCCCTTCTGGCTCGGATCCGGGCGCAACTCCGTCGCACGGACTTTGCCAACACCGCAGCGACGGACGACACGCTGATCATCGGCGCGCTGACGATTCAACGCGCTGCACGCCGTGTGTTGCACAACGGGCGCGAAATAGCTCTGCGCCCGAAGGAGTTCGACCTGCTGAGCCGCCTTGCACTCGATCCAGGTTGCGCCGTCACGCGCGAAACCCTGATGGCCGACGTGTGGGACACCGAGTGGTTCGGCTCGACCAAGACGCTCGACTTTCATATCGCCGCCCTCCGTGCGAAGTTCGACCGTGCGGGCGGCCGCTCGATCATCACCACCATTCGCGGCGTCGGGTTCCGGCTCGAGACCGATCCGTGAGCAAGCCGAGCGTGCCCACCGTGCCCATGGTGTCCACCGTGAAAACGGTGCCGATGCGGCGCCGTGTGCTCACCGCAATCATGGCGGTCACGACGATCGTGGTGTTGTTGTTCGCCGTACCCCTCGGGTTTGTCCTTGAGCGGCTGCTTGACGAGCGGGCCGTGTTCGCGCTTGAGCATCGAGCGGATTTGGTGGCCCGCTCCGTGGATCTGACCAACGCGTCCGACCCGCCGGACGCTTCGGAGTTTCCTCTCGGTCCGGAACGATTTGCTCTGTACGGTGCCACTGGTGTGCTCCTCGTCGGGAGAGGACCGCGACAACTGTCCAGAGGTGACCGCTCCGCAGTTGCATCGGGTCGCGCGACGGTCGAAGAGGGACCGCTCCTGGTCAGCACCCTGCCCATCATGTCGGGTGAGTCGCTTCTCGGCTACTTGCGAGCGGACCGCTCGCTGCGTGAGATCGACTCAACGACGAGACGGGCATTGATACTGCTCGCTGGTGGGGTGTTGCTGGTGCTTGGCATTGGTTGGGCGATCGCACTTCGGCTTGCGCACACGATTGCAGACTCGGCCGCGTCCTTGCGCGATGCAGCGTTGCGCCTGGGCGGCGGCGATTTCACGGCCGCTGCTCCGTTGACCGGGATCCAAGAACTCGACGATGTCGGGATGGCGATCCATGCAACTGCCGGCAAGGTTGGCGACCTGGTCACGCGTGAGCAGGCGTTCAGCGCTGACGTTTCGCATCAGCTCCGCACGCCGATCGCCGGTTTGCGCGTCGCATTGGAGACCGAACTCGCCTTTCCCCGCGAGGATGCGATGCTGATCGTTCGTGAGTCCCTTGCCGACGTCGGGCGGTTCGAACAGACGGTAAAGGAACTCTTGGCGTTTGCCCGCCGCGAGCAGTTGTCAGAGGCAAGCACCGTCGACATCACCGAACTGGTCCGAAGTGTCCATCACTCGTGGGTCGCAACCTTTGTTGCGGCCGCCCGGTCACTGACTGTCGTTGCTGGGACGGCTCCATGTCTTGCGATCGGCAACGCTGCATTGCTCCGTCATGCACTGGATGCTCTGCTCGACAATGCTGCGACGCACGGGCGTGGATCCACTGTGCTCCAGGTCTCGGCCGACGACGCCAGCATCACGATCCTCATCACAGACGAAGGGCGTGCGGGTCAGGCGTCCGGGCGGTCCGGGCGGTCCGGACGGTCTGACCAGTCCGAATTTCCGCAACGTTCGAAACCGGGGGAGGGGCTCGGGCTGCCCTTGGCCCGTCGCCTGGTTGCTTCCCAACGCGGGCGTATCGTCTGCGCGCTTGATGATCCTCGGCCGACCGTGCGAGTGATCCTGCATCGAGCCGGGTCCGGCGGCGAGTCTGGTGTTGCGGTTGCCGAAGTGACCGGGTTGTCCTGATTGTCCCCTCGGGGTGCCGCAAAGTCCCCCACTCGGCCGAATTCATGTGTTTGGCCGGGAGCACAGGGCGAGTAGTGGACTTTCGTCCCGAATTGGTTGTCCGCCGTTCGGTTTCGCCTACGATGCGCCGGAGTGCCCTCGTCAAGGAGGTTGTGATGCACGTCGAGCCATCCTCGCCCCAGGTCACTGCGCATCCGGTGCCCGAGTCGTGGCGACGCACGGCGATGCTCGTGGCTGGTGGAGCCTTGGGCGGCCTGGTGCTGGGATCGCTGGCGCGGGCTTGGATGCGATTGATCTCCGACGATCCAGAATTCACGTGGAGCGGCACGATGTTCATCGTGATCGGCTTCACGTTCTTCGGGCTCACCCAATCGGTAGCAGCCGCTGCGCGCAGGCGGTCCGGACTCCGATGGGCGGTGACGATCGCCCGCGTCTTCGGTGCAATCGGGATGCTGCCCCTCTTCATGGCCGCCGGGGGAATGATGCTGCCAACCGTGGTGGGGGCAGGGCTGGCGAAAGCCCGCGTCGATTGGCCACGCCCGCTCCGTGCAGTGCTTCTGCTTGTTGCGGCTGGCCCCGTTGCGTACGTGCTGTTCGACCTCATCGACAAATTTGGATGGTCGTTCAGGACCTTGTTCGGCTTCGTACTGCTCATCGCGTTGTACTCGGTCATCGTGTGGGCGACGGGTGCGACGATGCGTCCTCTTGCCGATGGCTGGCGGCTGACCCGTCGTTCCAAGGTGCTCGTGACCGCCGGTGTTGGCGTGCTTGTGCTCATACCTGTTGTCCTGGGTGGGATCAATTAGTCGGGTTTCGCCGCGGTGATTGGCGGGTCTGATTACATCAGAACAGATGTATCATTTCTGATGTGAATGGTGCTGACCTCTTCCGACTAGGTAAAAGGTTGGCCAAGCTGGGCGTTCTGGCGTTTCCGCCGTCAGGCTTCCGCGAACTCAGCACAAGCGTGCGCATGGTGCTGGTCGACGTCATGGAAAACCCGAACACCACCATTGGTCAAGTTGTGGAACGCACCGGCTTCCCACAGAGTCATGTTTCTTCAGCCGTTGCCAAGCTACGGGACGCTGGCGTGCTGGTGACCACCATCGACCTATCCGACAAGCGCCGCACGCTGGTCGCTCCGTCGAAAGACCATCTTGCCCGCATCCGTCGTGCCCGCCGTGACATGCCATTGATCGATGACCAGCTGCGCCTGGCACTCATCGAGGTTCACGGTCCCGAGGGTGCCGAACACCTTGAGGCTGCAAAGGCGGCCCTCGAAACATTGCATCAATTGCTCGGCCAGCCAGCCGAAGCCAGAACCGAGGCATGACCATGCTGATCAGCCTGTTACGGCGGTACCTGCAGCCGCACCGCAAGACACTCGCAATCGTCGGGCTCTTGCAGTTGGTGCAGACGATCGCCACCCTTTCGCTCCCCAGTCTCAACGCCCACATCATCGACCGAGGTGTGGCGCGTGGCGATACGCGTTACATCTGGCGGGTAGGCGCCTTGATGCTCGCCATCTCCATGGTGCAGGTCGCATTCTCCGTCTGCGCCGTCTACTTCGGGTCACGCGCTGCAATGGGGTTCGGGCGAGATGTACGGCGCGATCTGTTCCATCAGGTCACGCAGTACTCGGCACGCGAGGTCAACCAGTTCGGCCCATCGTCGCTCATCACGCGCATCACCAACGACGTGCAACAGATCCAGATCCTCGTGGTGATGGGCTGCACGATGCTGATCGCCGCGCCGATCACCATGGTCGGGGGCGTCATCATGGCCCTGCGCGAAGACGTGGGCCTGTCAGCGTTGTTGCTCGTGAGTGTCCCGGCACTCACGATCCTGGTCGGCGTCGTGATCGTGCGCATGGTCCCGGTCTTCCGCGAGATGCAGGAACGTATCGACACGGTCAACCGAGTACTACGCGAGCAGATCATCGGCATGCGAGTCGTTCGTGCTTTCGTGCGTGAGCCGAACGAGGTGCGGCGATTCGCTGATGCGAACGATCACCTCACGGATGCGTCGCTGCGGGCCGGTCGCCTGATGTCTCGCATGTTCCCCACCGTCACCCTGGTCATGAACGTCTCGACGGTGGCGGCTGTATGGATCGGTGCCAACCGGATTGCGTCCGGCGAGATGCGAATCGGCGCGCTAGTGGCGTTCCTGTCGTACCTGACGCAGATTCTGTTCTCGGTGATGATGGCCACGTTCGTGGTGATGATGATTCCTCGGGCGACCGTCTGCGCGGGACGGGTCCGCGAAGTCATCGAAACCGAGAGCTCGGTTCGGCCGGCAGCGAACCCGGTCACACATCTCATCGACCGCGACACGCTCGAGCTACGGGGTACTGGTTTCCGCTATCCCGGCGCGGAATCTCCGGTGCTCAGTGGCGTGTCGTTCTCTGCCCGGGCCGGTGAGACCGTTGCGGTGATCGGCAGCACCGGTTCCGGCAAGACCACACTGTTGCATCTCATCCCGCGGCTGTTCGATGCAACCGAAGGACAGGTACTGATGGGTGGGGTCGATGTGCGTGACCTTGCGCCGGAAGTCCTGTGGAGCCGCATTGGCTTGGTGCCGCAGCGTCCGTATTTGTTCTCCGGCACGGTTGCGACCAACCTCCGGTTCGGAAAGCCCGACGCCACCGACGAGGAACTGTGGACCGCGCTTGACATTGCCCAGGCATCTGATTTCGTGCGTGGCATGGACAAGGGGCTCGATGCCGTCATCAATCAGGGTGGAGCCAACGTCTCGGGCGGCCAGCGTCAGCGACTCGCCATCGCCCGTGCGTTGGTCCACCAACCCGATATCTACCTGTTCGACGACTCGTTTTCCGCGTTGGACCTGGCCACCGATGCTCGGTTGCGAGCCGCACTGACCCCGGTGACCCGAAACGCCATCATGGTGATCGTCGCCCAACGGGTTTCCACCATTCGCAATGCGGACCGCATCTTGGTTTTGGAGGACGGTTCGCCGGTCGGTCTCGGGACGCACGACGAATTGTTGAGATCGTGCCCCACGTACGGCGAGATCGTCAGTTCGCAGAACGCCGAACGTGAGGAAGCAGCATGAGTTCCGACAAGGCAGACGAGAAACTCGCACGCGAGCAGATGCAGCAGGCCCGTTCGGCGGCGCCTCCGGGGCCTGCGGGTCGCATGGCCACCGCTGGCATGCCAGCGGAAAAGTCCGAGAATTTCGGCGCATCGGCCAGACGCCTGACCGGCCAGCTGGGGCCGGAAAGAGCCGGCGTCGTGGCCATCCTGGTGCTCGCTGTCACCTCGATGTGTCTGTCGGTCGCCGGGCCGAAGATTCTCGGTCGTGCGACCAACATCGTGTTCGACGGCATCCGTGGAAAATCGAACGGTGTCACCGGCAAGGCAGGGATCGACGTCGACCGGCTCCATCACGTTCTGTTCATCGCTGCCGGGGTGTATCTGGTGTCGGTTTTCCTGCTGTGGCTGCAATCGTTCCTACTGGCCGGCGTTGTGCAGCGCACCATGTTCCGTATGCGCGCAGAGGTAGAGGACAAGCTGCATCGTCTACCGCTGCAGTACGTCGACACGCAGCCGCGCGGTGATCTGCTCAGCCGGGTCACCAACGACATCGACAATATCTCTCAGAGCCTGCAGCAGTCGGTCAGCATGGCGCTCACATCTACCCTCACTCTGGTCGGCGTGCTGGGGATGATGTTCTACATCTCCTGGCTGCTTGCGCTTGTCGCCGCGGTCACCGTCCCAGCCTCGATCTACATCGTGAAGCTCGTCACGTCTCGGTCACGTACCCGTTTCATGGCGCAGTGGCGCCACACCGGGGTACTCAACGCGCACGTCGAAGAGGTGTTCACCGGCCATGCACTGGTCAAGGCGTTCGGCCGCCAACCCGAGGTCGAACACCGTTTCGATACAGAGAACGAAAAGCTCTACCGGGCCAGCTTCGGAGCACAATCGATCTCCGGCGCCATTCAGCCGGCGATGACGTTCCTCAGCAACCTGAACTACGTCGCCATCGCAGTCGTCGGCGGGTTGAAGGTTGCGTCGGGGACCATGACGTTGGGCGACGTGCAGGCGTTCATCCAGTACTCCCGTCAGTTCGGCATGCCCCTCAGCCAACTGGCCTCGATGGCGAATGTGTTGCAGTCAGGCGTGGCTTCCGCCGAGCGGGTCTTCGAGTTCCTCGATGCTCCTGAGGAGACGGCCGAACAGTCCGTCGGCGAATCCGTCGAAGCGCTCGGACGGGTGGAGTTCGCCGACGTGTCGTTCTCGTATCGGACGGACAAGTCGTTGATCGAGCATTTGTCCCTCGTCGCCGAACCGGGCAAGACCGTCGCCATCGTCGGGCCGACCGGCGCGGGCAAGACGACGCTGGTCAACCTCCTGATGCGCTTCTACGAACTGCAGGGCGGTTCGATTCTCCTCGACGGTCGCAACATCGCGTCGATGCCACGGGCGGAACTGCGCGGTCACATGGGTATGGTGCTGCAAGACGCCTGGCTGTTCGGCGGCACCATCCGTGACAACATCCGCTACGGCGATCCTGACGCCTCAGACGCGGACGTGACTGCGGCCGCAAAGGCGACATACGTCGACCGGTTCGTCCGCACGTTGCCGCACGGCTACGACACGGTGATCGACGATTCGGGTTCCAACGTCAGCGCAGGCGAACGCCAGCTCATCACGATCGCACGGGCCTTTCTGGCCGATCCCACCATCCTCATCCTCGACGAGGCCACCAGCTCCGTCGACACCCGCACCGAAGTGCTCATCCAACGGGCCATGGCGGCGTTGCGATCCCGGCGCACCAGCTTAGTGATCGCGCATCGGCTCTCCACCATCCGCGACGCCGACACCATCTTGGTGATAGACGCTGGACGCATCGTCGAGCAGGGAACCCATATCGAGCTCATCGCCCGGGGCGGCGCGTACTTCGCGCTCTACAACTCGCAGTTCGCAGCACCGGTGGCTGCCGTGGCCTGAACCCGATGAAAAGCTGCGGGCGGCAGTAGCGCAGAATGACGGTATGGACGCGTCTGCTGATCCCCCGGGCCCGCGGTGGCGTCGATTCGGCGTCACCGACCGTGATGCCCAGCGGGCGGTGCGAAAGGTCTGGGCAGACTTCGATGACCCACGCACGGTTGCCTCGACTGTCGAAGTGTCGTCGAACGTGTCGACGAATAGGGTCTTCCTGCTGCGCCTCAGCGACGGGGCCAACGTGTTCGCAAAGGTGTCCAACTTCGGGTCACCGTTCCTGTTCCGTGAGGACCATGACCGTGTCAGCCGGCTCATCGGCGCGTTCAGCGGCACGCGTTATGAAAACTTCCTTGCTGCTCCGCTCCAGTCAATCCGGCCGACCGGTTCACATCGTGTGCACACGTACTACGACGGATCGGTCTGGGCGGTGCTGTACGAAGCGGTTGAAAGACGCGAGCATTTGCCACGCATCCTGAACGACGACGACATCGAGTGTCTAGCAAGAGAGATGGCCCGGTTCCATATCGCGTGTGCCGACGCCACGTCCAGGGCCTCGATCCCGCGCACGTCGACCTCGATCGCGTCCGACGTGGTGAACTTGCTCGACCTGGCGTCGGACCGAACCGCCTCGCGCACACTGCAGCTGGACGCTGATTCGCTCGGCCTGCTTCGTAAGCACGCAAACAGGTTCCTGCTGTCGCTTGACGACCTGGGCTATGCCGATATGGCGCGGGTACCCGTGTTCGTGGACTGGAATCTCGGCAACTTTTCGGTGGAACCCATGGGCGGCACCGGGGCTGATCGTTTCCGGCTGTTCAGCCGATGGGATTACGACTGGTTCCGCACCGACTCGGTGTTGCTGGACTTCTACTTCTTGTCGCGTGTGTCGTCACAGACGGGCGACCGCACGCAGTTCTCCTACGGAGTGCATACCCTCGGCGAGCCGAGGTTCCGGCGGTTCCTTGCGGCGTATCACGAGGTGTCGCCGCTGACCGAAGCAGACGTCGAGATGATCATCGAGACGTACCGGTTCTTCATCCTGCATCTGGTGATCTCGGTGGGCGATCACTTCTTCAGGCCGGACCTGTGGGACACCTTCCGACGAGACGCCATCGGCAACGGTCTGCCGTCGATCGACCGTTTCGACCGCCGCCCATTGCTGGGCGTCATTCGCTGATCTGCTCGTCCGAGGCGGACATGCCTGCCAAAAACAACCGATACGCGCAACTTGCCTCCTCTCTACGCGCAACGTGGCGCATTTGGGCGCGTGTGAGCACCGAAAACGGCGAGTTGTGTCAGGAAAGGGTCAAGTTGTGTGGGAAACGCAGGCGAACTGTGTCCGGCCGGACGGGTTTCTTGTCCCCCCTGTTGGGGTAGAACGAGGAGATGAAGACATTGATCGCAGTCGACAGCAGTGAGACAGCTTCATGGATCGCCGATGAGGCGCGCCGGTTGTTCCCCGCAGCCGAGCACCATGTGGTGAGTGCAGCGACCGTGGCCCCGATGCTGTTCAGCGATCCGATCGGAGGCGGTGGCTTTGCATCCGTTCCGACAGAAGCGGCGCTTGTCGCATCTGAAGACACTGCAGACCGGGCAGTCAACGAAGCAAAAGCTCACCTCGGCGACGTGGAGTCAGCCGTCGAGATCGGGCCGGCTGGGCAAGTGATCTGTGAGCACGCAGCGACGCACGGTGTCGACGTGATCGTGGTGGGGCGCCGCACCAAGAACTGGCTGTCCAAACTGTTCGACCCAGCGGTGTCTGACTACGTCATCGCACATGCGCCCTGCGCTGTGCTGGTTGTGCGCGAGCCGCGGCACTAACGCGTCCATCAAGGACGATCCATGAACGGTGACCGATGAACGGTGATCAGGCGATGCGGACCCACGCGGCCTTGCTTCCCGCACCTCAATTCCCCGATCCGGCTTGGGTGACCCCGAAGCCACTGACCCAGTCGACGGTGGCCATCGTGACCTCTGCCGCCTTGCACGCACCGGACGATGCGCGGTTCGCCGCAGGAGATACCGGATACAGACTCCTCGACCAGGATTCACGCAATCTGGCAATGGGTCACTGGAGTCCCAACTTCGACCACATGGGCTTCAAGCTGGACCTCAACGTGGTCTATCCGATCGATCGTCTCGAAGAGCTGGCGCTGCGTGGGGTGATTGGTGCCGTGGCTCCGAGACATGTGTCTTTCGCCGGAAATCAACCAGACGATGTGTCGACCATTCGGCTGGACACAGGCCCTGCGGCCGCAGCAGAGCTTCGCCGCGACGGCGTCGACGTTGCGATCTTCACACCCGTTTGACCACTGTGTACGCGCACCGTGAGTGTGCTTGCGCATGTCTTCGAAGCTGCGGGAATCGCGACGGTGGTCCTGTCGTCGGTCCGTGAGATGGCCGCCAAAGTCTCACCCCCTCGCACGCTTCATTGTGAGTTCCCGTTAGGCAGACCGTTGGGCATACCCGGCGATCCCGTGTTCCAGCACGATGTGCTTTCCCGGGCGTTTGCTCTCCTCGAGGCCCCCTCGGGACCGGTCTTCGTCGAGCATCCCGTGGTGATCGAGGCCGACGGCCAGCCCGTCGCCTGTTCGCTACCACCCCGGTTCGATGCATCAGTGCCGCCTGCGGTCGATGAGGCCAGCGGCCTTCGCAAAGCCTATGACCGGTCACTGGCGAAACGAGGAGTCACATCGGTCGGCCGCGCGGTGCAAGCGGCCTCGATCCCTGATGTTCTTGGCATGCTGCACGCCGTTGCGCTCGGTGCTGATTGGACCACGGTCGGCTTTCCAGGCGGCAACACCACTGCGATCTGCCACGACATCCGCACGTACTACGAAGAGGCTGCGTTGGAGTTGGTCGACGGTCCCGCGCCAGGAGGGCGTGCGATGGAGGACTGGTTCTTCGACCGGACCGAGGCCGGAGGAACGGTGCTTGCTGCACGTGCGGCGATGCGCGACGCGGGGGTCAAGTTTCCGATCTGGTTCTACATGACGCCGGGGCAACGCTGACAGCGACCCGGTGTCGCAGCCCTCGTGGCGCGCTTGTGGCGCGACTGTGGTGCGATGTCGACTCAGTCGCCGACGAAACCCTTCCAGTTGCTCATGTAGCCGATGAAGGCATCGGACAGTCCTTCTGCGCGTAGCACCGCCTTTGGCACGGGAAGCTGGCGCACCACGAACTGATCGTCCTTCGCAACCTGGTTGGGGAAGTCGTGGTGCAGCACCGCACCGCGTCCGATCACAGCCATGTCCGCGCCAGCGTCGAGCGTGTTGTGGCAATCCTGCGCGCCGTAGAGCTTGCCTGCAACAGCGAGACGGGTCGACCCACGTGGGAGTGAGGCGAACACGTCGACAAGGCGCCGGGACTCGTACCCCGCGTCGATTCCGGTCTTGAAGACGTCCCAGAGGGACATGTCGATGAAGTCGACTTGGTGCGTGTCGGCGAGGCGTACGAAGACCTGCTCGATTTCTGACGTGAGCAGCCCGAACCGCTCGGGTGATAAGCGTACAGATAGATTGAAGTCAGGTCGGCAAGTGGCGCGGATTCCGTCGATGATGTCGAACAGGACCCTGCTCCGGTTCTCAAGCGATCCGCCGAACCTGTCAGTGCGTCGGTTCGTCTCCGGTGACAGGAACTGGCAGATGACGTAGTCGTGCGCTCCGTGCAGTTCAACACCGTCGAAACCTGCCTGTTCGCAGCGCCGTGCCGCAGCGACGAAGTCCTCTACGAGCTGTTCGACTTCTTCAGTTGCGAGGGCCCTGGCTCCGGTGCCGGGGTCGTCCGACGGGCACACGGGTGCCTCGCCGATCAGATCTGCAGGTGATCGCCGACCGGCATGGTGGAGCTGCATGATCGCCAGCGTGTCCTCTGCATGCAGGGCGCGGGAGAGGCGAGACAGTCCATCAAGGTGAACATTGCCGAAGCAGCCGAGCTGCCCGCCGAAACCTTGGCCGACGCGCTGCACGTACGCCGCGCAGGTCATGGTGAGGCCGAAGCCACCTTCGGCCCGCATGGTCAGCCAGCGCTGCTCGTCGTGGCTGAGTGTGCCGTCTGGATGGCTCTGCTGGTTGGTGAGTGGGGCAAGCATGAAGCGGTTCTTCATGGCCGGCCCATGGTCGAAGCTGACTGGGTCGAAAACCGAGGTCACCGGTTCAGTATGTGCGCTGACCGCCGCTGGATCACAGCTCGGCGAACTCCTCGGTGTCGATGGTTCGCTGCTGTGCCGATGGATAGCGGGGTCCGGCAACGGTGTGCTGGTTGATCAGCGCGTTCAGTGCCTCTGTCACGTCGGCCGATGGACGCCATGCTGATTGCGCGATGTTCTCCTCGACGTGATCGATGTTTGCGGTGCCCGGGATGACCACGATGTGATCGGCCTCCGCCAGCACCCATCCGAGGGAGAGCTGCGCCGGAGTGACCCCGGCTTGCCGGGCGATGTCGTTGAACGCATCGACGAGAGCCAGGTTGCGTGCCCAGTTCTCTCCGACGAACCGCGGCCAGGTCTTGCGGAGGTCGCTGTCAGGAAGCGTGGCGGGGTCACGCAGCCCGTTGGCCAGCATGCCGCGTGCGACGGGCGAGAACGCAACGAACGTGATACCAAGTCCACGGCAGGTATCCAGCACGGCAATTTCTGGGTTGCGAGTCGTGAGTGAGTACTCGGTCTGCAGTGCAGCGATGGGGTGAACTGCGTGCGCTGCCCTGACCGTTGCCGACGACATTTCCGACAGTCCGATGGAACCGATCTTGCCGGCCGCAACCAGCTCGCCCAGTGCTCCGACCGACTCTTCGATCGGCACGGTGAAGTCACGACGATGCAGGTAGTACAGATCGATATGGTCGGTCTGCAGCTTGCTCAGGCTTTCGTCGCAGGCGGCCTTGATGACCTCGGGCCGACAGTCGATCCGGCGCGTGTCGCCGTCGACGAAGATGCCGGTCTTCGATGCAAGGAAGAATTCGTCACGTCGGTTGCTCAGCGTGTTGCCGATCAGCGTCTCATTGGCGCCGAGCCCGTACATGCGGGCGGTGTCGAGGTGGTTGTAGCCCAGGTCCAGCGCCCGGTGCAGCAGCTTGGCGCCGTCTTCGTCCGACGGCGGTTTGCCATAGGCCCAACTGAGAGACATGCATCCCAGCCCGACCGGGTTGACCGATTGGCCGTTGATGGTTCGAGCGGGCGCAATCGGGTTGGGCTGTGTCAGTTCGTTGTTGCTCGGCATCAGCCCAATCTACGCGCTGCCCTCGTGCGGCTGGTGCGGCTGTTGCGACGGGGGCGTCTCGGGCGGGCGATGTCGGTAGAGGTATGCAGGTCCGTACCGATAGCTCATGGAAGCTTCGCGAGTTGCACCGAGCCGTTCGGCCACGGCTATGGACGCTGCGTTCTCGGTAGCGATCACGCTGACGGCTGTCGTCCACCCGAACAGGCTGTACGCCGCTTCGAGGGCAGCGCGAGCAGCTTCGGTGGCATAGCCCTTGCCGTGGTGTCCGGGGATGAGAGCCCACGTGATTTCGGGTTCGATCCACCCATCGGGAAACCACGGTCCGGTCAGGCCCACGAACCGACCTGTCGCCGATTCTGCGATTGCCCACGGACCGTATCCGCGCAGCACCCAATGGCCGGGATAGACAGCGAATTTCCGCCACGCGTCTTCTCGCTCGCACGGCCCGCCGTAGAAACGCGAAATGGGATCTGCGTAAAACGCTGCCATCGGTTCGAAGTCCGAGTTGCTCAACGCCCGAAGCGTCAGCCGCGCGGTGTGCAGTATTGGAATGTCGGGGGTCATGTCGTCGGTGTGTCGGGGCGGGGACGGCCGGCTGTCGAGTTCCCGGTCGGCTGTCGTTCGGTGGTCTCGTTGTAGGCCGCAAGAAGTTCGTTCCGGTAGCTATGGGTGGCGTCGAAGCGGGACAGGAGATACGGGCCGGCTTGCATCGGCGCATACTTGGTGCCGCCGGCGCTGCACGACGGGAGGCACTCGATCCACGCGTGGTACGGCGGTGTGACGAACAGCGGAATGGAGTAGCGATCCTGCGCTGGCGGGTTCACCACACGGTGTGGGTTCGATACCCACCTGTCGTTGGTCCAGATAGCCATCAGGTCGCCGAGGTTCATGACCAGCATGTCGTCGGGAACCGTGATATCGATCCATTGTCCGTTGCGCTGCATCACCTGCAGCCCGCCTACTCCGTCGTCGGCCAGCAGGGTGAGCGATCCGTAGTCGGTATGGGCCCCGCAGCCCAACTGACCTGCCTCGGGAGTTACCCGGCTCCGAGCCGGATAGTGGATCATCCGCAGGTTGTAGAACGTCTCGCCGAGTGTGAGCAGCGCATCCGGCGCACATCCAAGCGCCAACGCCATGGCGCGTTGCGCCCGCTCAGCCGCTTCGATCACCTGAGAGCGGTAGTCCTCGAAGGCGGCGCGGAAACCAGGCAGGTCGGGGATCTGGTTCGGCCCGTGCAAGGGTGTCCCGGCAACAACTTCGGGATGGTCGTCAGCATGTTCAGGCCCGGTGTCCAGCGTTTCCTTCAAGTCACCCGCCATCGTGTTGGCATTGTCGAGCGACTCTGCTGCTATGCCCACATATCCTCTGTGCGCAGATGAGTTTGCAATGCTCAGGCGGTTCTTCTCCTCATGCGGCAGTGCGAAGAACTGATGCATGGCGTCAAGAAGACCTTGCTTGGCAACAGGTGTGACCCCATGATTTGCCAGGAGCACGAAACCCGTGGAACACAGCGCGGTGTCGAGCTGAGCAGCGACCCCTGCCGCGTGGGGGTCGGCCCGTGCTGCATCTGCAAATGGTGCAAGGTCGATGACCGGCAGACTGTTCGTCACAGGCGCGTGCCACACGTTGTGCGTTCCCATCCAGCCAACCGTACCGGTTCGACCGTACCGGTTCGACGGGTCAATGCCTGTGGCGGTGATGCGTATCGGGAGTGTGGCCGTGTTCGTGGGTCACTGCCGTGTGTGCGTGTTCGAGTTCATGGGTGCCGGCAGCAGGGTCAGCGGGGTCAGCGGGGTCAGCAGCGCCGCCGAGGTCATGCTCGTGGTGCGGGTCAGCGTGGTCGTGGCCGTGCGCGTGAAGAATCGGTGCGTGGAGGTGGCGATGCCCGTGCTGTTCGGTGAGATGGATAGCCAACCCGACGGCCATCAGCCCGAGCGCTGGCAGGAACAACCGTCCGACCGGCTCGCGCAGCCACACCAGCCCGATTCCTGCGCCGATGAAAGGAGCGGCGGCATAGTAAGCGCCCGTACGAGCTGTCCCGAGGGAACGGACGGCTCGAACGTACAGGACGAGGCTCAACCCGTATCCGACGAGGCCGGTGACCATGGTGGCAACAATGCGTCCGACCGACGGCAGGGTGCCGCCGATCAGCAACCCCATTGCGAGGTTGACGCTTCCTGCTGCCAGCCCTTTTGCCGCCGCAATCTGGCGCGGGTCGCGAATCGACAGCGGCCGCGTCACCACGTTGTCGATACCCCAGCAGAGACAAGCGGCTGCGATCGCAACGGAACCGACGGTGACGCCGAACCCGCCGGTGGACTGGAACGACAGCAGAACTCCGCCTGCGACGATCACCAGCATGCCGATGACGATTCGCCGATCGGCGTGTTCCCGGAGCAGAACCCATGCGCCGAGCGCCGTGAACACCGCTTCGAGGTTCAGCAGCAGCGATGCCGTTGCCGACGGGGTGGTGCGCAGCCCGACCAGAAGCAGCACGGGGGCCAATATCCCGCCGAACAGCAGCACGCCGGCAAGGGGCAGACCGTCGGCGCGCCGAAGTCTGGCTTCGCGACCAGCCGACGGACGAACCAGCAGGCTCGCGCCGAGACCGAGCCCGCTTCCCAAGTAGAGCAAACCGGCGACGACGACCGGGTTGACGCCAGCGCCGAGTCGTTTCGCGAATGGGGTCGACGCGCCGAAGACCAAGGCTGCCATGAGGGCCTGGGTCACACCCGGAGCGAGGCGTCGGTCCGTCATGGGCAAAAGTGGAACGCTGGCACCTTGTCACCCTACGTCGCACCTCACGATGACAGGATGGCGCTGTGAACCCTCCTGAGCAGCCGGCTGCCAACGATGCGAGTTGGCTTCGTGAACCGTTGACGGACTCCGGAGAAATCGCCCAGCGCTACGACGCGTGGGTGGCGACCTATGACACTGAGCTGGTCGATGCCTGGCGCTACGACGCGCCGGCGGTGGCATCCCGGCTCTTGGTTGACTCCGGAGCGGTTGGCCCGGTGCTCGACGTCGGGTGCGGCACCGGCCTTGTGGGTCGTGGATTGGCGGCGGTGGGTTTCACAGATATCGACGGAGTTGACCTGTCACCGGTATCGCTCGATGCTGCGCGCTGTACTGCGGTGTACCGGTCTCTGACCCTGCACGACTTCAACCAAGACGTACTGCCCTTCGACGACGGGTCATACGGTGCGGTCACCTGTGTCGGAGTCCTGAGTTACGCACACCATCCGGCCGACGTCGTGAGGGATTTCATCCGTATTGTGAGATCGGGTGGAGTGATCATGTTCACCCACCGTACAGACCTGTGGGACGCCTGCAACTTTGGGGACGCGCTCGAAGCGATGCGAACCGCAGGAGCACTGTCTGCTGTCTCCTGGACCGAACCACAGGAGTACATGCCGGGCAGCCCCGATGTCGCCGATCTCCGGATTCGCTACGTCACCGCAACCGTTGGCTGACTGGTCCGCTTGCGACGATCTCCGCGCAACGTGTCGGCTGCTCCAGGTGTACGCAATGGCCGGCGTCGGGCACGATAGTTGTGGTGCATCGGGGAATTGCGGTGTCCCAGGTCGAGGCGTAGGGCAGCGGGGGAGTGAGCGCATCCGATTCGCCCCAGATGAGCGTTGTTGGCGCTCCGATACGGTATGCGCGCTTACTCAGCCGACGGTTGGGGATGGGGAACAGCAGCTTCCCGGCGAACCCGAGCCGACGTGAGTTGCGAACTTGGAATGCCTCGATGGCGGCTGGATTTTCAAAGTCCAGTCCACCCGCAAGGAGCGCCGTTCCTGCTGCAGCATCAGCGAACAACAACGAGGGGAACTCGAACGGCAACTGCGAAAAGATGTCTCGGATCGGAGCGGCCGGGTCCCACATCCCCAACGGGCTGATCAAGGTCAATCGATCAACGCTGGTCGGCGACACGGCAGCCATCTCGGCCGTGATCATTGCGCCCATGTCGTGACCCATCAGGTGAACGTTGCCGAAGTCACCAGGCCGGGTTTCGCTTCCGCCGGTGATGGCCTGAACCAGGTCCCACCCGTGCAGCGTGAGATCGAGCATGTCATCGAGGACCGTTTCGCCCGACTCCGGTGACTCCGGTCCGTACCCGGGCAGAACAGGCGCATACACCGCGTACTCTCGGCCGAGCATCTCAAGCAGCGGCTCGGACTCGAAGAGGCCCATGAACCCGTGGAAGAAGACAATGGGCGAGTACTTGTCGCCGCCAGCGTCCCCGTCGCCGTAGATGCGAACTGCTGCGGTCAAACCTCGTTGCGTCGTGACCTCGATCGACCGGTACCCGGTCGAAGCTTGCGGCGAATCGACCGACAGCGGCGCCGACGTTGACGGAGCGCTCATGAGTGGGGCCCAGGGCTGTCCCTCAGGCGATCGGTGAACGTGACCTCGGGCTGCACACGACCATCCATCGGCTTGATCCACCACCGGTTGTCATGTGTGTGTTCGGGCCACATGTTGCGCAGCTGCGGCATCACTTTTTGGGCGAACATCTGCGTGTTGTAGCGGGTCTTCCAGTCAGGCATGTTGCCCTGATGGAACAGGCCGAACACCAGGCCGACGCGCAACGACTTGATCATGTCTTCCATACGTTCGCGTACGGTGTCGGGACCGCCGGCGATGACGTAACCGCCGTCGACCAGGTTCTTCCACGTGAGCGAGGTGAAGGCCTGTTGACTGGAGCGGCGGAGCTGGCTGAGCGCGCCTGCTTTGATCGTCTTGACGGTGCGATACCCGGGTGGATCGGCGAACCCGGGGTACACGTGCAGACACCGGTTGTAGAAATACAGAATGTGCTCGGCGTACAGATCTTCTGCCTGAGCGTCGTTCTCTGCGACACAGATCGTCTGCGCGAAAGAGGCACGATACGGCGAGTCGTCCTTACCCAGAGCAGCGACCCGCTCCCAGTAGCCGTCCATCAGGAGCTTGCCGGCCTTGTAGCCGGAGTACGAAAGGTACGAGTAGTTGTAGTCGTTCTCGATGCAGAAGTCCCACGTTTCGATCGACCCGCCACCGGGGATGTAGACCGGCGGGTGAGGTTGCTGAATGGGCTTCGGCCAGCAGTTCACGTATCGCAGCTGGTTGAACTCACCATCGAAGGCAAACGGCTCGGTTTCCTTCCAGGCGCGCATGATCAGGTCATGGTTCTCGGCGTACTTCTTGCGAGTGAGCGCAGGGATTTGACCGTAGGAGAAGTTCGTGTCCATCGGCGTGCCGACCGGGAAACCTGCGACCAACCTGCCGCCGCTGATGCAGTCGAGCATCGCGAACTCCTCGGCCACGCGGATGGGTGGGTTGTACAGGGCGATGGAATTGCCGATCACGCAGATGGCGGCGTTGCTGGTGCGTCGAGCGAGGCCTGCTGCGATGAGGTTGGGGCTCGGCATGATGCCATAAGCGTTTTGATGATGCTCGTTCACACCGATGCCGTCGAAGCCCATCGAATCGGCGTACTCCAGCTGATCCATGTACTGGTGGTACAGCGCGTT
Organism: Acidimicrobiia bacterium; assembly: GCA_031385545.1. Taxonomy (GTDB): domain Bacteria; phylum Actinomycetota; class Acidimicrobiia; order Acidimicrobiales; family JANYDT01; genus JANNBN01. The sequence goes on along the minus strand of JANNBN010000121.1, from coordinate 10,461 downwards.
GGCGCGCTTGGGGTCGAACAGCTTCTGGTCGATGTCCACCCACACCGACCGGTGGTTCTCACGGAAGTCATCCGGGAGGTCGGGCCATGGCATCAGGTTGAACCACACGAACTTCATCTCGTGCACAGTATGACCCACTCGGAAAGTTGTGGGTTGTGTTGTACCGCGGGCGCACCACAGCCCACAACTTCGTGCGGCAGACTGCTCGCATGAGCACTGATCTGAAATTTGGTTGGCTGTCACCGGTCATCGGGAACCGTTGGAGTGACCATCAGCCCATCGTCATGTTCCAGGAACGCAACATCCTGCCGACCGCCTTGCAGCATTTCGATTCGCTGTGGGTTGCGGACCATTTCTACGGGTTCGATGCGAAGACCGACCCATTCCTCGAGGCGTGGACCACGCTCACGTGGCTAGCGGCGAAGTTTCCCAACGTGTTGCTGTGCCACCACGTGTTGGGTCACGGATACCGCCCTCCGGCACTGACAGCCAAGATGGCCGCCACCTTGCAGACACTCAGCGAAGGGCGGTTCATGCTGGGCATCGGTGCCGGCTGGCGTGAGCCGGAGTATCAGGCATACGGGTACGAGTTCCCGCGACCTGCCGTGCGGTTCGGACAACTTGAAGACGTCATCAATATCTGCCGGGCGATGTGGACCCGGGACCTTCCCTCCTACGAGGGAAAGTACTTTTCAATTACCGAAGCAGCCGCGCCTCCTCTGCCTTCGGTGGTGCCACCGATCTGTGTCGGCGCGTCGGGCGAACAGATCGGCCTGCCTCTCGTCGGTCGCCTTGCCGACGCGTGGAACAGCTTCTGGTCCGGCGACGAAGAGAAGTGGACGCGCAAGCGAGACATTGTGCGTGCCTCGGCCGAGACAGCGGGCCGTAACCCGGACGACATTGAGTTGATTGTGACCATCGAGCGGGAGCTTCCATCTTCCGACGCCGAATCGGCACAGATGCTCGATGATCTGGCGCAGCTTCGATCCATCGGCGTGGACCATTTCGTGTTGGACTTCGGGCATCCGCAGACGACCGAGCATGTGCACCGAGTGGTGACCCAGGTGCTGAACCCACTCCGGTCTGCCGAAGGAATCGGCCGATAGTTGTGGTCCACGTTGCGCTGGGCGCAACGGTGGCCACAAGAGTCGCGGCATGATTTGCTCATGACGACGGACGCGCCAATCGACCCCACCCGAACCCTTCCGGCAACGATCAACCGCTTGGTTGCGGCGGCCGAAGCGCTGGCGGCGCTGACCGTGCACCTTGGCGGGCTGACGGGCGAACTGACGTTGGAGCCAGAGACTGCTCGCCGGGTCGCTGCATTGGCGGAAACGGTGGTCGATCTTGACGGGGTCGACCCGCTCATGCTGCGGACTCATGGGGCCATGGGCCGAGCGATGCTCGCCCAGGCCTCTGCCTTCGCAGCAACTCCAGGCGAACCGGGATCGTGGTCGATCACCGATCCGTTCGTGTTGCAAACCCTGGGCCGCGCGTCCTCCGCGTTTGCAGTCCGAATCGTGAACGACATCGGACCATCGATTTCCGGCCTTTCCGAAGCGATCAGTCGCGAGAACGCCCGAGTGCTCGACGTCGGCGCTGGTGTTGGCGCATTGGCCATCGAGTTCGCACGGCACCTGCCGTCGGCGACCGTTGTCGGCCTTGACGTGTGGGCACCGGCTATCGAACTTGCCGAAGCCAACGTGCGCGCTGCCGGGCTGCAAGACCGGGTCGAGGTACGCAACCAGGACATCTCGACCTTCGTCGATGCCGAAGGGTTTGATCTGGTGTGGTTCGCCGGTCCGTTCATTCCAGGAGCGTTGCAGCCCATTGGTCTCGAACGGTGTGTAGCTGCGATGCGGCCGGGTGCGTGGCTGGTTTACGGTGCATACGGTGGAGGCGACGCGCTGACCAATGCGCTGGGCGATCTGCGCACCCTGCGAAGCGGCGGCCCGGTGCTCACAACACCGGAGATCGAGGATCTATTGCGATCAGCCGGTTTGGTCGACGTTCAGGCCGCACCCGGGTCGATCGGCATCGTGTCGCGGACGGTCGTCGGGCGTCGACCGGCTTGACCTGCAGTTGCAACACGTCTTGCGCCGTATCGTCAGCGCCGGGCGGCAAGGACGACGAACTTCGGATGCGACACCACGTGTGCGGTCGCATCGAAGATGCGTGCCAGCTTCTCGTGGTAGCCGAGGTGGCGGTTGGCAACCACCCACAGCTCGCCCCCCGGGCGCAGGACGCGGTGGCTCTGCATGAACATCTGCCAGGCGACCTCATCGTTCGTCGCGTTCGCGTGATGGAACGGCGGGTTGCACACGATCAGGTCGACGTTCGACACGTCGAAGTCATCGAAAATATGTGAACGTACGAACTGGGACCGGGCCAGCGGGTCGGGGCCGAGGGTTGCGCCGTTCGCCTCGACGTTTTCGCGGGCCGACACAACCGCATGGTCAGATTCGTCGCAGAACGTGACGGTGACGGCCGGGAGCGTACGGAGAGCGAGCATGCCGAGGATGCCGGACCCGCAGCCGAGATCGACCACGTGCTGGGCGTCGGGGAGGATCTCGTCGAGGTGCGCAACCTCGTCGGCCAGCAGACGTGTCCCCAGGTCGAACCGGTCTGCGGCGAACACTCCCGGCCACGCGGCTACAGCGAGATCGTGTTCGGCCACATGCACCTGTGCACGTCCTGGGGGCGCAACGGGATCGAAGGCGGATGCGCCCGGACGAACTCGCAATTCGAACAGGTGCGCCTTCTTCCGTCCCGGGTGCGTCGTCACAATGCCGTGGCCCCGTAACAACTCGCCCGTGCGCGGGGGGAGGTGCTTGTCCATACCAGCTGCGTACACGATGGTGCCGGCATGGCTGATGAACGGCAGCAGCGCGGCCAAATGGGTGAGCATGTCGGTGGACTTGTCGATGTTCCACACGACAAGGTCCACCGGGCCCTCGAGCGTGCCTGCCAGCTCCGGGCCTGAGGTCACGGAGGAGACGAACTGCAACGGACACTGCACCGATGCCGCTGCATGGTTCCGTGCGATCGCGTGCTCAGACACCAATGAGTCCGACAACAACCACGTGTGCGGGCCGGCCAGCGCAACGCTGAGTGCGCCGAAGTTGTCCCCGAGAATGAGGACCCGGCGTGCCTCACTTCGGTCGAGGGCGGCGACTGCATCGAGCAGCAGCAGGTCCGCGCCGTCCCATGCCTTGAGCGTTCCCGTGCGATCCACCGGAATGCGCGTCAGGGTGAACTCGCCGAATGGTGTGCTGCAGAGGTCGACGTTCACCCAGCAAGTCTACGAAACGATGTCCGAACCCGACGCGAGTTCGCACCGGACGCGGATGGGCGCAAAAACGCAGGCAATTGCGCGATGGTGGGGCCATGACCAAAGCCTCCAAGAACCGTCGCCCGACGAGCATCGACAACGCCGACTGGACCGGCCATCCGGCTGTCCGGTCAGACGAACAACTCACCAGGGGTGAACGCGCTGCCGACATGCTGCGTAACGGGATGGGGTCGTGGGGGTTCGTGTTCGCAGCGATGGTGTTTCTGGCGGGCTGGATGATCGGCAACCGGAACGTCGGTTTCGACAAATACCCGTTCATCCTGCTGAACCTCATCCTGTCGTGTCTCGCAGCGATGCAGGGTGCCATCCTGCTCATTGCTGCAAAGCGCGAGGACCAGATCAGCAGCGACCTCGCTCGCCATGACTACGAGACCAATGTCGAAGCGGACCGCATCGTGAAGCAGATCCATGCGCTCACCCAAGAGATTCATATGCACACAGTGAAATCAGCCGCCGATGCCCATGCTCGAAACGTGGCAGCCACCTCGCCCGAAGGCGGGGAATGACCTCAGGGCAGTGAGACGAAGCGCGTGAGGAATTGCCGGGCCTCGGCGGTATCCAACCGGTACGCGGTATTCGTTGAGTAGCAGGGGATGTCGCCCGAGCTGGTGACAGCGACGATGACGTCGGTGTCGTTCAGGAAGCTCGGCCCGCCGGAGTCTCCGTAACATGCGCCTCCCCAGCCCGCGTTGGCCCGTTGATCCTCGTGAAGGACCGTCTGCGACAGCGAATGGAACCCGACGACCGCGCTGAGGCGACCAGCGGTGTCGGGGAACGTTGGGCCGGAGCCCTTGACGATTTCCTTCGCCGATGTCCCATAACCGACCAGCGTGAAGGTCGCAGCGCGAAGTGATTTGTCAGCCTTCATGTCATCAAGAAGGCCAAGCCGCGGGAGCTTGGCCAACGGCCCGCCGTCGGCGGAGCGCGTCACGAGCACCGACACGTCGTGATTGTAGGAGTCTGTACCCCGGGCGCTTCGGTACAGAGGGTTCACATGAACATCGGCGCGCATAGCATCTGCCGGCAGCGAGCCGTCGGTTGGGGGTAGTGGGTCACGTGAGACGTGTACTGCCCAGCCCAGTTCGGCGATGAACAGAGAGCAATGGCTGGCTGTCACAAACACAGTGGGTGCCACATAAGCGCCCGTGCAGATCAGTTGGCTCCGCCCGGTGGTTGGGTTGGTGATCCAGAACGAGCCGACAGCGTTGTGCGTGAAGTCGGGTGTTCCGTTCACGATGGCCGAGGCTTGTGGCCCGGCCCCTATGGCGAGGACGCCGATCAAAGCGACCGACAAGGCTTTTAGGACTGTTCGACGCGTCATAGACGCGAACATATCGGGTGCTGTCGAAGAATGCCTGATCGTCAGCGTTTGCGGGCCATGCTCAGACCGTCGCCGAGGGTGAGCAGGACCGAGTCCACACGTGTATCGGCGGCCAGTGCATCGTTGACCGCTTTGATCGCAGCGGTGTCGTGGTCGTCGGGAGCCGTCGGTTGCACAACCCTGCCGGACCAGATGGTGTTGTCGATGAGCAGAACTCCTCCCGGCCGGAGGCGCGGAATGATCTCGTCGATGTAGCGCTGGTAGTTGGACTTGTCGGCATCGACGAACGCAAGGTCAATCGTCGGATCATCGGGAAGTGAACGGAGTGTGTCCAACGCCGGAGCGAGCCGCAGATCGATCTTGTCCGACACGCCAGCGCGCGCCCATGCTTCGCGGGCAATAGCGGTCCACTCTTCGCTCATGTCGCAGCACAGCAAACGGCCGCCTGGCGCAAGTCCGCGAGCGATCGCGAGTGACGAACTGCCCGTGAACGTACCAACCTCAACGGCCGACCTGACGTGCAAGATCTTGGCGAGAATCGTCATGAACGCGACCTGATCCGAACCGATCTGCATGCTTGCCACCGAACCCAGCGAACGGCTCTGCGCGGTGATCCACGCAAGGACTTCGTCGGTTGAGTCCTGTGCGTGTCCCTGCGCGTAAGCGACGACCTCGGCGCTGATCCAACTTCCGGTGCGGTCTGACATCATGCGGCCTCTTCCTGTCGGTCCCGACCTGTTGGCCGTTCTCCGTACGCATTCTGACCGGTTGCATCAGGTCTGAGGATCAGCGGTTCGTAGCGCGTGTGCCCCCAGCGTTGGGGGTGACCTCTCTTGCGGGGGATGTGCGATGCTCCCCGGATGGAAGATTCCGTGATTGGCGAGACTCGGCGACGGCTCACGGCTTGGGTCGGGGGGTGTGCTCTCATCGTTGCGCTGGCCACGACATTGACCGATCTTCCGGCAGTTGCGGTTATCCCGAACGCACCACCGCCGACCGCTCCGGCCACGCCGCTGAAGGGGCTCCGGTTGGAAACGGTTGTCTCGGGACTGTCGGAGCCGGTTGAAGTCCTCGCCCCACAGAACGACGGGCTGACGTTCGTCGTCGAGCGAACTGGCACGGTTCGCATTGCTCAGGGCGCCAAGCTACTGAAGCAGCCGTTCGCAAACCTACGTCCACAGATCAAATCCAGCAGCATCGAGCAGGGGTTGTTGGGAATGGCGTTCCCTCCGTCCTATCCGCAAGATCGCCGGGTGTTCTTCTTCCATTCCACCAAGAACAACGACAACGTGCTGGTGTCGTACCGGGTGAACCCCGACGGGCGGGCGATCGATCCGTCGTCCCGGCTCGTACTGCTCACCATCGACAAGGAAGCCGACGCGGTCCGCCACAACGCCGGTGCCCTGCGATTCGCGCCGGACGCGCTGTTGTACGTGTCCGTCGGCGATGCCGCACGCGCCAGCAAGAACGGGCAGAACCCGCGCACACTGCCGGGGTCCATCCTCCGGATCGACGTGTCGGATCCCACCCGCTATCTCATCCCAGCCGGTAACCCCTTCGCCGACGGGAAGGCCGGTGCCCCGGAGGTGTTCTGGTACGGGTTCCGCAACCCATGGCGGTTCAGCATCGACCCCGTGTCGAAGTTGGCCTACATCGGCGACGTGGGCCAAGAGACGTGGGAGGAAGTGAGCGTGGTCCCGTTCGACAAGCCGGGACTCAACTTCGGATGGCCGCTCTTCGAAGCCAACAAGCGTTACTACAAGGGAACCCCGGCGACACCGTTGGTGGCACCCGTGATTGCTATTCGCCATGGCGGTGAGGACGGGTCGTGCTCCATCACCGGTGGCGAGGTGTATCGCGGCACTGCTATACCCGAGTTGGTCGGCCACTACTTCTACGCCGACTGGTGCCTCGGCTGGATCCGCAGTTTCCGTTTCGACGGGACGGCGGCTGTGGACCAGAAGGACTGGAGCTCACAGCTCCCAGCAGCAATGGTCTCGGCGTTCGGCCACGACGCCACCGGCGAACTGCTGGTCGTCGACTACGAAGGCGGCACCGTGTCGCGCGTCGTGCCTCGCCGCTAGATGTTGGACTGCTTGACTTCGAGGCGTTCGCGGATCTTGTCGCCGACGAAGTTGAGTGACAGCACCGTCAGGAAGATGAACCCAGCGGGCACGAACATGGCGTGCGGTGACTGCTGCATCTTTGACAGGCCCGATGCGTCCTGCATCATGCGGCCCCAAGAGATCGTGTCGCCGCCCATGCCTGCGCCGAGATAGCTGAGTGTGCCTTCGACCACGATGACGGCTCCGACGCCGATCAGAGCCTGCGCCATGATCGGCTTGATGACGTTCGGAAGGATCTCTCGAACCAGGATACGGACTCGCTTCGCGCCCAGGCTGCGAGCAGCCAGCACGTACTCGCGGGTTGCCTGCTGCAACGTTGAGGCACGCACCAACCGGTAATAGGTCGGCACCGTCAGCGCACCCAGTGTGGCGATGAAACGCGGCAGCGACACCCGTCCGCTCTGTGCGGCCATCACCGACACGAGCAGGAGCAGGAACAGCAGCGGCGGGATGGAGAGCAGCGCGTTGGTGAGGAATGTGAACACGCTTTCGAGGCGGCCGCGGAAGAACCCGCCGAGCATCCCGAGGATGCCGCCACCGACGACACCGAGCACGATGGTGGCGACGCCGACGGTGAGCGAGATCCGGGCGCCGTTCAGTGCGTATGTGAGCAGGTCGTTGCCGTTGTTGTCGACCCCAAGGTAATGAGCTCGACCGAACGTGCGAGCCCAATGGACGGATCCGTCGCCCATGGCTGCGGCCAACAGATAGTCCGTGTCGTCCTTCTTGCGGATCGGCAGCTTGTTGACGGACGTTGCGCAGAGGACCAGGAACCCGAGCCATGAAACGGCGAGCCAAAACGCAAAGCCGAACTTCTTCTTGCTGAGCGGTGCCGCTGGGGCACCAGGAGCGGCGTCAGCGGCCAGTGTTGGAGAAACGACCGTCCTGTCGACGGTTGCAGTGTCGGTGATGCTCATCGTGAAACCCGGACCCGCGGATCGATGACGCCATAGAGCAGATCGATGACGGTGGCGGTGAGCAGGATGGTGACGGTGATGATGGTGACGATGCCGAGGACCTGGAGGTACTCGCGGTTGCCGATACCCTGCAGCAACCCAGCGCCGAGGCCTTGCAGGTTGAAGATGCGCTCGACCACGACGGACCCACCTAGGAGGGCACCCAGGTTGACTCCTGCGACCGTGATGAGCGTCAGGCTGGACGGCCGTAACGCGTGCCGCCAGAGGATGTACCGGTCGCTCATGCCCTTGGACTTCGCCATGGTGACGAAGTCTTCCTTGAGCATCGAATCCATGTCGGTGCGAAGGAGGCGGGTGAAGCTGGCCAACTGAGTGGTGGCCAGGGTGATGGCCGGGAGGATCATCGATTTGAGGTGGAGCCACAACCCGTCGGAGACCGGCACATATTGTCCGACAGGTAGCCACTTGAGCTGCAGGCCGAAGATGAAGACGAGCAGCGGTCCCACCACGAACGCGGGCGACGACAGGGTGGCGTAGTTGCCCATGCTGATAGCCCGATCGGTCCGGGTGCCGGACCGGTACGCGCTGGTCATGCCAAGCGGGATGGACAGCGCAAGTGCAAGCACCAGCGCCATGATGGTGAGTTCGACGGTGACGGGGTAGTTGCGGCCAACGACGTCACGGACGGTTTCGCCCGTGCCGCCGTTGTACTGGCTACCCATGTCGCCGCGGAGGAAATTGGCCCCCCACGACAGATATTGCATGTGGAACGGGCGGTCCAAGCCAAGCTCTTTCGTGAGCTGCGCCACCTTCACCGGGTCTGACGCTCCGTTGCCGAGGATGGTGGTGACCGGGTCCCCGGGAAGGAGCTTCAGCATGCTGAAGGTGATGAGCGTGACCACGAAAATCAGTGGGACGACGCTTGCGAGCCGTCGAACTGCGTAGCGCATCGGTATGGACCAACCGTTCCGTTTTTGGTGAGTGTTGCGTGAGTGTGGACCTGATCAGCTCTGCTGATCAGCCGATGGTCAGGTACGGGACGCCGAGGAAGTGCGCGGTGGTGCCCTGCGGCAGCTTCTCGCCCTTCACACCAGCGGTGTCTTCGAGGCCACCGCATTTGGCGCAGCCCGCGATGTGCAGACGCGCGCGCCAGCGCCACATGTGATACGCCTGCTCGCCATATTGGCGGTTGATGGATTCGGCCGCACGCTTGCGAACGACCTGGTCGCTGTTGCCCCGGATCTGCTCGAAGGCGGAGTCAACCTGGCCGTCGACGACCCGGCCCCAGTTCAGCGTGTTGCGGCCCTGGGTGAGTGGGCAGATCGCAGGTCCGCCGCAACCGGAGGACCCGAGGAATGCACTGAATGTGTCTGGGTCGGAGTAGGGCAACCAGGCCCAGGTGGCAAGATCCAAACCACCGCCTGCAGTGAACACCGTGTTCTGGTAGGCCGAGGTGTCCTGGCCGGGGGCCAGCCTGACGGAGAAGCCGGCCTTGTCAGCCATCTGCTTCATGACGGCGATGGTCTGCTGGTTGTCCGGGATGCTGTCGGTGCCGAGTACGACTTCGACCTTGTCGACGCCCTTGTCCTTCTTGTACTGGTCGACCAGCGCCTTGGCCTTGTCGAGATCGAACTGTGGGAACCCGGTCTCGTCGAGGTAGCCGGTCACGCCCTTGGCGAACGGGCCGTTGGCTGCAGTCGCGCCCGGTGCACGCAGCTTGATGAGCGTGTCGAGGTCGATGGAGTAGGCCCACGCACGGCGCAGGCGTTGGTCGAGCAGTGGGTTGTCCTTCTTCACCATGTTGACAATGTCGTATGTGGTGGCATTGCCATCCTCGCTGATCATCAGCTTGACCTTGCCCTCTTTGGCTAACCCTGCGAGGTCACGCCCGGTCAGGAAGTTGCCGGTCTGCATGAACTGCACCTGACCGCTCTGGAGCTGTGCCAGCCGCTGATCTTCATCGGGAACGGGACGGAACTCGATGGCGTCGAGCTTCGGCAGGCCCTTGCGCCAGTAATCGGGGTTCTTCACCAGCTTCATTGACTGGTTGGGTACCCAGCAGTCGCCCTTGCACATGAACGCTCCGGTGCCGATGGGGTGCTGGCGGTCCTTCTTCTTGATCTGCTCAGGCGCAGCGATAGCGCCGACCTGACCGATGAAGATCTCCGGGAATGACACCCACGCCGTCTTGGCGGTGCACGTCGCCGTCATACCGTTGCCTGTGCAACCGGCGAGGTTGCCGAACAGCGGTGCAGTCACCGCACCCGTGCGTACGGACTCGAGGTTCAACGCGAGCGCAGCGCCGTCGAGCGCCTCGCCGTTGTGGAACTTGATGCCGGAGCGGACGGTGAACTCCCACGTCTTGTAGTCAGACGAACCCTTCCATGACTCGACGAGCCATGGGATGAGCTCGCCATCGGTGTTGCGGTTGAACATGCGGTCGAAGAACGAACTGGAGACGGTGCCTCCGGGTGCACCCCACTGGGCATCACCTGGCAACCAGCCAGAGGTGGTCTCGTTGGTGAGCGCCATGATGGCGCTGCCGCCGGTCTTCGGGCTCGCTGCCGCTGCGACGGTGGTGACCGCTGCGGCCTTGGTGGTCGGCGCGGCCTTCTTCTTCTTGGTGGTGGTGGCCTTCTTCTTGGTCGCCGCGTCAGCCGGGTTGACTGCAATGGTGACAAGTGCAACAAGACCAAGCGCGAGTGCTTGAGTGAGAACCCTGCGGTTCTTCATTGTTGTTCCCCC
>JANNBN010000052.1:0-28339 GCA_031385545.1 Acidimicrobiia bacterium | reverse complement strand
GCACACTGATGGCGACGATGGTCATCATGACGAGCGCCCAGGTCAGCCAGCGGTCGAGCCGCGGGCCTTCGAAGACCTCGTCGTTCGGGGCAGCCTTGCGGTTGGGAGCGTCCATGAAGCTGTCCAGGTTGGACTGCTTCGAGACTCGGTTCTCGGCGATCACGTAGATCACCAGGCCCAGGAGGGCTATGGCGATCAGCGCGCGGCCGACGCCCTGTTGCGTTGTGGCGGCAGTTATCACGGGGAATGGGTTCCTGAGTTGGCTGACTGGCTAAATGGCTTGCGGTGTGGAGGCTGGCCCGAACGTGCGGATCAGTGCTCTTCGACGCCGGAGGTGCAGTGCGGACCCTCGGCCTCTTGGCCGGTGGTGTTGGTGCCGATGGGCGGGCCGTCGGTGCGGGCGCCCGAGTCGACGATCACGCTGCCGTCTTCGCTCACGGACACCGCGAAATGGTCGAGCCCACGCGGGGCTGGCCCACCCTTCTTCTCGCCGATACGGTTGTACTGCGAACCGTGACACGGACATTCGAACCATTGCGAACTGCCGCACCACGGCACCTTGCATCCGAGGTGGACGCACTTCTGATAGATCGCAGCGACACCAGACTCCATACCGGTGAGTACCCCGCCGGTGTACACCTGGCGCGCCTTGCTGAGGGCCTCTTTGGGATACTCGATGATGTACGAGCGGGCCTCTGCGTTGTAGAAGGGTTCCTTCTTCGCTTCGATCGCCGCGAAGATGTCGTCTTTCTTGCCGACGTTGACCTTGGACCCGAAACCACCGCTGAGTTTTGGCCAGAGGAACGCGATGACGCCCAGGCCTGGGAACGAACCGAGGCCGAGGATGAACATCGAGATGATGCCGCGGTTGAGGAACTGCCGGCGAGCGACGCCGAGCTGCTCGGCATCCATGGCCGGCCGCGGAACGGCTGGCGGCCGCTCGATGACGGCGACCGAGCCAGCAGCTGCCCGCTCGACTTCGCGTGCGGTCAACGGGGCCGGGACGAAAGCTGTATCGCCGACGGCAACATCGGTGCCTGGAACTCCTGCAGCGCGAGCGTGGCTGCGATCGCGCTTGACGGTCTCGCGTGCCAGCAGCCCGACCGCTGCGTTGCGGTCGGTCTTGCGAGCCGTCGTGACGAGGAACGCAACTGCCAGCATGGCCAATGCGACAACGGCGATGACGAGGATTGCTGCTGTGCTCATGAGGATCTCCTAGCCGACTTAGAGCTCGAAATAGATGCCGGTACGCCACGGCATGACGAAGTTGAACCCGGGACCACGGAAGAACGAGCCGATGATCACAAGGACGGCCCAGAACATGAGGAACACCGTGAACAACGAGATTGCGACCTTGCGGTCCTCGGGTTTATTCGACGGGTTCTTGTCGCTGTACGGGGCGAGGATAAGGCAGAAGAGACCCATTCCAGGAATCGTCACACCAGCCACCATCGGGTGGAACATGGTGAGCAGTTCCTGCAAGCCGAGGAAGTACCAGGGTGCCTTCGACGGGTTCGGCGTCTGGTTGTAGTTCGCATATCCCAGAAGCGGTGCGTTGACGAACGCTGAAAGCACCATCAGCACCGCGAGGCATGCCAGCGATGCAACAAACTCTCCGATCAGCAGATGGGGCCATGTGCTCACCTTGTCGGTGGGAACGGCCTTGACGTCTTGGATGGAACCGGCCTTGACGACAGTCAGCAATCGCTGAGTGTGGCCAGCCGGGCCGACAAGACCGCCGCCGGCGGGAGCCTGAAGGGCCGAGGCGGCTGCGACGGCACCTGCACTTGGTGCGTCGAGAACGGCTACGCCTCCACCGCCTGCCGCCGCTGACGAGCCGCCCTCTTCCTTCGAGGCCTTTGCTCCGGCGCTCCGGGCGAGCAGATGCGCGGGGATCTTGCCCGACGCGTCTGCTTCGGCGTAGGACGCGGCCGCTGCCGCATCCCCTGCCGGCACCGCGGTGCCAGGCGCGTCAGCACCAGCCTTCTCGGCCAGCTTTTTCGCCTTCGCTTCTTGCGAGCGGCGCAGTATTTCTTCCATGTCTGCCATGTTTGAGTACCTCGAACGTCTTGCGTGGATGCGACCGGGTTAGAGCGGACCCGAGATGCCGCCGTCCTTGCGGACACGCCAGAAGTGGATCGCCATGAAGATGACGATGATGAACGGGAACAGCAGCACGTGGAGCACGTACCACCGCAGCAGGGTGCTGGATCCGATTTCCTTACCGGCGAGCAGCACGAACCGGGATTGACCACCGAAGACAGGCGTGTAGCCGATCATGTTGGTACCCACCGTCACCGCCCACAGCGCCAACTGGTCCCAGGGGAGCAGGTAGCCGGTGAAGGACAGCAGCAGGGTGAGCGTGAGCAGGATGACGCCGATGACCCAGTTGAACTCTCGCGGGGCCTTGTACGCACCGTGGTAGAAGACCCGGGCCATGTGCATGAACACTGCGATCACCATGAGATGCGCGCCCCATCGATGCATGTTTCGCACCAACAGACCGAACGCGATCGACGTATGTAGCGCCTGGATGTCGGCGTAGGCCTTTGCAGCTTCGGGTGTGTAGAAGAACATCAGGAAGATGCCCGTGAGCGTCAACACGATGAACAAGAAGAAGCTCAAGCCGCCAAGGCACAGCGTGTAACTGACCTTGACCGCGTGCCGCTTCACCTTCACCGGGTGCAGGTGGTACAGCAGCGAGTTCATAATGACGTACGACCGGTTACGGGGGCTATCGGTGTAGCCCTTCCGGAAGATTGAACCAGGCCGGAAGATCGAGTTCCAGGCCTGGGAGCCCTGGACGTTGCCGACCACCTCGGACAGTTTCTCTTTGGGCGTTGGGCGCATTGGGGTTGCCATGTCGTTACTCCTGCACGTTCCTCTTGATCTTCTTAGAACCGCATGCCATAGCCGTAGCCATGCTTGTTGTCCCGCATGTGCTGGTCACCGTCGCGCGGCGCCACACCTGCCTTACCCATGATGATGACACCGGTGGGGCACCGGTCCACACACAGCCCGCATCGTGTGCACACGTCCTCGTCGACCACGAACACCACATGGTCGTCCGGGTCGGTGCCAGGAGCGACGACGCCGACAGCGTCGGCAACGGTGTTGGCCGACAGCATGTGGATGCACTTCCACGGACAGATGTCGACACAGCCCTCGCACATGATGCACTCGGACTGGTCGATGTGGAGGAACTGCTTCGGTTTCACCGACTTGTTCAGCGCATCGACCGAGATCTCAGCGAGCACGTACTCCCCGGGGAAGTACGGCAGTGGCGGGTTGGCGTCAGCCATGACGCATCAAGCCCGCTTCACGAGCGGGCGGCCGTAGGTGCTGGACGCAGGGATTGCCTTGAGTTTCGCTTCGGCTTTCTTGCCGCGGCCTTGCCATTCCTTGAACATGAAGATCTGTCCGCCCAGGAACACGATGTAGAGCGTCGCAGCCACAATGTCGCGGATCGTCTCTTTGTTGATGAGAACACGACCGCGGCCGAAGAACTTGATGCCGTCACCGAAGAGCACGTTGCGCGAGTTGCCCAACCCATTGCTCCCAAGAAATCCGTCCTTGCCGAACCAGCCGACCGGGATACCGAAGGCGTCAGGACGCCACTTCAGCTCGGAGTCTGCCCAGTTCAGGAACTGGTGCGGAACAACGCCGTACGCCAAAAACATCACCGCAAAGATGAAAACGGCTGCAACCATGGCCTCGCCCCACGTGGTGGACGTCCCGACGGGCCGACGCTTCGCATAGGCGAGCACGAGCCCGCAAGACGCCAGGAGCGCAAGCAGTGAGCTGAGAAAGGCGGTCATTAGGGTTCCTCGACGGGTTCCTGGGTGGGAAAGGGTCGTGATTCGATTCACAAGCCAGCTCGAGCCCGCACGCAGACCCAGATCGGCACTCATGGTTTATCACGGTGTTCCTCCGGGGACCTCACTCCCGACAACTCCCGTCACGGTGAAACATCGATGGGTCAGCACAGGCCGAACGCTGCAACCGATGCGCTATCTGTACGGACTTTCGACCGTCGACATCGGAGCCACCTAACATGGGATGCGTTGACCAGTGCGTCGGCAACCGAGTCCTGACGGACAGTTGTCGGGTCCAGTGGGACCTGACGGGGTCCACTAGGGTTCGCCGGACGCACGACACACAGACGAATCTGCGCAAAGGACAGCTGTGGCTGAGATCCCCGAACACCTACTCGCCCGTTCGAAAGCGCGTCGCGCCGCGTTGAGCGGCAGCGGCGAGGGAACCGAGGCTGCCGATGCGCCGGCGACGCTTGCTCCGGGCAGCGCACCGGCACCAGCGGCAACGGCCGCAACGGTTGCGACACCAAAGGCCTTGAAGGTCGAGCCGGCGGTGCCTTCGCCCGTCACACCACCGGTCATCAAGGGGCAGACATTCGCACGCCTGTCCAAGGTGTTGCTGATGGTCGGTGTGCCGGTTTGGGCATTCTTCTATGCCGGCATCTTCGCCACGCCGAAGAGCCGAGTCGAATCACCTCAGCAGTTGGGCGCCCGTCTGTACAACGCACAGTGCTCGACATGCCACCTCGGCAACGGTGCTGGCAAGGAGGGCGGGGCCGTCGGTCGTCCACTTTGGAAGGGCGAGGCCGAGCTCACGTTCCCGAACATCGTTGAGCAGATCGCCTTTGTTCGCCACGGTTCGTGCGAGAAGGGTGTCGCCTACGGCGACCCCAAGCGGGTGGGCGGCGAGCACAAGTCGCTCACCGGTATGCCGGCGTTCCCCGATCTCACCGACGAGCAGATCTGGGCCATCATCACCTACGAGCGCACGATCATCTCCGAAAAGACGTGGCCAGAGCTCACCGTCGAAGAGGCCGCTGCCGGCAAGGCAACGCTTCCGACCACAATCCCGCCCCTCACCGAAAACGTCTGTAGGGGCTGAACTCGCCGCTTGCCCCTCCACGGGACGGGCAAGCGACCTCGGTGGCTACCCCCGCGCGGTTCGCGCCCTGATTGTGCGCACTCGTTGTTCATCGCTTGAACGGTTCGCGCCCTGGCTACTACGCCGACCTTGAGCAACGGCTCTCCAAACCGAGCACCATTTTCTCCAACGTCGGCTCCTCAGCAACCAACCTGACCAAATCGCGGCCCCAAACGGCCAGCTGGAACAACGTTGGTTGCCCGGGACCCAACGTTGGTTCCAAAAACGCGGTTCCCGGGCAAGGTCGCTGAGCAGAAACGAGCAAGACATTCGTTCCGTCACGAATTTCGAGATCTATCTCGAGCGAGTTTCACGACCAATCGCGTGCTCGATGTCCTGGGAGGGACCCCTCCCTTGATCGTTACGTAACAAATACAGAGGTGATTCTGAACTCGGGGGTCACTTCGCCGCCGACCTGTCTTTCGGCTACTTCTTCTTGGTGGTTGGCACCGACTTCGAGGTTGCGACCGGAATCTGCTGCTGCGCCTTCTTGCCCACGGGGACCGGGGTCACCACCACGGTCGCAGCTGGTGTGGCGCCGCTCTTCTTTGCAGGGGTTGTCTTCGCAAGCGTCGTTTTTGCTTTGCCCTTCGTAGCTGACTGCTTCGAAGATGCAGCAGTCGTCGGCGCAACGGTATCGATCGTCTTGTTCTGATTCGGGAGCGCCACGCCGACGAACCCGCTGGTGCCGTCGTCGGGAATGGTCTCCAACGGAGGAAGTGTCCCACCGACGCTGCCACCGGATTCCGCGATCTTGGTCGTGAAAAGGGTCGATCGCAAGTTATATGCGCGCAGAAATTCACCGCTCTTGTAGGACACCTTGCCGCGTTCGAAGATCAGATCCAGATTTTGCACGCGCCCACCGTAGGGCCCGACCCCATCGCGGAGGGTGATCGCGATGTCCTTGAACGCTCCGAGCTTTCGACCGGACTCCAACCTGGCTGCGGTAAGCGTGACCGTCCACATCACGTGCGGGTTGGCAGCGTTGCGGTCACCCTCGTCGACAACCGGCGGGAATGCCCCGGGAGCAGTTTGTCCGCCGGTCGACGAAGAAAATTCGGTACGCACCACTCCGCCGGCTTTGTCGAAGCGAACCTCTCCTGCGGTGGAGCGAATTGCATCGTCTGCGCGCTGATCTTCGAACGACACGAACGTGCCACCACGGAACTCGCCACGGCCCGAGTACACCTGACAGGCAGTTGTGTCGCACGTGTTAGCGAGGCCGGGCCGTTTCTCAGCCGCAGCGTACGAGCGCGCAGCGACGGCTTGTGCCTTCAGCGCTTCCATCCCATTCGGTTTCGCTCCCCACCCGGACGGAACCTCGGCCGGGAGCACGCCCCGGAGGTACTCCTCCATGTTCACCTGGTTCACCAGGTACTGCCCGGGTTTACCGTCGACGGCAGCAAGGTCACCCCGGTATGTACGACGTCCGCTCGACGTACAGACCTGCAGCATGGAGGCGGGCTCGGTCACTTCCGTCTGGCCCGTTGAGACGGACACCGACGCGGCGTTGACCGTGGCACGCAGGGCCCACGGACCGGCGCAACTCGTTGCCTCGCTGATCGTGAACCGGCCAGCGCTGACCAACTGGATACGAACGACGGCCGGAAAACCAGGCGCGATACCGGACGGCCCGATGAGCGGCGGGATGGTCGAGATCACCGGGGACGCCGGTGGGGCCGAAGTTAGGGTGGCAGGGTCGGTCTGCGGGGATGGCGGGATGGTTGCAACAGGACCACCGACAGCGACTGGACCCGGCTTCGCTGCTGCGGTTCCCGATGGACCGGACACGCCTGCGGTCGGTGCCCCTGTTGCCGGCAAGGCGGCCGTGTCGGGGCCGAACGTCTCCCCGTTGACCGTGAAGAACAACCGGCCGGTGGACTGGTGGATGGCGACCGGTTTCGCGTCGTTGCTGAGCAACCTGACCCCGATGGCCGAGGAAGGGCCGAGCTTCCCGACCGTGGTGTTGCCGTAGTAGTGGTCGAGGATGCGCCGGTAGTCCCAGCCCTTCTCGACCGCGTATCCGTATGCGCCCCATTGACCGAGACCGCGACCGTGGCCATAACCGTGCCCGGTGATCACCAAGTTGCGGATGGCGGGCTTCGTCGTGGTGGGATCAGCTGTCGGGGGCACCGTCTGCGCAGGGCCCGCCGACGGCGATGACAGCGGCGCTTGCGTGGGCGGCGCAGTTGCTTCGGGGGCACCTCCCACGGGGACCGGGGCGGCAGCCAGTAGCACGCGGGGCGCGGACAAGGCGCTACCGGCTGCAACCGGGTCGAGGGCTGACGCGCCGGACGCGGCTGCAACGGCCACGACGAACGCAGCAGCTGTGGGGAAGTACAGCCGACGCATGTAAGCCTCCAGGCTATCCGGGCACCCGTGGTGTGCGAACCCTGACGCCGTTCATCCCCCGCGACGTGGCCGGATCGGCGGGTTCAGGCCCCGCCAAGACGACTGGGGAACTCGTCCTCCAGCAGCATCTGGACACCAGCGCGTGCCCGGTCTGCAAGCTCCGCGGCGGCGAGAGGGGTTCGGCGAACCGAGGACGGCGCGGCGATGGCAGCACCGATGTGGACTCGCCAGGACCCTGTCAGCTCGCCACCGACCGTGGCGACCGGGAACACCGGAAGCGCGAGGTCAAGAGCTGGGGCCAGCAGGTCAGACGCAACGGTACCGGCCTCACGACGCAACGATGCCGTGAGCCCGACGACCACCAGGTTGCCGGCGGCCAGCACGCTGCGGATCTCGTTCGCCGACGAGCGGATCATCCCGAACCGGCGAACCAACGGTGACAGCATTCGCCCATCGGGCACCCCGACCGGGCGGGCGAGGCGACCCGTTTCACGGCGAATCCCTACTGCGAGCGCAATCGGCTCACCGATGCCGATTCGACGATTGGTGACGAGCAGCACACCTCCGCTGGCGGGTAGCCGATCAGAGCCTTCGATCCGCACTCGCAGCATGGGCGCGACGGTTGAAAAAATGTCGAGCCAGTCTGGGTCTGCACCCCACGGGTCGACGTCGTAGTCCCCAGATCGGCGCCTGTTCATGGCGCGGACAACTTCACGAGGTGAGGTGATGGGCGAGCGGTTCATCGCTTTCCTGAACTCGCCCCGACCGCTTTACCGTCCGCGTCAATCGCGTTCGTCGGTGTCTGAGGAGAGGCTGGTTGGGTAGTCCAGGTGTGCAGTGCACGGGCTACTTCCATGGTGGACAGCGAGGGGAGGAGGTCAGGCAACACCTGCAGCCGACTGATGTCGGCGACGCGACCGCGTTGCAGCAGTTCCAGAAGGTGATCGGGAACAGGCGACCCGAGAGCCGATGAGATGCGGCGCGCCACGCTCCACCACGGGCCGAAGGTGGGCAGTGGAATGTTGCCGCCGAGGAGCGCTGCCTGAAACGCCGTGACCGAACCTTCGCCTGCGACGTTCAGCGGACCGTCGAGCCGCAACCGAAGGCTGGCAACGATCGCGCGCGCCGCATCGTCGACGTGGAGCAACGACAGCGGCGCATCGGGAATGCCGTTGACCGGAACCACTCGGAGCCGAAGGTACCGGGCAAGCGGGGACGGCACGTCGGGCCCGACGACCGTCGCAAATCTGAGCACCGAGCAGGTCGCGCCAACCGAGTCAGCTGTTGCCTGAGCGAGCTGTTCTGTGCGCAGCAGGGTGCGGCCGAATGCAGACGTGGGGTCAGGGGTCGCTGTCTCATCGGGAACCTGCGTGGAGTTGGGGCGGCGGCCGTAGATCTCGAACCCGGACCGAACAACGATCCGGTCGAGACCACCGATTTCAGCTGCGACCCCGAGCACGGTGGTGGTGCCTGCCATGGTGCGCTCGGCTGCAACACGAGGCGTCGCGCGGGCGTCCGGCTCGTAGATACCAAGGTGCAGCACAGCGGTCGGCCGAAACCGCTTCACAGCGTTGGCCACCAGCCGTCGTTCGCGTGGGTCGACAACACTGACTTCAGTGCGGCGGAGCGCTCGGCTGGGCGCAACCACGTCAAGACCTGCGACCGCTTCGACTTCGCGCAGATCCTCGACAAGCGACGCGACCCGGCCTCCCAGCGCACCGCCGACTCCGGTGATCAACACGCGCACGGGGTTCTCAGTCGAACGCTTCTGGCCGCAAGGTGGGGAACAGGACAACGTCGCGGATGCTGGAACTGTCGGTAAGCAGCATGACGAGGCGGTCGATACCGATGCCGAGCCCGCCGGTCGGCGCCAGACCGTATTCCAACGCCCGGATGTAGTCGTGATCCATCACCATTGCTTCGTCGTCGTAGGCGCTGGCCTTGACCTGATCTTCGAAGCGCGCAGCTTGTTCCACCGGGTCGATGAGCTCGGAGTAGCCGTTGCACAGCTCGCGGCCGGCGACGATGGTCTCGAACCGTTCGGTCATGCCCGGAATGTCGCGGTGGTCACGGGCGAGCGGCGAGACTTCCTTCGGATAGTCCACGATGTGCGTTGGGTTCCACAACGTATGTTCACAGAGCTTCTCGTAGATCTCGAGCAGCAGCTTGCCGGGGCCGTAGCCGTCTTTCACCTCGATGTCGTGCTTTCGAGCAAGGGCCCGCAATTCCTCGAGCGGGGTGTCGAGCGACAGTTCCACGCCCGTTGCGCCTGAGGCCATCGCCACCAGGCTGCGCCTCGGCCAGGGCGGCGTGAGGTCGAGTTCCTTGTCGCCGTACGTGAGCTTGGTGGTGCCGTGAAGTTGCTGGCACAGGTGCGCGACAAGGTTCTCGGTCAACGCCATCTGGTCGGAATAGTCCCAGTATGCGGCGTACATCTCGATCATCGTGAACTCAGGGTTGTGGCGCGGCGAGATGCCCTCGTTGCGGAACACGCGGCCCATCTCGTAGACGCGTTCGATGCCGCCGACCACGAGTCGCTTGAGGTACAGCTCGACCGAGATGCGCAGGTACAACTGCACGTCGAGCGCGTTGTGGTGCGTGGTGAACGGCTTGGCCAACGCCCCGCCCGGAAGCGGCTGCAGGACAGGCGTCTCGACCTCGATGAAACCCAGGTCGTCCATGTACCGCCGGATACCGCTCACGATGGCACTCCGGGCGCGTAGGGTCCCGTTGGACTCGGGTGTAACCACTAAGTCCACATAGCGTTGGCGGTAACGCATGTCGACGTCGGCCAAGCCGTGCCACTTGTCAGGGAACGGGCGTGCGGCTTTGGCCAGCAGCACCCAGTCAGTCACCTTGACGGACAATTCGCCCTTCTTGGTCTTCATCACCGTTCCGGTGACGCCGATCCAGTCGCCGAGCGACAGGCCGGTGAAGTCTTCGAAGTCAGGCGTGACGTCAGCCGGACCGAACAGCTGGATACGTCCTGACGCGTCTTGGAGCTGCCCGAAGGTGAGCTTGCCCTGGCCACGCCGCAGCATCAGGCGGCCGGCAAGAGTCACCTCGATGCAGGTCTCTGCACCTGCCTCAAGGACGCTGTCATGTTCGGCCACCAGCGCTGCGGCTGTCGCGGTGGGCTCGAATCGATACGGGATGGTCAGACGTGCAGAAGACATGGCCCACCAGTGTCGCCGATCCGCACACCTCTGTCGGAACGGAACCCCGAGATTTCCTCGTCAGACGGGGAGGTTCTTTTCGAAGATCAGCCGCAACCCGTGCAAGGTGACCCACGCGTCGTGGGTGTCGATCCGGCGGGAGAACTGCGAGATCAACGCCCCAAGGCCGCCGGTAGAAACCACCTTGAACGGCCCGATCTCGACCTCGATGCGGTCACACATCCCATCGATCATGGAGGAGTATCCGAACAGTGCACCGGACTGCAACGACTCCACGGTGGACTTTCCGATGACGCTGCGCGGTTCGACCAGCTCAACTCGCCGCAGCGCTGCGGCGCGGTTGAAAAGCGCTTCGAGCGATATTTCGACTCCGGGGATGATGGCCCCACCCAGATACTCACCCTTCGGTGAGATCACATCGAACGTTGTCGCTGTTCCGAAGTCCACCACCACAACGGGCGACCCGTACTTGTCCAAGGCCCCGACCGCGTTGGCAATCCGGTCGGCACCGACCTCGCGCGGGTTGTCGTACAGAACCGGGATACCGGTCTTCACGCCCGGTTCGAGCACAGTTGGCTGGAAGCCGAGGTAGCGCTCGCACATCCGCCGGAGGTGCGCCGTCGCACGCGGCACACCGGAGCAGATCGCAACGCCGTGAACGGACTCCGCGTCAAACCGGTCTCCGCGCAACGCCAGGAACTGCCGGAACAGCATTGCCAATTCATCGGGGGTGCGGTCAGCCTGCGTGGCGATGCGCCAATGATCTGCCAGCTCAGAGCCGTTGGTCCGCCCCGTCACGTCCGAGGGATACACGCCGATGACGGTTTGAGTATTACCGACGTCGATCACGATGAGCACGGCGCAACCCTACAAGCGCAAACCCGAACCCGGGCCGTCCGACACAGTGTGGCGTTGGAGCGCCGCGTCGCAGAGAAGGTCGGTCACGTTCTTGTCCCGCACGACAGACGGGGCATCCACGTGCCACGCTCCGTCCGAGTGAACACCCATCGTGGGGCGCACTGCGAGCCGGTGGCCGAACACGTTGACTGTTGAACGGCGAATGGAGGGCCACCTTCTCCACACCTCGACAACAAGGTTTGGGACATCGGCATCATCGGGCGCTCGGTCCAACAGATCCATCGCAACCAGGCACAGCTCAGCCTCGGCGTTCGCTTGTGTCACCCAAGGCGACGCTTCGGCTCCGAGTGGGCCGCCGAGCTCCAGCACTTCGATTCGTTCCAGCCACCACCACAGATCGTCGAACTCCTTGGACTCGGTGTCGCCGATAGCGATCTCGCCAAGTCGGTATAGCTCTCCGCCATCGCAGGCTTCCGCAAGAAGCGCGACCTGTACGGGTTGTTCGAATTCGTCCCACACCTCGACGGAGAAGCCGGTCTCGCAGAACGCTGCGGCACTGAGCAGCGGCGGAAGCGAAAGCTGCGGTTGCACCGCAGCATTGGCAAAGTATGCAGGACAGAACTCCGACAGCAGCGAATCGCGGCCGCGCAGGGGGTGCAGAAACAGTTGCCCGGTCATCAAGGCGTCGTTCACCGGGTAGTTGTCCCACAGGAGCAACGGTCGCCCATCGACTGCGTCGCTGAACGCTTCGGCGGCGGCTGCGTCGATGGAGTCATTCACCACCATCGCCCCGGTCCAACCGACCAGCACATCTGGTGGCAGCGATGCGCTGAACTGTTCCAGGTAGTCAGTTCGAGTGACGCCGGCATACTGCACGGGCACTGCTGCCAGCACGACGCGGTCGCCGAACGCATTGCTCAGCGCGCTGACGATCGCCCCGTGCCGAACAGGGTCCGTCAGGTCGGTGCCGAGGTCGTCGAACGCAACCATCACCATCGGCACGTGCGACCCGACCGCTTCGACCAGCTGCACGACCGGCTCCAACTTGGCGACCAGCGTGTCCGCATCACCCTGGACCGTTACGCCCGGGTTCGGTCCTGGCGCGATGCCGATGCAGAGATGGATCCCCTCGATTGTGAGCAGATCGGCGAAGCCCTGGAGGTGATCGTCGGTGAACGCCGTGCGCCACTCGTCACGGTGCAGGGGGTCTCCCTTCGGTGCCCAGGCAAACCACGCAAGGCCCGCTGGAACGGCTCGCTCCATCACCGCGCGACGTTCAGCCCATGTCCACGGATTTCCGTAAAAGCCTTCCAACACTCCGGCGAAGGTGAAGAGCCCCATCACGCCATCGTCTCACGCTGTGACAAGACTCGCCCCGCTGCGTGCCGGGCGAAGTCAGAGGTTGTCGATCAGTCGGGCACGGCCGACCCGGCAGGCGATCAACATGCGCACCGGCGCCGCGTGAACATCGGCAGGAGTTGTGAGCGTCGACGCATCGACACACACTGCGTAGTCGATGGAGTCGACGACGGGCGAGGCGCCCAGCATCGATCGCATCAGGCTGGATACGTCATCGGCAGACGGTTTCACAGATCCGCTGTGGTCCATCAACGCGCGCCCGGCCAGCAGGGCCCGATGAATGACCGAAGCGCCATCATGTTGCTCGGCGGAGAGGTAGCGGTTACGCGACGACATCGCCAACCCGTTCGGCTCACGAACCGTTGGGACTGCCATCACCTCGACAGGGAACGAAAGGTCAGCCACCATCGCCTTGATGACCGCCAACTGCTGAAAGTCTTTTTCCCCGAAGTACGCCCGGCACTCGCCGGTCATCGCGAAGAGCTTCGCCACGACTGTGGCAACCCCGTCGAAATGGCCGGGACGCGACACCCCGTCGAGGACGCCTGTGATCTGGCTCACGATCACCGTGGTCAGCATGCCGTTTGGACCGTGCGGATACATCTCGGTGACGGACGGACAGAACAGGTGAGTTGCCCCGGCCCTATTGGCAATGGCCTGATCTTCGTCGAGGGCGCGAGGGTAGGCCACGAAGTCTTCATTGGGCCCGAATTGCAGCGGGTTCACGAAGACCGTGGTGATCACCACATCGTTGGCTTCGGCTGCTGCGCGGATGAGCGCTGCGTGCCCCTGATGCAGTGCGCCCATGGTGGGAACCAGCGCAACGGTCTGGCCGGAGCGCCGAGCCTGCGCCACCTCTGCGTGCAGGGCACCGATCGTTGTCAGTCGCACGTGGGGTACTCGGGTGCGAAGGGTCTGACGCTACGGAAGCGGTGAAGCGAGGCCTTCGGCGACCATCACCACGATCTCGCGGCCAGGCTGACCGAGCTGACGGGACATCAGCGTTTCGACGACCGTGATGGCCTGCGGAGCGGTGGAAAGCTTGCCGGTATAGAGCAGATACCCTCCGAAGATACCCTGCAACTTGTCCGACACCTCGTCGGCGTGCATGAGGACGCGCTCGCCGGCTTCCAGCCAGAGACGCAACTGCGGGTAAAGAACCGACACGACGGCGTGAGCATCGTCATGCGCCCCAAACGGTACGTGCGCATATGGCATTGCCATCTCGTCGTACGCATGCAAATTGTGTGGAGATCCGAGTACCGACACGATGCGGTTGAACCCGTGTTCACGGACCCACACGATCTCTTCGTGCCGCCGAACCCGCCGGTGATTGGCCGTGTGGCCGCCAGGGCGTTCTGAATAGGCCAGAGAATCTTTCAGAACCCAGCCGAAGTTCCTCGGCTCGATACCTTTCGCCCATTTGCCCTTCATCAAGCCCCGAGCGTACCGGACATCTTTCCCCCCCAAACTCGGTTCGGGCTGATTAGTCCGGAAATCTGGCGAGCGCGCGTTCGATAAGGCCGACGAAACCCGCCGGATCGCTGTTGTGGCCGCCGTGTGCCTGTCCGGACAGATCGACAAGCTCGGCGTTCGCCAACAGCGCAGCAGTCTCCTCGGAGGACCGCCGGTGATGCGGGATTGACCGTTCTCCCCGCCCGACCACAACAGGGATGCCGATCGCCGCATGGTCGAACTGAACCGGACGACCCCGAAGTGTCGACAGGTCGGCGTACAGGGCCGAACCCTCGCTGCGTCGTGCATCACGGGTGGTTGACGGCAACCGCTCCCAGATGGCGTCTCCGATGATGCGACGCATGAAGGCCTCGGCTGCTGCTTCAGGCCCGTGTTCGGCGTGGACGGCGAGCGTGCTTCCGCCCGCCGTGCTCGGCCACCAATCGGTCCACGGCATGGGCGGCTCGTAGACCACCGAAGCCACCACACCAGGTTCCACCTGCGCCACCGCAAGGACAACATTCGAACCGGCACTGTGACCAACCAGCACAACCGGCCGGCCCTCACCGACCGCACGGGTCAACGACCGGAGATCAGCGACGTGGTCAGCGAACGGGTCGTCACCGAACGGAAGATGAACCGACGATGCATATCCCCGGCGGTCGTAGGCGACGGTGGTGAAGCGGGTGATGCGGCGCCGAACCCTGTCCCAGCTGGCACCACGGTCCATGGCCCCGTGTACGAACAACAACACCGGCGCGTCGTCGTCGGTGCCCAGCCGAACCTCGGCGGCCGGAAGTCCGGTGTCCACCGCTGGCTGAATCAGGTAGCTGGACGGGGGTGCTTCGGCACACCGGCCGGAACTCCACCAGAAGGTCCAGAAGTGTCGTCCTCAGACCCCTTGATGGCGTCGCCCAGCTTCTTGCGAGCTTTGGTCAATGCGTTGCGACGAACCCCAACAAGCTCGACTTCGTCGATGGGCCGAGGGATGAGCGTTGGTCCACGGTCGATCTTCGGCAGCTGCGCGTGATCTGCTGGCTTGGTCCAGCTCGGCAGGTCCTTGAACAGCTCTTCGACATCTTTGCGGTCCAACGTTTCGCGTTCCATCAGCGCAGCCGCAAACTTGTCCAGCACGTCGCGATGAGTGAACAGGATCTCGTAAGCCGTTGCGTGCGCGGAGTCGATGAACTTGCGCACCTCCTCGTCGATCTGTGCCGCAACCTCGGACGAGTAGTTCGGCGTGCGACCGAAGTCTCGGCCCATGAACACCTCGCCGTTCTTCTCGCCCAACTGCTGCGGGCCGAGCAGGTCGCTCATGCCGAACTCGGTGACCATCGACCGCGCAATGCCAGACGCACGCTCGATGTCGTTGGCAGCACCGGTGGTGATCTCGTCGAAGACGATCTCTTCTGCCGAGCGCCCACCCAGCAACATGGCCAGTTGGTCGCGCAACGCCGAACGGGTCTGCGTGTACTTGTCCTCGGTGTGTAAAGCAATGGTGAGGCCGAGCGCACGGCCGCGGGGAATGATCGTGACCTTGTGAATGGGGTCGCAGTTGTCGAGGACGTGGCCTACCAGCGCATGGCCACCCTCGTGGTATGCGGTGACCCACAGTTCCTTCTCAGGCATCACCCGGCTCTTCTTCTCAGGGCCTGCGATGACGCGGTCCGTCGCCGCTTCCATCTCGGACTGGCTGATGACCTGCTTGTTGCGACGCGCAGCGATGAGCGCAGCTTCGTTCAACAGGTTCGCAATGTCGGCGCCTGTGAAGCCCGGGGTGGAACGAGCCAGCACATCGAGGTCGATGTCCGGTGCAAGCGGCTTGCCCTTCGAGTGAACGGCGAATATCCCGCGCCTACCTTCCAGATCGGGGCGATCGACCATGATCTGACGATCGAACCGGCCTGGCCGGAGCAGTGCCGGATCAAGGATGTCCGGCCGGTTGGTGGCGGCGATCATGATCACGCCCGAACGGGTGTCGAATCCGTCCATCTCGACAAGCAGCTGGTTGAGTGTCTGCTCGCGTTCGTCGTGACCGCCGCCGAGGCCGGCACCGCGCTGGCGGCCCACCGCGTCGATTTCGTCGACGAAGACAATGGAAGGGGCATTTGCCTTTGCCTGCTCGAACAGGTCGCGGACGCGTGATGCGCCGACCCCGACGAACATCTCGACGAAGTCCGAGCCCGAGATCGACAGGAACGGCACCCCCGCCTCACCGGCAACGGCTTTGGCCAGCAGCGTCTTACCTGTCCCCGGAGGACCGTACAGCAGAACACCTTTCGGGATTTTCGCACCGATTGCTGCGAACTTTGCGGGGTTTTCGAGGAACTCTTTGATCTCTCGCAGTTCTTCGATTGCCTCGTCGCAGCCGGCCACGTCGCCGAAGGTGGTCTTTGGCTGATCCTTCGAGACGGTCTTGGTCCGCGCCTTGCCGAACTGCATGATGCGGCTGCCGCCACCCTGCGTGGAGTTGATGATCCACATGAAGAGGCCGATCATCAGCAGAATCGGCAAGAAGTTGAACAGCAGTGCAACCCAGATTCCCTGCTCCTCTTTATTCACCTTGTAGGGGACGCCACCGGCCCGCAGCGCTCCGATGATCTTTTCGTCATCGGCGCTGGCATAGGTCACCCGGAACGGCGTGGTGAGTTTCTCGAAGTTCTTCAGGCGCTTGACCACTTCAGGGCTGAGCCCGTTGTCACCCGCAACCTGCTGCGGTGGTGCGGCGTTCCAGAAGCGTCCGGTTACCGCATCGCTGCGGTCAAGCACGAGCGGAGCAGGCTCACGCACCACCCGACCCTCGGAAACATAGGCGTAGAACTCTTGACTGCTGAGCTTCTGCACGTCGGCCCGCCGGTTGACGACAGCGCCCATGCTCAGCAACACGACGAGGGCCACAAGGACGTAGAAGCCTGGACTGCGAACGAACTTCTTCATTGTTTGGTCACCTTACGTCAGTGCGGATCGTAGGCGTACGTGGCCGTACGGCCTCCGGGGGTTGCCATTCCCATAGGTATCGGCAGCTCCACAGCGAAACCGAAGGGTCCAATCGAACGTCCGGTCCGGTCAGGCCACAAGGACGAGTGCGTCGATCGTGCGACCCACGTTGCGCAGCACCCGCTTCAGGTCGAAGGCTTCATCCAGTGCCCGCTGGGGAACCCGCTCGGTGATTCGGGTGTCGCCGTCGAGCAAACCCCGAAAACTGGTGCGCTCGTCCCATGCTCGGAGTGCATTTTCCTGCACGATTCGGTAGGCGTCGTCACGGGACAACCCCGAAGCGACGAGCGCGAGCAGAACAGATTGGCTGAAGACCAGCCCGAAGCTGGCCTCGATGTTGGCTGCCATCTGAACGGTGTCCACGGTCAGGCCCTCGATCATCCGATTGCAGGTCACCAAGATGTAGTGCGTGAGCAGCGCCGAATCCGGGAGGATCACGCGCTCGACCGACGAATGCGAGATGTCACGCTCGTGCCACAACGCGACGTTCTCGAGACCGGCCCCCAGGTTGCCGCGCAGGATTCGAGCCAACCCGGTCAGGCGTTCCGCGGTGATGGGGTTGCGCTTGTGCGGCATTGCACTCGAACCCTTTTGACCGGCGCGAAATGGCTCGCGTACCTCACGAACCTCGGTGCGCTGGAGGTGGCGGATCTCGGTCGCGATCAGTTCGATCGACGCCCCGACCGATGCGCATGCGTACAGGAATTCTGCGTGTCGGTCTCGAGCGAGAACTTGGGTCGCTGGGACGGGTCGCAGTCCCAGCGCTGCACAGACAGAGGTCTCGACCATCGGATCGATGTTGGAATAGGTCCCGACCGCCCCGCTCAGCTTTCCGACCGCTATCGCGGCGCGAGCGTTGCGGAGCCGTGTCCGGTCACGGTCGATCTGCATCGCCCAGAGCGCAAGCTTCGTTCCGAAGGTGGTGGGCTCCGCATGGATACCGTGCGTCCGCCCCATGCACGGCGTGTCGGCAAACTCCCGCGCCCGCCTGGCCAAGGTTGCGACCAGCGTGTCGGCAGCGCTGATCAGCAGGTCGACCGAATCGCGCAGCGCCCAGGCAAGCGCTGTGTCGACCACGTCGGTGGAGGTGAGGCCGTAGTGGACCCACTTGCCGGCAGTCCCGCCTACGGACTGCTGCACCACATCGACGAATGCGGCAACATCGTGATCCGTGACCGCTTCGCGTTCGTTCACTGCCTGAACCGTAAACGCTGCGGTGGCACGCACGGCGATTGCATCAGCAGCGGGAACGACGCCGAGCGGGACATGGGCCTCGGTCGCAAGAATCTCGATCTCCAGCCAACGGTCCATCTTGGACTGGTCGGCCCAGAGTGCCGCCATGGCAGGAAGTGAATAGCGCTCGATCATGCCGGGATCTCGATGACCTGGTCACGGCCCGCGCCGACACCGATGATGGTGACCGGGACACCAGCCAGTTCACCAAGCCGGTCGAGGTATCTTCGAGCTGTTGCCGGGAGGTCGCTCAGGAGCCGAGCGCCGCTCAGATCTTGTAGCCAGCCCTCGTGTTCCTCGTAGACGGGCACCGCACGGGCGAACCGGTCCAGGTCACCCGGCAGATAGGAACTCCGTTCACCGTCGATGTCATATGCGACGCACACGTTGACGGTCGGCAACGGATCCAGGATGTCGATCTTGGTGACAGCCAGTTCGGTGAGCGTGTTCAGCCGGACGGCCTGACGAATCATCACGCCATCGAACCATCCACAGCGCCGAGGACGTCCTGTGACGGTGCCGTACTCGTGTCCACGATCGCGCAGCCCCTGGCCCGTTTCGTCATGCAACTCCGTCGGGAACGGACCTGCGCCGACACGAGTCACGTACGCCTTGGCAATGCCAACGATTCTCGTGAGGTGCCGGGGACCCACGCCCGAGCCCACGCTGGCCGTTCCCGCGACCGGATTGGACGACGTGACGAACGGGTAAGTCCCGTGGTCGATGTCGAGGAACGTTGCCTGGGCACCTTCGAACAGCACGTCCTCGCCGGACTCGATTGCGTCGTTGACGATGCTCACCGTGTCTGCAATGTACGGCGCCAGACGCGGCGCAAACTCGTCGAGGTACTGGGCTTCGATGGCCGCACCGTCCAGCGCATCGACCCCGTACAGCTTGGTGAGCACGTCGTTCTTGTCGGCCAGCACGGTGGCAAGCCGCTGCCGAAACCGATCGGGGGCGAGCAGATCCTGAACTCGGAGCCCCTCTCTGGCGACCTTGTCGACGTAGGCCGGGCCGATGCCGTTCTTCGTGGTTCCGAGGGCAGCGTCGCCGCGACGCCGCTCGGCCAACGTGTCGAGGATCGGGTGCCACGGCATGATCAGGTGCGCGTTGCCGCTGATCCGCAGTCCGCTGACATCGTGTCCGCGGCTGGTGAGCATGTCGATCTCGCCGAGCAGTGTTGCGCAATCGAGGACCACACCATTGCCGATGACGGTACGGGCGCCGGCCAACACGCCAGAGGGAATCAGCCGGAAGGCAAACTTCTCCTTTCCGACGACCACCGTGTGACCGGCATTGTGGCCACCCTGGAAACGGACCACCATGTCCGCTCTGGTGGCAAGCAGGTCGATGACCTTTGCCTTCCCCTCGTCTCCCCACTGCGTTCCGACGACAACGGTACCTGGCACGTCGCTGCAGGCTACTCGGTACCCGGCCCGCCACCCGTCGCCCTTTTTGAACGACACGCGGAAGATTCAGCATCCGCTCGACCCGCCGCTTGACGTTTTGTAAAGTCTTTGCATGACGCCCATCGCCACCCCGTATCAGGCCGACATCGAGCGTGTGCCGCTCACCGTCAACGGGGCGTCGGTCACGGTGTCGGCACGACACCCGCACCTGCTGGCCGCGCTGCGCGAAGAGCTGCAGGTCATGTCCCCAAAAGACGGTTGCTCCCCCCAGGGTCAGTGCGGTTGCTGCACGGTGATGATCGACGGCAAAGCCAGCATCACCTGCCAGATGTCGCTGACGCGGGTGGCAGGCAAATCCATCACCACGCTCGAAGGAATGGACCAGGCCGAGGTGCAGCGCTACGCAGACACCTTCGCTGCGTGCGGCGCACTCCAGTGCGGTTTCTGCACACCAGGCATCGTCGTCCGCGCGAAGGCGCAGGTCGACAAGAAGGGTGCAGCACTCACCCGAGAAGAGATGGCGCGGCACCTCGGCGGACACCTGTGCCGATGCACCGGGTACGTGAAGATTCTCGACGCCATCGAGGCGCTCGCCCGCGGTGAACATCACATCCCGACGGTCAATGGCGGTGTTGGATCGAGCGGCGTCAAGTACGAAGGAGTCGACCTAGCCGTCGGCCGTCGGCCGTACATCGACGACATGGTTCTTCCCGACATGGCGCACGGGGCGCTCGTCCTCGCGCAGCACGCACGCGCCGAAGTGCTCGGAATCGACACATCGGCGGCGGACGCTCTACCAGGAGTTGTCCGGGTCTTCACTGCGGCCGACATCCCGGGCGCGTTGCGTACCGGACTGATCCATAAGGACTGGCCGCTGATGATTCCCGTCGGTGGACGCACGTCGTATCTGGGCGATGTCATGGCTGTCGTGGTTGCCGAGGACCGCGAGACCGCCCGGCGCGGTGCTGAACTGGTCAGCGTCCGATACAACCCGCTCCGCCCAATCACCGACCCGGTCGCTGCGCTCACCGATACCGAGCACGCGGTCTGGGGCCTTGCAGGAAACGTGTTGTCCACGTCCAAGTACGTGCGGGGCGATGTCGACGCGGCGCTCGCCACAAGCGTGCACGTCGTGAGCGAACTCTTCCAGACGCAGCGCATCGAGCAAGCCTTCCTCGAGCCGGAGTCCACAGTGGCTGTGCCGCTGATCGATGCAGTAGACGGCGACCTGGGCCTTCACGTCTTCTCCGGCGGGCAGGGCGTCTGGGACGATCGGGACTCCATCGCGGCAATTCTTGGGATCGCCAACGCACAGGTCACGGTTGAACTGGTGTCCAACGGTGGTGCGTTCGGCGGCAAGGAAGACCTCGCAAACCAGGGCCATGCTGCGCTGGCTGCATGGTTGTTGCAACGGCCCGTCAAGGTCACCAGCACCCGCGAGCAGAGCCTGTTCATGCACTCCAAGCGCCATCCCATCCGCATGGAGTACAGCGTGGGCTGCGACGCAGACGGGATGCTCACGGCCTTGCGCGCGCGTATGGTCGGTGATTCTGGCCCGTACGCCAGCGTCGGCATGAAGGTCCTCGAACGGGCAGCGGGTCACGCCAGTGGCCCGTACCATTTGCCAACGATCGACGTCAAGGCTCAGGCCGCGCGCACCAACAACCCCAACTGCGGCGCGTTCCGCGGGTTCGGCGCCAACCAGGCCCAATTCGCGATGGAGGGTGCGATGGATCGCCTCGCCGAGGCTGTCGGCATCTCCGGTTGGGAGATCCGCAAGCGCAACGTCATCAAGCCGGGCCAGGTCTGGGGCCCCGGTCAGATCATGGATGACGGCTGTGTCGGTGCCGATGTGTGTCTCGACGTTCTGAAGGGTGCTTACGATGCCGCGTTGGCAGAGGGCAAGGCAGTGGGCCTTGGACTCGGTCTGAAGAACAGCGGGCTTGGGAACGGCTTCAAAGAGGTCGCCAAGGCAGTGGTCCGGTTCAACGATGACGACACCGTCGAAGTGCGGCACTGCTGGACCGAGATGGGTCAGGGTATCCATACCGTGGCTCTGCAGGTCGCTGTCGAGGAACTCGGCATCGACCCATCTCGCATCCGGGTCATCGTGGACACCACGCGGGACTTGGGCCAGGGACAGACGACTGGTTCGCGCGGCACCCTGATGGGAGCCGGATCGGTGATGCAGGCGTGTCTGGCTGCGAAGGCGGGCGGCATGAAGACTGGTGTCGACTACGAAGGCGAATGGCGCGTCGATTGGACCAACTCGCTGTACGAAGAAGTCGAGAACCCACTCATCCACGCCGCGTTCGGCTACGCCGCGCAGATGGTCATTGCAGATATCAGCACCGGCAAGATCGAGAAGGTGATCGCGGCGCATGATGTCGGCCGGGCCGTGAACCCGCAGTTGTGCGAAGGCCAGGTCGAAGGTTCGGTTCACATGGGTCTTGGTTACGCCCTGACCGAAAATTTCCCCGCCGACGAGTTGGGGCGCCCGACCAACATGACGCTGCGCTCGCTCGGAATCCTGCGCCCGAAGGACATGCCGCCGGTCGAGACCATCCTGGTCGAGGTGCCCCAGCCCCGGTCGCCATATGGAGTGAAGGGCGTCGGTGAGATCGGCTTGGTGCCCACGGCGGGTGCGGTGGCCGCCGCGCTGCACATGGTCGACGGCGTGTGGCGCAACACGCTGCCTATGGGACTGCCGAGTTCAGGAACAGCCGACGAGGCAGCGGACTA
Organism: Acidimicrobiia bacterium; assembly: GCA_031385545.1. Taxonomy (GTDB): domain Bacteria; phylum Actinomycetota; class Acidimicrobiia; order Acidimicrobiales; family JANYDT01; genus JANNBN01. The sequence goes on along the minus strand of JANNBN010000052.1, from coordinate 5,802 downwards.
GCCGACACAGCTGGGATCCAGCGGCGTCACGGCGGGCTGACCGACCGGCGGTGCAAGGACGGGGGCAACGGTTCCACCAACCCGATTGCACAACCGAGCAGCCGCAACTCACGCTCGGCGCGGACCAGCGTTGCGTCAGGATCGCGCGCCCCGGCAACCGCTTGCCCGAGAGCCAGGATTGTCGAGCCAATGTCATCGAGCAACGCGCCAGCGACGCGTTGCGTCATTGCGTTCCACCAACGTGGATCCACCGGGTGCAGCGCGGCCAGTCGCTCGCAGCTCCGGCACACCGACATCAACCCGCCCGCTTGGACCGGGTTTCCGACCGGTTGGACCATTGCACCGCACAATGACGGCACAAGGTGCGCGTTGGGGATGCCTCCCACCCGAATCCGGTGGATGCGCAACCGCCGAAAGGCAACCGAACCGAGCAGCGGAACGGAGCCAGGTTCGTGTGCGTACACGATGAACGGATTCGGCTCGATGCCGATCGGTCCCTGTCGACCCGTAGACGGAAGCCGTCCCCGTTGTGGCGCTCGCCCGGCGCGCAACAATCCCCGGCGGCGCTCGCATGCTCGAACGCGATGCGAAGCTCGACAGAACCGGGGGAGTCGCCCTCTTGATGAGCGCGGATCGAACGGAACGCCGCACCACTCACACGTCAAGACGCCATCGGCGTGTAGAACCTGGCAGTCACCCGCTCCATGCTGAGAGCTGGGACGATTCAATGAAGTTGTCATACATCGAATTATCACGTAAGGGTATGACAGTCACGTCGAATAGCGGGATCCGGCCAGAACCTTCCCAACCGATCCGCTCACCAATCCCTGGGAGCGCCCTCTGCGTTCGTTCCGTAACGACCGACCACGACCACCGCCACCCCCAACCAACTCGCGCCCCTCTGCGTTCGTTCCGTAACGACCGACTACGACCACCGCCACCAGATCATTACGGAACGAACACAGAGGTCTTCGACACGAAGGAAACAACAGAGCGCCGTCTTCCGACGTGCCGTCAGCCGGGCCGACAGGGTACAGGAACCTGAGTCGACAACCTGAGTCGACATATTTCCTATGAATCGCGTTGAGGCTGCGCGAGGTCGCTCGCAAGATCGGAGGCATACCCGTCGGCAAAGCTGACAAGAAGCTGCTCCCTTGGCGTGTCGATCGACATCTGACAACGCAGGATGTCAATTGCGTCGACCTTGTCGAGCGAAGCCCAAGCGCCTGGTTGCCAGACCGACCCTCGGCGAAACGCCTTTGCGCAATGGATGAACACGTCGGTGATCTGTACGCCGATGATCGCCTTCGGCGCCGCAGGAGCCAGCCCGTCTGACCGTGTTTCCGAGCAGCGGATAATCAAATCGGGATCGGTGGTGATCCAGGCTCGACCGTTGACCCGCAGCGTTTCGTCTTTGCCGGGGTGGACGAACAGCAACCCGACCGACGGGTTTCCAACGATGTTGGTGATCGAATCGATGAGGTTGTTGCCGTTGAAGTCTGGGATCGCCAGTCGGGTCGGGTCGATGACCTTCACCCACCCCGGCGGTCCGCCGCGAGGCGATACCTCAACGGCACCATCCGCGCCGGCTGTGCCGAGCATCATCAGCGGTGTGCTCTCCACGAATCGTATGGACACAGCATCGAGCAACGGTTGCTTCTTGTTCCTCACCAAACTGCTCGGTTCGCGGTACAGCAGTCGTAACTCTGCCTCGGAAGTCACGAGGTGTTCGAACGGAACCGGTTCCATCGCCGGAACCGTACCGCCTGCCCGTCAACGAAGCGAGATCATCCCTCCGTCGAGGTCGACGGTGACCGTGTCACCTTCGGCGTACTGACCCTCCAGCAACTGCTTGGCAAGGGGGTCGGCCACCGCACGTTGGATCAGTCGCTTCAGCGGGCGGGCGCCGAAGGCCTCGTCGTAACCGTGCTCAGCAAGCCACGCCGAGGCCTCGGGCGTAACCGTGAGGCTGAGTCGGCGAGCTGCGAGCCGTGACCGCAAACCCTCCAGTTGAATGGCAACGATCGGCACGAGGTCGGCTTTGGTCAGGGAACGGAACGTGATGATCTCGTCGATGCGGTTGATGAACTCGGGCTTGAAGAACTCGCTCAGCTCGCCACGGATGTTGGACGTCATGATGATTACGCTGTTCGTGAAGTCGATCGTGCGTCCCTGACCATCGGTCAGACGTCCATCGTCGAGCAACTGCAACAGCGTGTTGAACACGTCCGGGTGGGCCTTCTCGACCTCGTCGAGCAGTACGACTGCATACGGACGGCGCCGCACAGCTTCGGTGAGCTGCCCACCTTCGTCGTAGCCGACATACCCAGGAGGAGCACCGATGAGGCGGGCCACGGAGTGCTTCTCCATGTACTCCCCCATGTCGATGCGGATCATCGCCTTCTCGTCGTCGAACAAGAAGGCCGCAAGCGCACGGGCGAGTTCGGTCTTGCCAACGCCGGTGGGACCGAGGAAGAGGAAGGACCCAATCGGTTTGTGCGGATCTGAAAGCCCAGCGCGGCTGCGCCGAATAGCGTTTGCTACCGCTGTCACTGCGTCTTCCTGGCCGACCACCCGACGATGCAGATCGTCTTCCATCCTGACCAGCTTGGACATTTCACCTTCGAGCAATCGGCTCACAGGTACTCCGGTGGCCTTCGAAACGACCTCGGCAATGTCGTCGGCGTCAACTTCTTCCTTCAGCATGCGTTGCGTCGCCTGCAGTTCGTCGAGGTGCTGCGTCGCATCAGCAATTCGCCGCTCGACCTCGGGGATCTGTCCATAGCGAATCTCCGCAGCCTTTTGCAGATCACTCTCGCGCTCAACCTGACCGCGCAGTGTCTCGAGCTGCTCCTTCAGCAGCCGGATGACGGCGATCGCCGTCTTCTCGTTCTCCCAGTGCGCCTTCATCCCGGTGCTCTGCTCGCGAAGATCCGCGAGCTCTCGATCGAGCGAATCAAGACGTTCGATGGATGCCGCATCAGTCTCCTTCTCAAGCGCGACATGCTCGATCTCGAGTTGGCGTATGCGGCGTTCGACGACGTCGATCTCGGTCGGCATCGAGTCGATCTCGATGCGAAGACGGGAGGCGGCCTCGTCGACAAGGTCGATCGCCTTATCCGGCAGAAACCGCGAAGTGATGTAGCGGTTGGACATCACCGCCGCAGCGACCAACGCATTGTCCTGGATGCGGACGCCATGGTGGACCTCGTAACGCTCTTTCAAGCCGCGCAGGATTGCGATGGAGTCTTCGACGGACGGTTCGCCGACGTAAACCTGCTGGAAACGACGCTCCAGCGCGGCGTCCTTCTCGACGTACTTCCGATACTCATCAAGCGTCGTTGCACCGATCAGCCGCAGCTCACCCCGGGCCAGCATCGGCTTGATCATGTTGCCGGCGTCCATCGAACCTTCAGCAGCGCCCGCGCCGACGATGGTGTGCATCTCGTCGATGAAGGTGATCACCTCGCCTTGCGCTTCGGTGATCTCGGACAGCACAGCCTTCAGCCGCTCTTCGAACTCGCCGCGGAATTTTGCGCCGGCCACCATGGAGGCAAGGTCGAGCGCGATGAGGCGACGATTCTTGAGGCTCTCCGGCACGTCGCCGTCGACGATGCGGCGCGCGAGTCCTTCGACGATTGCGGTCTTGCCGACGCCGGGTTCCCCGATGAGCACCGGGTTGTTCTTCGTTCGACGGGCAAGGACCTGAATCGTGCGACGGATCTCTTCGTCGCGGCCGATGACCGGATCGAGTTTGCCCTTGCGCGCTGCTTCGGTGAGATCCCGACCGTACTTCTCGAGTGCCTGAAACGTGTCCTCTGGATTTTGCGACGTGACCTTTTTCGAGCCCCGCAATTCAGCAAGAGCCGCAGCAATGTCGGTTCGAGAGACGCCGACCAATTCCTGCATTGCGAGCAGCAGGTGCTCTGTCGACAGGAAACTGTCACCCATCGAGGTTCGTTCGCCGTCAGCCCGGGCCAACGCATCTCGTACTCCCCGCGACACATTGGCATCGCCACCGTAAGCCCGCGGCATCCTCGCAACTGCGTCTGCCAGCTTTGACTGGAGGGACCCATGCTGTACCCCCACCTTGCTCAGGACCGGCAGGACAAGGGAGTCCGCTTGGCCGAGCATGGCCGTGAGCAGGTGCTCCTGGGTAACCTCAGGGTTCGAGCGCTGCTTCGCGTCGGCCACGGCCGTGTTGAACGCGTCCTGGGTCTTGAGGGTCCACTTGTTTGGATCGAACGACACGGGATTCTCCGGATCAGTGCAAAGAACTTGACAATGTGTGTATCAAGTTTGCGGGGCGGATTATTCCCGCACGCTCGGCTGCCCGTGCTTGGGCTACTTGCGTGAGGTCAACTGTTGATAGATCTGCGGAATATCGGCCGCATCCACAACCTCGTCGACGCCGGGAAGCGTCACCGTCCGGGGACGGTGCGCAGAAAACCTGAAGACGGTCTCCTCTGCCAGGCCGGCGAGCGGAGCGCTCGCTTGGAGCATCAGCCCCTTCTTCGGGTCTGCCCAGTAACGCGACTTTCCGTATCGGAGCGCGATGGCATCGACCACCGCTCCATCAGCAGCTCCCACTGCCGTTGCGTCAGCGGTTGTGATTACCTGATTGCCCAGGGATTTCGCCTTCTCGTCCTGGCGGAGCAGCAGCGGATTTTCTGCTTGTGCTGTTGCGAGGCCGTCCAGGTACCGCAGCACTCGGTCGAGCGGTGATGTTTCGGAGAACGGCCGGGCGACGTAGTTCACACCAGGCCGCCCGGCTGTGGTCATGGATTCGGCAAGGCCCTTCAAGGTCGTGGCGACCAGGCCCTTTTGCGAGTCGTACAGATCGCGCCAAAACACTGTGGACGTGTCAATGACCTTCCCATCCGTCCCCACCACGCGGACCTCGGCTTTGCCAACATGGTTCTTCCAGTCGACAACGGCTTGGATCTGAATCGAGGACTGAAGCCCGTAGGGCACATGGACCGAAACGTCGGCTCCGCCCTTGTCGTAGTTGTTGAACAGAAGACGCGACAGGATGTTGGCGTCGGCAACCGTGAGCTGAGTCTCAACCGGAGCAACCGTCGTCGGATTCGTCGTGCCGGATGCTGGACGCTCGGGACCCCCACAACCAGCGTTAGCGACCATAAGTACACTGATAGTCAGCATACGTAGACTATTTCGGATAGTCACATTCATGCGGGGACCTCGATCGTCGACATGTCGATTGACGGGGCGACGGCGGACGCTCGCTCGGGAGCGGCAGTGGCAGCGCCGGGCATACTCAGTTGCGGAGACGGGAGCGGAATAGCTCGGTAGTCGAACGGCGGTGGCCCTGGCTTGGTGAACCGTCTACCGTCAGTGGCGATGTCCGTGGACCGTGCGTCGCACGTGAGCACGGCTTCGATTTCCTTCGGCTCCGAGGAAGCAAATCGGTTTCGGACGAAGCAGTTGCCGTTGGACGCCAGTGCCGCGCCGGATGTCCGAAAAAAGCCGAGGTCTACGCCATTGTCCGACAACACGTTGCCCTCGACCCGATTAGCGGCTGGCAGGAACTCATTCAGCGTGGTCAGTGCGATACCCAGCGTGTCATGCCCGCGCACACGGTTGCGAAGGATCCTGTTGCGTTCTCCGCCACCGACAGCAATTCCGATACCGAAGGCGCCTGAGGCCGCTGGCGGTGTCAGCGGATCGTCGTTGTCCTCCACCAGGTTCCCGGCGATCACCACGTCGCCCTGCGGCGACAGTCGTTCCATGAGCTGGCTGTTGGGCGAAATGCCGATGCGGTTGCGCCGGAAGACGGAGTTG
>JANNBN010000028.1:0-2569 GCA_031385545.1 Acidimicrobiia bacterium | reverse complement strand
CCGTTCGCGACCGTTGATCCTGCCATCGGCTTGGGCCCAGCCCACGAAGTCGGGGTAATCCGGTGGCGGCTGCAACCGTTGTGGCTCCCAGGTGGCGAGTTCCGCGAACACGGATCGGGTCAACGATTCGAGCTCCGCGTCGGCCGGATGTCCAGAGATCAGCTCCATGATCTCGTTCGGCCAGAGGGCACCTCGCGACTCCACCACGGTCGTGAGTGGAACGGCGAGTGGGATGGTGAGCGCCTCGGTCGAGCAGATCGGCATCATCCGATAGGACCGCCCATCGGGCACCGTGGCGTCTACGACGTTGTCGCCTGGCCGCACGAAGGTGAGCCGACCGTCATGGATCACCAGCGCGGGACGAACGAACCAGGCGAGAGCCGCCACATGTGACTGCAGCACAGCGGCACCGCCGCGCAAACCAGCGTGAATCACCACCGGATCACCCCACCGCAGGAACGGCACGCCGAAGTGTTCGTGATGCTGTCGCACTCGTCCAGCAGTGAGGCTGCGTGGGTGCCGAGCATGCCGGCGACGCCCGGTAACGTGCCGGCGGACGGAATGCATGAGAGCCCTGCCGCCGGAAGCTTTGCTGCTGCGGCTCGCGAGGCGGATGAGCGCGTTGCACCCGGGCTCAGTGTGTCGTGACGCTGCGGGCGATCTCGTCGAGGTGTGTTTCCCAGGTTCCGCAGCATCCACCCCAGATGTCGAGGTGCGGGTACTGCTTGGCGATTGCGCCCATTCGCTGGCCGAGATCCACGGGGTCGCCGGACTCGAGATGCCCGAGTGTGCACAGCGAGATCTTGTCCATCATGGCAGCGTTCGGGCGCAAGCATCGGACTCGCTGGAACCAGTCACCCGGCTCGATGGCCGGAAGGAACTCGACGGGATGCGAGCAGTTGATTCCGTAGAAGGCCGGCCGGTCCTCGCCGCATTCGGCGTCGACGGTTTCGATCGCTTCTTTCAGCGTCGGGCCCGAGTGGAGGCGGTGGTTGCTGTCCAGCGTGAACGAGACCGACGCTGGCAGCCCGGCTCGAGCCGCAGCCTTGGCCACGCCGACCGCCTCGGGGACGCTGTTGAAAGTCATGGCCTCGACTAGGTCCACCTCCGCGGTCGCCAGCGTTGCGATCTGGGTCGAGTGGTAGTCGGCGGCTTCCTTCGCGGTCATGTGCTGGTCGAGTGAGTACGCGTCGCCGCGGGGCCCGACGATGCCGACGACCATCAAGACAGGCAGCTGATCGACGTACGGGCGGGCCACCTCGCGCAGGAAGTCGATGGCACGCAGTTGCATCTCCTCCAATGCGGTCGGCGAGTAGCCCAGCGGTCCCGCCCAGTCGGGGCTCGCCCGGTAGTCGAATCCGCCCATCAACGCGCCGAACCCATGAGCGCACGCGGTCTCGAGATAGCGCTCGTACATAGCCCGCAGCTCGACCACGGCCCGCGGGTCGTCGAGCAACGGGAACATGGCGAACTCGGGCAACTCGAACCCGAACTTGTACATGATCTCCGTCTCCTGACCACCTTCGGTCAGGTATCGGACACCGTCCTGCTGTGGTGGGAAGGAACCAGTCATCCCATATACCCCTGTCGTTCTCGCATCGGCTTGGTTGAGAAGGCCGTCAATGCCGCCAATTCAGGATAGTGCCGAGACCCAACCCTCGTCGAGCCCACGGACTCGGCCGCGCCACACACGGCATCCACCTCATCGCGTCTCGGCTTTCAACATCCACCAAGCATCGCAGAGGCCGAAACGGATCACCCGGATATCATGCGTTATACGGGTGATGTCGGGCCGAGTCGCGCTCCGAGCGTTCGACTGTGGGAGAGGTGCGAGGTGTGCGACGGGTCACGGTCACAGCAGGGGAGGTGCGCGGCGGGTCGGAACTCCCGCGACAACTTTGCCGACGATCAGGCCGTCACGCTGTCGTTGCGACGGGCGGGGGGACCGCTTGTAAGGGCCGAACTCGAGTGCGTCCTTCCCGGTTCGAGAGCGGACTATCGGGCGGCCATAACGAGCGGTCTCGGTATCAGTCCGATGCTCGTGGTCTTCGCCACACCGGTGGTGGGCGCGACGTCGCCAGAGCGTTCGCGTTCGGTGCGGTTGTCGAGGCGGACTCCGGGGATCGTCATCGTTTGACGAGTTCATGGAGGATAGGAGGGCTCACCTCAAGCGGCGGAGTAACGTCATCTCATGGGCGGGGACTTCACCATGTTGTTGCTTCCCAAGTCTCGCGGGCCACAAGTGGGCGCATGGCTGTAGAGACGATCACGGTGTTGTTCACCGACCTGGTCGGCTCGACCGATGGTCGTCTTCGACGGTGTGACCGCTGCGCTCGACGCTGCGGTGGCGATGCAGCAATCGCTTGCCGCTCGTCCCGTTGGTGTCGAGCCGCTCGCGATCCGTGTCGGCGTCAGTTCGGGTGAGGCTGAGTGCGAGGACGATGACTACTTCGGACTACCCGTCGTCGAAGCGGCACGGCTGTGCGCCAGGGCGGCGGGCGGCGAGATCCTCACCACCGAGTTGGTCCGGATGCTGGCCCGGTCTCGCACGACCTTGGAGTTGGAGTCG
>JANNBN010000156.1:0-3740 GCA_031385545.1 Acidimicrobiia bacterium | reverse complement strand
TAGCGGCGACCTCCGGGGTCCCGCGGAACCGGGAAGACGGGAAGTGTGCGTTGTGTCACACCGAAAGGAATGGCGCGACAGTCATTGGGCGAGGGAACGTGGCGGCGATGAAAATCGGAATGCTTGGTGGAACGGGTCCGGCCGGGGCGGCGCTTGCTGCTCGATTGGCCGCTGCGGGATACGACGTTGCTGTTGGTTCGCGTTCGCGGTACAAGGCGATGGAGATCGTCGACGGCCTGAAGGAGAAGTGGCCTGAATACGACTTGAAGCTCACGGCGTGCTCCAACTTCGACGCTGCGGTGTTCGGCGAAGTCATCATCATCGCCACCCCGTGGGACTCCACAGCCACCATGGCGCTCAGCGTCGCAGACCACCTTGCTGACAAGGTTGTGGTGTCCATGGCCAACGCATTGGCCAAGGTAGGCAACGAATTCGAGCCGTTGGTCCCACCGCGCGGCAGCGTCGCGGCAAGCGTGCAGGCGTTGGTTCCAAAAGCGCGTGTTGCTGCCGCGTTCCACCATCTTCCCGCTCGTGAACTGGGCGACCTCAACAAGCCGGTCGAATCTGACGTGCTCATCTGCTCCGACCACAAGAGCGCCACTCAGGCAGTGTCCGAGATCACCGCCAAGATCCCGGGCTGCCGTCCGCTGGACTCGGGGTCGTTGGCCAACGCCACCACCATCGAGGCGTTCACCGCGGTGCTGCTGCAGCTCAATGTTCGCTACCGCACGCGCAGCGCGCTCAGGCTCACCGGCATCAACCTCGACTAGATGCCCACGGACATGCGACCGTTGCCAGCGTCATCGCGGCGCCCGTCGGGCTGGTAGAACCGATCCCCGTGAGCATGCGCCTGTACGACACCGCCCGCCGAGAAGTAGTGCCCTTCCAGCCCGGCCCGACCGTCACGATGTACACCTGCGGTGTCACGCCGTACGACACCACACACATCGGCCACGCCACGGTGTTCATCACCTACGACGTGCTGCAGCGCCGGCTGCGCGACCTCGGCCATGAGACGCGGTGCGTTCGCAACATCACCGATGTCGACGATTCGATCCTCGGGAAGTCCCGCGAAATCGGCGTGCACTACCTCGACCTGGCGGCAGCCGAGATGGCCAAGTTCGACGCCGACATGGTTGCGCTCGGGCAACTGAAGAGCTTCTCGGAACCACGTGCCACCAGCGCGATCTCCGAGATTCTCGGCTTCATCGACCACATGCTGCGGTCCGGTCACGCCTACGAAGCTGGCGGGTCGGTGTACTTCGAAGTTGCCACCTACCCGAAGTTCGGGCAGATCTCGGGCTACGACCGGGCGCGCATGCTGGAATACGCAGCCGACCGGGGCGGCAACGTGGACGATGCCAACAAGCGCGACCCGCTCGACTTCGTGCTGTGGCAGCCGTCGCTGCTGGACGAACCGGCGTGGGATTCGCAGTGGGGGCCGGGTCGCCCGGGCTGGCACATCGAGTGCAGTGCGCTCTGCATGCGAGAGCACGCAACGTCCACCATCGACCTGCACGGCGGCGGTGAAGACCTCATCTTCCCGCATCACGAATGTGAAGCGGCGCAGAGCGAAGCCGTGACCGGCCAACCGCTGGCGCGCCATTGGATGCATCAGGCCTACGTCAAGCTGGGCGGCATCAAGATGAGCAAGTCGCTTGGCAACCTGGTCTACGTGTCAAAGCTGCTCGAAGCCGGAATCGACCCGATGGCCATCCGCCTCGTGGTGGTCAGCCACCACTACCGAGACGGGTGGGAATGGTTCGACCATTTGTTGCCGACGGCGCAGGCGCGGCTGGACCGGTGGCGTGCTGCTGGGTCAGGTGACGCGGCGCTGGATGCGGTACGTGATCGTCTCGACGACGACCTCGATATGCCCGGAGCCGTTGCGGCGATCGACACCGCTGTGGCAGCGGGGCGAGGGGCATCGGCCGCCGCCGCGCTACTCGGGGTCGCGCTCTGAACGGGCGGCTCGACCAGTTCTGAGGCGGGATCAGCCCTGCACGAGGTGCACGGGGTCTCCGAGCAACTGAACCGTCCAGGTTGTCTGGTCGGTCATCTCCACATAGCCCGAATCCCAGGTCTTCTGCAGCGGCGTGTAACGGATACGCCACCAGCCGCCTTCAGGGAGCGTCGTGGCATCTACGCACGGGGTGGTGTCAGTTCCCGTGCCAGGGTTGCAGCCATAGTCCTTCGGGATCTGGATCTGCAATGCAACGGTGCGGTCGTTGAACCGTCCTGACTGACATGAGACCAAAGTGCCGGACAGCGAACACAGCCCAGAGGGCACTCCCGAACCGGTGTAGGTCTTGATGAGGGGAGAGAAGCCGCCGCGGCTCTGGACGATGCCCGAATCGACGGTGGCCGTGCAGAGCGAGTTTCCGACGCTGTTGCCGGTTGGCGTGTAGCTGGGAGCGCTCGACAGAGAAGTATCCCAGTGGCCGGCCACCGACAGTTTCACCTGGTTGGTCTGGCCCTTGCCCACACAGACATCGGGCATCGCAAGGCCGTTTGGACTGAGTGCGTTGGTGGAGTCCGGTTTGTTGACCCCCGGGTTCCAGATGCTCCAGTCGAACGGCTGCACGCAATAGGTGGTGCCAACCATGGTGGTACTTGGGCATTGGCTGGCCTGGCTGATCGGGCGGAGAACCTCGACGGTGTCTCCACCTTCACCCACATCCCAGAGCTGCAGCACCACGGTCTTGTTGCGGAACAGCGCTGCCGGAGAAAGCTGCGCAAGGTAGAAGTCCGAGATGCCTGGCACGGATGCGAACACCGACATCGAGGAGTCGCCGGCGACCGAGGGACAGGTCGTGGCGTTCGTGAGCGACGAACAACTGGCGAAGCCAGTTGCGCCGAAAGATGCCCGAAGCGAGAACGCGTTGGTTCCGAACGCTCCTGCCGATGAGACAGTCCTGACGTTGATTCGGTAACGCCCGCGTGGCGACCCCGAACTGATCGACGCAAGTGTTCGCCACTTGCTTGCGTTGGTCGCACAGTCAGGGTCTGCTGCGATGTCCCCGGTGGGAACAGCGGTCAGGGCGGTGTCGCCGCCAAGAGTGTCCGGGATGTAGTCGTGGTTGGTGTCGCCGACGGCGGTGAGCGACGCGTCGGGGTTCACGATGGTCCACGCGTCGGTTGCGTTCATACAGGTGCCGAACCGCTGGATCTTGTTGGGCTCGGTTGCCGAGCTTGTCCGGTTCAGCGACGCCGCCGCATCCATCGGGACATCGTCTGCATAGTCAACCGGTGTGCCGTCCGTCGGGTAGATGCGGACCTCGGTGACGACTCGCACGTCGGCCGGCGAAACCATGCCTGCTGCCAGCGTTCCTTTGCACACTGCGGCGCTGACAAGGTAGGCCGTCGACGTGCAGGCGTTGCTGCCCTTGCGTCGGACGCCGAATTGGTCGGGCTTGGTGACGACGTTGCTGGACAGGAATCGCTGGAGGGAGTCCGGGTTAAAAACCGGATCGAACATCTCGATCTTGAGCGCACTGCTGATGTTGTCCCCGGTCGGGCACGGTGGTGGCGGCACCGCACCGCCCGCTGTCGGCGTGCACGGGACATCGACGATGTAGTTGTATCCCTGTGGGTCGTGATCACGATTGATCGAGACTGCCGGGAACAGGCCAACGGCAGCGGCATTCGCGGCGTCGGTATTGACTTGTAGCTTTGCCAGTCGAGCGGCCTGATCAGCAGCTGCATCCACCCAGTCACATACCCGGTAGAGGCGATTGTCG
>JANNBN010000137.1:0-4826 GCA_031385545.1 Acidimicrobiia bacterium | reverse complement strand
CAGTGAGTTGAGGCAACCCGCGCGCCAGTTCCGCCCACATGGCCACAACGGCGGCCCGCTCGAAGTTCATCCGCCAGCGCCGGTCAGGACCCTTGTTGGCAGCGAGGCGAGTGTCCTCGTCGGAAAAGGAAGCCGCTGCTTCAGACCGTCCGGTACGACGCGCTTCAATCAGCTCATCAAGTGACCGGAACGATTGGTCGGTCATCGCGTGAACTGCGTTGGCCGTTGCCGTGTCGTCTGGCAGCAGGAACACGGGATCGAGCAGGATCAAACGCTTGACTCTGTCGGGGTGCTCGGCCAACAGGCGAAGCCCAAGGTTGCCCCCGAGCGAATGGCCCATCACGTCGACAGACTTCCATCCCAGAGAATCGAGGGTGTCGAGCAGATCGTCGACGTGCGTTTCCATGTTCCACGGCGCGGTGCGGATCGAGTCGCCATGACCGCGCAGGTCTGGTGCGGCGACCTGCCGGTCATACAGATAGTCGGTGCACATCCGATCGAAGCGACGACCGTGAGCGGTTATTCCATGGATTGCCAGCAGCGGAGCGCCGTCCAGGGGCCCGCTGCGGTGAAGGTGAAGAGTCGCCATCAGGGTCCTATCCTGCCAGCCTTCGGGCAGGGGTGCGGGGCTATGGGTTTCATCTCGTTCTTCGCTCCCGGTGTCGCCTGGCCCGGCGGGCCAGCTTTCTAGGTCACGCCGTTACCCGCACGACCGCAGCCACGCCTGCTGCGAACTGGTCGATGTCGGTCTCGGTGGTGTCGAAGCTGCATACCCATCGAACCTGCGACAACGCGTCGTTCCACGTGTAGTGCGGCACCCATGCCTGTAGCGGTCCGATTGCTGCACTCGGGATAGCGGGAAACAGGGAATTCACCACCGTCGGACGATCGAGCGTGACCCCGGGAATTGCTCGCACGGCCTTGTCGAGGCGGGAGGCCATTGCGTTTGCGTGTGCCGCGTTGCGAATCCACAAATCGTCGTGCAGCAGGGCAATCATCTGCGCGCTGATGAACCGCATCTTGGATGCAAGCTGCGTGGCCTGTTTGCGAAGGTAGATTGCGCCGCCGGCTGTGGCACCATCTTTGAACAACACCGCTTCGCCGTAGAGCAGGCCGTTCTTGGTGCCTCCGAAGCTGACGGCGTCGACGCCGGCGTCGAAGGTCATGTCCCTCGGGTCGCAGCCGAGTGCAGCAACTGCGTTGGCGATGCGGGCGCCGTCGAGATGGAGCAGCATCCCGTGCCGATGCACCGCGTCGGCAATTGATGCAATCTCATCGACGGTGTAGAGCGTGCCCAGCTCGGTGGACTGCGTGATGGAGACAACTGCCGGCTGCACATGGTGTTGCACGCCGATGAAGTGGAGATAGTCGTTGAGTTGTTCCGGACGCAGCTTGCCGTCTGGTGTGGGTACGTCGATCAGTTTGGCGCCGAGGATGCGTTCGGGCGCACCCGTTTCATCCACGTCGATGTGCGCGCCTGCGGGGCAGATGACGGCACCGTACTTGGGCAGCAAGGCTTGCAACGCCGTCACGTTGGCACCCGTACCGTTGAACGTGAACAGCACCTGCGTCTCAGCACCGAACCGTTGGCGGAACAGGTCTTCAGCCTGCTCGGTGTACGGGTCGTCGCCATAGCCGGTGACGTATCCGGAGTTGGCCCGCTGCACCGCTTCGAGCACCTGCGGGTGTGCGCCGGACTGGTTGTCGCTTCCGAACCATCCCTGTGGCCGGGGGAGTGCGACCAATGCCGGGTGCAGGTTGTCCGAGGGCTTCATCCACCCAACCGTATCCGCATGCCTCTCACCGCTGCGGCCACGCGCGCAACTTGCCCCCCAGGTACGCGCAACTCGGCCCCCTGATACGCGCAACTCGGCAAAAACGCGGCCATCCCGGGCCGAAAAGTGCCGAGTTGTGTGGAGAATGTGGACGAGTTGTGTGGGCCTGGGGCTAGGTGGCCGGACGGTGGACGACTCGGCCCAGCTGGCCGGCTTCGTGGCCCCACCGCCGCAGCGCAAGAACGGTGCAGACCGCACCGCCGAGCGCCGGTGCGAGCATCGCTCGACGCAGGTCGAGTGCGTCGGCAAGGACGCCGATAACGAGTGGGCCGGTGACGATTGCCAAACCGGAAGCGAGTGCCGCAAGCGCCGATACCGCATCGTGGTCGTGGAAGCCAGCATGTTCGGCAGTCACATAGAGCCGGTCCACTCCCAACGAGTACACGTGCCCGACCGAGGCAGCGGCAAACACGACGCACACCAGCATTGCTCCGGGCTGGCTTACCAGCGACATCGCAACCAGTGCCGCAGCGAACACCGCAAAACTCACCGCTTCGAGATGATGCCCGAATGCCGCCTGCAGATTTGCGGTCGCCACCCGCACGCTGAGCAGGCCGACACCCCACGCAACCGCGCCGATAGGCGCCGAACCGGCGCTCAGACCGCCTTCGTCACGGAGATACACCACAACCCATGAACCAAAGCCGAACTCCAGAGCGACGGCAATGACCTGGAGGATGAAGCGGGAACGGATGGCCTTGCTGCGCAGCAGTTGTTGTGCGTTCGGACGTTGGACCGGCGCGGCTTCGGTGGCGCCCGGTTGGATCGATTCACCAGGGTGACCGGCTGGGTCCAGCCTGCCCGAGCGGATGAGCGGAAGTGCAACCCATAGGCAGACCAGTCCGGCCACTGGCGCCGCGACCAGCACCGGAATACGCCACGACCACCCAGCCCGATCGAAGGCAACCAGCACCGCTGGAAGCGACAATCCGGACAGCACAGGTACGGCGTTCAGTCGAGCGAATACGACAGCGCGGTTGGCAGGGAAGTGCTGGGCAACGATCGCAGGGATGACCATCACCAGCAAGGCCGCACCGAAACCGATGAGGGCTGTGCCACCCAGGCTCATGGCCACATTCGTGGCGAGCGCGAACGGGATTGCACCGGTGCTGGTCATCAGGACGCCGAGCAGGAAAAGCCGTGACCTGGAAACACGTGCGGTGATAGCGGGAGTAGCACACAGCGCGATGAGTCCCCATCCGAAGAACGACGTGTGCAGCGACGTGACCGTGTCTGACATCGGCACCGTCTTGCGCAGGCTGGCGAGCGCGGCCGACGAGGTCAGCGCCGAGGCAAGCACCGAGTATGCGGCAGCCAGCCCGACCAACAGCCGGCGGTTCGGGAACGAGGTTGTTACGCCCACGGGTCGACCAGCACGCGTCCGGTGACTCCTCCGGCAAGGATACGGTCGAGATGTTCGGGTAGCGCTGCCAGCCCGATGACCTGATCTGCCGGGTTGTCGATCTGCGGAGGCCGCAAGTCGGTGGCGATGCGGTGCCACAGGCTGGTGCGGTGATGCAGGGCGACCTGAACGGAATCGATTCCCAGCAGGCTGACGCCGCGCAGGATGAACGGGAACACGGTGGTCGCCACGTCGCCGCCACCGGTCAGGCCGCTGGCCGCAACTGCACCGCCATAACGAAGCTGACGGATGACGGTTGCAAGCGTTGCACCACCGACGCAGTCGACAGCACCAGCGTACGTCTCGGTCTCGAGTGGCCGCTTCGATTCGACCGTCAGCATTGCGCGGTCGATGATGCCGGTGGCACCGAGGTCTTTCAGCCACTCGGCCGCAGCTGGCTTACCCGTGGACGCAACCACGTTGTAGCCGCGTCGGGCAAGCATGCCAACGGCGATAGAGCCGACTCCACCGGTTGCACCGGTGACAAGGATTGGGCCGCTGTCGGGGGTGATGCCGTGGTGCTCCAACGCGGCAACCGACATTGCGCTGGTGAACCCGGCCGTGCCGACCAGCATCGCCTGCTCGGCGGTGAGCATTGCTGGCATCTTCACGATCCACTTAGAAGGTATGCGCGCATAGCCTGCATAGCCACCGTTGTGGGCGACACCGATGTCGTAGCCGTGGGCCAGCACCATGTCGCCGACTCGGTAAGCGGGATCGTTTGACTGCACCACTTCGCCGGCCAGGTCGACCCCCGGAACGAGAGGGTTGATGCGGGCGATGCGACCTGTGGATGTGGACGCCAGGCCGTCTTTGTAGTTGATGCCGGACCGGAGCACCCTGATGAGCACGTCGCCCTCGTCGGGGCAGTCCATCTGGCGTTCTTCGGTACGGCGGAACCAGCCCGCATCGTCTGAACCGACTACAAATGCCTGGCAGGTTTCCATACAGCGAAGCTAGCCGGGGGCACTGTGGCCACCGAAAACACAGGGTGTCCCAAGGCTGCGTCGTTCGTCACACCCCGGCCGCGCACGGAGGGTCGAGCGCAGGGTGGTCAGTCCTCGGTGTAGTAGTCCAACCCCAGGTGCGTGATCTGGTCTTCGCCCATCATCCATCGCAGCGTGTTCTTCAGCTTGGTGAGCTGGATGAACAGGTCGTGCTCGGGGTAGAGACCAGGGGCGGTCTGCGGGGCCTTGAAATAGAAGCTGAGCCACTCCTGGATGCCGCCCATGCCTGCACGCTGTGCGAGGTCGCAGAACAGGATGAGGTCGAGCGCGAGCGGTGCAGCGAGGATGGAGTCACGACACAGGAAGTCGACCTTGAGCTGCATGGGATATCCCAGCCACCCGAAGATGTCGATGTTGTCCCAACCCTCCTTGTTGTCGCCACGGGGTGGGTAGTAGTTGATCCGGACCTTGTGGTAAAGATCGCCGTACAGCTCGGGGTGCTTGTCCGGCTGCAGAATGTAATCAAGGACTCCGAGCTTCGACTCCTCCTTGGTCTTGAAGCTCTCCGGGTCGTCCAGCACCTCGCCGTCGCGGTTGCCGAGGATGTTGGTCGAGAACCAGCCGTCGAGCCCCAGCAGCCGC
>JANNBN010000133.1:0-25121 GCA_031385545.1 Acidimicrobiia bacterium | reverse complement strand
GGTCTAGCCATAACAGAATCCTCTTTCAGAAGACTCCAACATCAGGGGTGTAGTTCAGGCTTCTGTACCAAGTCCTCTACAGCCAAAAGCGCTCCTTGGCTCCGACCCCCGACACCCTCGACGCTGCCGCGCTCATCCAACGACAAACAAGCGCGCCGAACACGACCTGAGAGTGGGGCTGTCAGACGCTCGTTTGTCGAGCGGCTGGGACTATCAGGACGCCCACCCGAGTCGATCTCGTCCTGTTTCCTCCAGTTGTACAGCGTTGCCTCGGATTGAAATCCCGAAATCCTTCGCGATCTGATTCAACGGACCCCGACGCTTCCGAGCTACTGCGACCACATCGCGTCGGAACTCTGCTGGCTTAGCTTCGGCATCATCACACCCTTCCCGTGCAAGACCACGTCTCTACAACATTGGAGTCACCTCAACCCTGGTCAGGCCCCTTCGCTGGGCAATCACGGTCGAAGATCACGTTGGTGAGTTGTGGGCTGACGTCACGATCGACCACTCCGCTGGCAACGAAAGTAGTGGTCGCCGAGTTGGATATGGCCACCGAGTCTTGGGATCACAGTACTGTCCAGCTCACGCATCTGACCACACGGCTTGGACGCCTCCCGGGAGACGCTCCCGTCGTCGGAGCTGTGCGAAGACGAGGTGGTGATCTGCAACTCGGAGGCAGTGTTCAGCGCGTCGGTCCTGGCCGGGGTCGGTTCGTGC
The DNA here is from genome assembly GCA_031385545.1 of Acidimicrobiia bacterium. Lineage (GTDB taxonomy): Bacteria > Actinomycetota > Acidimicrobiia > Acidimicrobiales > JANYDT01 > JANNBN01. The sequence goes on along the minus strand of JANNBN010000133.1, from coordinate 24,401 downwards.
GGCGTCACTTGAAGCAATCGTTGGTGCGGTCACTTCCACCCGTGTCCGCGGGCGGCTACGCGATCTCAGCGATATCCGTATCGGCGAGCGAACAGGCGGAGGCGACTCTGCAGCGCAGGATCGAGCCGGTCGCGCCAACCTTCTGCAGTCCGCAGCGGAACCGGCCCGGTGTCGAACCGGTCGACGTTCCCGCCGATTGCGTGATTCGCTGCAACAATTACCGAACCGTCATGTATCGGAAGGTCAGCTGCGGCCGGCTGGGCCAATCCTGCTTCGGTAATCAGTTCGCGTAGTATCCGTTCGGGCTCGCGGGTGAAGTCCTCGAATCTCACCCGGGGCTTTACCCGGGCAAGTTCTGCGCCTGCATTCATGGCGATCCATTCCTGCATCGCGCGCCGGGGCGGTTTGGCACGCAACTCCTCGCTCCACCCGTCGCGTTTCCAGACCTTGTCCGTCGACCAGGAGTCGACAACACCTCTTGGGTCTCGGACCAGATGCACCCCTCGGAGCGAGAGGTCGGGATTGCGGCGGGTGAGCACTCGGACGAACGCGTAGAACGCCGGTGACTTCGAGGCGTCGACGAGGGTATCGACCGCGTGCATTTCGCCGAGAACTCGGTAGAGCGTAACGGTCGCTGCAGCGAGCGGATCAAGCGCCGTTGGGACGCGCCCGACAAGAAAGGCTGGCAGGTGACGTTGGCGCAGGGACTCTGCATTGAGCCGTGCCAGGTCAGCGACGGAGTGCCCCTGTACGCCCGGGGTCGCGAGGACACGTTCGACCACTTCGGCCCAGAACGGGCAGTCCGGCGCCGCCAAGAGGCACGCGCACGGACGACCCTCCGCCAGCGAGGGCCACAACAGGCGAAGTTCGCCAACCACAGCTGCTCCGGGCACCATGCCGAGTGTGGTGGCAAGCAGGGTGGAGCCGGTGCGCTGGGCGCCGGTGACCATGAAGACGCGGGTCATGGGGTTGTGAGATGCACCGAGGGTTGTGGCAATTCGCCTCGGAACATCGTTCGGAGGTGAATTGCCCCCAACGGTGGGGGCGACCTCTCTCCTAGCGTGAAGCGGCCCAGGGGATCATGCGCCGGACAAGGTCATCGAATGCCTGGACCCCAAGGATGAGGTCGGCCTCGGCGGTGTCTTCGACGTGGGTGTGGCTGAGTCCGTTGATGGACGGGACGAACATCATGATGGTGGGAACACCGGCACGAGCCATTTCCGCCGAATCATGCATGGGGCCTGACGGCATGATCTCGCGTACGCCGCTGCGGGCCTCGACCGCGTCGGCCGCGAACTCGACCAACTCCGGAGTGAACGTGATCGGGTTGATGCTCCAGAGCAGGTCGATGGTCGGCACGACCCGCTCTTCAGCAGCGACCCTCGCAACGATCTCTTCGAGGCCGGCAACCATCTTCTTGAGAACAGCGGGCTCGAGGTGGCGCATGTCGACCGAAAACTCCGTCCGCCCGTTGACCGCCGTGGGAACTGCCGGGTGGACGGTCCAGACGCCGATCGTTGCGAATGCGTCGTTGTCCAGTCCGAGTTGTCGTATTTCGATCGCCATGCGCGCCGCCGCCAGCGTGGGGTCTTTCCGCAGCCGGATCGGGGTTGCGCCCGCGTGAGCTGCTTGGCCCTGCAACTTCACCAACCGGCGTTCGACGCCAAGAATGCCGTGCAGCGCCGCGAGGCGCAGTCCTTTTGCCTCGAGCATGGGGCCCTGCTCGATGTGCAGCTCGGCAGAAGCCTTGATCGACGGCAGGATGTCGCCTGCGGTGAGGACCGTCTCAAGGTTGACACCATGAGCCTGCACGGTTTCTTCCAACGTCGCACCCGTTCGGTCTTTCAGGATACGGACGGCTTCGACATCCAAGCTTCCGCCGACAGCGCCGGAACCGAACAGCGAACGCCCGAACCGGGCTCCCTCCTCGTCAGCCCAGTCGACCACGCTGATGCTGATCGGCAGGTCGACACCATCGCGGTGCAGCGCCCGCAGCACCTCTGCACCGGCGAGCACACCCAGTGCACCATCGAGCCACCCGCCGTTCGGCACCGAGTCGAGGTGGGACCCCAGGACGATCTGATCTGGAGAGGATCCCTGCAGGGTGACCCACAGGTTTCCGGCCGCGTCGATCTGGTGGGTGACGGGGACTCCGTCGAAGGTGGTGAGGAACCACTCGCGCGCCTCGACCCACTTATCGGTCCAGGCAAGCCGGAGGCTGCCCATTTCCGTAGCGGTGAGCGCTCGGAGTTCCTTCAGGTCGTTCACAACTCGTTGTGGGTCAGCAGGCATCAGTTGCCTCCAAGTCTGCGAAGGTCGCGGGCAGATAAGCCCTGGCAAAGCTTAGGCAAGCTTCGAGCAAGCTTCACGGAAAGCCTTGTCATGCGGGATACGGCGAACTTATCGTCTCGCCAGAGGCTACGTATCACACGCGTCACACACGACAACATGCGAACGTACTGGTCACCATATTTGCTCCGCGGTCGCTTCAGGAGGTTCACGTGCACCAGAGAATCAAGGCGGTCCACGACCTGCTGACCGGCGGTGCTGCATCCGTCGCTCCGTTCGTCGAGGCGTTCCTCGCCGAATTCGACGACAGGGAGCTTGCATCGCGCAACAGTGCGGCGCTTGCGAACGCACTCTCCGCTCACGCCGAACTTGGAGCGGTCCGACGGAGGGGCGAGGTGCTGGTGTCGGTTCACCGACCGGTTAGCTCGGACGCCGGGCACAGCCGAGCGTGGCTGCAGACCGTGACCGACGACAGTCCGTTCCTGGTCGATTCGATCTGCTCTGCGGTCCGCGATGTCGGCTTCGACGTCGATCTGCTGATGCACCCCGTGCTCGGTGTCGACCGATCCGCGGATGGTGCCGTAGCCCGTTTTCACCCATCGCAAGGGTCTCGCTCCGGTCACGTCGACCGGTACGAATCGTGGGTCCAGATCGAACTCGGCCGCGTCCCGACCGACGCAGAGTGCACGGTTCTCATCGCCGCTGTGCAGGTGGCACTGGCCGACGTCGCCGCCGCGGTCGGCGACTGGCCGCAAATGCAGCAGCGGGTCCATGTCATCGCCGGCGAGGTGCGGTTCGATACACCGGCGCTGCCTGGCCGGCAGGTGGATCCCGACGAAGCGGCAACGTTCCTGGAATGGCTGCTGCTGGGTCACTTCACGTTTCTCGGCGCAATCGACCACGAATTGGTGAACGGAAACTCGCTGCAACCGGTGGCCGGTTCTGCTCTCGGGATTCTCCGGGACAACCACCACGGAACGCCCCGCTCGGACATCATCGCCCCTTCGGGGGACTGGTCTGCCCGGCAGGTTGTGCTGGTCACGAAGACCATCGCTTTCAGCAAAGTGCACCGTCATGCGAACTACGACATCGTCATCGTCAAGCGATACGCGCCGGCCAACACCGGAATCGCCGGCCTGCCCAGCGTGCCCGGCGGACCGGCCGAGACGGCGGCCACTCTTATCGGCGAACGGCGCATCGTCGGTCTGTTCACCTCCGAAGCCGTTCTGACCTCACCGCTCGATACGCCCCTGCTGCGTGGGAAGGTCGGTTCGATTCTCTCCCGGAGCGGTCTCTCGCCCAGCAGCTACTCGGGCAAGGAGTTGCGGTCCATTCTCACCACCCACCCGCGCGATGAGCTCTTCGCCGCCACGGAGGACGAGTTGTCCGAGACGGTGATGGGCGTCCTTGCGATTGGCGAGCGGCGCCGAACTCGGTTGTTCGCTCGCTTCGACCGGGAACGCGGCGCATGGACCTGTCAGGTGTATCTCCCACGCGACCGATACAACACCGACGTCCGCCTCCGGATCCAAGCCCGGCTCGACCACGAATTTCACTCTGCGGGATCGACCTTCACGACCCAGCTGAGCGACTCCCGTCTTGCCCGTCTGGTGTTCACCCTCCCATCAGCCGATCCGTCGATACCGAACCTGATCACCCTCGAAGCCGATGTGGCGAACATGTCGCGTTCGTGGTCCGACGCGCTGGGAGAGGCGCTGATCGAGACGCACGACGCCGAAACCCCTCTCGCCGAGCGGTACAAGAATGCGTTTCCGCCCGCGTACACCGCTGAAACACCCATCGGCCAAGCGCTCGACGACATCGTATGGTGCGAGCGGGCGCTGACCTCGTCGGGGGTCGTGGTCCGCGTGCACGCCAATTCGTCCGAAGACACCACTTCAGCCGACGCCCGCCTCAGTGTGTACTCGCCAGAGCGATCGATTGCGCTCGCAGACATGCTCCCGGTGCTCTCCAACCTCGGGCTCCGGGTGATCGACGAGAAGGCCGACGAAGTTGAGATTTCTGATGACCTGCGGCGAGATCGAACCATCTGGATTCACGACCTCGGCGTCTGCGGCAAGGGACTTTCAGCCATTGATCCATCAGGACCGGACGCTGCCCGGCTGTGCGAAGCCGTTATCCAGGCGTGGACCGGCCAGGTCGACAACGACGGGTTCAACCAATTGGTAACCGTTGCAGGACTCACGTCGTTCCAGGCGAACGTCCTTCGGTTCTACGCCCGTCATGCGCGCCAATTGGGTCTCAGTTCCACGCTGGAATATGTGATGGCGGCACTGATGGAACACCCGTCCCTCGCCCGTGCCCTTGCAGAGCGTTTCGAGTTGATGTTCGATCCCGACCGGGGCCCTGGTCAACAGGCGGATACGGCACGGTGCGAGGCGGACGATGCCCGCCGTGCGGATGCTGCAACGCTGTCATCCGCGTTCTCCGAATCGCTCGCTGAGGTACCGAACCTCGACCATGACCGCATCTTCCGGATGATAAGCGCACAGATCGACGCGTCCGTTCGCACCAATGCATACCGGGCAGGGACGGCGGCCCTTGCAGTCAAATTCGAGACCCGGCGCATACCCGGGGCACCCCAACCGCAACCGCTCTTCGAAATCTTCGTCGCATCACCTCGGGTCGAAGGCGCCCATTTGCGGATGGGAGCGGTGGCGCGCGGGGGTCTGCGGTGGAGCGATCGGCCAGAAGACTTCCGCACCGAGGTGCTCGGTCTGATGAAGGCTCAGGCAGTCAAGAACGCCGTGATCGTCCCTGCTGGTGCAAAGGGTGGGTTCGTCGTTCGCAATCTGCCCGCAAGCACCGACCGGTCGGCGCTGCAGGCTGAAGGCATCGCCTGCTACCAGATCTTCATCGGGGCGCTGCTCGACCTCACGGACAACCTGATCGGCGGAGCCACCATCGCCCCGACACGTGTTGTTCGCTGGGACGGCGACGACCCCTATCTCGTTGTCGCGGCGGACAAGGGAACGGCGACCTTCTCTGACATCGCGAACCAGATCAGCCTTGAGCGCGGGCATTGGTTGGGTGACGCGTTCGCGTCCGGTGGCTCGGTCGGCTACGACCACAAGGCAATGGGCATCACGGCTCGCGGCGCGTGGGAGTCCGTGAAGCGGCACTTCCTCCGGCTCGGAACCGACATCACCGCGCCCGGGACCGATGCCTTCACCGTGATCGGGGTCGGCGACATGTCAGGCGATGTCTTCGGCAACGGTGTGATCCTCTCGGATCGAATCCGGCTGATCGCCGCGTTCGATCACCGCCACATCTTCATCGATCCCGATCCTGACCCGGCTAGCTCGTTCCAGGAACGTGTCCGGCTGTTCGGGCTGGCGCGTTCGTCATGGGAGGACTACAACCCGGCATTGATCTCAGCGGGTGGTGGAGTGTGGCCGCGAACGGCGAAGTCGATCCGTGTCTCACCGCAAGCCGCCACGGTGCTCGGGCTGACGACGGATGGCATCGGCGGGACCAGTGGGGCCGCCGGAACGGCCGCCGCGCATGAGCCGGCGCAAACCATCGACATGGCCCCGACGGAGTTGCTCCGAGCCATTCTCAGGGCGCCCGCCGCGCTGTTGTGGAACGGGGGAATCGGCACCTACGTCAAAGCATCCACCGAAACACACGCTCAGGTCGGCGACAAGGCCAACGACACGATTCGTGCCGACGCCACCGAATTGCGGGTCAACATCGTCGGTGAAGGCGGCAACCTCGGCGTGACACAGCGGGGACGAGTCGAGTTCGCCGGCCGCCTGCGCCATGAGCCGGTGAACCAGATCGGCTGGATCAACACCGACGCGATCGACAACTCTGCCGGTGTCGACACCTCCGACCACGAGGTCAACCTGAAGATCCTCCTCGATCCGCTCGTCCGCTCGGGCCGGATCGACGAGGACGGCCGAAACAGGTTGCTCGCGTCGGTCACCGACGAAGTTGCAGCACTGGTGCTCGCCGACAACATCGATCAGAACCGCCTCCTCGGAAACCTGCTCACCGAATCGCCGGGAATGATCGATCTGCACGCCCGTTACGTCACCCACCTCGAAGAGACGGGCCGCATCGACCGAGCACTCGAGGCCCTGCCAAGCGTGGACGGTTTCGCCGCCCGGAAGGCAGCCGGAGCCGGCCTCACCATCCCTGAGCTTGCGGTGCTCGTCGCACAGACGAAATTGGCAATCACCGAAGCGCTCGCATCGGCGCAGCTGGCCGACGAGCCTGCCTTCCATTCCGACCTACTCGGCTATTTCCCGAACCGCATTGCTCACGACTTCTCCGATGCAGTCGTGACACATCCGCTCCGACACGAAATCGTTGCGACGGTCCGGGCGAACCGGCTGGTCAACCGGAATGGTGTTTCGTTCGTCTACAGGATGCAGTCCGAGACGCATTCCGAGGTCGCCGATATCGTTCGCGCGCATATGGCCGCGACCGCGATCCTGGACATCGATTCGTACTGGGAAGGTGTCATCTCGCTCGACGGAAAACGGCCCGACGCCGAGGTTGTGCAGCTCTTGCTCGAAGCTGATCGGGCTGTCGAGCGCACCACCCGCTGGCTGCTTCGCAACCGAACCCTTCCGCTCGACGTGCAGGCCATCGTCGACACGTACGGTGCGGCCATCGTCGAGCTGTCCGGCTTACTGGACGGTCTTGTCTCACGGGGTGGGCTTCCCGGCTCGGACGGTGAGGCGCTTTTGCAGCGCCAGGCTCGCTTCGCGGCTGCGGGACTGCCCGAGACGCTGGCCCGCCGGGGAGCACAACTCGAGCTCGCAACGAGCCTGCTTGACGTGGTCGTCATCTCCGAATCCACCGGCGTCTCGCGAAACCTTGCGGGCGAAGTACTGCTCGGCCTCGACGACTCCCTGCTCATCGGAAGACTGCGCAGACGCATCCTGCGCCTTCCCAGGGAAAACGAATGGGATGCACTGGCCCGCGCATCGCTGCGCGACGACCTTGCCGGCGAGCACATGGCACTGACTCGGAGCGTGTTGTCATCGAGCGACGCTCCTGGTGCTGAAGAGCGCATTTCCGCCTGGACAGCTCAGCGGATCCAAGCGATCGAACGCCATCTTGCGATGGTTGACGACACCGAATCCGTCGACGGTTCACAACTCGCTGCACTGTCGGTCGCGCTCCGTCAGTTGCGCACCCTGTCCGTTCAACGCATCGGGTGAATCGCGGAACCATCGGTCAGCCGGGTGTGCGCGCCTGATGGCGATCGGCAACACTGGCCGCATGAAGATCACCGTTCTCGGCGCCGGCTCGTGGGGCTCGACCGTCGCCTCGATCTCGGCATGGAACCGAAACGACACCACGCTGTGGGCCCGCAACCCCGACACGGTCGCCGAGGTCAACGAGCAGCACACCAACCAGGCATATCTGCCCGGTTTCACCCTGCCCCGAAGACTTCTGGCATCAGCTGATCTTGCGGAGTCCGTGGCCAGCGCCGACGTCGTCGTTGTCGGTGTTCCATCGCACAGTTTCCGCGATGTGCTCACCACCGCCAGTGCTTCCATCCGTCCGTGGATACCCATTGTGTCGCTCACCAAGGGCTTCGAGAAGGGGTCCATGCTGCGGATGACCGAGGTGATCAAGGAGGTGCTGCCAGGTCACCCTGCGGCGGCACTGACTGGGCCGAACCTGGCGAAGGAAGTCATGTCCGGGCTGGCGGCCGCCGGGGTCATCGCGACCGAAGACCAGGCGGTCGCTGCCGCGCTGCAGGATGTCTTCCACCGCGATGTCTTCCGGCTTTACACCAACCACGATGTGGTCGGCTGTGAAGTTGGTGGAGCGTTGAAGAACGTCATTGCCATCGCAACCGGCATGGCGGAAGGTTTGAGCGTCGGCGACAACACCCGAGCAGCCGTGATGTCTCGGGGTCTGGCGGAACTCACCCGTCTCGGAGTGGCCATGGGAGGAGTCCCGTCGACGTTCGCCGGCCTTGCGGGGCTCGGCGACCTCATCGCCACCTGCTCGTCGCCCCACTCCCGCAACCGCTACGTCGGCGAGCAACTTGGAAAGGGACGCAAGCTCGACGAGATCCTCGCCGAGATGCACATGGTCGCAGAGGGCGTCAAAACGGCCGAGATTGTGCTCTACCTGGCCGAACGGCACGGCGTGCGGATGCCGATCTGCGAGCAGATCCACCGAGTGGTGACCGGAGCTGCAACGGCCATCGACGCGTACGCCGGGCTGATGCAGGAAAAGCCCGGACACGAAGACGCTCCCGACTGACCCGCGTCAGCGACACCAGGCTGAAGTTAAGTAAGACAAGCCCACGCCGACGATTCACCTTTCCGGCTGACTTCGGCAAGAATCGATCCCGATGGCGAGGAACACCAGACGCTCCGGCAAGAACGGAGTCGAACCGGTGCTGCCTGCCACCCGGGAAATCGATCTCGGCGAACGGGGCATCCTCACCGTTCGCTACGCACCCGGCCCGGTCGATCGCCGCCGCGCCAGGAGACTGCCACCGTTGATCCTCATCCACGGCTGGACGGTGACAGCCAACCTCAACTGGTTCCGCCTGTACAAGCGCATTGCTGAACGTCACGCCTTCGCCGCATGGGACCAGCGCGGGCACGGCACGGGCTTACGCAGTGCCCGGTTCACCCTCGAGGACTGTGCGGACGACGTGATGGCCGTCGCCGATGTGCTCGGGTGGGATCAATTCGTTGCGGTCGGCTATTCGATGGGCGGAACCATTGCACAGTTGGTCGCGCACCGCCATCCGGAACGAGTGGCCGGGCTGGTGCTGTGCAGCACCGCTTCGGTGTTCTCCGAGACCCGGGGCGATCAGTTCTTCTTCGAGTCTTTACTCGGGACGGCGGTGAAAGCGCTCAACGCTGCGCCGAAATTCCTGGTCCACCGGCTTCCGGGACGCTTTCGATCGCCCGACAAGACCTCACCGTTGGCCCAGTGGATGGCATCCGAGTACGAGAACCATCACGCCGGGATGATCGCCGAGGCGGGTCATGCGTTGGGGCGATTCCGGTCAGATACGTGGTTGGGGACGATCACCGCTCCGACTGCGGTAGTAGTCACACTCGACGACGCCACCGTTCCGGCGTCACGTCAACGCCAGCTCGCTGCGCTGATTCCCGGCGCAACCCTGCATGAGGTCGCGTTGGACCATCGCGCCGCGGCATCCAACCCCGAGACCTACTGGCCCGTGTTCGACGCAGCACTTGCATCGGTGGCCAAACGACAGAAGCGCCTGGCCAAGGGGGCCATGGCAGCGACAGCGGCCCGAAACACGGTGCAGCATCTCTTCGTCTCCGGGCGGGTCCAGGGCGTTGGTTTCCGGGACTCGATGCAGCGTCGTGCCGACGATCTGGGGTTGCAGGGTTGGGTCCGAAATCGTCGTGATGGCAGGGTCGAGGCCGTCGTCTCCGGGGCCAAGGATCGGGTCGATGAACTGCTCGAGTGGGCCCGGACCGGCCCACCCATGGCCACGGTCACCGACGTCCGGGCCAGGGCACGCGCCGTTGCCGAAGTGCGGCGTGCCCGATCGACCGACGGCGACTTGGACCCGGAGCGCTTCGAGGTCCGGCCCACCGAATAGGTGCGGCGCCGCACCCCGCGCTCGCACCAGCCCGGCCCGTCCAACAGATGCCCCCAAGCAACCAACCTTCTCCAACGTTGCTCCCCCAGCGACCAACCTTCGAAATCCGCACCCCAAACCGACCCGAACACGCAACGTTGGTTGCAACAAACCCAACGTTGGTTGCCCACAGACCAACGTTGGTTCCTTGGCGGGGGTGGCGGGGTGGCCGGGGGGCTGGGGTGGCCGGGGGGCTTAGGGGCTGGGGGGCCGGAGGGGTGGGGGGCGAGCTTGTTGAGCACCGGGTGGGTCAGCCCCGGGGCAATTAGCCGAGGGCTCAGCGCAGCAGGGGGCGGGCTTCGCCGAGCAGGTACAGCGACCCGGTGATGAGCAACATGTCATCGGCCGTCACGGCTGACCGGCCGCGCTGCAGTGCCTCGGGTACATCTCGGGCAACGGTGGCCGGTATTCCGAGGGTCTGGCACGCAACTCGAATTCGTTCGGGATCCATGGCCCTGGGCGACGACGGAGCAACAGCAACGACCGACGCAGCACCGGAGCAGACGATACGCACCATTTCGTGCTCGTCGCGGCCCTCAAGCAGACCCATCACCACAATGCGTTGGCTGCAGGCAGCAAAAGCTTCGTCGATGGCTGTGCGCAGGACAGCTGCACCGGCCGGGTTGTGCGCGCCGTCGATGACCACCAGCGGCCGACGCCCCATGACTTCCAGTCGGCCTGGGTTATGGGCGCGGGAGAACCCCGTGCGGACCACCTCGGCTTCGAGCGGTTCCTGCAGGAACGCCTCGACTGCAGCCAAGGCGATCGCCGCGTTGTCGCCCTGATGCGCGCCGTGCAGCGGGATGAACACATCGTCGTAGCGACCGCCAGGGGTGCGCAGCGACAGCGAACGGCCAGCGATCGCCAACCGGTTGCTGATCGTGTCGAAGTCCGTGCCGCGCTGCCAGATTGTTGCTGCTCCGCGCTCCCTTGCGAGGTTGTGGAGTTGCAGGGCAATGGCCTGGTCCTGCTCGCCGATGAGCGCTGCGGACCCCGGTTTGATGATCCCGGCCTTTTCACGGGCGATGTCAGAACGCTCCGGTCCGAAGTACTCGGCGTGGTCGAACTCCACGTTGGTGACAACCGCTACCGCCCCGTCACCTGCGTTGGTTGCGTCCCAGTTGCCGCCCATTCCAACCTCGACCACCGCGGCCTCGACCGCGATGTCGCCGAACCACCGAAATGCAGCTGCGGTGGTGAGCTCGAAAAAGCTGCACCGCTCCCCCGCTGCGTCCTCCGCAAGCGCGATGTCTGAAAGGAGCGTTGCAAGGTCGGCGTCGGCAATGGCGGTGCTGTTGTAGGCGAGTCGCTCGTTCAGCCGCTCCAGGTGAGGCGACGTGTAGGCGCCAACGCTTCTGCCCGACGCTTCAAGCAGCGATGCAGCCATCCGCGCCGTGGATCCCTTGCCGTTGGTCCCCGTGACATGGATGAACGGAACGTCGAGCTGTGGGTCACCTGCGAAACGAAGCAAGGCGCGCATACGATCGAGGCTCGGCGGATCGAGCCGTCGAGGCGGCAGTGCCACGCCGGAAACGTCGTTGACCGTTGAACCCTTCTCCATGTTGATGTGCGCGTCGAGCCACTCCATTGCCTCGTCGAACAAGAACGGGTACGGGCGGAGCGGGTCTCGTCCGGGGAAAGGCTGTTGCACAGAATCGGGTCTAGCAAACACATTCGCCGATGCTCGACCAGAGCCCCGGAACTTGTTGCGTCAGCTGGCGGCGCGGCGGAGGCGCTCGGGCTTGTCTTCGGTGCGCGACACCAGCGTGGGGTTGACCTTCTCAAGGACGACTTCGCGGGTGATGACGCAGCGGGCCACGTCGCTGCGACCGGGCAGGTCGTACATCACGTTGAGCAGTACCTCTTCGAGGATGGCCCGAAGGCCGCGAGCCCCGATACCGCGCAGCAGCGCCTGGTCGGCGATGGCCTCGAGCGCGTCCGGTGTGAACTCCAGAGCCACACCGTCGTACTCGAAGAACTTCTTGTACTGCTTGACCAGCGCATTGCGCGGTTCGGTCAGGATCTTGACCAGCGAATCACGATCGAGCGACGAAACGGCTCCGACCACCGGCAGGCGGCCGATGAACTCCGGAATGAGCCCGTAGCGCGTGAGGTCTTCAGGCAGTACCTGCGCGAACCACTCGCCTGGGTCTCGCTCGTTCTTGGAGTAGACGCGTGAGTTGAAGCCGATGCCCTTCTGACCGATGCGAGCCTCGATGACCTTGTCGAGGCCGGCGAAGGCACCACCGCAGATGAACAGCACGTTGGTCGTGTCGATCTGGATGAACTCCTGGTGCGGGTGCTTGCGGCCACCCTGGGGAGGAACGGACGCAACCGTGCCCTCGAGCATCTTGAGCAGCGCCTGCTGCACACCTTCGCCGCTGACGTCTCGGGTGATGGACGGGTTCTCGCTCTTGCGGGCGATCTTGTCGATCTCGTCGATGTAGACGATGCCCGTCTCGGCCTTCTTGACGTCGTAGTCCGCAGCCTGGATGAGCTTCAGCAGGATGTTCTCGACGTCTTCGCCGACGTAGCCAGCTTCGGTGAGGGCCGTGGCATCGGCGATGGCGAACGGGACGTTGAGCATGCGTGCCAGCGTGCGAGCCAGTTCCGTTTTGCCGCAGCCGGTGGGGCCGAGCAGCAAGATGTTGGACTTCGCCAGCTCGACTTCGGACTGCTTCACCGTCTCGTTGGCACCGGTCTGGACTCGCTTGTAGTGGTTGTAGACCGCAACGGCCAACTGTTTCTTGGCCTGGTTCTGCCCGATGACGTACTCATCGAGGAATGCGTGGATCTGCTTGGGGCGCGGCAGTTCGTCGAACCGGACCTCGCCGGCATCGGAAAGCTCTTCCTCGATGATCTCGTTGCACAGCTCGATGCACTCGTCGCAGATGTACACACCCGGACCGGCAATGAGCTTCTTGACCTGCTTCTGCGACTTGCCGCAGAACGAGCATTTGAGGAGGTCGCCTCCGTCACCGAATTTTGCCACGTTGTCAGTCTCGACTTTCTCAGGAAGCTTCTGAAGTGGATTTCCGGTTGACGTTCAGAACAGCTCAGTGAGCAATGGCGTCGGACAGCGGCAGTTCACGGGAGGTGATCACGTGATCGATGATGCCATAGACCTTGGCCTCTTCGGCGGACATGATGTAGTCCCGGTCTGTGTCTTTGTGGATTCGGTCGACAGTTTGGCCCGTATGGCGGGACAGAATCTCTTCCAGGTCCGTCTGGATGCGGTTGAGTTCCCTGGCCTGGATCTCGATGTCCGAGGCCTGGCCTCCGGCACCGGAGTAAGGCTGGTGGATGAGCACGCGGCTGTGCGGCAGCGCGAACCGCTTACCGGGCGTGCCCGAGGCCAGAAGCACCGCAGCGGCCGATGCAGCCTGACCGAAGCAGATGGTGGAGATGTCGTTGCGGATGAACTGGCACGTGTCGTAGATGGCCATCAACCCCGTGACATCGCCTCCCGGCGAATTGATGTAGATGTTGATGTCACGGTCCGGGTTCTCGGATTCGAGGAACAACAGCTGTGCACACAGCAGGTTGGCGATGGTGTCGTCGATCGGGGTACCTACGAACACGATGTGCTCTTTGAGGAGGCGGCTGTACAGGTCATACGCGCGCTCACCGCGGTTGGTCTGCTCGACCACCGTGGGCACGAGGTAGTTCTGGATTCGGTTCATCGCAGCCATCCTGTCTGAAACGGGGAAGTTATTCGGACCAACTGATCCGGGGATCAGTCGTGACCGTGATCGTCGTGGTCGTGATCGTCGTGGTCATAATCGTGTTCGTCGTCGTGTTCGGCAAGCTCGGCCCGATCGACGATTTCGTCGGCAGCAGCTTGTTCGTCGGAGGTGAGCTGCAAGTCCTTGCGATCGATCGCATGGCCGTCTTCATCGACAAGTGACACGTGCTGCATGAGCCAATTCAACGCTTTTGACTTCAGCACGTCTGCCCGGAGGACCGACAACTGGCCATTATTGATGACGTTGCGCCGAACCTGCTTGGGCTTCATGTTGAAGCGGTCGGCCAGACGCACAATCTCTGCATCGACTTCCGCATCGGTGACCGTGATGCCCTCGGACTTTGCGACGCTGCGCAGAGCGAGGTCGGCCTTTGCGTTGTTCGTGCCCTGCTCGCGCAGTTCAGCCATGAGTTCGTCCGGGGACTGCCCAGTGGCTGCGATGTACTGGTCGAGTGACGCACCTTGCTGGGCAAGGCGGTTCTGCATGTCACGGAGGCGGTTCTGTGCCTCGACGTTGAGCAGCGCCTCGGGGACGGTCTCGATGTCGGCCACCGCAACCAGGGCCTCCATGGTGGCATCGCGCAGTGCAATGTAGGACTGCACACGCTTCACCATGGTGATGCGGTTCGCGATGTCGCTACGAAGCTCCGCGATGGTTGCGAACTCGGAGTTGGCCACAGCGAACGCGTCGTCCGCGGCTGGTAGCACCTTCTCGTTCACGGCCTTGACGGTGACCGCGAACACGATGGGGGAGCTGTCCGCTTCTCCTCCGGGAACGCCGGCTTCGAACGAGAGCTGGTCGCCCGCACTGGCACCGAGCAGGTTATGGTCCAGTTCCGGAACCACGCTTCCGGCACCGACCTCGTACAGGTAGTCCTCGGCCGTGAGCCCCGGGACGGGCTCGCCGTCGATGGTTCCGCTGACGTCGATGCGAGCGTGATCGCCGTCCTGTGCCTGACGATCGACCTCGTTGAGCAGGGCGAACGAGTTGCGCATCCGATCCAGCTGTTCGCTGATCTCAGCTTCGCCGGCTGCGGGATTTGCAATGGTTACCTGGAGGCCGTCGTAACCAGGTACACGCACCTCGGGGCGAAGCTCCACTCCGGCTTCGAAGCTGACCGGCCCGTCTTCGCCGCCGGACAACAGGCTGAGCTGCGGCACGTTGATGACGTCGAGGTCTTCCTGGTCGACTGCAGCCACGTAGAACTCTGGGAGCCCGTCTTCGAGCGCCACACTGCGGGCGTACTCCTTGCCCATCCGCTGCTCGAGGATGCGTCGAGGGGCCTTGCCAGGCCGGAATCCCGGAATGCGGACCTCGCCGGCGATCTTGACGAACGCGTCGGACAGAGCCTTGTCGAATTCGGCCTCGGTGAGGGTGACGGTGAGCTTTGCGTGGTTGCCCTCGAGGGCCTCAACAGCGGTCTGCATTCTCGGCGGTGTTCCAGTGTGCGAAGTGTTCGGTGAGCGGAGTGTTGGAAATCGTACGACGCCGGCCGGTGTTGCTGGCTGGAGGACCACCAGCGAAGGCAGGCGGACCCGGCGGACTCCCAGGCGGGATCACACAGGCTACTGCTCCGTCGCAGGGTCCTTCCGCATCTCTGCTCGGACCTGTCGCGACGAGCGCTACCCGCCGGTGAGTGGGCTCGCGTGGGGCGGGTTGGTCGTCCTGCGAAGAATGACCGACCCGACGAAGGCGGCAGCTGCGGTTGCCACCAAGATGCTGAGACGCGCCTGGTCCTCAGCAGCTGCCGATTCGAACGAGAGGCCGGCGATGAACAGCGACACGGTGAATCCGATGCCTCCCAACGCTGCCGCGCCGGCGATGTGGGGCCACCGCACGCCATGTGGCAACGAGACCCACCCTGCTCTGACCCCGATCCAGCTGAACAGGGTGATCCCGACCGGTTTGCCAAGCACCAGACCGGCGACCACGCCGAGCCCCACCGATGATCCCAGGGAATCGCGCAAGGCAGTGAGCCCGACGGGGATCCCCGCGTTCGCGAGTGCGAACAGCGGCACCACGGCATAGGAGCTCCACGGCACCAGCCGGTGCTCCAGCCACTCGACGACCGACACCGACTGGCGCGCAAGGCGCACCGTTTCGGCAACCGCGTCGTACGAAGAAACGTCGGCCAGCGCGGTGACGTCCACCAAGTCAGCGTCGAGGAACGGTTTCGACGGGGCGAGCAG
This sequence comes from Acidimicrobiia bacterium, assembly GCA_031385545.1. Taxonomy (GTDB): domain Bacteria; phylum Actinomycetota; class Acidimicrobiia; order Acidimicrobiales; family JANYDT01; genus JANNBN01. Next base: position 8,553 of record JANNBN010000133.1, on the reverse strand, counting down.
CCCGCAAGCCACACCGGCCAGCGTTGCGTGCACCCCAGCCCGATAGGTGCAGTACCAAAGCGCTGCACCCATGACTGCATAGAACCCGATGACCTGGACACCCAGCCGTTTGAGGACTGCAATTGCCACCACGAGGCCGAGTGCGGAACCACCCCACACGACGCTGAGACCCTTTCCGTAGAAGACAGCGATCACGACGACCGAGCCGATGTCGTCCACGATCGCGAGAGCCAGGAGGAACAGCTTCAGCGCCACTGGCACCCGCGGGCCGAGAAGGGTGAGCACCCCGACGGCCATCGCAATATCTGTCGCCATCGGGATTGCCCAGCCGCCGGCAGTCGACCCGCCGGCGTTGATCACCGTGTAGATCACGGCCGGCACGGCCATTCCGCCGAGTGCGGCGACGAACGGCAGCGCAGCTCCGCGAGGGTCGCGCAACTCACCGTCGGTGAGTTCGCGCTTGATCTCCAGACCGACGACAAGGAAGAACACCGTCATCAGGCCTTCGTTCACCCAATGGCGGACATCGAAATCTATGCCCCACCCAGCGAAATCGACACCAGCTCGCGCGTGCCAGAAGGACAGGTACGAGGCGGGTGCTGTGTTGGCCCACACCAACGCCACCACGGCAGCGCCGAGCAGCAGGGCGCCGCCGGCGGCCTCGGTCCGCAGAAAATCTGCAAGGGGCGAGATGTATCGGACGGGCCGCCGGAACGGCCGGGAAGAGACGCTCACGGTGGGCCGAGCGTACTCCCGCCGCTTCGGGAGTTGATGGGCCTGCTGGGTCTACCGCTACTCTCCTAGCATGCGGCTCACGCCAACCGAACGCGACCGGTTGCTGCTCTTCAGCGCCGCCGAGCTTGCTCGCCGACGCCGTGCCAATGGTCTCTTGCTGAACGTTCCGGAGGCCACGGCGATCGTCGCTGATACCGCCATAGAGGCTGCCCGGTCCGGAGCGCGTCTGATGGAAGCGGTTCACGCGGCCCGTTCCGTGCTTGGCAGCCACGAGATCATGCCGGGGGTGGCAGCGATTGTCACCGAGGTCAAGGTCGAAGCGGTCTTCGACGACGGCACCCGGCTCGTCGTGGTCCGGGACCCGTTCCGTGTGTTGAACCCGGCGGAGCAGGATCGCTCCGAGTTCGCCGAACCGACTCCTGGAGAAGTTCTGGTCGTACCCGAATCGTCTGTCCGCATACCGTCGATCCTGTCGCTGGCCGTTGTCAATACCTCCGACGTGCCGATCAGCGTCACCTCCCACTTCCACTTCTTCGAGGTCAATCACCGTCTGTCGTTCCCCCGTGCAGCCGCCTACGGCATGCGCCTTGCGATCCCGGCCGGTGAGGCGCTGCGTTTCGAACCGGGTGTCGAAACGGGTGCGCCGCTCACACAGATCGGCGGCGATCGTGTCGCCATCGGTTTTGCCGGGCTCGTCGACGGCCCACTGGACGACCCTGAGGTACGCCTGCGGGCTCTTGTCCGTGCCCAGCAGCAGGGTTACCTGGGCAGCTGATCATGAACCGCACAAACAGCAACGAGCCAGACGCAGGCCATCGCCACGGATCAGGCCAGGTATCGGGTCGGGGATCAGGCCAGATATCGGGTCGGGGATCGCACGATCACACGCACCCCGGCGGCGAACACCCGCACACGCACACGGACGCCTCGTCCATTCTCCCCTCCGACTACGCGTCGATCCACGGCCCAACCGCCGGAGACCGAGTCAGGCTGGGCGACACCAACCTGGTGATCCGTGTCGAGCATGACTCGCAGCAGCAGGGCGACGAGTTCATCGCCGGGTTCGCAAAAACTGCACGAGACGGTCTGCATCTGCAGGCGAAACCTGGCCCCGAGACGTGCGACCTCGTCATCTCCAACGTGGTCCTGATCGATGCGATGCAACCGATCGCAAAAGTGTCGATCGGCATCCGGGCCGGGCGTATCCATTCCATCGGCCGGGTAGGCAACCCTGACACGCTGCACGGGGTCCAAGTCGTGGTGGGAACAGGCACCACCATCATCTCAGGCGAGGGTCTCATCGCAACCGCCGGTGCCATCGATACGCATGTGCACCTCCTTTCTCCGCGCATCATGGAGGCTTCCCTTGCCTCAGGAGTCACCACCATCATCGGCCAGGAGTTCGGCCCGGTGTGGGGCGTCGGGGTCAACTCTCCGTGGGCGTTGCGACACGCATTCAACGCGTTCGACGCCTGGCCGGTCAACATCGGGTTCCTCGCACGTGGTTCGTCGTCCCACGATGGTCCACTGGTCCAAGCACTGGTCGAGGGCGGCGCTTGCGGATTCAAGGTGCACGAAGACATGGGCGCGCATGCCAGAGCCCTCGACACTGCGCTGCGGGTCGCGGAAGCCCACGACGTGCAGGTTGCTCTGCACACAGACGGTCTCAACGAGTGCCTGAGCGTCGAGGACACGCTGTCGGTCGTGGACGGACGCACCATCCACGCGTTCCACATCGAGGGCTGCGGGGGTGGCCATGTTCCGAACGTCCTGAAGCTTGCCGGGCGGCCCAACATCATTGGGTCATCCACGAACCCGACACTCCCCTTCGGCCGCGACGCGCTCGACGAGCACTACGAAATGATCTTTGCTGCGCACGGCCTGAACCACCATTCGCGCTCAGACCATCACCTGGTGACTGACCGCATCCGTGGCGGCACCATGGGCGCAGAGGGCGTACTGCACGATCTCGGTGCCATCGCCATCACGTCATCGGATGCGCAGGGCATGGGCAGGGCGGGTGAAACGTTCAGACGAACGTTCCAGTTGGCAGCCAAGATGAAGTCGAACCTCGACGGATCGCCGAGCTACGACGACAACGAACGTGTTCTGCGCTACATCGCGAAACTCACCATCAACCCCGCCATTGCGCACGGGTTGTCGCACGAAGTCGGCTCGATCGAAGTCGGCAAATTGGCCGACATCGTGCTGTGGAGACCGGACCATTTCGGGGCCAAGCCCAACCTGGTGCTGAAAGCAGGGTTTCCAGCGTACGGCGTGACGGGCGACCCGAACGCCAGCACCGACACCTGCGAACCGCTCGTCCTCGGGCCTCAGTTCGGCGCGTTCGGTGCAACCGCCGCCGACCTCTCGGTCGCGTTTGTCGCCGGGGCCGCCATGGCTGCTGGCAATGACCATATGACGACCCGCCGGAGGCGGGTTCCAGTGAGTGCGACCCGTGGGATCGGGCCGGCCGACATGGTGCGCAACGCTCGCCTCGGCGCGGTGGAGGTCAACCCCCGCACGGGGTTCGTGTCGTTCGATGGCGAGCGTGTTTACACCGACCCGTCAGAACAGGTCTCCCTCAACCGGCTCTATTTCATCTGAACAAGGCGGTGAGGCGCTCAGCGCTTGCGCTCGAACGGTCTCGTGAGCGCAGACGGCGGCGTCGTTCCCCGACGGAAGATGGCGAGCGCCAGTAAGCACGACAGGTAGGGAACCATGTTGAGCAATTGCGACTGGATGGTAAGACCCCACGCCGGGGCTTGCAGCGTGAGTGCTTCGAAGAGGCCGAAGAACAGGCAGCCCCCTACGACAAGGCCTGGTCGCCAGCGGCCGAAGATCACTGCAACCAGAGCGATGAACCCGCGTCCGGCCACCATGTTCTCGGTGAATCCCGACCCTTGACCGAGCGCCAGCGAGGCGCCGCCCAGGCCAACCAGTGCGCCACAGGCCACCATTGCCTGCCAGCGAACCCGGTTGACCACGACCCCGGCCGAATCGGCTGCTGCGGGGGTTTCACCGACTGCTTTCACCCGCAGCCCCCACGCCGTGCGAAACAACGCGAACCAGCAGACCAGCGCCGCCGGCACGATGAGATAGACGGACGGTTTGTGGTTGAACATGTCGGCCAGCGCGCCACCATCGCCGAACGGCTTCACCTTTTTCAGCGAGTCCACGAAGTTGAGGTCGGGCTTTGACTTCACGATCACCGTGGTGATGCCGATCGAGGCGAGGTTGATCCCGAAACCGGTGACGATCTGATCGGCCCGCAGGATCAGCACGAGAAACGCAATGAGCGACATGGTCACCATGCCAATGATCGGAGCGACCAGGAAACCGGTCCACACACCCCATCCGAGAAACGATGCTCCCGCGGCGGCGCAAGCGGTGGCCAGGAACACGCCTTCGACCCCGATGTTGAGGACGCCCGCCCGCTGGCTGACCATTTCGCCCAGCGCGACAAATGCAATCAGCACACCGAGACGGATGGCCTGTCCCAACAGGATGGAAATGTTCACCGAGGACGAGTCGAACGCAGCGACGATGTGCGCCGTGATCATGCGGCTGCCACCTGATCATCGTCAGCGATGACCGGTTGTTGACGAGCCAGCAGGAACGCTGTCCCTGCTGCTGCCAGGATGATGGCGCCTTGGATCACGCTGACCATTGCGTTCGGAACCTGGACATCTGACTCCAGTCGAAGACCACCCGCCAGGATCGCTCCGAAGAGCAGCGACGCCGGAAGTGCCGCAAGCACATGGGCCCGAGCGATCAGGGCAACCGCAATACCGGCGAAACCGAAACCGATGGCGTAGTCCGGACGGGCTCGGAATTGCTCGCCAAGCAGCAACGAGCATCCGGCCAGGCCCGACAGACCTCCGGCGATGAACATCACGCGCACGCTCATCGACCGGGTGGACACGCCGACCCGCGCAGCCATTTCGGGATTCTGGCCCAGCATCCGCACCTTGAACCCCGGGACCGTCCTGTTGAGGATGAACCACACGATAAGTGCACTCACTATCGCCACGACCAGGCCAAGGTGCACCGTGGAGGTGGTGTGGGGGAAGAGGCGACCCAACCGAGCCGCTCCCGGAATCTCGGCGGATTGCGGCTCTGCTTCGCCGTCCCTCATGAGCGAACGCGAGTCGAGCGCGAACTCGACGAACCGCAGGCCGATGTAGTTGAGCAGCAGCGTCGAAATCACGATGTTCACGCCCCGCCGGGCGCGTAGCCAGCCGGCCACGCTCCCCCACAGACCGCCGCCCACGAACCCGACTACCAGCGCACCGACCAGCGGGATGGGCTTTGGCACGTCCTTCAGCGCGATGGCAGCAGCAGTGCCGGCGAGACCGCCGATGTGCAGTTGACCCTCGGCACCGATCTGGGTGAGGCCACCTTTGGACGAGAAGATGTATCCGCACGCAACAAGCAGCAGTGCACACGCCTTGTTGAGCGTGTTGCCGATGGCAAAAGCCGAACCGAATGAGCCCTTGAGCAGCGCTTCGAGCGACTGCCCGACCGGTTTGCCCTGGATGGCGATCATCACACCACCGATCAGGAATCCGAACACGATGCCGCCGATCGAGATGAGAACCGACCGAACGGAATTCGACTTCACGCGCTCACCAAACCGGCCATCAGCTCTCCGATCAACTCGGTCGAGGCATCGGCACGGTCGACCACCGCGATGAACCGTCCTCGGTACATCACTGCGATCCGGTCGGACATCGACATCACCTCGGCCAGGTCGCTGGAAATCAGCAGCACGCCGGCGCCGGCGTCACGCGCTGCTGTGATGCGTTCTGTGACTTCCTCGATCGCACCGACGTCCAGCCCTCTCGTCGGCTGGGCCGCAACGAGAACGGTCACGCTGCGACTGAGTTCACGGGCGAGGATGGCGCGCTGTTGGTTGCCGCCCGACAGGTTGCGGATCTGCACGTCGGGACCCGGGGTCTTCACCCGGAAATCGGCGATGAGTTCGCGCGCTGCTGTGTCGCACGCCCTGCGGTTCAGCACGCCGTGGCGCGAGAACGGAGCTGATCCGACCCGGTCGAGGAGCAGGTTCTCGCCGACCGTCATGTCGAGCACGCAGCCTGTGGCGTGGCGGTCTTCGGTGATCACCCGAACACCCTGCCGACTGAGCGCAACCGCTCCGGCGCGGGTGAAGTCCGCACCGGACACGACCATTGTTCCGGCAGTTGGTTGAGTCGTCCCGCAGAGCAGTTCGACCAACTCCTTCTGGCCGTTACCCTCGACGCCTGCCACGCCGACGATCTCGCCTGCACGAACACTGAGCGTCAGCTCAGTCAGGCGATCGACACCGTCAGCACGCAGACCGACAGCGTTCAGCTCCAACACGACCGGCGCGTCGCCAGCAACAGTGCGCAGCGGCTTTGTCTCGTCCGCACTGCTCAGACCCACGAGCGCTGCGGTCGAACGCAGCTTGACGTCGCGGCCAACCATCAGGCGGGCGAGCGTCGGTCCGTCGACTTCCGATGTCGTCACCGTGCCGGTGCTCCGGCCGTGGCGCAGGACGGTGATGCGGTCCGTGACGGCCAGCAGTTCGTCAAGCTTGTGGGTGATGAGCACCACGCCGCGATCCTCGGATTTGAGTGTGCGGATGATGCCGTAGAGGTCGTCGATCTCCGACGGGGTGAGCACCGTCGATGGCTCGTCGAAGATGACGATCTCCGGATTTCGGTACAGGCACTTCAGGATCTCGACACGTTGACGCTGCCCGATGCTGAGTTCGGACACAAGTGATTTCGGGTCGAGTTCGAGGCGGTAGCGCTGCGACAGTTCCTGAATCCGCGCCGTGAGCGCGCTGCGCCGGATGATGCGGCTTGGTTCATTGCCGAGAATCACGTTGTCGGTGACCGACATGGTGGGCACCAACGCGAAGTGCTGCTGCACGATGGCAATTCCTGCCTCAAGCGCGGCGCGCGGGCTGGGTAACGTGATGCTCTTTCCATGCCGCAGGATGGTCCCCTCCTCCGGCTGATACAGGCCGTACAGGATTGACATCAACGTCGATTTGCCCGCTCCGTTCTCGCCGAGCAGGCCGTGCACCTCGCCCGGGAGAACCGAGAAGCTGACACCGTCGTTTGCCCGCACCCCCGGGAACACCTTGACGATGTCACGCAGTTCAGCCAGCGCGACGCGTTCAGAGGTTTGGAGATGGTCGGTCATGAAGCTCGCATGGTTCTCGGTGCGGTCGGGAGAATCGGCAGCAGTGTGGCCCGGGCTTTCAGTCCCGAGCCACGCTGATGCTGCTAACAGGTTGGGTGTTGCCGGTTACGGCTTGGCCGGCTGGAGACCGATCTTGATCTCGCCGGCGATGAGCTTCTTCTCCGCGTCGGCCAGTAGCTGCGCCGTCTTGGCTTTGGGCTTCCCACTGCACAGAACCACACCGAACGCGTCGGGGAATTCCAGGTTGGACCGCTTGGCGTTGGCCTTGTAGGACCCGTTCGCAAGCGATTCAGCGATGCTCTGCGTGGCAAACGTCGTGGACGAGTTCACGGCTCCGAAATACAGTGCGCCGGTCTTTGGGTCCGTGCACTTATTGGTGGTGTTGTTGATCAACTGCACGTCTGCCTCTTGCGCTGCCTGTTCCATCCCGACCAAGCCATTGTTCATGCCGGTGTAGATGAACTTGGCACCAGCGTTAGCGGCGGCGAGGGTTGCTTCCTTTGCCTTGGCCACATCGTCCATGTTGCCGGTGAAGGTGTTGATGAACTGGATGTCGGGGTCAACCGAGCGAGCCCCGTCGATGAAGCCGGCCGAACCGAACTGCAGCGGCGCGATGGTGATTCCCGCAACCCGGCCGATCTTCTTCACGCCGGGGTTCTCACCGGCAACCAAAATACCGGCCAGGTAGGCAACTTCACCTTCGGCGAGCGACCAGGCCGACAGGTTCGGACCTGTCTTGGTGCCGTTGATCCCCATGAACTGCACATCGGGGAAGCTGGGCGCGACTGTGGCAATGGCGTCGGCGAACTGGCCGCCGAGTGACATGACGATGGTCGGCTTCTGCGATGCCAGGTTGCGGAGCGCTTCCTGCGCCGAGGCGACAGGAACGTTCTCCTGGAAGACCACCTTGCCGCCGACCTTCTTGACGGCATTCGTCAGCCCGGTGTAGCCGGACTCGCTGAACGCCTTGTCGTCCTTGGACGACGGCAGAATGATGGCGAAGACCAGTTCTTTCTTGGTTGGCGCAACGGTGGCCGGAGCGGCTGCAGCCGTTGTTGGCGTCGCCTTCTTCTTCGTCGTGGTTGTCTTCTTCTTTGTTGCTGCGCCACCCGGCGTGGCGATCATGCCGACGCCGACGACAGCGGCCCCGGCGAGAGCAATGGCAGAACGGAACTTCATAGGTTCTCCTGGGAGATGGCGTGACGGACCTTTACAAAGTATTCAACTTGCACCAGCTCTGCGCCGCGAACCGCAGGAATTCTCTGTGAACAGTTCGTGCGCCTGTCCAGGAGGCAAGAAAAGGGGAGGCATCGAGCGCCAGCCCTCAGGAAACGGTCGACTCCACGCGCCGGACCTTCTCGGGATAATGGGCCCGGCCGTACTCCACACCGTGGCGCAGCACGATTTCCAGCAGCTCGTCGTGCTGTGCCGTCTCACGCCAAGGCAGTGCGATGTAGAGCGGCAGGTCGAACACGCGCAGCTTGTCCAGGCTTGAGTAGATGTACTTCTGGTAGTGGTAACGGCTGTCCCACTCCCACCCCAAGGGGGCGAAGCCGGTACCAGGGTCTAGGATCATGTTTCGGCGAATGCCGTATCGGTCGGCCGTGGCGAGTTTCGCCGCAA
>JANNBN010000132.1:0-20846 GCA_031385545.1 Acidimicrobiia bacterium | reverse complement strand
AAAGATCTACGACGTCGACGATGTTGCGGCCCACGCCGACACGGTTTTGGCCGACCTGGACTCGTTGCGGTAAAGCTGCCCGATCCAACTGGTGGGACCATCAGGACTGAGCGGTCTGACCGACAGAACTGGGTCTAGTGGTGGGTTAGCGCCTTGAATTCGAAGTTCTGTCGGTGAAATGGTCGAGTTCTGTCGGTGAGAGCTGTGTGTGGGCGCGGCGTGTTGGTTGACTAGCTGACGGCGGTGCCGAACAGTTTGCCGATGCCGTAGGTGACTGCGGACGCGAACACCACGATGAGCAGCTGCCGGGTTGCACTGCGGGTGACCGAGCTTCCGCTTGAGCGGGCGATCACCCCTCCGGCAACGAGGCTGGCCACAGCAGTGAGTACGGCCGAGGCGAGCACGGCCGAGGTTCCGTCGGCAAAGAACCACGGGAACAGCGGCACCAGTGCCCCGCCTGAAAACAGTGCGAACGACGACAGTGCGGCGACCGCCGGGGATCCGAGTTCTTCCGGATCGATACCGAACACGGTGCGGGCTGTGAAGTGCATGAAGCGGTCTTCGTTCAGCGGGAGTTCGGTGCTTGCGCGGCGGGCCGTGGACTGATCGAACCCGGCCTCCATCAACTTGTCCACCAGCTGATCAAGCACCAACCGCGGGTTACGAGCGATCAGGCGGCGCAGTTCCGCGAGGACGCCGCTGAACAACTCGGCCTGGCTCTTGACGCTGATCCATTCGCCGGCCGCCATGGAGAACGCTCCGGCCACCAGGCTGGCGAACCCGGCCAACCGCACCGACTCCTGCGATGCGCCGGCACCTGCGACGCCGAGGATGAGACAGAGGTTGGACACCAGTCCGTCGTTGACCCCCAGCACTGCGGCCCGGGCGCCGCCACGAGACACCTGCAGCGCTCGCCGTTTGAGCGCCGTTGCGTCGGCCGCTCCGTCCTGCACCATTGCGTCGATAGGGACCGCATACGGCTTGGCCGGCGTCGCAACGGCCGGTCGACCAACCGATGTAGCACCAGCCGTCATGGGCTACGCCTGGCCCGCAGGAGGGGAGTCCTGTCCGGTCTTGGTGTTGTCGGCCGACACCGCGGACGGCGACCAGCCTTCCAGCGGGTCGACCCTGTGGACGCCGTCCACGGGCAAACGTGTATCCCAATCGTCGGGCACCAGATGTGGGGCCACGTCGGCCAGCGGTGCCAGCACGAAGCGGCGTTCCCACATGCGCGGATGAGGAATGGTGAGCTCTGCGGACTCCATGGCCACGTCGCCGTACAGGAGCACGTCGATGTCCAGCGTGCGAGGCGCGTTACGCACGCTGCGGACACGGCCGGCATCCTGTTCAACGAGCTGGCACCTGGCCAGCAGGGCGAATGGGTCGAGGTCGGTCTCGATGGCAACAACCATGTTGAGGTAGCGGCCGGAGCCTGCAGGCGTGTCGACCGGGTCGGTCTCGTAGACGTGTGACACCGCAACCACGCCCTCGATGTGGTCGATTGCGTTGCGAAGATAAGCGCGCCTATCACCAAGGTTGGTGCCGAGCGCTACGTAAGCGCGCGTATGAACCCTTGGCATACGTGCGAAGTGCGCACGGTTGCGCTGCACACGCACGGCAGTTGATGTCATGTCTGCCGGGATCGGCGGGTGGAGCTTGCGCACCACCACCTCGACTCCCGTTGCCTTGGGGTCCGACAGGACTTCTTCGGCGATGCGGGTGGCAACACGTTCCAACAGGATGTGCCGTTCGGTCTTGATGATGTGCTCGATCATGCCGACGGGCAGCGCGTAGTTGATGGTGTCGTCGAGGTCGTCGCTGGCCCCGGCCCGGGTGACGTCGGTGAGGATGTCGAGGTCGACCTCGAAGGGCTGCGCCCTGACACGTTCTTCGGAGAGCGCGCCGACGATGCCGACGACGCGCAGCCCTCTGATCTCGATCCGATCCATCACCATTTCCTATCAGTGCTGGAATAGGGGAGTGTTCACCACGTCAAACCTGTTGATCGGTCTCGTTGCCGCGCTGATCATCGGGCTGTCGAAGACGGCCGTTCCAGGTGGAGGACTGCTCGCCACTCCGCTGTTTGCCATGGTCGTGTCCGGGCGGCTCATCGCCGGGGTGATGCTGCCGGTGCTCATCGTGGCCGACCTGTTCGCCATCGGCTGGTACCGGGGCTCGAGGAGGGCCGATGTGCTGCGGCCGCTCGTTCTTCCCGTGGCTGTCGGGTTTGCAGCCGGGACACTCTTCTATGCAATCGTCGGCTCGGGCGGTCGCGTGCTCGACGTCTGTATCGGGTTGATCGTCATGGTGATGGTGGCGCTGCAGGTGTCGCGCCTGGTCCGCCGCACGCCGCCTGCCGATGCCACTCCGCTTGTGACCAACGTGGTCGGCGTGACGGGTGGGTTCACCACGTTCGTTGCCAACGCTGCCGGCCCGGTGCTCAACACCTACTTCACCGGTCTTGGCCTGCCGAAGGAGCCGCTGATCGGCACGTCGTCGGTGTTCTATTTCTGCGTCAACCTGGCCAAGGTGCCCGTTTACCTGTTGCTCGGCTGGCTGGCCACAGGCGGGGCGTTCTTCACCGCTGAATCGCTGCGCTACGACGCGGTCCTGCTTCCTGCGGTGGTGGTCGGAGTCTTCGGCGGACGCTGGCTGCTACCTCGCATCCCGCAACGCGTGTTCAGCATGGGCGTCTTGGTGCTCGCGTTCCTGGCAGCGGTGAAACTCCTCGTCGGCCGCTGACTCTTCTGCGACCGGGTCGGTTGACTGTGCACCGCGCGGCGCTCCTGTGGCAACGTGGCGGCCATGGCCGATTTCCTCACATCGCATGCCCAGAACCAGCCCGACAAGTTGGCAGTGATCGACGATCGGCCCGACGGCACCGTGAACCAGCTGACCTATGCAGAGTTTGAGGCAGCGGCCAACCGATTGGGCAGGGTGCTGCAACGAATGGGCAGCGGGCCGGGCACCAAGGTGGTGTGGTGCGGGCAGAACTCCATACCGCTGGTAGTGGCCATCAGCGCGTGCCGCAAGATTGGGACCACGGCGGTACCGTTGAACTATCGGCTGTCCGACGACGAGGCCGCGTACGTCACCGATCACAGCGACACCAAGATCGTCTACGTCGACGCCGAGTTCGCGCCGATGTTCGAACGCATCCGGGACCGCATTCCGCAGGTCGAACACATCGTGGTGTTCGACTCGGCGTCCCACGGCGGGACGGTGCCGTCCGGAATGGTTGCCGTCGAACCACTGGCCGAGGCGCAGTCCTCTGTACCGATCGACCTCCCCGCCGCTGACATCGCCGCTGCAACCATGATCTACACGTCGGGTACGACCGGTAAGCCAAAGGGTGCGTTGCGCAAAGGCGGCGCCAACCCGCAGCAGGGGCTTGCGCTGCTGCAGCTCATTGCATACCGGCCGGACGACATCTACATCCCCACCGGGCCGCTCTATCACTCTGGTCCGCTGGGTTTCATGGGCACCGGTCAGCTGATGGGCCAGACCGTGGTGCTGCAGCGCAAGTTCAGCCCCGAGGACTGGCTACGCCTGGTCGACAAGTACAAGGTGTCATCCACGTTCGCAGCGCCGACGCCGATCCGGATGATATGCGCGCTTCCGAACGAGGTGAAGGCCAAGTACGACCGCTCGTCGATCAGGGTGATGATCGCGAATGCAGCACCGTGGTCGTTCGCACTGAAGCAGCAGTACCTGGCCGACTTCCCCGCGCATTCGCTGTGGGAGGTGTACGGCAGCACGGAGTTGGGCGTCAACTGCGTGATGAAACCGCAAGACCAGCTGCGCAAGCCGGGCTCGTGCGGCGAAGCGGCTCCGATGGTTGAGATCAAGCTGTTCGACGACGACGGCAACGAGGTCACCGGCATCGGGCCCGATCATCCTGGCGAGCTGTTCGTGCGCGCTGCTTCGGTGTTCAACGAGTACTACAAGCAGCCCGACAAGTTCGCCGCCGATCGGCGCGGCGACTTCCAGACCGTCGGTGACATCGCGTACCGCGACGACGAGGGCTTCCTGTACATCTGCGACCGGAAGAAGGACATGATCATCTCGGGCGGGATGAACATTTATCCGGCCGAGATCGAAGCGGCCCTGGAGCAGCATCCCAAGGTGCTTGAAGCTGCGGTGTTCGGCATCCCGTCGGAGGATTGGGGCGAACTGGTGCACGCTGTGGTGGTTACACGCAACGGCCAAAGCCTGACCGATGCCGAGGTTTCCGAGCATGCACGGGCACACCTGGCCAACTACAAGGTGCCGAGATCGATTGCGTTCGCAGCAGAGCTGCCGAAGACCGGCAGCGGCAAGATTCTCAAGCGTGAGCTGCGAGCCCCGTACTGGGAAGGTCGTGCGTCGAAGGTGTGATGCCGCATGCCTCTGCGACCAGCTCGAACGACCGGATTCGGTCCGCGTGCGCGTGGGTGGCCGTGGTGAGCATCAACTCGTCCACCGCGTACTGCTCCATCAGCGAACGCAGCTGTACCGCTACCTGAGCCGGCGTGCCGATGACGGCATTGTTCAGCCGCTCCTCGATGAACTGGTTCTCCTGAACGGACAGGGCGGTAGCCGCGGCGTCTTCGGGTGACGGCATGGTGCCGGGCCGTCCTTGACGCAGGCGGAGGAATCCCAGTGCACTGGACCGGGCGAGGTAGCGGGCATCGGCCTCGGTGCCGGCACACACCACCTGCACACCGATCATGCAGTACGGACGGTCGGCGAATGCGGACGGGCTGAACTGCGACCGGTACGTGTCGAGGGCAACGTCGGTGCCGCCCATGCCGAAGTGATGCGCAAAGGCATACGGCAGACCCATCTGCCCGGCTACAGCGGCACCCCAGTCGCTGCTGCCCAACATCCAGAGGGCCGGCATGTTGCCTGCACCCGGCACAGCACGTATGTATGCATACGGATGGGCTGCAGGGAACTGGCCGTCGAAGAAACCGATGAGATCTGCGATACGCGCCGGAAAATCTTCGGACTCGTGCAACCGGGTTCCGCGCAGGGCACGGGCCGTGTGCACGTCGGTGCCCGGGGCACGGCCCAGGCCAAGGTCGATGCGGCCCGGGTGGATCGCTTCCAGCATGCCGAACTGCTCGGCGATGGCGAGCGGCGCATGGTTGGGGAGCATCACGCCTCCGGAACCGAGCCGGATGGTTGATGTGGCCATGGCCAGGTGGGCCAGCAGCACAGCGGGCGACGAACTCGCAACACCTGGCATGCCGTGATGCTCGGCCACCCAGTGGCGGTGATAGCCGAGCGCTTCCAGCCGCTGCGCCAGGTCGATGGAGTTACGCAGCGCCTGCCCCACCGAAGATCCGGACGAAACGGGGGCAAGGTCGAGAACAGAAAGCAGCATTGGGAACCAGCCTACGGCCCGACCTCGGTTCGAAAGTCCACCACTCGACGTTTTCACCTCTGATCAGGCGGTGTTCAGTACGGGTGGTGGACTTTTGGCGGTGGAGTGGCGGACCAACCGGCATAAGCGACAAATTCGGACTGGATGCGGTCATCGGGCGGGGAGACTGGGCGTGTGACAGCGTTTCTCAACAGTGCTGGCTCATCGATTCCCACTGCGGAGACACTCGATGCGGTAATCGGGCACTTGCTGAACCCCGGGATGGCGAAGTTCGAGGAGTTCGAGTTGTCGGTAGCGGCGCAGGTCGGTATGGCCGTTGCTGCGAAACAAGCGCTGGAATTGGGAACGGAGACGATCGAGGGACAGGTTGTACAGAGAGCGGATCGTCTGCGCGCTGAGCTTCGCGAGATCGATGGCGTCACGGTGCACGACAACGCCGAACGGGTATGTGGAATCGTCACCTTCTCGGTCCACGGGTCGACCCCGGCCGAGATGGTGAAAGCAGCCGCCGACCACGGTGCGACCATCAACTCGACCGGTGCCAGTTGGGCCACGCCCGACCTGCAGGCCAAAGGTCTGACGCAGGTCGTGCGCGTCTCACCGCACACGTTCAACACCGACGACGAGGTACACCGGGTCGTTGAAGCTGTGCATTCCCTGCGCCGCTGAATGACCGCCTGCTCTGGACGGGGAGGGCTAGTGCCGCGGCGGGAGCAGCACCAGGCAGAATTCGTTGCCTTCGGGGTCGTGCAGCACCGTAATGGTAACCGGGTCTTCGGTCAATGAGTTGACCACGGTTGCCCCAGCTGCGACGGCCGCGTCGGTGGCCTTTACGAGGTCGCCGTCGGTGACCATCAGGTCGAGGTGCATACGGTTCTTCACCGACTTGGACTCGGGCACCTGTTGAAACGCAAGCGCAACCCCACCCTTTTCGGTCGGGCGCAGCATCACGTATTGGTTCCACCGCATCTGCACGGTGGTGTCGAGCATGGTGCACCAGAACTGGGCAAGCTGGTCAGGGTTGGCACAGTCAATGACGACGTGCCCGAAGTGTGCGACGGCGGCCATGATCGTTATCGCTTCGCCAGTGCCGGATGGCCCTGCGTGGCAAGGATGGCGGCACCCACGATGCCTGCCTCGTTGGTGAGCTGCGCAACCTCGACCCGAGCACGGGTGGTCAGGAGCGGTACCCACTTATCGGCCTTTTCGCTCACACCTCCGCCGACAATGATGAGGTCCGGCCACAAGATGGTCTCGACGTGTTCCAGGTAGGTGTTGACCCGCTTGACCCACTGTTTGTAGGTCCAGCCCTCACGGTCCCGTGCGTTCGCCGAGGCGTTGACCTCGGCGTCGAACCCATCGATACGGATGTGGCCCAGTTCGACGCCGTGCATCGACACGCCGCGATAGGCAAGGCCTGAGCCGATGCCGGTGCCGAAGGTAAGCATCAATACCATGCCGTCTTCGTCGCGGCCGGCACCGTACCGGACCTCGGCCATGACAGCGGCCTGCGCGTCGTTGATGACCGAGAACGACCGACCTGTCGCCTTCTCGAACAGCGCGTCCGCGTCGGTACCGATCCACTTCTTGTCGACGTTGGCCGCCGTGCGGGTGACACCGCCCGTGACGACGCCGGGGAACGTGACGCCCACCGGGCCGCTGGCGAAATCGGCGAAGTAATCGCAGATCTCCTTCACGACCCCGGCGACAGCTTTGGGACTGGAAGGGTTGGGAGTCGGGATGCGCAGCCGTTCGGCAAGCAGCTCACCGGTTGCCAGGTCGACCGGCGCACCCTTGATGCCCGAACCGCCGATGTCGATGCCCAGCACACCCTGCGCGTGCTTCGATCGCGCAGCAGGTTTCGCGCCAGGGCTCGCTGCAGGTTTCGTGAGTGTCTTGGCCGCCGACTTCGTGGCCGGCTGGACCGGTTTGACGGCGGATGAACGGGTTCGGGCAGCGGGCATGGCCACAACAGTAGGCAAGCCGAACCGGGACCGCGGTTCGTCGTCGAAAACGCTCGGTACCCTGTCGGAATGAGGGCAGCCGTCGATGATCAGGATCACGACCTGGATCGCTACATCCGCGCAGTTGCCTCGCTGGACGGCGCAAGCGCGTTCACGTCGCTAGACGGGACCCTGCTCGGTGTCCAACCCGGGGGCCTGGCGCAGCCGCTTCTCGGGTGCACCGGGTTTCGAGTGGTCCGTGCCGAGGTAACCGACGCAGGCTGGAACCTGCGTGCCCGAGAGGTGCTGCTCTTCACCGACCTGGCAACCGGCACGGTGATTGACTCGTGGCGCAACCCGATCAGCGGCCGATCGGTCGATGTGCTCCACGATTGGCTCGACCCGGTGTGCTCGGTGGTCACCGCGCAAGCCGTGTCTCCCGCTCGGCGGGTAGGAGACCAGATCGTGTTCGAGTCGTCGACCACCGAGACGGTCGTCAACCCGCTCCGTCTGCACGTGTTCACCCGGGAGGCTGGTCAGGAGATGCTGCGGCGATCCGAACACACCACCGTGGCGGTGGAGGACTGGGCAGGCGGTTCTTGCATCGGGGTGTCGAGCGTGCGGTTCACACCGTGGTTACCGTGGATGCTGCTTGCGCAGACCGAAGGGTCGTTGGTGTCCCACCTCACCGGCAAGAGGGTCGAGGGTTTCGATGCCCTGTCTGAAGTTGTGCGCGCACGTGTGAGTGCTGAACGGCCCGAGTTCGCGTTCGCTCCGAACACGTGGACCGACCGTCGAGAATCGAGTTGGTCGCTGTACCTCGCCGAGCGTCAACCCGTTCATGAGTGCACTAGCCCTCGAGTGCCTTGGTCTGCTTCCAGGTTTGTTCGAGTTGCTCCAAGCGCGCCGTTGCAGTGGCCTTCAGCCGGATTGCCGTCTCGGCGTTGAGCGCGTTGAGCAGCGCCAGCGCAGCGGTGAAGCTGTCGAACGGGCCAGGCGATGACGTTTCGAACCCGAGGTGCACCGTGGCAGCCGTCGCAAGCTTCGAGCGCGGGTTGTCCGTCAGGGCGATCACGTCGGCCCCGGTTGCCGCAAAACGCTCGACGGTGTCGACCAGCCATGCGTCGTAGCGATGCACGTCGATCACCACGATGGTGTCCGTTGCATCGCCGAGCGCAAGTCGTCGTGCAACCGAGACGGGGTTGCCGTCGAGAAATTCGACCTGGGGACGAAGCGCTGCGAGCTCCTGGCTGAACTGGCGTGCGATCCCGTTCGCAGCGTCACTGCCCAGCACCACCACATGGCGAGTTCGTTTCGCCAGGATCACCGACGCGCGAAGAAGAGCATTGCGGTCGAGTCGTTCGAAGGTAACGGCCACGTTGCGCTGCTCTATGGCGGCAATCCGGCCGAGCAGGTCGGTGGGGTCGGTTTCCTTGATGCGGTCCGCGGCTGGACCCGGTCCTGCCACCAACTCGCGTTGGATGCGCCGCTGCAGTTCGGCGAACCCGCTGAGACCCAACTTCGTGCACAACCTGGCAACGGTCCCGGTGCCGACATGTGCACGTTCCACCAACTCGGCCATGGTCCCGAACGCAACGAGCTGTGGGTCGGAAAGCACTGCCTGCACCACCCGCGACTCAGCTGGAGACGTTGACCCGGCGGTGGCGGCGTCCCGCAGCAAGTCGTTGAGCGAGGTGGCCATCCACCCACGGTATGCGGCAATCCACCTCGGATTTGCAGATCGGAGGTGGATTGCCCCCCAACCGTGGGGTTGACCTCTCGCGGCGCACAAACAGGTTGACAGGGAGAGATGCAGATATAAGGATGTGTTTATGTCCCTTGCAGCGACCTTTACCTCAGAGGAACTTGTCGATCTCTGCGCCGCCGCAGCCGAGCCGACCCGGCTGCGGATCCTGGCGCTGCTGGCCGAATCCGAACTGACAGCCGGAGAAATCACCGACATCCTTCGCCAGTCCCAGCCCCGGGTCTCCCGCCATCTCAAGGTGCTGGCCGACGCTGAGCTTGTTCACCGCACGCCAGAAGGTGCGTTTGCCTTCTTCCGGCTTGCGCACGACACCGGTCCTGCAGTGCTCGCCCAGTCGCTGCTGTCGCTGGTCGACCCTGCCGACCGGACGGTGCGGACCGATGCCGATCGGCTGAGCGCTTTGCGGGCCGAACGGACTTCTTCGTCGCAAGCCTTCTTCGAGGAGAACGCCGCCGAGTGGGAACGGCTGCGTCAGTTGCATGTGGCCGACGACCGGGTCGAGGAAGCAATTGTCGGCATCGTCTCGGAACGATCCCCATCGTCGGTACTCGACCTCGGCACAGGAACTGGCCGCATGCTCCAGCTTCTCGGCCCAAAGGTGGCCCGGGGTGTCGGAATCGATTCGTCGCCGAAAATGTTGTCAATCGCCCGGGCCAACCTGGAGCAGGCAGGCCTGCGCCACTGCACCGTGCGCCACGGCGACATCGCCGACCTCGGGTACGGCGACGCTTCGTTCGACCTCGTGGTCATCCACCAGGTGCTGCACCTGGTCGACGACCCGCAGCGGGTCATCGTCGAGGCCGCTCGCGTTCTGTCGCCCGGCGGCACCATGCTGGTCGTCGACTTCGCTCCGCATGATCACGAGTTCCTGCGAACAGTTCAGGCGCACCGCCGGCTTGGCTTCAGCCGTGACGTCATCGCAGCGTGGATGAGCGAAGCAGGCCTGCGAAACGGTGACCACGAAACGCTGGTCGCCGAACGTGCGGACGGGATATCGATCTCGTTGTGGACAGCGCGGGACAGGCGACCGATCCGCCCGCTTCGCCGCATGGAAGAGACACTCGTATGAACCTGTTCCGTTCCCGCACGACCGATGGACCCAGCACGCCGTCGGTGTCGTTCGAATTCTTCCCGCCAAAGACCGACGAAGCGGCGCAGATGCTGTGGTCAACGGTTGATCGTTTCGAGCAGTTCGCGCCGCAGTTCGTGTCAGTGACGTATGGCGCAGGTGGAACCGATCAGGAGCGTTCCTTCATCGTTCTTGATCGTCTCCTGGCCGGCACCTCATTGCCCACCGCCGCGCACCTGACGTGTGTCGGTGCAACCAAGGACCAGACCGACGCCGTGGTCGACCGGCTGTGGGCCATGGGTGTTCGCCACATCATTGCGCTGCGCGGCGACATGCCAGGTGGCGCTGGGCAGGCATACGTTCCGCCCGTCGGCGGATACAGCAACGCTGCTGCCTTGGTGGCCGGTATCAAGTCGGCGTATCCCGATATGGAGGTGAGCGTGTCGGCCTATCCGGAGCAACACCCAGAGAGTGCTTCGGCCGCGCTCGACCTCGACATGCTTGCTGCGAAGGTTGATGCCGGCGCAGACCGTGCCATCACGCAGTTCTTCTTCGACAACGACAGGTTCCTCCGCTACGTCGATTCCGTACGTACACGTGGTATCGAGGTTCCAATCGCGGCCGGCATCATGCCGGTGCGGGACCTGCGCCAGGTCTCGGGGTTTGCCGGCAAGTGCGGCACATCGATCCCGGATTGGTTCGCTGCCAGGTTCGCTGGCGTGCTCGACGACGCCGAATCGCGCGCCGCTGTGGGTTCCGCCATCGCGGCGCAGCAGGTGCAGGACCTCATGGATCACGGCGTGGAGCACTTCCACTTCTACTGCATGAACCGCGCAGACATGGTTGCACCTGTGTGCCACCTCATCGGCGCCCGCAGCGCCGTCGCAGCAGCCTGAGTCGCCCGTTCGATCTGGTGCGATACGTTCTCGTCAGGAGGAGGCATCGCACCAAGTTCGGGCTCAGTCGAAGCGCGTGGCGATGATGCGCCCAACCCGGTCAGCTGCACTCGGCATCAGGTCGGCCACGACGAATGCTCGCTGCAGCCAGCGGTCAGTTCCGTCGAAGCGGGGCGCAAATGGGCTGCGACCGTGCACTGCCACGGTGTTGTCGATGACCAGGAGATCGCCCGGCTCCAACACGACCGAGGTGTGGTGCGCAGCGACTGCCTGGCCCAACGCGCGCAGGGCGTCGTCGGCGGCGTGGTCGATGCCTACCATCAGGTCGGCGTCGAACACCAGGGACGGCGAATCGCGATGTCCGGACAACACGCTCATGGGTGAGCCGAGCTGGCCGGTGACGCCAGGTTTGGTGCGATAGGACTCGTCGGGGCGCGTCCGGAATCGCGGCTGGAACAGCACTTCGATGGTCGCTGCGTCCAACGACGGTAAGACCTCGCGTATCGAACTGAGCGTGGTTGCCGCCGTTGGATCACCACGCAGGCACAGCAGCAGTAGATAGCGGGGACGGTGCGGATGGAACGCCGCCTCGGTGTGGAACATCAGCTCCACCCGCGAAGAGGTGGACACCTGGCGTGATTGGCTGGACTGCACCGGCACGATGTTCTGCACGATGTCGCCACCGTGTTCGGGCAGGTAGCCGACGGGCTGACCGAGTGCCCGAGCAACCGTCAGCAGTGCGAACTCGCTGGTGAAGTCTTTGCCACACCGCGCTGCTGCCGCCGGCGATTCCGGTGTCGGAGGAAGGTGACCGACGTCGACGGTGCGGAGGAGAAGCGCACCGGTGGGGCCAGGGTCGGTCGCGAAGTCGACAAGGGCATCGAACACCGCAGTGTGGAGGAGCCGGGCCGCACGGGCAGCCTGCATGACGAACGCTTCGGAGATCACGGTATCGGCGTGTGCCGACAACACAGGCGCGTGCCAGCCTTCGAGCGCGATGGCGGGAACGCCACGGTGGGTTGGCGGGCAAGCGGGGTACGGACGGGACATCAGAGCCTCCCTCAAGACGGAGTGTTGACTCCAATTGTACACAAATGGAGGATCTGATCCGAACTTTGTTCGGGGCGGGTTGCTGAATCGACACGTTCGCTCGAAACAGATGCCGGGCTACTTCCCGGTGATGCGGCTCTTGGCCCGCTGCAACCGTGACGGCCCTTTTGTGAACACAGCCGTTCCTCCGCCCGAGGAAATCTGGCCGACCGGTCGCAGTGGTCGTTCACGGGTGCCGGACCCGGTTGGCCGAGACGACCCCCGAGACGACCCCTGAGAAGAGCCGAAGTACTTCACCGCGGTGCGCCCGACGGAGAACACCAGTGCCCTGTTGCCGACGGCCCCGACCCCAGCACCGAGACCCAAGGGAAGCAACGAGCCGATCTTGATCGCCGCTTCTTGCGTGGCCAGCTTCGCCACCATTTTCTCGGCGACTTTGGTCGTGATGACGTTGCCCACGCCACCGGTCGGTCCCCTTCCCCTTCGCGTTCCAAGTGCCTGTTGGCCCAACTGCTTCTTCAACTCGCCTGCCTTGCGCTCACCCGGTGTGAGCTGATCGCCGGACCCGGAGAGCACCGCATACGCGTGCCTGCGGCGCTCCTCGGGGTTCGACAGGTCTGCTCCGTGGGCCAACCCAACGGCGAGCACCATCGACGTAAGCCGCCCGAAAGCCAGGCCGACGTCGGCCGCGCCCGTTGCCAGCGACACGGACGTGCCGATCATCGGCGACGCCGCCATGGCGCCGGACACCGCACCCGCAGCGCCAAGCTCGCGCGCCACGCGGCGGATGATCTCGGTCGCAACACCGTGTGCATCGGCGTGCGGGCGAGCAGAAATGGCTCGTTCGTAGAGCGCCTCGGCGTCGGCGAATCGCTTCACCGCAACGTGGTCGACTGCGGTGAGAGCAACCTTGCCGACCTGACCGGCGGCCATTGAAAGAGGATTGGGCAACAACGTTCCTTTGCAGCGCCTACGACGGAAGGGGACGGGAGGGGACGGGGAGGGGACGGGGAGAGGACGGGGAGGGGACCAGAGGAGACCGAATGGTCCATGTGGGGCCAACGCTGTCACAGTGCCCTGCATTCCACAGAGTAAAACCTATGGGTGCCTCAAGACCTCCATGAATGGGTTTCCTTCGAAGATCCCGGCGAACAGCGCACCTGGCAATTCGATATCACGTTCCTTGCCAGCAACTACTCATGCATCTTCGGCCGCGGTTGCAAAGGGGTGCTCACCGAAGACACCACGCAGCTCAACCAGGGCTGCTGCTCATACGGCGCACATCTCAACGACGATGCTGACAAAGCCAACCTGTTGGAGCACGCAAAACGACTTACCACGGAGCAATGGCAGTACAAGCCCCGGTCGAGCCGAATCCAGCTCACGGAGGTCAACGAGGACGGGGTCGACGTCACGGTGTTGCGAGACGACGCGTGCATCTTCCTCAACCGTCCCGGGTTCCCAGGCGGAGCCGGCTGCGCGCTGCATATCGGTGCGATGCACGCAGGCGAAAGCTTTCTGCACTGGAAGCCCGAAGTGTGCTGGCAGGTTCCGCTTCGCCGCGAGGACTTCACGGATGCCAACGGGTGGGTCACCACCACGGTGCGCGAATGGAAGCGGCGTGACTGGGGCGACGGCGGTGCAGAGTTCCACTGGTGGTGCACCGAGTCCGCCGATGCGTTCGTTGGCAAGAAGGCCGTGTGGCAGTCCATGCAGGACGAGCTCATTGAGATGACATCACCCGCTGCCTACGACCTTCTGTGCACCTACATGAAACAACGCAAAAAGTCTGGCGCTGTCGCGTTGCCGCACCCCGCCGTGCGCCGCAAGAAGTAGACCGGCGTCACCTCCCTCGGCGTTCCCGCGCGAGCCTGACGAGATCTCCGAGGTCCGAGTCGTCCGTCTCGGGCGCGGTTGAATGCTGGAGGTCCGGATCGGTTGCCGAGTCGGGTGCAGGACCCCGCCGGGCCCCTACCCTCCCAGGGAGAAACCGAAGACGGCCTGCGGTGGTCGTTGCGGTGGTCGATACGGTGGTCGATACGGTGGTCGATGCGGACCGGCCCAGGGGGACTCGCCAGAGCAGCACGCTCAGCACCCAGAGCAGCGTTGCGGCCGCCAGCAGCCAGCTCGCCAGGTTGACGATGCGTCGGCCGGCGATCAGGCCCTCGCGGTCGAACACGTGCGCCGCGGTGACGATGCCTCGGCCACCTGTTCGCTTCGACAACCGCTGCAGGCGATCCCGTTCGGGCCCCCCTGGTTCGTACTCGGCCGAGTACCCACGGATGGCCGTTGCTCCCCCCGAGAAGCCAGCGGCGCCGGTGTCGACTGCGACACCGACTGCGTAGGTACCGGCGAGTGGCGCGTCGGTCGTGCCGACGAACGAACCATCGGAGGTCCGCCGGAGCTGAACCTTCACCGCCTCGCCGCTCGGGGTGCGGACCACGGCTGTTGCGGTGGCACCGGTTCCCCATCCGGGCCCCACCGCTCGGACTGCCAGTTTGCCGTCGTCGATGGTTGCGCGCACGGTGCCGGTGCCACCGCGCAGGATCGTGTCTTTGATCACCGAAGCCCAGAACGGTTGATCCAACGCTGCCCAACCCGGCGCCCACCGCTGCCCACCGTCGCTGGACCACACCGTGACCTTGCCCAGGCCCGCCTGCCACGACGACAACAGGGGGTCCTTGAACGGGCCAACCCGCAGTGCGGTGCGCGCGGTCGGCCGCGGAGTGGTTGCCTGAAATCCGTTGAGTGCCGGTGCCGTTTCGAGGTCACGGACGGCTGCCACGGATGCGGTGATCTCCGGTAGGAAGTCGCCCTCGTTGACCAAGTTGCGGGCAACGGTCTGTGTCTCCTCGATGAAGATTGCGGGGAGGTTGGCGAAGTCGCCACCCGGTACGAACCGCCCGCCCCCGGCAGCCGCCACCTTTGCGAACCCCGGCTCGATGTCAGGCCCGGCACCGACTGCCGTGATGGTGAAACCCTGCGCGCGTAGGGTTGCCGCCTCAGCGATGAGCGCCTGCACATCGGTGGTGTATCCGTCGGACAGCACCACGATGTGGCGCACGCCTGATTTGGAGTCCGTGAGCTGTTTTGCCACCTCGGTGAGTGACCCCTCGATGACGGTGCCGCCGCCGACCTGCAGCTTGGAAATCTGCTTCTCGGCCTCGCTGATGGACGGCACGTCCTGCACGTTCATCACCCACTCGCGGTCGTCGTCGACGCCCATCACCCCGACTTTGTCGCCGTCGCTCAGGGACCCCACTGCACCGAGCGCCCCCGCCTTCGCAAGGTCGAGTGCCGTGCGCTTGCCGTCGACCGGTGCGGACATGGAACCGGATGTGTCGATGATGATGCCTTCGGCCACCGGCGTGCGTCGCTTGGGATCAGCCACCTCGCTGACTACTGGCAGCAGTTCTTCCAGCCGTGACCCGAGGTAGCCGCCGGAACCGAACGAGTTCGTGCCTCCCACGACCGTCATACCGATGCCGAGCTCGCGCACTGCGCCGGTGAGTACGTCGACCTGAGCGTTGTTCAGTTCCCGTCGGTGTACGTCGACCAGCACGACGGCGCTCACGCCCGCAAGGTCGTCGAGGCCGTCCAATTCCGAAGCGCGCTTAGTGGTTACTTCAAGACCGGATTGTCGCAATGCCTGGCTGATCTCAGCTGACCCGTTGCCGCCATCTGCGTACGCGTTCGAATCGCCGGTGAGGACAAGGACCCGCGTTGCTCCTTCAATGGCAGTCGCCGCGTAGCCGACGTCGTTCTGTACGACTCCGTCACGCTGGGAGACAACCTCGATCGAGTAGGTGGCTACTCCGCTGCTGGCTGCTTGCACCTCGACGCTCCACGCGTTGTCGCCGGCCTGCAATTCGACGCTGTCGCGGCTGATCTCGCGTCCGTCTGCCTTCAGGATCACCTCTGCCGTCGTTGCTTCCGTCGCTTTCAGGTTTGCCTGCAGGACGATGCGCTCGCCCTGCTGAGCGATCGTCGGTACCCTGAACGAATCGACTGCGACGTCAGCGGTGTTCGGACGTCCCGCAAGCGCAGCGTCGAGGCGAATGCCGGCGTCAGCAAGTTCTTCGGCGGCTGTCGCTTCATCGCCCATCGTTCGGCGACCGTCGGACACCACCACGATGCGGCGGGCAGCGTCGCCTGGGCTAGCAGCACCGGCGAGGCGCAGCGCGCTCGCAAGGTCGGTGTTCGACGCGTCGATGGAACCTGAAATGTCGCCGAGGCTGAGCGTTCGCTGCACAGCGGCCGTGACCTGCGCGGTGCCTCCGAACACGACCACACCGGCTCGACTGTCTTTCGGCATCGATGCCAGCGCCTCTTCGACGAACGCAACGGCATCTCTGCGACCGCCAGGCCCAAGTGAATCCGATGCATCGATGGCGAACACGGTCGACACATCACGAGACGGGAACCGGATGACCGGTGCGATCAGCGCAATCAGGCTGAGCAGCGCCACCCCCGCCCGAGTTGCTTGGGCGACTCTCCACTGTCGCCGTGTCACTCCGACGCGTCGCCTGACCAGCAGCCATTCGATGCCGACCACGAGGAGAATCGCGACCGCAATCCACCGCAGCCGGCTCGTGCGCGACGTGCCCCTTCGGATGGTTTCGTCGCCGTCCTGCGGCGCCGACCGAAGCACGGTGCGCGGCGCGATGTCCTGCTCGGAGGCCGGCGTGTTGACCGCAACGGTTTCGGTCGATTTGCTCGCACCGGTCGTGACGCTCCAGAAGCCGGGCGTGTCGAACGCCGGTGGTGCTTCGCCGTGGGTGACTGCCGTTTCCAGCCCAGCGGGGCTTCGCACCGTCCGGTCCTGTTGTGCCGAGGGAAGCGCCGCGCCGACGTCGAGTGCGCCACCGGTGACTTCTGCACCGCCGAGGTCGCTCACCATCCGGTCGACCAGCACCGGGAAGCTGATGTCGAGCGCGATGGTGGACGACGACGGCGCGAACGACCAGTAGACGAACCGGTTGTTTTCCGTACGGCCCTGCATGATGAGCGGCGCGTTCGGAGCAGCAACAAGCACCTGTGTGTCCCCCGGGTCGACGTCCTGTGCTGCCTCGATCACGATGCTGGAGAGGTCGAGCCCCGTGAGCAGCGGATGGCCGGAACGGACGAGGGTCGGTACCGGGTACTCGACACCTTTCGCTGCCCTCGGCGAGATGGGGCCGTAACCCTGTGGCGCGGCAAACACGACTGCCGGAAGCGCCAGGTCCGACGGCGGCTGGACCCGGTCGAACACCATCACTTCGGTCTTCGCAGCGATGACGGGCGAGCTACCGGAAACCAGCGAGACGTTCGGTAGCGCCTGTAGCGCGCGTTCGATGAAAAGACTCTGCGGGTCTGCCGGTGTGACCAGCTGCACGTTGAGCTTACGGCGCTCGCCGACCGTTGTGAAGACTCGATCGTCTGCGGACAGATGATCGGCCCCTGACACGTCGATGAGGCGGAGTTCGATCCGCCCGCCCGACCGGACATCGAACGTGACCGTGGCCGATGTGCGCGCCTTGACCTCCACCCGCCGAGCGGTCTGGCGCGCGTCATCGACGTACAGTTCAACCGTTGCGGACTGAGCGGATGCGGAACGGTTGTACACAGTGGCTCCGACCGACACCCCCGAGGTTTGCGGCAGCACGACGGCGTCGCCCAGGGACACGTTGTCGGCCGAGGTGCCGATCGGCTCGAAACGTGTGCCGACGGGCAACAGGCGTTGCTCGGTCTCCGTCAGCCCGCCGTCGGACAGCAGGACGAACCGGGTATCGGCTTCGGCGGTCTGGAGACCCTTTGCCAGCAGCGTCGCCCGGTCCCACCGGCTTGCCCCGGCCGTTGGTGCGAGCGAACCGACGACGCGCTCGAACGCGGCCTGATCCGCGCTGGTGCTCAAACGGACGGAGCCGTCGCCGGTGACAATGCTTGCAAGCGCGCCACCGGGGAGCTGTTTGCGAAGCTGCTTGGCAGCGGCCTGCAGTTCGCTGAAACGCGATCCTGACCTGGAACCTGAGTTCGATCCTGACTTGGACCCCGGCGCAGACACGTCCCGCGCCGACATGGACACCGACGTGTCGAGGATGAACACCGTGTGACGCCCGAACGTGGTGGGCGACAGGGTGCCGGGCTGCGCCGCGCCAAGGGCCAATAGCGCAACGGCAAGCAGCTGGGCGAGCAGCGGCCACGAGCGGCGCGGGCGTTGCCACGGACTGCGGGCGGTCACGTGGTTTGTGGCTGGACGCCACAGCCATATCGAGCTCACCTCGACCGACCGTCGCCGGGGGCGCAACATGTGCAGCAAGAGGATCGGCAGCGCACTCGAACCGAGCAGCAGCCACCACGGAGACGCCAGGCTCATCGGAGTACGTCCATCGCTCGCCACTGCCGGCTGAGGTGCTCGTCGAGGTCGTCGGTTGCCAGCAGTCGCGAGTAGTCGAAGCCGATGCGGGTGCAGGTGTTGCGAACCGACCCGAGCCACATGTCGATGTGGGTCTGGACGTCCTTCATCGAGGAAGGCCCCAGGCTCACCTCGACGCGCTCGCGGGTCTCGGAGTCGATCAGCTCCAGATCGCCCGACAGCGTTGGCACGATCTCTTCCGGGTGCAGCACGTGCACGGCTATCGCCTGCTCGCGTCGACGGGTTGGCAGCGCCCGCAGAGCCGCCTCCCACTCCGGGGTGAGGAAGTCCGAAACGATGACCATCAGCCCAGGGCCTTTTGCTTCCATGAAGCGACCGACTGCTGCTGACAGATCGGTGGTGCCAGCGGTGGTGCTCGCTGCCAGCAGGTTGAGCAGCGTGGGCAGACCCGTCGTACCGGCGCAGCGGCGGGGTGGGCCGTGCAACGTGTGCAACACCACCGCATCGCGACGCTTCATTGCGACGAACCCGATTGCGGCCACGAGTTGCTTCGCCATGTCGGCTTTTCCGTGAAAGCCCATCGAAGCCGAGTCGTCCAGAAGAACGTTGAGCGTGAGGTCGTCATCCGCGTCGAACAGTTTGACGACCAGCTGGTCAAGGCGGGCGAGCAGGTTCTGGTCGATGCGGCGGAAATCATCGCCCGGCGTGTACGAACGATGATCGGCGAAGTCCAGCGAGGATCCACGGCGCGGCGACAGATGCTGCCCGGCAAGCGCGCCCGCGATCGGGCGACGGGTACTGAGCGCGAGCCGCTCCAACCGAGCTGCACGCTCGGCCGGCAGCAGCCAGCCTGACGCGGTCACGTGCCTCGCACGGTCGTCGTCGGTGTGGGGACTGCTTCCAGTACCGCAGCCACGAGGTCATCGGGTGTGACGCCGTCGGCTGCTGCCTGATAACCGGTGACGAACCGGTGACGCAGCACGGCTGGAGCAATCGATCGGATGTCCTCGACCCTCACGTTCGGGCGTCCGTCGAGCAGCGCGCTGGCTTTGGCCGCGAGCATCATCGATTGCGCCGCACGTGGTGATCCGCCGACGCGCACGTAGCGGCTGATCTGTTCAGGAGCCGTGGGCGATGTCGGCTGCGTTGCCATCACCAGGTCAACGATGTGTTGGCCCAAATGCATGGTCACCGGTACCGAGCGGGCCAGCGACACCGCCTGCTGCAACAGCTCCGGCGAGGCGATGGGCTGCACCGTCTTGCGTTGCCCAACGGTGGTGCGGGCGAGAATGTCCAGCATGTCCGCTGCGCTCGGGAACGGAACCAGTGCCTTCAGCATGAACCGGTCGAGTTGTGCTTCCGGCAGCGGATAGGTGCCGTCCATCTCGATCGGGTTCTGTGTTGCCATCACCAGGAAGGGGCGGGGGAGCGGCCGGGTCGAGCCGGCCACGGTGATGGTGCGTTCGGCCATTGCTTCCAGCAGCGCCGACTGTGTCTTCGGTGTGGCGCGGTTGATCTCATCGGCCAGCACGAACCCGGCGAACAGGGGGCCTGGTCTGAAGACGAAAGCACGGCGGCCATCGGGGGCGTCTTCCAGCACCTGCGTACCGACGATGTCGGCCGGCATCAGGTCCGGTGTGAACTGTACGCGTGCATACTGAAGGCCGCAGGCTGTGCCGAGTGCCTTCAGCAACTCCGTCTTGCCCAGGCCGGGTACACCTTCCACGAGCGCGTGCCCTTCGGCAAGGAGACATAGGAGAACCGACCTGATGAGGTCTCGCTGGCCGACGATCACGCCCGAAACCTGATCGTCGATCGCCTTCAGCAGGGTGGCCGCCTCCTCCGGTGTCATAGCTGGAACGGTTGAGTGGTCGGTCATGGTTGCTCCTGCGTGGGTGTGGCTGACCCCGGAGGGGCGTTGAGCGAATCGAAGTAGTCGCTCACCAGATCTCGTTCATCGGCTTCAAGGTCGGTCTTCTCCAGTGCCTTATTGGCCTGTTGCTGGGACTGGGGCACCGCTTGCTGGAGGGGGACCTTCGCCGAGCCGGCCGGTGACGGGGTTTGCCCGATCCCGACCGTCTTGCCGCCGCTGTTCGGAGGGACGAGAGCCGGCACATTCAGGTCGTTGGTCGTGCGGGCGATGGTCCCGGTCGGCGCACCGATCGAGGGGTTTGCGCCGCGGCCGGCTTGCTGGCCACCCGTTCCGCCTCCTTGCTGTCCCTGGCCCTTTCCCTGGCCCTTTCCCTGGCCTTGGCCTTGGCCTTGGCCCTGCTGGCCCTGACCCTGTTGGCCCTGCTGGCCCTGGCCCTGGCCCTGGCCCTGTTGGCCCTGTTGGCCCTGTTGGCCCTGGCCCTGACCCTGTTGGCCCTGTTGGCCCTGGCCCTGACCCTGTTGGCCCTG
>JANNBN010000124.1:0-10475 GCA_031385545.1 Acidimicrobiia bacterium | reverse complement strand
CCACGGTTGGTCAGCTCGACTCCCTTCGGCAGCCCCGTCGTGCCGGATGTGTACAGCAGCAGCACCACGGCATCGTCGCCAACCGTGGCACGAGGATCGTCGGACGACGCTCCGGCAAGCCACGGTTCGTACTCCGTGTCCAGGCTCTTCACGGCGATGATCGATGCCACTTCGCACGCCTCGTCGGTCAGCAATGCACGCTGCTCGTCGGCGACAAGGATCACGGTCGGCTGGGCGTCACGCACAATCGCTGTGATCTCTGCCGGAGCCAGCCTCCAATTGAGGCCTGCCATCACCGCGCCGATCTTCGAGCAGCCGAACATCACTTCGAAGAACTCGGGGCGGTTCTTGCTGAGCAGAGCGACCCGATCGCCCGCACCGACGCCGAGCAACCGCAACGCGTTGGCCACCCTTGACGCTCGTGCATCGAGTTGCGCATACGTCAGCGTGTTCGAACCGAACGTCAAAGCCGGCGATTCGGGACGTTCAGCAGCGTGGCGACGGACAGGATCAGCGAGGATCCAGTTCGTTTGTCGCGCGTCGACCGCTGTTGCTGCGTCCGTCATGGTGAGGACATTACGAACTCATCAGGCGATCGTCAACACGCGCGTTGAAACCAACGCCTGTTTCAGTCGGCCAGCTCAGTCGGCCAGCTCAGTCGGTAGGCCAGTCGTGGAAGCCCCGACCGGACTTGCGGCCGAGGCGCCCTGCCTCAACCAGGTCGATCAGAATCTGCGGTGCGCGGAACCGTTCGCCGTAGACAGGTTCCAGCTGGCGGGCAATGTCCAGGCGCACGTCGAGGCCCACGATGTCGCTCAGCCGCAGCGGGCCGACCGGATGGCGATACGCCAGCACTGCGGCGCGGTCGATGTCGTCGGCCGTCGCAACGCCGTCTTCAAGCATGCGCATCGCTTCCAGCGCTGCTGCCAGATCCAGGCGACTGGTGGCAAAGCCTGGTACGTCCTGCGCCACGATCGTCTGCTTGCCGATGGCAGCCATGATGGATTGCGCTGCGCTGACCGTTTCCGCCTGCGTGTGTTTGCCAACCACCAGCTCGACCAGCGGCAGCGACCACACCGGGTTGAAGAAGTGGGTGCCGATCAGCCGGCCGGGCTGCGCAAGCCCTGCTGCGAGCAGACCCACGGAGATCGACGAGGTATTGGTGCCGATCAGTTCCGGGGTGCGCGATTCGATGGCCAGGAGCACCGACTGCTTCAGTTCGAGGCGTTCAGGAACTGACTCGATGACGAGTGTTAAACCCGTCGGCAGGTCTTGCACCGACGCAACCCGTGACAGCCTGCCGAGCAGCCCGGCTGCGCCGTCGGCATCGAGCTTGCCGCGCTGCACCGCACCCGTCGCCGCGGCCTCGTGCTCTTGTCTCATCCGGTCTGCCTGCGCATCGGAGGGTTCAACAATCAGCGCGTCCCAACCGGCGAGCGCGAACACGTACGCGATGCCAAGCCCCATCGTGCCGCCGCCGACCACGCCCATCACACCCTTCGCGGTGTCGGGTGAATTGTGGGAGTTGCGATCGCTGGTCATGTTCGGAGTCTTCCTGGCGGGGGCTCGGCTGGGAAATTCGGCTCGGAAATTCGGCTCGGAAATTCGGTGAAGTCAGGTTCGCACACTGGTTGACTCAGGCAGTGACCGAGAAGATTCACGACCATGAGACCACCACCGACGAACGCAATTCAGCATCGAATAAGGCCGAGAAACGGCTCATCGACGGCCGGGTCACAGCACAATTCGCTCAGGTTCAGAGCCTCTGTATTCGTTCCGTAACGATACCGTTGGCGGCCTCCACGACACGGCCCAGGTGCACCCGTCGTCGTTGGGTGCACTCTGCGTCGTCGGGTGCACTCTGCGTCGTCGGGTGCACTGTGCATGCTGCAGGAGACTCCCAGATCTGCACAATGCACCCGGGTTCCGATCGATCGTTACGGAACGAACGCAGAGAGCCTGAGGGTGGTTGTGCTTGCAGGCAGGGGGCTGTCGGCCAGGCTCGGAAGATGTTCGTGTTGCCCGTGTCTAGTCTCCGGTTAGTCGCCACTAACAACGTAGGACGGGCTGGTCAGAACTCGAACTCCAAGTCCTCGTGCCAGGCGCGCTGGCACGCCACAATCTCGATCTCCGGCCGGCTCCAGACGAACCGTTCGACTTCGTCGAGCACCTCGACGGTGACATGCTTGGCTCGGCTCGGCTCGGCTCGGCTCGGCTCACAACTGCCATGGCGACGCGCCGGTACCGGTGCGCGGTGGGTTCCGCGCCCCGGGTTCCGGGCTGGTTGGTAGGTAGAACAGGGCTGGGATTGTGTCCGGGTGTGGTGGCCCATGAAGGGTGGCACCACCGGGCATCGTCGCCACGAGGATGACATCCTCCCAGTGCAACACGATGCCTTTGCGGTGGACTTCACGGTGATGGTATGTACACAGCAGAACGAGATTGTCGAGTTCGTGCGTCCCCCCGTTCTCGCGTTCGCGGATGTGATGGATCTGACACCACCGCGGAGAACCCGAACACCCACCCATCCGACTACACCGATCCCGAACCACGACCGCCCGCCGGTTCCTCACCGGGATCACCGACAACGGGGTCCCAACATCCAACACGGTCCCCTTCAAACTCGCAGCCACCGCAGTCAGCGTCGCATCACACATCACGTGAGACAACTGCCAATTCCGCAAAAAATACCCGTTACTCGTATGAGCGGACCCGTCAACCAGATGAAACACCACATTCACATTCGGCCGTTCACCACCAACCTCACCACGGTCATCCTGCGCCAGGAACCAGCGACACAGATCGGTGAACCCATCAGCCCTGCGTTGCGCCGGGGACCGCGAATCCTGCGGCGACGGATTCGGAGTCGCAGCCACCAACGCCGCCTCGACCGCTTCACCAGCCAACGGATCCAACACCCCATTGATCCGCCACGACCCGTCAGGAGATTGGGTCAACTGCAACCGGCGGCCAACGAACCCGGTGTCGTCACCGCCACAACAACCCGTGCGAACAACGACGCATCGACGTCTCACCCGCAAACGTCCCGACCATCCGTACAGACCAACTCCGCCGTGTCCACCAGACGACGAACCGCGATCACATCGTCACCCGTCACAACCGTTTCAGACACGGCCAACAACCGGGCGAACACCTCGCCCGCGTCTTTCGTCATGTCCGCCAACACCGCGCCCATACACACACCCTACCACATCAATACGAACATATGTTCGACTTTGACGACAATCAGTCGAATATTTTCCCCGCAAACACCCCTGACAACAGCTACACCACCCGCACACCCCAACCAGACCCAACGGGACCGGGCGCACCCGATACGAGCGAAGAAGCTCAGTCCGGATCTAGGAAGTACCGCGCCCCACACGGACCCGCCCGTGCGGACAACGGTGAGACGGGTGGACAATTACCCGAACCTCTGCCCCGGCTCCGCCGGCCCCGCGGGACTTTTCGAGCAGGGTAGACAGACACCCGACACGCGTCCCGCCCGTCCGGCTACGGTTCTGCAATCCGCCTCACTCCGTCAGCGGACAAAGGAACCACTCATCATGGCCAGCATTATCGGATTCATCGTCATCGCCCTCATCGCCGGGTTCGCGGCTCGGGCATTGGTCCCCGGCAAAGACGCAATGTCGCTTCCACAAACCTTGTTGCTGGGCGCAGTCGGCTCGGGCATCGGCGGGCTGCTGGGCGGCCTCATCGGCGACTTCGACGGACCAGCCGGACCGATCGGATCGATCATTGGAGCCGTAGTCGCACTCCTTGCCTACAAGCAGTTCGGTCACAAGCTCGTCAAACGCTGAGCAGCCCGCACCGCCATTCTTCGTTCAACCGGACGCAGGCACAATACCCATCGACCGAAGCTGGTCGACGACAAGGACGACCGCATCTTCGGGTGCGGTCGTCGCCGTTGGAATACGCAGTTCGGGGTTTCCCGGCGGCTCATACGGCGAGTCGATGCCGGTGAAGTGGGGTAGCTCGCCGGCGCGGGCCTTGCGATACAGCCCCTTCGGGTCACGGCTCTCGGCCAATTCCAGCGACGTCTCCACATAGACCTCGCAGAACTCGTTCGGCCCCATCAGTTGGCGGGCCATATCCCGTTCCTGCGCGAATGGCGAGATGAACGACACCAGCACCACCAGCCCGGCATCGGCCATCAGCCGTGCCACTTCGGCGACACGGCGGATGTTCTCCACCCGGTCGGCGTCGGTGAACCCCAGATCCTTGTTCAGGCCGTGCCGCACATTGTCGCCATCGAGAAGATATGTACGCACACCAACGCTGTGTAGATGCTTCTCGGTCAACGTGGCGATGGTTGACTTACCCGAACCGGACAGCCCCGTGAACCACACCACACCCGACCCATGGCCGTTGAGCGAACGGCGCGCCGCACGATCAACCTCGACAGCCTGCCAGTGGATGTTGTGCGACCGGCGCAACGCGAAGTGCAGCATGCCGGCCGCGACCGTGGAGTTGGTCAGCCGGTCGATGACGATGAACGAACCTGTTTCGCGATTATCTGTGTACGGATCAAACGCGATGGGCCGGTCAAGGCTGAGGTTGCACACGCCGATCTCGTTCATCTCGAGTGTCGACGCTGCGACGTGCTCCAACGTGTTGACATTCACTTTGTACTTGAGATGGCTGACGGTGAACCCGACCGTTTTCGACCCGCATTTCAAGAGATACGGTCGGCCCGCCAACAGCGAGACCTCGTTCATCCACACCAGGTGTGCCTCGAACTGATCGGCCACCTCCGGCGGTGCATCGGCACGGCACAGCACGTCACCGCGGCTGGCATCGACCTCGTCGGCAAGTGTCAACGTCACCGCCTGCCCGGCAACCGCCGAATCGAGATCGCCATCGAGCGTCACGATGCGCGCAACATGTGTCTGCACGCCACCCGGCATCACCCTGACCGGATCACCAACAGCCACCCGGCCACCAGCGATGGTGCCCGAGAACCCTCGGAAATCCAGGTTCGGCCGGTTCACCCACTGGATAGGAAAGCGGAACGGTGCCAACGACGCCACGTCGTCGACGGGCACGTTTTCCAGAAACTCCATCAGCGTTGGACCCCGGAACCAGGGTGTTGCCTCGCTGGGCGAAGTGACGTTGTCGCCGCGCAACGCCGACAGAGGAATGGCCGTTATGGCGGTGAGGCCGATCTGCTCTGCGAACGAACGGTACTCCCACACGATCTCGTCGAAACGCGACTCGGAGAAGTCGACCAGGTCCATCTTGTTGACGGCCAGCACGATGCGACGGATGCCGACCAACGACGCCAGATAGCTGTGCCGGCGAGTCTGCGTGAGCACGCCCTTGCGCGCGTCGATCAGGATGACCGCCACATCTGCGGTGGAAGCGCCCGTGATCATGTTGCGCGTGTATTGCTCGTGACCCGGCGTATCGGCAACGATGAATTTGCGCGTCTCGGTGGAGAAGAACCGGTAGGCGACGTCGATGGTGATGCCCTGCTCGCGTTCGGCAGTGAGCCCATCGAGCAACAACGCGAAGTCGAGTTCCCCGCCCTGCGTGCCGACCTTGCGCGAATCGGCTTCCAGCGCGGCAAGGTGATCGTCGAACACGAGGTGCGAGTCGTATAGCAGCCGACCGATGAGGGTGCTCTTGCCGTCGTCGACGCTGCCGCAGGTGATGAACCGCAGCATCGTCTTGTGCTGGTGCGACAACAGGTACGCCTCGATGTCGGTTGCGATGAGGTCTGATGTGTGTGCCATCAGAAGTACCCCTCTTGCTTCTTCTTCTCCATCGACCCTGCCGAGTCATGGTCGATGGCGCGGCCTTGGCGTTCGGACGTGGTGGTCAGCAGCATTTCCTGCACGATGTCGAGCAAGGTGTCAGCTGTGCTCTCCACGGCACCCGTGAGCGGGTAGCAGCCGAGCGTGCGGAAGCGCACACTTTTCATTTCGGGCACTTCGCCCGGCCGCAGCGGCATGCGGTCGTCGTCGACCATGATCAGCAGCCCGTCACGTTCGACAACCGGCCGCGGTGCCGAGAAATACAGCGGCACGATGGGAATCTGTTCCAGGTGGATGTACTGCCAGATGTCGAGCTCGGTCCAGTTCGACAGCGGGAACACCCGCACCGACTCGCCCTTGGCGTGGCGCGCGTTGTACAGGTTCCACAACTCGGGCCGCTGGGCCTTCGGGTCCCATTGGTGTTGCGCCGATCGCAATGAGAAGACCCGCTCTTTCGCGCGGGACTTCTCCTCGTCGCGGCGCGCACCGCCGAAGGCCGCGTCGAACCCGTGAGCGTCGAGCGCCTGCTTGAGGCCCTGTGTCTTCCACATGTCGGTGTGCACGGATGACCCGTGGTCGAACGGGTTGATCCCCAGGGCAACACACTCAGGGTTGATGTGCACAATCAGGTCAAGGCCCAACTCGGCCACACGCTGCGAGCGGAAGGTGTACATCTCCCGGAACTTCCAGGTGGTGTCCACGTGCAGTAGCGGGAACGGGGGCTTGGACGGATAGAACGCCTTCATCGCCAGGTGCAGCATCACCGCGCTGTCCTTCCCGATGGAATACAGCATCACCGGGTTGTCGCTCTCGGACACGGCTTCGCGCATGATGTGCATGCTCTCGGCCTCGAGGCGCTGCAGGTGGGTGAGGCCGGCCGGCCCCTCCGACGAGGTCGGTCTGCTCGACGCTTCGTTCGACGCTCTGGTCACGGTCTGCACAGCTTGGCCCATAGGAACCCAGCCTAATCCCTATTTCCCGACAGGAATTATCGGGTTTTGCCGGAGGACTCAGCCGACCGAGAACTCCGCACGGATCCCGTCGCCGGTTTCTCCGGGCTTGCATGCAGTGATGTAGGTGCCGGCGTCAGGTGTCGCAGTCATGGTGCGAGATACCCCGGGACCGATGTTCTCGACCTCGCCGATGATCGTCTTGCCGTCCGCCCCGTAGAGGTAGAACTCGGTGACCTTGGTGCCGGCATTGCGGACCGCAAACGCCACCTTGCCTCCCGGCGCAGTGGTTTGGGAGACCGTGCACGAGTCGTCGGTGCTGACCACATCGATGATCGTGGCACCCTCGGTTGAATCGGACTTGCTCGAACAACCCGCCATCACAGCCGCAGCCAACGCCACGGTGCCGACCAAGGCGACTGTTCGACCGTTACGCCTCACGCGTTTGCCGCCTGTCGATTGACGGTCCGGGACGTATTCGACGGAAGTTTGGAACAGCGCAGGAACAGCACCATGGTCGGGACGATATAGGAAAGCCATGCGAAGACCTCGAGGGTAGTGGTGACGGGTGAGAAGTTGAACGTGCCCTTGAGCAACGTGGCCAACCACG
This sequence comes from Acidimicrobiia bacterium, assembly GCA_031385545.1. Taxonomy (GTDB): domain Bacteria; phylum Actinomycetota; class Acidimicrobiia; order Acidimicrobiales; family JANYDT01; genus JANNBN01. Next base: position 3,138 of record JANNBN010000124.1, on the reverse strand, counting down.
TACCTGGGCGGATGGTGGACGACAGATCGAACGCGATGCTGTTGAGACCCGGCAGGATTCCCGCCTCTTGCAGGTCGTGGATGCCGTAGGACAGCACACCCGCCGCGATGATCACCAGCAGCACGCCTGATCGGCGGAAGAACGTGGCCAGGCTGAAGCGAACTGCGGTCTGGGTGAGGGCCCACCCGATGGCAACGGCTAACGCCAGACCGATAACGGCTCCGAGCAGTGGGCTGGTGCTCGACCCGGTCGCTTGCGCTGCGGCCCACAGGAACAGTGCCGTCTCCAGTCCCTCTCGCCCAACCGCGAGGGCCGCAAGCAGGAACACGCTGAACGTTCCGACGGCAACCGCAGCGTCCATTCGATCTTCCAACTCCGCCTTCATGAACCGGGCGGTCTTGGCCATCCAGAACACCATCCAGGTGACCACCCCCACTGCCAGGAGCGAGAGCACCCCACCGATGGTCTCCTGTGCTTTGAAACTGAGCCCACGGGGTCCGTAGGTGAGGATCGCCCCGAACAGCAACGAGACCCCAACCGCAGCGGCCACACCCGCCCACAGCGAACGGAGGAGGTGCTGGCGGTCGGTCCGGCGCAGATACGCAACGAGGATTCCGACCACGAGCGCGGCTTCCAGCCCCTCGCGAAGCCCGATCAGGAAGTTTGCGAACACCCCCGTAGCTTAGGCGTACCTACATCAGATGTGTCAAGTCCCCAAACTGAGCGTTCAACCGGGTCGAGAAACATTCACCGGGTCGAGAAATAGGTTTCACGGACACCTGTCGGAACGCACATCGCCCACGCGTCGACGACCAACTCACGGGCGACTTCGTCGTCCAGTCCGTCCAGGCGCGACTCGGCCCAGTTGTAGCGCAGCTCAGATGGACGAGGGAGGAAGAACACTGCGGGCGCGGAAGCGACGAGCGCGGCACGTTCCTCCTTCGGGTAAGCGAACCCCATCATCGATTCGTCGCGCGAGAACGCCAGCCACACGATCCGGCCGATCCTGAACTTCAACCGGTCCCGAACGACTGCCTCACTCGATCGAGGAAGTGACGCGGCCAACATTCGGATTGCATGGAAATCGGCCACGGGACAACGTCAGGACAAGGCGGCAACCAACGTCGCGGAGTCCGACATCCAGCAGACCCAAAAATCGCTCTGCATATCGACGATGATCACCGCCGTCCGAGATCGATCGAACACGACAGAATTCGTTCGCGCGTTGATGCGTAACTGGGTACCGGTTGAAGCCACGACAAACTCCTTGAGGACAGCGACCCGCGACCCGGTGAACCGGGACGCCGATTTTGGGAGTGTAGGAGAAAATCTCCAGAACCTCTCGACGACGTACGCTCAATTGCCCCGTTACCTTCCGACGTTGTTTCCGGCGCGAGCGGGGCCTGACCGGCTTCTACGCGACTGGTCTCGATCCGTACTTACGCAACACCGGCGTTACCACGGTCATCATCACTGGGGTCTCGCTGAACATCGCTGTTCTCGGGACCGCCATCGAAGCGATGAACCACGGGTACACCGTGGTGGTGCCGAGCGACTGTGTGGCGAGCGATCCGCCCGAGTACGCCGAGGTAGCTATGCGATACACGATGCGAAACATTGGGTTCGTTGTCCCCTCGGCCACGATCGTCGCCTGCTGGACCGACCTGTCGCGCTGAACGCCGTCGAGGACTCATGGACCGGTGGACCGGTGCACAACAGGTGCACAACAGGTGCACAACAGGTGCCGGTTCTGGGGACGATGAAGAAATACGGAGGACAACCTGTGGATGTTCGAAATGGCCCTTGACGCGTGTGTGAAGGTCGGTCACGCTCGTTGTCAGCCGGTCCGCAGGCGACGGTGCAACAAATGGAAAATCAACAGGGCTTCTGGCTCTGGTGCGAACCCTTTGAGGCGTCGAAACGAGCAGGCAGGTTAGGTGCAGGTCCGCAACATGTTCAGCTGTCGAAAGACCGGTGAGCGTGCGTCTTGAAGTCACCGCCCTTGGGCGGACGACGGAAGCGACGAGTTGGACGGCGCGCAGGGAGCAATCCCAGCGAGCCCGATGACAAAGCGACGTGCCCGCCAGGTCGCAAGACCGGACGGGCACGAATGGAATCTGAGCGAAGGTTAACCCCGAAGCGATCGATCTCCGCGGACCCAACCCGAAACGAAGGCCCCGTGTCAGCCGATTCGTCGTCTGAAGCGGGGTCTTCACCCATTTCCGGCCAAGAAAGGACAGTGCCGACAAAGCGCGTACGTATCACTCCACATCGTGCCCAACGCGATTGCGTTCGCGGTGATCTCGTAGCGAGCCACCGACTTTGCGAGCGACCTCGTGAAGCCCGCGGCACCAGCCTTGGCTGCTGAGTAAACCTCCAACTTCGGCTCTCCGGTACGTGCAGCGTCGGACACGGTCGTGATCACACAACCGCCCCGCCCCGCAGCGATCATCGGCGGGAGCGCTGCGCATCAACGTGCCCCGAACAGGCGATCACCATCATGTAGTGCGTTCCGTGCCGCCAGTTCAACCTCGGTCACTCAAGTCGTACTCGGCGATGTAATACGGATGGTCAGGGTTGAACCGGGTCAGGGGCACCGGGTTCTCAACCGTGCCGATTGGCCGCACGTCGTTGCCCACCCGGCCGGTTCGTTCGTCGCCCAACGACACCCGTGCCATCTCGGCCAATGCTTCCAAACGTGCGACGACCGCGGGATTTTGATCGGCGACATCGGTGGTCTCGCCCGGGTCTGCATGGAGGTCGAACAACGCAACGAACGGCTCCTTTCGCTTCGCGAAGTGCAGCTTCCAGCGATCGTCACGTACTGCTTCCAACTGGTTCATCCAGTAGTAGAAGAACGCGTCGTGCGGCGACTTGGGGGCATCGCCGCTCCACAGACCCGAGACATCCCGGCCGTCGATCGTGCGATCGTCTGGAACTTTTCCGCCGCACACCGCGGCAAGTGTGGGATACAGATCCATCACCGTGACCAGTTCGTTGCTGACCAGTCCTGGCGCAATCACGTTCGGCCACCGTACGATTCCCGGCACGCGCTGTCCGCCTTCCCACGTCGTTCCCTTCGTACCGCGGAACGGGCCGTTGCTGCCACCCAAAGGCAACCCGTTCGAACTGTGGGGT
>JANNBN010000134.1:0-33741 GCA_031385545.1 Acidimicrobiia bacterium | reverse complement strand
ATGCCCGTGGAACCGAGGCCGACCGACTCCAGCAGGACGAGGTCGGCGTCGGCAGCGGCGGAAGCGATGCCTCGCTCGTCGACGTCACCATGATGGTGGGCGACGCTCTCGACGAAGGAAGCTCGCTCGTCCGTCGCCTCGAACGAAGCGGCCATCAACCGGTGCTCGTCGACGAGCGAGGCATCGCTTCCGCCGCTGCCGACGCCGACCTCGTCCTGCTGGAGTCGGTCGGCCTCGGTTCCACGGGCATCGTGGCCACGGTCGGCTCGCTTGGCGCAGCGGCCACCGCGCACCAGGCAGGGGTGCCGGTGTGGGCTACCTCAGGGGTGGGCAGGGTGTTGCCCGGTCGTCTCTGGGAGGCGTACCTGCGGCGACTTGACGAGGACGGCGAGCCGTGGGAGCGAGACACCGAGGTGGTGCCACTCGGCCTCATCGACCAAGTGGTCACTCCATCAGGGCTGGTCCATGCGTCGCAGGCTGCGCTCCGCGCTGACTGCCCGATGGCGGCTGAGCTGCTCAAGGCGTTCGACTGAGGCGTTCGACCGAGGCACTCGGCTGAAGCGTTCTGCCGGCACGGCATCGGAACCCGGCGAGAGTGTGTGAGCGAGACACCGCTATCGTGCGGTCATGCTCGCAGCGGTGATCTCCGACGGCTCCCTCATCGTCAAGGCCGAGCCGGACCCGGTTCCAGGTAGCGGTGAGTTGCTGGTGCGTGTGCGCGCCGCTGGTCTCAACAACGCAGACCGGATGCAGATAGCCGGGTTCTACCCTGCCCCACCCGGATCACCGCAGCACATCCCGGGCCTTGAAATGGCCGGCGAAGTGGTGGCGACGGGGGTGGGCTGCCAGCGGTTCGCCGTCGGCGACCGGGTGATGGCCGTCGTGGGCGGCGGGGCGCTCGCCGAACTCATCACGGTGCACGAGCGTACGGTCATCGCCGTCCCAGACTCCATGTCGTGGGAGGCCGCCGGCGGCTTCCCAGAAGCGTTCACCACTGCGCACGACGCGCTCATCACCCAGTGCACGCTCGTCAGCGGTGAGCGAGTGTGCATTCACGGAGCAGCAGGAGGCGTGGGGATGGCCGCTCTGCAGATTGCGGCCGTTGTCGGCGCCACTGCCGTTGGAACCGTCCGCGACGCAGACCTGCGCGTCGCCGTCGAAGCACTTGCGCCAGGTGCAATACGGGCGGTCGATCCCGCAACGTTCACCGACTACGGTCCGTTCGACGTGGTGCTGGAACTCGTCGGTGCGTCCAACCTTGCAGCCAACATCGCGTCTCTCAACACCGGCGGTCGAATCTCCATCATCGGGGTTTCGGGCGGCGGTGGCAAAGCCGAGATCGACCTGCTTGCCATGATGAACAAACGGGCACGACTGCACGGAAGCACGCTGCGGTCGCGCCCACTCGAACAGAAGGCCGACGCTGCACGACGGGTGGAGACACAGCTGGTTCCGCACATCGCGACAGGTCGCATCAGCGTGCCCATCGTCGAGGTCTTCCCGCTCGCCCGTATCAACGAGGCGTATCAACGGTTCGCCGCTGGTGCGAAGTTCGGCAAGATTGTGGTCTCCTGCGGGTGACACCGCTGGCCACCTGGCTTGCGCTCGGGCTCTCCGCTTGCGGGCTCGTTGCCCTTGCTGTCCTCACAGCGTCCCGGCCGAAGTGCGCCAGCCCGTCCGGTATGCAGGAGCGTGCCGAAATGTGGCAGCGGCTGCACGGCACCCCTGACATCGACCCCCTGGCCAACCCGCTGTTGCGCCTGTTCCTCCGCTTCACGCATGCGATCGCCGCGCCGATTGCCCGAGTGGGGGTGCATCCGGATGTGCTGACTCTGTTCGGAGTCTGGATGGCAGCGCTGGCCGCGGCAGTTGCCCGGCTCGGAGGGCGCTGGTGCGCTTTTGCCGGGATGGTCGTCATCATCAGTGCGCTTACGGATGGTGTCGACGGCGCCGTCGCCGGGTTCACCGGCCGAGAAACCACCCGAGGTCAGGTGCTCGATTCCGTCGCCGACCGCGTATCGGAGTCGCTGTTCTTCGCTGCCATTGTGCTGGCCGGTGGTTCGGCAGCGGCAGCCGTTGCGGCGATGGGTGCCGTGATGCTGCTGGAGTACACACGGGCTCGGGCAACCGTTGCGAACGACCGTGTCACCGGCCCCATCACCGTCGGCGAACGGCCGACCCGGGTCATCGGGATCGCCGTCACCTTGGTGGCCATGGGGGTCACGCCCGATTCGGCTGGTTTCATCGGGCTCTGGGGGCCCATCGTGGTTGCGGTCGTGACGACGGTAGGTTGGGCGCAGCTTGTCAGCCACATCGCCCGCTGGAAGTGAGCGGGCACGGTTACACGCGCGACACGCACGCCTACCTGCCAGAACCGACCATGTCGGCAACAATCCGTGCCGAGAGCTGCACGAGGGGGAGTCCACCGCCGGGGTGCGACGACCCGCCGACGAGGAACAGTCCGCGCACTGACGACCGGTTCGCTGGTCTGAGGAACGCTGCGAGAGACCCGTTGGACGACGTTCCGTAGATCGACCCACCCTCTGCGCGTGTGCGCGCGGCGAGATCAGCAGGCGACCGGACTTCACGGAAGCGGACGAACGGACGGACATCGACACCTCGCCGTGCCATGACTGCCAGCACCCGATCGGCCTCGGCTTCAGCGAACCCAGGTTTGGTCCAGTCGATTCCCAGTACGCCGACAGGATCGTGGCGCGGCGCGTTCACAAGCACGAACCATGCCTCGCAGCCTGGCGGTGCGACGGCTTGATCGGACGGAATCGACAGGTACACGGCGGGGTCTTCGACGACCCGTTGCGGGTGGTCGAACAACGCATCGAACTCGGCGTCGTACAACGCGGGAAACAGCACCGTGTGATGCGCAAGTTTCGGCAGTTTCTCCGCTCCGGGCAGCGAACGGTCCACGGCCAGACACAGCACGAATCCTGACAACGACGGCTCGGATCGTTCGACCGCTCGCAGACCTTTCATGCCTGCGGGGTGACCGACAAGGTCGCGATACGTGTGGGCCGCATCTGCGTTGGCAATCACAACGTCTGCGCGGAGATGATCACCGGAAAGAAGTTCGATGCCGCTGACCGCGCCGCCCGCTGACCGAATGGATACCACGTCGGCCGCAAGACGGAGATCGACACCAAGACTGACACACCGCGCCGCCAGCACTTCAGCCAGGCGCCGCAACCCTCCGTCCACATACCACGCGCCCTCCGAGCGCTCGGCCCACAGGATCGATGCAAGCACCGCCGGGGCGCGCCGCGGGTCAGAGCCGCTGTACGTCGCGTACCGATCGACGAACTGCAGCAGACGCGGGTCCTTGAAGTGGGATCGGCCCAGGCTTCGCAGCGTCCTGCCCGGTGCAATGGTGCGCAGGTCGGCCAGGCGCGCGGTCTGGCGCAGCAGCGTGCGGGCTCCGTCGAGCGGGCTCTCCAGGAACGGTCCGCGGCTCGCGTTCCACATTGCCTCGGCACGCCGCAGCAGCCGCTGCATCGAGTCACCGGAACCCGCAGCGAGCACATCGCACGCAGCGATCAGGTCCGTCTCGTCGGTAGGATGGTCCCACCAGGTGCCGTCCGCGAACCGATACCGGGCAATGGGGTCGAGCCGGCGCAGAGCAACCGCGCAGCGGGCTTCGACATCGGACAGCCCGGTGGCGCGAAGTGTCTCGAACCAGACGGACGGCAGCGTCAGCAACGATGGTCCGGTGTCGAACGTGAACCCGTCGCGCCGGAACACGCCCAGCTTCCCGCCGACCGTGTCCGCCTGCTCGCACACCGTGACACGTCGGCCACGTGCGGCAAGCCGCGCCGCGACGGCGAGGCCACCAACACCTGCACCGACAACGACGACGTCACCGGACATCGATGCGACGCCCCTTCCATGTGAGACCGCCAAGACGGGCCAACCGGTTGCTTCTGACCCCGAGCGCGATCAGCGCAAGGACCGAAAGCGGGTGAGCAAACGCGTCGAGGCGACGCCCGCCTGTCATCTGCGCGCTTATCAACCGCCCAACGACACCAGCCAAGTAGCCGACCAGTCCTGCCGCCGCGAGGTGGGATCGGCCCGTCAGTGTTCCACCGATCACCCCAGCTACGGGCACCAAGTATGCGAGGGTCAGCAACACCCCGACACCTGCGGCCCCGGCACGGTTCGGCAACGCCGCCCACAGGCTCTTGGAGTACCCATCGCGGACCTCGGACCACCCGGTGTACATGCGACACGAGGCGATCGCAGACCCTTCGGCAACAACGGCCCTGAACCCACTGCGTTTGAACGCCATCGCCAGCGCAACGTCTTCGATCACATCAGATCGCACGCTTCCATGCCCGCCCACGCTGCGCCAGGCCGCAGCGTCGACGGCTAGCAATTGACCATTCGCCGCCGCCATCGAAACCGGTCGCGGACGCTCGGCGATGCGCAGAGGCAGGAAGGTCAGCCACAGCCATTGCAGCAGCGGTTGCAGCAACCGTTCTGCAGCGGTTCGCGTGATCTGCCGAGGGTACGGCGAGACCAGTTGCAGGTCGTGCTGATCCAGCAACGCGACCGTTGCCCGAAGTGCCGAGGGTTCCAGTTCCACGTCTGCGTCGACGAAGACCAGCACATCACCACGAGCCAACCTCCCCAGCTGGTCGCACGCGAACGGCTTTCCCAGCCACCCGTCGGGCAGCTCGTCACCGGACACGAGCCGCAGACGTCGGTCCGAGGCTGAGGCCGCCAATACGACCTCACGGGTGGCGTCCGACGAGTGGTCGTCAAGGACGATGACCTCCAGGTCGCCGATCCCATCACAGGCAAGGACGGACCTGATGGTCGGCCCGATTCGGTGCGCCTCGTCACGCGCCGGGATCAAGACGCTGATGGGCCGGTTCGGTGGGACATCGAGCGACCGGATGTCGGCACGTCTCAAGAGGACTGTGTTGAGCAACGCATGCGCGCTGAGGATCGACGCGAGTGCCGAGCCGGTGACGGTGCCGGTGAGCCCGATGCGGTCAGCGACCGCGTTCACGGCTTGCGGGCGGATTGGGTGCATGGCCCCGGCTGCGCTTCGGTGAGCCGACGAATGCCAACACGACAGGGGTCAAGGCGGCCGACATCGCGAGGCCTCCAACCACTGCACTCCCGCGCAGGCCGAAGAACAGCAAGTGGCCGATGAGCGAAGACGCCCAGGTCCACCCGAGTACCACCAGCGGTATGCCTTCGAAATCGATGACGTGGTTCACACCGCGGTCGAAGAGGAACATCATCAGCGCGCCGACGGCCAACCAGCCGAACAGGTTGGACAATGGAACACCGTTGATGGTGGGCCATGCGCTCTTGGCCCAGGTCCACCGTCCGTCCTTCACCATCTGCGGATCGAGGAACAGGTCCCACGCTGCGAGGATGGGCGCGCCGAGCAGGGGCTTGCCGATCATCCGGCCGGCCACGAACGCAGGCCATCCGAGCATGGCCCACGCAAGCGGAACCACCACCGGAACGCCGCCCAACTTCATCCAGGTACCCGCCGCATAGTCGTACGAACCGAACGGAAAGCCCAGCCGGTCCCCCATGAACTCTGCGACGTAACCCAGAACCACTCCGGCCAGGAGCAGCGTCAGCAAGGCAAGAAACGATTCGGACGCGGCGTGGAACGCAGCGCATGCGAAGAACGCGAGCACGGCCAGCACGGTGGCCCAGACACGAGGTCGGTCGTCGGTGAACACGTACCCGATCTGGGCCAGGATGCCGAACGCAGCAGCGAAGAACGAAAGGGCTCGGAGATGGACGGGATCACCCATCGGTTCCATGAGATGTGGCATGAGCAACTCTTTCAGCGTGTACGACGGCAATTCAGCGGCGGACCGGGTAGCAAATCATCCGGACCGAGGGTCAGCGACCAGGCGCTGAATCGGTTCCATGCTGGCACCCCTGACTGCACCGGTGGCGGACTTGACCGCGAATCGGGCGAACATCTCCTCGGAATACCAACGCTGAGCCGCTGTCTGACGCACAACCTCACGGTGAGCGGTGCGCCTGTACGCGAACTGATCGAGCGCTGCGGTGTCCTCCCAGACCGAAAACGTGGCCTGCAATCCAATGGGGGCCTCGCCGATCCCAAGGCGCAGCAGCGACCCGGCAACGGTCTGCACATCAGCGGCCACCGGCGGCACCGCCCGGAGGAAAGCCACAAGCTTGAGCGGGCGGATGCGGGCACGGGTCAGGACGGCGATCGGGCCCGTGGTGGCTGCGGCGGGCTGGTGCGTGGAATCGGCGCCGAACGGGTGAGAGCCGGACCAGACCCCTTTCCACCGGATCGGTTGCAGGACGCACCGGGCTTCTCCGGTCGCCAACTTCCTCCAGCCGCGTACGACGCCATGGTCAGCATCGAATCGGTCAGCTGCCGGCTGGTCGTCCCACACGGTGAAGAGGCCCCACACGCCAAGATCTGCGTCCTGTGGCAAAAAGGTGGTGCCGCTGCTTGTACCCAACAGCTTGACGAACCGCAGCCCCGACGCCGATCGAACCCGACGCGCATCGGCTGCCATGTGCAGCAACGCCTGCGGGATCCGCTTCGGAGGAACGGTGAACAGGTGAAGCGTGGCAATACCGGCACTTTCCTCGTTCGTCACTGCGCCGACCAGCCCCCATCGACGATCAGCGACTGCCCGGTGACGAACCTGGACGCGTCGGAGCACAGGAACAGCAACGCCCCGTCGAGTTCGTCTCGTTGTCCGTTTCGCCCCATCGGCGTGCGTTGCAACAGGTACTTCTGGCCTCCGTCGGAGTCGAACAACTCATCAGTAAGTTCCGTCTGGAAGAAGCCGGGGCACAGCGCGTTGACGCGCACGCCCCGCCTGGCCCACAGCACGGCGAGCTCGCGCGTGAGGTTCACCACCGCACCCTTTGACGCTGCGTAGCTGGCCTGTTGCATCCGGCCCGAGCTGACGTGGCCCAGCATCGACGCAACGTTGACCACCACCCCGCCGTGTTGCAGCATCCACTTCGTCGCGCAGTGCTGCGTCAGCTGGAACAACCCGTCGAGGTTGACGCTCATCACCTGCCGCCACGATTCGATCGGCTCCGATTCAGGAGGATGCTGATTTGCCAGCCCGGCGTTGTTCACCAGCACGTCGATGCGTCCGAACCGGTCGAGTGCAACGGTGGCCAGCGCTTCGCAATCCTCTGGCACAGCAAGATCAGTCTGCGCCGCAACCGATCCGGGCAGTCTCGCTGCCAATTCCTGGAGCCGATCAAGGCGTCTGGCGGCCAGCACAACGGTTGCACCGGCACCGTGCAGCACCTCTGCGAAGCGAAGGCCGAGGCCAGACGATGCACCGGTGAGGATCACGACCTTGCCGTCCAGCCGAAACATGCGCGTCGGATCCGTATCGGTATGGGTCAGGTTCGTATCGGTCGGGTAATCAACAGCCACCGCATGAACCTATCGGCCGATCAGGAGGCAACAACAACTGGAAGCTACCGTGGTCCCGATGAAGCAACTCTCCGACACACCGATCGTCTTTCACAACCCGAATTGAAACTCTTCCACCAATGCCGTGAGCATTGCCGAAGAGCTAGGAGCTGGCGCAACCGTTGTCAACTACAGCAAGACCCCGCCCGACGAGCCCACCCTGCGGTGGATCGTCGATCACCTCGAAGATCCCATCACCACCCTCGTCCGGCGCGACGCGGTGTTCGCAAAGATGGGTCTCACCGATGACGATGTCGCAACGGCCGACCAGATCGTCAGCGTGCTTATGAAAACCCCGCGGCTCATGCAGCGCCCCGTTGTCGTCAAAGGATCAGTAGCCATCATCGGGCGGCCGAAGGACCGGGTCAGAGACCTGCTCGCATGAAGGTCCGCATCGGCTACGGCCTTGGCACCGCTGGCATGCACGGCGACGGTCAGCGGTACGCCACGTTCATCGATGACCTGGAACGCCTCCGGTTCGACTCGGTATGGTTCTCCGAACGACTCACCGGCAACGCTCCTGACCCGGTGGTGGCAATGGCGTTCGCTGCGGGCCGCACGCAGAAGCTGAAGTTCGGCATGAGCGTGATGGTGCTGCCCGGCCGCAACCCGGTGCTTGTCGCCAAGGAATTGGCCTCGCTCGACGTGCTGTCCGGCGGTCGCCTGCTCCCGGCATTCGGGTTGGGGGTCGCAGACCCGCGGGAACATGCCGCATTTGCAGTGAAACGAGAAGACCGGGCACCGATGTTCAACGAATCGCTGGGGCTCATCCGCCGCTTGTGGACCGAGGACTCCGTCAGCCACGAGGGACGGTTCTTCACGTTCGACAACGTCACGGTGCGGCCAAGACCGAAGCAGTCGCCACCTGAAGTGTGGCTTGGCGGGTTCGCCCCATCCGAGCTGCGCCGGGTGGGCCGTATGGCAGACGGCTGGCTGCCGAGCTTCATCACTCCAGCCGAATCAGGTGACCTGGCAGATCAGGTGCGCGCCGCCGCAACCGAGGCCGGACGCGAGATCGACCCTGAACACTTCGGCGTCCTCATCCCGTACGCGTCGAGTGGCGAGTTGGCCGGACCCGTCATCGATCGATTCAAGGCCCGTCGCCCAGACATCACCGATCCGGCAGCGCTCTTCCCCGTTGGCATGGCGGCCGTCCGTGCACATATCAACGCGTTCATCGACACGGGTTACTCGAAGTTCGTGCTCATTCCCGCTGTCGAACCCGTGGACTTCACCGCCGAACTCGAACTGCTGGCCGATCAGGTGTTGACGCTCGAAAACTGATCCGGCCGGTTCCTGCTCGGTTCTGGCCGTGACAGTCGGCGCACTTACCAGGAACCTCCGCCGCCGCCGCCCGACGATCCGCCACCGCCGAAACTGCCACCGCTGAAACCACCCGAACTGCTGGAAGACCGAGCTGCTGCTTGTCGTGCGGCTTCGGCCGCTGCGCCAGCGGCGATCGACTGATTGAGTGACCGGTCGAACCCGTCGAGTGCACCCTGCAGCGAGCCGCCCGTCCCCCAGCCCATTGGGTAGAACCCCGGTCCGTATCCGCCCATCGGCCCGAAATACGGCACCGTTGGTTGCACGCCCATCTTCTCGAACGTTTTCACCCACTTGTCGACGTTGCCGAACGCCATCGCATACGGCAGATACTCGGCGAACAGGTTCTGGCGTTCTGCGAGCTTCAGCCGGTCGCCTTCGCCTGCGTCGAACAGCAGCTCGAACCCACGCAGCCGGGCTTCGATACGGCTTCCGGTGGCCGTGCGAACCGGCATCGTCTGCGCAGCGGCGAGTACGCCGAGGCCGAAGACGCCAACTGCAACGCCGAGCAGGCCGAAGCGCGATGCGCCCGCCAGGAAGAACGTCAGCCCTACCCCGGCCGCCAGCAGCACCAGACCTGCCGCCCGCCACCGTGCACGCACATGGACTGGATTGGCGACCCACCACCCATGCTCAACCGCTTCGTGCAGCAACAGGCCGCGCACCGTCGCCATCTGCGACGCCAGTTGCGTCCGACCGGACAACTCGTCGAGCGTCACGCTGCCAGACGTTCCGGTGAAGAGGACATCGAGCAGGTTCTGTTCGTTCGCGGTGATCTGCTGACTGCTCTTCACCGGCTGCTTGCCGGTGAAGGTGAGGCGATAATCCTTGCCGTCGTCCCCGATCGGTTCGATCTGCAGCACGCCGCGCGCGGCAAGATCGACCACCGTTGCACTGATGCCCTGCTGAGACGATTCACCGGAACGAGCTGGTTGCACCAAGCCGGGCCTGATCCCTTCTGGCGGCTCGAACTCGACCGGCGATGCAATCCGCTCACGCAGCTTTCGCGGGCGCTCCTGATCTCCGGGTTGGCCGAGCGCTCCCCCGCTGGCGAACACCCGGTCCCGTCCTTTGCGCCCGGTGGCCACGGCACCTGCGATGGCGCCGATCAGTGCGAGCGCGCCAACAGCGCCAGGTGCTCCCGTCGCGGTGAACCCGTCAGCCACCGTGTGCGGGGTCTCCAGTTTTGGCGATCGCCACTTGATTGTGTCGTCAACGGGGATCTCGACCTCGATGCCGACCCCGCTGGTTCGCACGGCAACACCGTCAGCGGTGCGAGTGGCTTGGCATGTTGCGCCGGAACTGCCGCGAATGCAGACCGGTTCGGCGCCTGCCCGGACCGGGGCCTTGACGGTGATGGAGACATCGTCGACCGGGACGGTCCATCCTTCGCCGACGGCAACGAACTGCAGGAGACCGTCGACAACCGCACGTTCGACGCGATAGCTGATGTCGTAGGTGTGGCGGCCGGAGATGTAGATCTGCGGGTTGCCGATCCGCATCACGGAATTGTTTCCTTCCGTGGAGATGGTGGTGTCGACCGGCGCGCCGCTGGGCGAGGTCACGCGCAGCCAATCGATCGTGGTGACCCGTGTCCACGAACGGGTCGGGTCGGGCACATCGACCAGCTTGTTGTCGACCGGGAACCGCTCGGGGATGTAGCGGAAGATGCCCCGCTTGGAATTCGAACCGAAGTTCCACACGATGCGCTCGCTGACGAGCAGGTCCCCGTTCGGCTGCACCTCGGCGAGCACCGTCATCCGTTCGAGGCGTTCCCCGCCGCTGGACGACTGGGCAGACGCCCGGAGGCCCGGAACAATCCACACGGCCAGCAACATGACGCCTGCGAACAGCCGCAACATCGGAACGGAGACGCGGGATCGATGCACGACTCCATTCGATCACGAGTCAGCTCTGCATCGGCACCACGTGCTGATGACTTCGCTTGGTCGCGCCGTTGGGTGGTGTTGGTCGCCGCCGGTTGGGTCGGTCGGCGCGACGACGCGAGACTGACCGTGATGTCCGATTTCAACTCAGCCGCCGTTCACGAGGCAATCGCCGCAGCCGACCCCGATGCTCCGTGCATCATCTGGCGGGGAAAGACGTGGACCTGGGGCGAGACCACCGACCGCACCCGGCGGCTGGCCAATTACCTGTTGTCACGTGGCGTGCAGGTGCCGGTGGAACGCGAGTACCTCGACGGACACGAATCAGGGCAGGACCACCTCGGCATCTATCTGCTCAACGGCAACGAGTACCTCGAATGCATGCTGGGCGCATACAAGGCACGCGTGGCCCCGTTCAACGTGAACTACCGGTATGTCGCGGAAGAACTGCTGTATCTGCTGACCGATTCGCACTGCCGCGCAATCGTCTACCACGCTCGCTTCGCCCCCACCCTTGCTGAGATCCGCAGCAACCTGCCCAACCTGCAGATCCTCATCCAGGTCGCGGACGATTCCGGCAACGCGCTGCTGCCCGGCGCAGTCGACTACGAGGACGCGCTGGCTTCGGCGTCACCCGGCCGGCCGGAGGTGCAGGTGATGGGCGGCGACTGGGCCCCCGACGACCTCTACATCCTCTACACCGGCGGCACCACGGGGATGCCGAAAGGTGTCATGTGGCGCCAGACCGATATCGCGAATGTCGCCATGGGCATGCATCCCGCGACAGGGCCGCACACAAGCTTCGACACCATCGAGGAGATCGTCGCGAACGCAAGCGGATCGGCACGCCTTGTCATCCTCCCGGCTGCTCCGTTCATGCACGGCGCCGGCCAATGGATCGCGTTCCGGTCGTGGCACACAGGCGGCCCTGTGGTCATCCAAAACGTGGTTGATCGCCTCGACCCGGCTGATCTCTTGCAGCGTTGCGAAGAGCACGGCGTGCAGTTCCTCCAAATCGTGGGCGACGCGTTCGGTCGGCCACTGATCGACGAGATCGAGGGGGCAGCAGCTGCAGGGACACCGTATGACCTGTCGAAGCTGACGTTCGTGCTGTCCGGGGGCGCTGCGCTCAGTGCCCCACTGAAGAACCGCCTGATGGACGCCTTGCCGCACGCGCTCATCCTTGATGGAGTCGGCTCTTCAGAGGCTGGCGGCCAGATAGGCCAGGTTTCGACTAAGGCATCCGGCCAACAGGCCACCACCGGCACGTTCATATGCACACCTGGTAATTATGTGCTGGCCGAAGATCTGTCCGGCCCGCTGGAACCAGGGCACGAAGGAATCGGGTGGCTGGCAAAGGCTGGCCGGTTGGCTCTCGGGTATCTTGGCGATGCAGAGAAGACCCACCGCACGTTTCCCACCGTGGCAGGTGTGCGGTATTCGGTGCCGGGAGATCGGGCTCGCCTGCTGCAGGGGACCGAAGCGTCGATGGGCGGTGCCATCATCGAACTGCACGGCCGTGATTCGGTGACCATCAACTCGGGCGGCGAGAAGATCTTCGCCGAAGAGGTCGAAGCTGCCCTCATGCATCACCCCGACGTCTACGACGTCACGGTAGCCCCCCGACCCAGCGAGCGTTGGGGCAACGAGGTCGTCGCCATCGTGCAGGTCAGCATGGGTAGTGACCCGTCCGACGACGACCTGCTTGGCGTGGCCGGCCAGCACATCGCCCGCTACAAGCTGCCCAAGTCGATCATCCGCGTCCCGAAGATCCAGCGCTCGCCCTCGGGCAAGGCTGACTACCGCTGGGCCAAGGACATCGCCGGCTCCACCCCAACCGCCGACACCCAATCCGACCACTGACGCTCCCCGTCGCAATGGGCGTGCACAGCAGCTTTGGGCGCCTCCAGCAGCCTGCGCTGGACACCCATTCCTGCTGTGCACGCCCGCCGAGTTGAACCCAATCACCATAAGACATGAAATACTCTGATGTATGTCAGAAAGTGAATTCGCGATTCGGCGATCTGAACTGCGGGAAGCAGGGGTAAGCCGCGGACGAATCGATGCGATGCTCGGCTCGGGCCGACTCGAACGAATTCATCGAGGTATCTACCTCCTGAATTCCCCGGTCGACGACAGACCTCAACCAGTGCATCCTTCCGCTGCGCGGATTGATTGTCTGCGCGCACAGGCGCACCTTGGCGCGTGCGGGCCCGGTGCGGTGCTCAGCCATCACTCTGCCGCCGCGTTGCATCGATTTGACTCAACCGGTCCCCGACCGAGCACTATTCAGATTTCCGCACGTCGAAGCTGTGGAGTGGTCGGCAACGCGACCGTGGTGATTTCTCGCCGACGACAACTTCCGGAGTCAACCGTTGTGGAAGGGATGCCGTGTACGACGCGGGCACAGACCGTCCTCGACCTTGCGGCAATCGTGTCCATGGTGGAACTTCGGCGAATCGTCGAATCCGCGTTGAGGGGGCCAGACCAACGCCGCCCGGCTCAATGGCGGACCGACGTCTTGCTTGACCTCATCCGCTTGACGTCCGAGCAGCCACACCACCGCGGTGCAGGTGCAGTGTTGCGCGTGCTTGCCAAACGCCGACCGGACTCTCGTCCTACGGGGTCGCTCCCCGAGACCGTGCTGCTTCAAGGGTTGGAGTCCCATGGCATCGAGGTGATTACGCAGCCGACCCTCACTGTTCAAGTCTCGCCTCGCGAAAAACATACGTACTATCCAGACCAGCTGATCGCCGCAGGACAAGCTCTGTGCGAAGTCGACGGCGGGGAACACCTCGAGGAGCACCGTGCGTACGCAGACGCCATTCGCCAGAACCGTTTGGTCGGGTTCAACGTGTTTCGTTTTCCAGCCAACCGAGTGCTTCACCGGACCGACGAAGTGGTGAGCGAGTTGCTCCATCACCTGGCAATTACTCCACCGCTTGGCACCAGTTGGACCATCGCGGGCCGGACCATCAACGGGAACGAAAACGAGTGGACCGTTCGTTTGGGGATCGAGGATCCGATTGACTGAACGCCCGAGAACCAGGGGCTTCAGACTGGTCAGCACAGCGTGGAAACCCGACGGTGTTCATGCATGTGGGCGTCTCCAGCAGGTTTGGGCGTTTGCAGCAGCCTGCGCGGCACACCCGGTCATGCTGTGGACGCCCTACTCGGGGATGGTGCAGCCGTGAGCCAGGATGCGGCCTTCCCCTGAGGCCATCGGGTTCCCGACCTGCAGCCCTTGGGTCGGCCCGGGTCGGCCTTTATCAGCCTTGCTTCCGCTTTGCTTCAGCCTTGCTTGACCGCGTGGCCGCCGAAGGAGTTGCGCATGGCCGACAGCATCCGCAAACCGTACGCATTGTCGTCGCGAGACGCGAAGCGGGCGAACAACGACGCCGCGATCACGGGAGCTGGCGCACCGAACTGTACTGCTGCGTCGACCGTCCACCGACCTTCGCCGGAGTCTTCGACATAGGCCTTGAGACCAGCCAACTCGGGGTCCTTCGCCAGATACTCGGCCAGCAGTTCGAGCAGCCAGGACCGCACCACCGAGCCGTGCATCCACGCCTCGGCCAACGCCGCCTGGTCGACGTTGAAGGGGCTCTTCTCGATGATCTCGAAGCCCTCGGCGTAGGACTGCATCATGGCGTACTCGATGCCGTTGTGGACCATCTTCACAAAATGCCCCGACCCGTGGGCCTCGTCAACATGAATCAGCCCGCCCGTTGACGGTGCAAGGGTCTTGAAGACCGGTTCGCAACGGCGGTACGCGTCGCCGGGACCACCGATCATCAGGCAATAACCGTTGGCCAACCCCCACACACCGCCCGATGTGCCGCTGTCGAGCATTGTGATGCCGTGCTCTGCCAACTGCGCTGCGCGAACCTGTGTATCGAGGTACTTCGAGTTGCCGCCGTCGATGACGATGTCGCCGGCACCGAGCATTCCACCCAGCGCGTCGACCGTGGACTGCGTCGGCGCACCTGCCGGCACCATGATCCACACCACTCGCTGCCCCACCTCACCCGACGCAGCCACCATCTCGTCGAGCGACGCAGCACCGATGGCACCCTTCGCGGCCGATGCAGCCACCGCTTCGGGCGACCGGTCGAACGCAACCACCTCGTGTCCACCAGTGAGCAGCCGCTCAGTCATGTTGGCGCCCATCTTTCCCAGACCGATCATCGCGATACGCATCTCGGGATCGTACGATGCTCAGCACGCATGCGGTGGCCGTATGCAGAGCTGGCAGTGATGGAACAAACTCCCCCTTCAGGTTCGACGAGGTTTGGTCGAAGAACCATCCGTGCCAGCCGTGATCGACCCCAGCCCACGGCGTGTACCAGGGACCCCTTCCGGCGGCTCGGGTGAACACGCTATGAACTCGAGTACGTCGGCCGCAGCCGTGCACGTCACCGAGTTGCTGGGCGCTACCGCTGAGATGACGGTGCTGGTCGGCCAGGACCGTCGCATCGTCTATGCAAGCCCAACGGCATCGTCGCTGCTCGGCCATGATCCCGTCCAGATCGTCGGCGCGGCTGTCTCCAGCCTGGTCCATCCGGCCCATGGCGCACCTCTCGAAGGAGCCCTCACCCAGATACTGGGAGGAATTGTCCTCGGCGAAGCCGAGCTGCGCTTCCCGCACCGCAGCGGCGCCGGTTCGCTGCCCCTGATGGTCGGGTTCAACCTCCTCACCACCGAGGGGCAGATCGAAGGCGTCATGATCACTGCGCGCCATATGCCGACCCGGCAGGCGTTCGAAGCAGCGCTGGCCTTCGACGACGAGAAGACCAAGGAACTCGGCGCAAAGTCCCCGCTGGTCCTGTTCACGCTCGACGAGCGCGGTCGATGCACGTGGATCAACCCGTCATGGGTGGCGCTCACCGGGCAGTCCGCCGACGAGGCGAAAGGCCTCGGATGGTTGAAGATGGCAGACGAGCGAGATCGGGACAGCATCAAGACCGTTGCAGCACAGGCGCACAAGCGGCAGACCGGTTGGCGTCAGCAGTTCCGCGTCGGTGGACTGAACGATTCGGCCCGGTGGATCGACGGTGCATCGGCACCACGTTTCAACGACAACGGTTCCATCGCCGGGTACCTCGTGGTGCTCGCCGACATCACCGACGAGGTTCGTTCTCGCGGCGAAGTCAACAGGCGCACCACCATCGTCGAGTCGACTGCCAAGTACGTGGTGATGGACGATCGCAACCAGCGGATCGTCTATGGCTCCGAAGAATCCGCTCCGCTCGCCGACACACCGCCATTGCCGGCTTCGACCGAGCAAACAGTCCGCCCGTCGTTGGGTGCATTGCCCTCCCCGTCGCAGACCCAGTACCTCAACGAAATCAGACCCGCTGTCATCGCAGACGGCGTCTGGACACCCACGCGCAGCGCACCCGGCTCGGTCGACGCCTCGATCCACCCCTCAACCACCTCGGCCTACCCGGCCACCCCGGCCACCCCGGCCACCCCGGCCACCTCGGGCTATGAGACCGACGTGTACGGCACATCGGTTCACGCACAACCTCCCGCTCGCTACGAGTCCGCCCCTGACCACACGGGCCAGCCCATCGCGTGGACGTTCGACACCCCACTTGACTCGTCCGACGTGGACATGGCGGTGCCGACAACCCTTCGCACCTACGAGCACGCTGACACGTTCAACACTGCGGAGTTGACCTGGTCGGACACAGCTCCCGCCGAGTACGACGGTACGCAACTCCCGGAGCAACCCGGCGAAGCGCTCTATGTCGGTCTTGTCGGTCCTTCTGGTCAGGTGGAAAGCATTGCCGCAGTCAGCGACGGCGTGCTGGAGCCAACAGAGTTCGAGAACATCGTCGACCAGTTGCCGGCAATGGACGCTGTCACGGGCCTCGCCAACCGAGCGCTCTTTCAGGAACGTATCCGCCTTGCGATGAACCGTATGCAGACAGACGGTGTGTCAGTGGCTGTGATGCTTGCGAACCTGCACGGATACGGCGACCTGCGCCGCCAGATCGGCCCGAAGACCGGCGATGATCAACTGTTCGTCATCTCCAAGCGCCTCGAGGGAACGATTCGCCAAGCAGACACCGCTGCCCGCATCGGCGACGAAGACTTTGCCGTGTTGGGCGTCGGCTGGTTCTTTCCCGGTGATGTCGAAAACGCTGCCAAGCGGTTCATCGTCAAGATCCAGGAGCCGCTCCCGTCGATCGGCGGCCAGGTTCAGCTTGCGGCAAGCATGGGGATAGCCATCGCACAGCGGGACGAGCCTGTTGCGATGATCCTGCGGCGAGCCCAGCGTGCCCGTAAGCTTGCATATGAACTCGGTGCTGGCCGCGTGTATGTGGACCACGGTCCGGATCAAGCGCCCACAAAGGCCTGACAGCCCCTGCAGCGGTCAGCGCTGCAACTATCGCCGTCGCTTGCCGAAGATTCCGCCTGCCACCAGGCAGATCAGCACCGCTCCGAGGAACGCAAGCACGAGGCCGCGGACGCCGAATTCAGTGATCTTCTCGCCGTCGAACAAGACGGTTGACAGCAACCCGCCGACGACGCCGCCAAGGACGCCGAGCAGGATGGTGCGAAGGCACCCTTCCTTCTCGTACCCGGTGACGCGTTGTGCAAGCGAGCCAGCGATCAGGCCCATGACGATCCAGGAAAGTACTCCCATGGGGACCACCGTAACAATCCGTCGGGCCACCTCGTGGACGAACTCACGCTCGGCATGATTTCGCCCACGATTTGCGACCGTATCCACCCGACGTGCCAGCATGCGAGCCATGACCGATCTCGTGCTCCTTGTTGTCGACCGCGGCGTCGCCACACTTACCTTCAACCGCCCCGAAGCCAACAATGGATGGACCGGCCCCCTGGAACAGGCGTACTACGACCGTCTTGAGCAGTGCGAGGCCGACGACGCGGTCAAGGCCATCGTGGTCACCGGCGCTGGCAGGTCGTTCTGCCCTGGCGCCGACATGAAGATGCTGTCGGCCGGTGCCAGCGGGGCCTCGGGAGGGATCGGTGGCGCAGGTGAAGTCCAGCGGACCCGACAGCCGCTGGTCTACCCGTCTCGGCACACCAAACCGCTCGTCGGAGCAATCAACGGGGCATGCGCCGGAGTCGGCCTGGTTCAGGCGTTGATGCTCGACATGCGGTTCGCCGCGGCAGGCGCGAAGTTCACCGTGGCGTTCGCCCGCCGCGGCCTGATTGCGGAGTACGGATGCGCGTGGACACTTCCCCGCATCGTCGGCCAGGCCAACGCGCTTGACCTGCTGATGTCGTCGCGCGTTGTGCTTGCCGAGGAAGCATTGCAGATGGGCCTCGTGAATCGCGTGCTGCCGGCCGACGAATTGGTCGCTGCAACCCAGGCTTACGCGCGGGACCTTGCGACAAACTGCTCACCGACCTCGATGGCCGTCATGAAGCGCCAGGTGGTCCGCGCCTGGGAGATGGACCTGCCCCAGGCCATCGACGAAGCATTCGACCTCATGAACCGCTCGCTGAAGAAGTCAGACTTCGTTGAAGGCGTCACGAGCTTCGTGGAGAAGCGAGAGCCGTCGTTCAGCCCCATCCAGGCTGACCTCATCCCCCTCGCCTGAATCGGCTTCAGCGGAGGCGAGCCACCACGTTGCTCACCAGCCGCTGACCGGAACCCCGCCCGAGAGTCATGATCGACTCGGGGTGGAACTGCACTGCAGCAATCGGCAGCGAGCGGTGCTCGATCCCCATCACGATTCCGTCGATGCTATGTGCGCTGACCATGAGGTCGCCAGGCAGCCTGTCTTCGATCGCATACAGCGAGTGATAGCGGCCAGCTTCGAACGATGGGCCGACCCGGTCGAACAGCGCGAACCGGCCAGCGGCTTCGACGGCAACCGCAGACGGCTTGCCATGTACCGGAATGTCCAGCTGACCCAATGTGCCGCCGAAGTGTTCGACCAACGCCTGCAAGCCAAGACACACCCCAAACACGGCGATGTGCCGGTCCAGCGCCAACGCGATTGTTTCGGAAATGCGAAAGTCGGCCGGTCGTCCCGGGCCGGGTGATAGCACCACGAGATCGGGAGCGATGGCGTCGAGTTCGGCTGCATCAAAACCCCATCGAAGTGTCGTGACGTCGGCACCGGCTGCCCTGAAGTAGCCGGCCAGGGTGTGCACGAACGAATCCTCATGGTCGACGAACAGCACCCGCCTGGTGCTTACCTCTGCAGCAGAGCTGACCAGCGGAGGGGTCTGCCCGTCAGGCTGATCGCCCTTCAACGGAACCTTGCCGGCCGGATGCGGCGAACGAATTGCGTCGAGGAACGCACTGGCCTTCAGCTCGGTCTCTGCCTCTTCGGCCGCAGCGTCGGAATCGAACAGAAGTGTTGCTCCGACGCGGACCTGCGCAGCACCGTCCTTCAGGCGAATGGTGCGAAGCGTGAGGCCGGTATTGAGCTTGCCGTCGAAGCCAACCATGCCGATTGCCCCGCCGTACCAGGCGCGTTCGGTGCGCTCGTGCTGTTCTATCCAGCGCATCGCCCACAGTTTTGGGGCGCCGGTCACCGTGACTGCCCACGTGTGACTGAGGAACGCATCGAGCGCGTCGAACTCGGGACGCAGAATTCCCTCGACATGGTCGACCGTATGGATGAGCCGCGAATACAACTCGATCTGGCGACGGCCGAGCACCCGCACAGACCCGGGGATGCAGATCCGTGACTTGTCATTGCGGTCGACGTCGGTACACATCGTGAGCTCGGACTCGTCCTTCTCACTGTTGAGCAGCGCCAGGATTTGGTGGGCGTCGGAGATGGGGTCGGTTCCGCGGGCAATGGTGCCGGAGATGGGGCACGTCTCAACCCTCCACCGGGAATCGGCGGTTGGTTCAACGCGCACATACATTTCAGGAGATGCTCCGACCAGCCACTCACCGGCTCCCAGGTTGATGAGGAACCCGTACGGTGCGGGGTTGCGTTCGCGTAGGCGACGGAATAGCTCGGACGGCTGATGGGGATTGGGTTCGGTGAACCGCTGGCCCGGGACAACTTCGAACAAATCACCGCGGGCGAAGCTGATCTTTGCTTCTTCGACCAACTCCGCGTATTCGCCGGGCTGATGATCGCAGTGAGCCACGACTTCGGAGTCAGGTACGTATGGAACCTCTGGACCCTGGCGGGCGAACGACGCCGTGGATCGACCTTCGACCTCGAACTCATAGAACCGGACCTCGGCCCGCTCGTTGCGATGGTCGACAACCAGCAGTTCGTCCGGCAGATACAGCACCAGATCACGCTGATCGTCGGGGCGAGGCGACCGCAGAGGAACCGGGTCGAACTGGTACGCGAGGTCGTATCCGAATGCGCCATAGAGACCCAACTCTCCGTCGTCGGGGCTGGCGAACAGATCCGAGAGGCAGCGAACAACTGAGAACACCGACGGCTGTCGGCTGCGCTGCTCTTCCGGAACACGCTCTTCGGCGACCCGCACGACGATGTCGATGCGATTGTGCTCGGCGTCGACGTGTTCGACATGTGGGTGGGCGCCCAACGCTGCATAAATTGCCGGGAGCAGCAGTTCCCCGCGCTTGGCCGGTGCCTCGACGCGCACCAACCGGTCGGTGGACGTGACCACCAGCATCGGATCTGCGAACCCGAGGTCCCATCGTGTATATCGGCCCGGATACTCGTAGCTCGACGACAGCAGCACGCCGCGCGATCGATCAAGGCGGTCGATCAGACCCTCGATGGCGTCATGGGCCGTGACCGACGTCGTGCGGCAACGCACGTTGATGCCGCCTCGGGTGGTGTAGTCGCTGGTGCTGGTCGGGTTCATCGCAGTTCCTGGGTTCGGGACCCGGGAGGGCTCGCCGTCAGCACGAGCAGTCCCTCAGCGGGTCGGCTGCTCGTGGGAAGTCGTTCGAACGACGTTCGGGTCACGGCGGCCTAGGACCGCCACCACCACGTCAGAACGATCTTGCGCACGGACGCCACCTTACCGGACCGTCAGGCCGTGCAGGTCAAGCCGTGCCGGTCAAGCCGTGCAGATCAAGCCGTGCAGATCAAGCCGTGCGAAGCACGTCGAAGATGGTGTCGGTGTGCTCGGGCCTGGACACGATGAAGCCATCGACCCACGGGTGCGCGTTGTTGTACGTGAGCCGGTTGCCATACACATCGCGTACGTCGCAGCCGGCCGCTTCGGCAACTGCCGCCGGCGCAGCCGCGTCCCACTCCCACAACCCGCCCGGGTTGAGGTACACGTGGGCCTGTCCGGTGATCACAGCCAGAGTCTTTGCTCCCGCCGACCCCAACTGATCGACCACGCCGCCGATGCGCGCAGCAACCAGGTCGGCGACCCACGGCCGGCGACTACGGCTGACCAGCACCACGGGAGCCTTGTCCGAGCGGACGGCCGCCGGAGCACCGAGCAGCCGGTCGAATCCCGGGTCGGCGGTACTGCGCACCTCGTCGAACTCGGGCAGAGAGACTGCCGCCGCGCTCAGCCCTACCCCGCGTTGCCACAAGGCGACGTGAACGGCCCAGTCATGGCGATGGGTGCGGTACTCCCTGGTTCCGTCGAGTGGATCGATGATCCAGACACGGTCAGATGACAGCCGGTCGCGGTCGTCAGGAGCTTCTTCACTGAGCACGATGTCGGCCGGCCGAGCGACGCGCAGTTCATGCAACAGAAACCGGTTGGCGACCAAGTCTCCCTCGTCTCCCAGGTCCCACTCGTCGTAGTGCTTACCCAGTTTGGCCCGCGTTTCCAGGAGAAGGGCACCGGCCTCTACCGCCAGCCGGGTAGCCAGCTCGACATCGGTCTCGGTACTCACTGCACCAACCTACCCAGTGAGACGGCGGCCACCCGACCAGTAACGTGAACCCTCTATGACAAGTGCTGCCGAAGAGGTTCACGCGTTCGGCAACGCGGTGATGTTCTTCACACGTATCCGGGTCCCGAAGGGCCTGCGGTGGTCCGAGCAGCTGATGCAGAAAGCTGCTGGGTGGTACCCGGCTGTCGGTGTCATCGTCGGCTTCATTGCGGCTGGCGTCGCGTGGCTGGCGCTGCGGGTATTCCCGGGCGGACCAGTCGCAGCCGTTGCTGCCACCATCGCCACGTTGCTCGTCACGGGCGCGTTTCACGAAGACGGACTGGCAGACACGTGCGACGCATTCTTCGGTGCCGCGGAGCCGACCCGCGTTCTTGAGATCATGAAGGACTCCCGGGTCGGCTCGTTCGGTGCCGCCGGTCTGACCATGGTCCTCATCGCCAAGGTCGCCCTGTTGTCGACCATCTTGCTCGGGAGCGGATGGCAACGACAGGGCCATGCCGTGATGGCGCTGGT
Organism: Acidimicrobiia bacterium; assembly: GCA_031385545.1. Lineage (GTDB taxonomy): Bacteria > Actinomycetota > Acidimicrobiia > Acidimicrobiales > JANYDT01 > JANNBN01. The sequence continues at coordinate 11,759 of JANNBN010000134.1, read as the reverse complement.
TGTCGGCCACACCGTGTCAAGAGCCGCTTCGGTCAGCGTGCTTCGTCTGCTCACTTACGTTCGCGCGAACGATGCGGTTGGGGCCAAGTCCAAACCGATGGCAACGCGCATTTCGCTCCCCCGCCTCGGCTTCGCGTTGTTCACGGCGGCGCTGGTCATTGGCGTCTTCGTCGCACCTCGCCGAATCCCGATGCTGATCGGTCTCACTGCTCTTGCCACGGTCACCATGGCCGTTTGGTTCCGCCGTCGCATCGGCGGGTATACCGGTGACTGCCTGGGCGCCGTGCAACAGGTCACCGAGATCGTCGTTCTCGGAGTTCTGGCAGCGCAGGTGACGTCGTGGAACTGATGTTGGTCCGCCATACCGAAGTCGGTGTCGACGCAGGCATTGTGTACGGCCGTACCGACGTGCCATTGGCCGACACGTTCGACACGGAGCGCGTCGAGGTTGCTGCCCGGGTCGCACGCTTCTGGCCCGATGGGCCGACGTCGATCGTCGCCTCCCCGGCGACCCGAGCACGCCGCCTCGCCGAGCATCTGCACGCAACGACCGGGGCCGATCAACCGCTCACGTTCGATGATCGGCTCCTCGAAATCGGTTTCGGAGCCTGGGAAATGCAGCGCTGGAACGACCTCGACCGATCTGCCCTTGATGCGTGGATGGCCGATTACGTGCAGGTTCGCCCGCCACATGGGGACCTGCCGGGTGAGAACCTCACCGATCTGGCGGGACGCGTCGGCGGCGCCATCGACGATGCCATCGCCGCCGGTAGCGAGCACACCTTGGTGGTGTGCCACGGAGCTGTCATCCGGGTTGCATTGGCTCTGCTGCTGCACATGCCGTTGTCGAAATCGTTCTCTCTCGAGATCGACAAAGGATCCGTGAGCCGCATCGGGTTCCGCGGTTCAGGCGCGCACCGTCGCCCTCTCATTCTCGGAGTGAACTACCGATGACACGCGTTCCGTCAGTACTGCTCGTCAACACCGGCGATGGGAAAGGCAAGTCCTCTGCTGCGTTCGGCGTGATGAACCGAGCATGGGCACGGGGCTGGAAGGTCGCCGTCATTCAGTTCATCAAGAGCGGTGACTGGAACACGGGCGAGCATAAGGTGGCAATGCAGCTCGGCGTGGAGTGGCATTCGCTCGGCGATGGTTTCACGTGGGAGTCCACCGACCTCGACGAGACAGCCGCTAAGGCCGTGCACGCGTGGACCGTTGCCGAGGAGAAGCTTGCGTCGGGCGACTACAACCTTTTGATCCTCGACGAACTCACGTACTCCATCACCTTCAATTGGATCGATGAGGCACGTATTATCAGCGGGCTTACTAATCGGTCACCGAAGACCAACGTGATCGTGACCGGCCGAGGTGCACCGCAAGGCCTGATCGACATCGCCGACACGGTCACCGAAATGAAACTTGTGAAGCACGCATATCAACAGGGGATCACAGCGATGCGAGGCATCGAGTACTGACGATCGGGTGATGGCTCGCAGAGTGAACTCCGACACATATGGGTTCACAAGTGGCTGACATGCCTGTAGTTTGATCAACGACCAAATCGGGCCCCTCTGAAGCCCGCATCGTTTGTCGCCGCACCGCTGCTCCATGCCGGTCGGTCTCCTTGAGTGTCTGCCCAACCGGGCACCTCCTCCCGCCGAAGGCGACGTTCACCGACCTTGGAGTATCCATGTTCCGCGTCCAATCGACATCTGCATCGCGTTTGCGATGGTTCCGCCGCCTCGGGGTGGTCGCAGTTGCGATCACCGTATCGGGAGGATCCCTCTCGTCCACCACCCCATCGGCACAGGCAATGCGCCGGGTTCGAGCTCCGTATCCTCACGTCGGAGCAGCACCAGCCATGGAGGCTGCCGTGCGCGCAGCGTTCCCAGCGAATCTCCAACGCGCTGCGCTCAACGTTGGGTGGTGCGAGTCGCGTGGCAAGGCAAACGCCCGCAACGGGCAGTACAAGGGCCACTTCCAGATCGGCCGCCACGAGTGGGCCAAGTTCGGCAAGGGCGGCAACCCGTACAACGGATACCACAACGCTGCGGCCGCCTACCGGTACTACAAGGTGGCCGGCTGGGGCCCATGGGAGTGCCGTCCGTAGCCCAGCACCTTTGATTCGGCAGCGGTCACAGCAACGTTGATCGCCGCCGAATTGCCCACGCCGCGGCGGGAGTGCAGCTACCCCCTACCAGGGAGCCGGGGGGTAGTACTTGTTGATACCGCCGACGGCAACCACATCGTCGAGCCAGTTTCCGTCATATGGTCCGGTGTCCTCCTGAACAAGGTCACGCGCAGCGCCGTCCGCTGTTGTTACCATCGACCACGCCTGACGCTTCGCGGCCCAATTGTCGGGATCAAGGCGGTGCGCGTCACGCCAGCACTGAACCATTGCGTCGTTGTTTCCGAGCCGACGGAAATGATCGCCCAGCTCGAACGCAGCGACGGCTAGCGTCTGTGCTTCGGTCAGTCCACCCGCCGTGGTCTGAGGCACCTCACCGGTCTGTACCCAGCGACGCAACGCTGCGAGGTACTCCTGATGCCGATCCGAGCCAGCTCTCAGCAGCTCCAACCGTCCAAGCATGCGCGGTGGCAGACCCTCGGGGAGCGGCCGGTCGCCCCAACCTGGCGTCACAGGCGAATGGTGCGCCGGCAGAGCAATTGTTCCGTCGGCGTCCACCCACAGCGCCATCGGCACGTTGCGGAAGTTGAGTGCACCCACGGTGCTATGCGCGCTGTCGATCAGCGACAGACCGGCGGCGGCAAGTTCGGGTGCCTTGTCGATGTATCGGTGACACACCGCAGCGTCGACTTCGATACCGATGACAACCACGTCCACGTCGTGGGCCTGGAATTCCTGGTGCAGACCCTGCCACACGGGCAGGTATTCACGGCAGCCTCACCACGGCGCCCAGGCGTGCAACACCATCCGCCGTCGTCGACCGACGAGTGAAGCCAACGAGACAGCGTTCCCGTTGCGGTCCTGCAACGTCAGATCAGGCAATGCTCTGCCCACCATCGCAGTTGACTGGTCACCGTGTTCGGGACCGACGCTGACCACACCGACGCCCCACGCATCGGAACGTGAATACACGGCGCGGTTCGTGGCGGCCGCAAGTTGGGCAGTGTCGAACCTGCCCTGTAGATCACGCGTCAACCCGGCTAACGGAAGACACCGGTCACCGCTGCACCAGCCGGACTCTTCCAGATGCCACCCGGTCCCCTCCGCCCACTCATCGGCCGACACAGTCATTTCAGTGATCATCCAGGCAAGCTTGACCCAAGAGGCCGAGCCGGACCAACTCCCCCACCCTGCTGAACCCCGTCCCCCCTTCTGAGAACCAACGTTGCCTTCCCAGCAACCAACGTGGCCCGGCTGACAACCAACGTCGGTTGAAGGATGCGATTCGGACCGATTTTTTCCAAGGTTGGTTGCTAGAAGGGCAACGTTGGAGAAATCACCTTGGAGAAATCACCTTGGAGAAATCACGTTGCAGAACGTTGAAGAAGCGTGGGGCACCTTCAGCCGCGCTTCCAGTTCGCCGATGAACTGGTGTGGACACCGCCGTTGATGACATCGCACTCAAGCCTGAACCTGGGGTCGGCCACGATCTTGGGTCGCTCGCCGATGCGGTTCGAGTGCTGGCCGCCGCGTCGCAGTCCCAGTCCGAGGCGATGCTGTCGTTAGCTCGGTCCACCGCCGAGTCCGTTCGACTCGCTGCTGGGAGTTACGTGTTCCAGCTCCGTGACCGTTTCGACGAAATGCTTCCCGCGACCCAGGTCGGCGCGTCGGAGTCGTCGTGGGAGGTTGCCGAGTTTCCTGACGCGTTCGCGCAATTGGTCTTCCACCCAGGCGACCAAGCCACTGCGAACCTCCGCGTCGCGTTGAGCCAGAGCAACGTGCGCCGCACGGTCACCGTCCACTGGACCGATCTCCCCGAGGGCTGCAGTGCAGCAGAGATAGACGTGGCGTCGGCTTCGCTGCACCGCGACACCACGGGGAAGGTGTTCCTCGACAACGACGTGTCGCTGTTCATCGACGCACCGCTGATCGTCGCCGTCGGAGATCTGGACCCCGGCGTGTTCGTGCGAACTGCGGTGCTGACGATCGAAGTCACCGACCACCGGCCCGAGGGCGCCGTCGCCCGGGTCGACGTGGAAATCACGTTGGCAGCGGTGGTGGTGCCGGACGACGATGGGATCGGCCTGGACGGCGCACGCATCGAGTGCACCGTGCGGCCGGAACGCCGAACGTACTTCCTCGACAAGTTCGAGCGCCTGCCGTTGCAGCTACCCGATCTCCGCTGAGGGCGGCCGAAGAGGGCTTTCAAAAGAAGGCCGCTGAAGACGGGTCGACTATTTCTTGAGATCGAGCGAGCGCAGCTCTTGGATTCGCTCAGACAAGTATTGAAAGGCTGTCTTGTGTGGCGAGAGCTGCACACTGTCCGCCGGATGCAGAAAGATCGGCGTGCTCATACGCGACCGGAACCTGCCATCGCCAGTGGGGTTGACCACCCGGTGAGTGGTCGACGGGTAGTAGCCCTCGGTAGCCAGCTGCAGCATGTCGCCGGCGTTGATGGCCATCGTTCCGGGATCGGCTGCAACGTCGTGCCACTTGCCATCGAGGTCACGCACCTGCAGTCCTGGTTCGGGTGAACCGGGCAGGACCGTGATGAGGTTGATGTCTTCGTGCGCGGCAGCACGGACGGCGTCAGGGTCTTCGTGACCGGTGAGCGGCGGGTAATGCAGGATGCGCAGCAGGGTTCGGGTGGACCCTTCCATCATCTGCGACAGCGGCATCGACAGCCGCCGCTGCACATCGGCCGGAGTACCTGCCTCGACCCAGTGCAACAATTGGGTGGCGAGCGCCTGCCCTGCGGCGCGCAGACGGTGTGCTGCATCGGAGAGCTCGGCCGGGTACTTGCCTTCGCCGTAGACGTGGAAGAACTCTTTCAGGTCTCGCTTCGTGTTGCCCTTTGCCGTCTCGGAAATGCTTGGCGGGTAGTAACCGTCTTGTGACTCAGCCTCGCCGAATACGTACGCATGCTTATTATCTGACTGGAAGAACTTGTACCATTCGTCGTACACACCGTTGACGAGATCGACCGGAATGGGATGGTTGACCAGCACAGCGAAACCCGTTTCGCGCAACGAGCGGACAAACCGTTCGGCCGCGTCGTTCGCCTGATAATCGACGGTCAACACATCCATCAGGCCACCTCGAACCCTGCGTCGTCGATGGCGGCAGCGATGGCGACAGCGTCGGAGGACCCAACCACCGTGACCAACTTCGTCTCCAGGTCGACCTCCACACCGACGACACCCGGAAGAAGACCGACTTCCTGTTTGACAGCGGCCGCGCAGTGCCCACAGGTCATCCCAGGAACCGAAACCGTCAACGTTGGCGCGTTCATGTCTCCAACGCTACCCCCGGTCCTGCGTTTCGTGGTCATCGGCGGCGGAAGCGTGACCGAGGCCCGGACGGCGTACGCTGCACTCGATGAACCGCCGGGTAACCCTTGTCGATACGGTCGGTAGCGCGGCAGGCGAGATGGACGTCGTCGAGGCGCACACCGCTCCCGGTTATGTCCACATCGCATGTTCCGCCGTCCTCTTCGGCCCCGATGACACGGTGCTTCTGCAGCGGCGGGCAGATCACAAGGCGACGTTCGGCGGGTACTGGTCCAATACCTGCTGCACCCACCCGTACTCGGACGAGGTTCCCCACCAGGCCGCACAGCGAAGACTGCACGAGGAGCTTGGCATCGCCGTCGAACTCCGCCCGGTCGGCAGCTTCCGCTATCGGGCCGAAGATCCGGTCACGGGCATGGTGGAGCACGAACTGGACCATGTGAGCATCGCAACCCTCGGCACCACCGACCTCGCGTTCCACCTCGATCGCAACGAAGTCGCTGAAGTCGCGTTTGTGCCCATCGCCGATGTCGCCACCGATGTCGCCACCCTAAACCTCACCCCGTGGTTCGACATGGTCCTGCGCATCGCTCGTTGCGGCCAAAACGCCTGACGCCGTGCAGCGCTGAACAGCCCGATGCACGCCGTTCCGCCCGCAGTCATCGATCGCATCGATGCGGCGCTGCAGGTGACACGTGACAAGCGGGGTCCGGTGTTGGTGGGTATCGCCGGCCCGGTTGCGGTGGGCAAGACAACGTTCGCGTCGGCGCTCGCCCTCGCGACCGGTGGAGCGACTCGAACCACCGACGGATTCCTGCTCTCGAACGCGCAGCTGGAAGCGCGGGGAATCCTCGACCAGAAGGGGTTTCCGCAGTCATACGACAACCAGCGGCTGATCGAGTTCCTGCAGCAGATCCGAATCAGCGACACAGTCACCGGGCTCAGCCGCTATTCCCATGAGACATTCGATGTCGAGCCCGACCCTCAGCCGTTCCATCGTGACCGGATCGTCATCATCGAGGGCGTCAACGCGCTGCAACCCACCATCGCCGCGCAGCTCGACGTGAGGCTCTACCTCGACGCTGACGAGCCCGACGTGATCGACTGGTACACCGACCGGTTCCGCAAACTCACCCGGCTCGCCCAGCAATCCGGAACCGGCTTCTACACACGCTTTGCTTCACTCTCGTCCGAGGACCTGACAGCGATGGCACACGCTGTTTGGCACGCCATCAACGCACCGAACCTGCATCAGCACATTGCGCCGACCAAGGCGCACGCAGACGTGGTGATTCGTCAGTCCGCAGACCACACCCTCACGGTCGAATAGCCCGGGTTCGGTGTTGTGCAACGACCGGTGCGCAGCGCAACGCTCGTTGCAAGACTGGTGGCCTGACCGCTCAGATCCTCGCCCTCATCCCGATAACCGCCGGACCCGCAGGACTCGTCGGTAGTCTCAGCTCCGTGAAAACTCGTGTCAGCAGACAGGTCGTGCGAGAGCCGGTCGATGATCACGTGTTCGAGGAGAATCAGTGGTTCCTCAGACGGGGCGTCCCGCTGCTCGTCTCCGAGCGGGTAGCCAAGGAGCCGGCGCAGGTCTGGCGACGAGCGCTGCCGGCGCTGCTTGTGCTCTACGCGGTGATTCTCCTGCGCGGCGTGGTGATGAAGGACCAAAGCGTGGCCGCCGACGCGTCCGTCGGCGGCGCGGTCCTGGTGGTCACGTGGCTCGTGTCGAACCTCACCCGACGCCAGCGCCCGTTCTCGCTCCCGAGAGGTCTGGGCCCGTTCGAGCTGGCAGCGTTCGTTGTGGGCCCCGCAGTTCCTTCGCTGCTCACGACCGAAGCAGCTGACATGCTCCTTGGTGGAGATGGCATAGCGATCCGTATCATCGGCGCGCTTATCGTCATGGTGTTCCAGTTGTGCGTGCTTGGCGCTGTGTGGTTCGCGGTGAGTTTCGGAATCGTGTCGCTGACCGTATGGCTGTTACGAGAGCTGGCACAGACGCTCGGCACCACGGGCACTGCACTTGCCCGAACAGTGCCGCTGTTGCTGGGCGTCGTCACGTTCTTCTTCCTCACCGCGGAAGTGTGGCAATCGATCGGGCTTCTCCGCTGGTTCCCGTACGGCTTGTTGATCCTGCTGTTCGCTCTCCTGGGTGGCGTGTTCATCGCTCGAGGCCGCAATCTCGACATAGGTGCGCTCGCGACGTTCGAATCCCCGGCCGATCTGGAAGCGGTCGTCAACCAATCAGGGCTGCCTGAATCAGCGATGAACAACGGGTGGTCGGATCGCCTGGAGTTCCCAGCCGTCTGCTCGCTCGGTCGCAGACAGCGGGCCAACCTCATCGCGGTGGCAGTGCTCTCCAGATTGGTCGTTGCGACGGTCGTCGCAGTCATCGTCGGCCTCTTCTTCGTCGTGTTCGGTTTTCTTGCAGTGAATGGCGACGTGGTGCAGGCATGGACGCTCCGGCCACCTCGTGAGATCCTGACGCTGCGTGTTCCGACCCGCACCCTCATGCTGACTTGGGAACACATCAATGTGGCCGGATTCCTGGCGACCTTCAGCGGCTTCTACTTCATCATCGTGTCGGCGACCGATCCAACGCTACGGGCCGGTCTACGAGACACGGCCGAAGATGGCGTCCGTGCGGCGTGCGCAGCGCGCATCCTGTTGGACAGCGGCACCGACCGCGACTTGTCATCACCACGGTCGGCGACCTAGGCAGGTTCCATGCCGGCACACCTCGGAGCACAGCGTCCCATCGGCCTCGGCTACTGGCCTCTCCCGGGCGACGACCCGGGCGTTGCAGTGCAACGAGAGGACATCCGCATCGTGACGCCTGACCGAGCGCTGGTCCGCGGGGTCCTGTGGACACCACCAGTCGGAACTCCGACGAAGCGAACCGCTGTCATCCTCAGCCACCCACGGGGTGACTTCAGCGTCCACTACGCATGTCCGCTGCTGGCAGCACAGGGGTATGCCACGCTCGGGTTCGGCACTCGTTACATGAACAACGACATCGACTGCCTGCACGAGGTGTGCACGACCGACGTCGAAGCGGTTGTGACCTATCTCAAGGATGTGCGTGGCTTCGATGCAGTGGTTCTGCTGGGCAACTCCGGCGGGGGCTCGCTCATGGCACTTGCCCACACCATGAAGGGTGTGGGCGATGGATGGATCGGAATGGCCGCGCATCCCGGCGAAGGCATGTTCATGGGCAAGGTCATCGACCCGTCAGTGGCCGATGAGAGCGACCCGATGTCGACGGTTCCCGAGCTCGACATGTACAACCCCGACAACGGCTGGCGACCGTGGCCGCACCCGTGCCACTACGACCGGCAGTGGTTGGCGTCGTATCGAGCCGCCCAGATTGCACGCGTTGCGCGCATCGATGCCATCGCGAAGACTGCCCTGGCCGAGGCGGCCACCGCCGGCGAACGGCTTCGGACAGCAGGACTTGGCTCCAGCGCCATGGTCGACGTTCGAAGCGACGTCGATATGCGTACCTACCGTGACCTACGCGCCACGGCCGTGTCGATGAAGTACCTCACGATCTATCGCACACTCGCCGACCCGGCGTACCTCGACCTGTCTATCGATCCTGACGACAGACCGATGGGATCGCTGTTCGCATCCCCGGACCCACTGGATGCGAACTTCGGCCGTGGCGGGTTGGCGCGCACGATGACGGCACGAGGTTGGCTGTCGACCTGGTCGACTTTGTCGAGCCACGCCCGCCTCGCAGAGACCATGCCCGGGGTTGCGATTCCGACGCTGATCATCCACCCGACTGCGGACACCGAGATCCGCATCCACGAGGCGCTCGAGATCCGCGACGCCAGCGGAGCCGATGACCTCACCTATGTCGAGATGAAAGATGCACTCCATTACCTGGAAGGCGACAGACCCGAGGCGATAGATCACGTCGTGGTGTGGCTGGCCTCGCGTTTCCCGTAACGAGAAGAACACGCATCATCGGTGCACTTACTGGTAGTTGATGAACACCGGCGGAGGCATCACTCGTCCGCCAAGGGTCTGCGCCGGCGTGAGCATCGGCGTGTCGAGTTTCGGGTTGGTGAACAGCTTGAAACCCGACAGCCGGGTGGGCATACCGCGCAGCGCCACGGCATAGGACTGCAGCTTGCGCTCCGGCGTACCGAACCCGTCCATGTTGGCGACCAGCCTGATGGTCGACGGAGTTCGGATCTTCGTCGGGTTGGTCACCATGAATTCCCGAAACCGATGCACGACCAGCATCTTGGGACCAAGCTTGCGGTCACGCACCAGCCTGTCCAACAGGTCCACCGCACCGTTGATGTCGCCAGCGTCCATCGTGCCGATCTGGGATCCCGGTTTGACACCCGGCGGCATATCCCACTCGGGGTCAAGTGCTAAGTGCACATCAGGTTCGGCAAGGAAGGGTTCGAGGTAAGCCAGCTCGCCAGCAACGCTGGACCACCCGACCTGAATGTCCAGCAGGAGGAGACACCCTGCCTCGCGGGCCCACCCCAGCACACGGCGAACCACGTCGGGGGCGGCTCTGCCGCGGTACAACCCGGACCGGCCGGGCGCCGCCTGTGCCACGACGGCGATCAGTTCCATGGTGCAACGGGTAGGCGTGGCCGGATCGGCCTTCTGCCACATCGCGACATCTCGCTTGAGCGAACTGATCATGGTCGGCTTGTCCAGCCTGCCGAGAATTCCCATACCGTTCGACAACGGGGTGCCGTAGTACGCAATGAGGCGGCAACCGGCGCCCTGACCATCGGGCACACCGCAGACGGGTGCGAGCGTCGGGCCGGTTCCCGCGGGAACTGTGGTGGTGGCCCCGGTGCTGGTGGTCGTCGCTTCGTTCGGGGTTTGCGTCACCGGTGTGGAGGACGGCGGATCCGGTCGAAATGTCGGTGGCGCCGTCGGTTCGACATCTTGTGTCGTGGGTGGGACAGTGAGTGTGCCCGATGTGGTCTCAGTCTGGGCAACTGCAGCGCCGGTCGCAGCCAAGGCAGACCCCGCAAGGACGAACGCCATCACGACGCCGATAGTCCGCTTGTACAACATGATCACGTCGTAACGTATCCAGCCGCGGCCGTACCAGCGCGGCATCCTGTCGACCAGCATCCCTGCAACAAGTATCCGCCGGTGGGTGCTTCCCAGTCCAACATCTCTCCGGCGATGAACACCCCTGGTCTGGAACGGAGCATTCCGGATGCATCGATGGACGCACCGCTCACGCCGCCGCTGGTCGAAATGGCGCGCTCGATGCGCCCGACCCCGCTCACGGGAACGACGATACCGTGGACAAGCGCAGCCAACGCGCCAGGGTTCTTGGCAACGCTGCGGGCGCCACACTCCACCGCCAACCCGACCGCCGAACGCGAAAGCCCTGCCTTGCGCAGCCGATTCGACAACGAGTCCCCCGTTCGTGCCTTCATCAGCGCTTGTTCGGTCACGGTGACGTCTACGTCGGGGCGCAAATTGACAATGAGCGCCGCGCCACGTCGCAGCTGTGGGCCGAGGGCATAGATCGGCCCGCCCTCGACTCCGTTTCGTGTGATGACGACATCACCCACAATGGTCCGAGCGTCGCACGAGACCGCCACGTTCTTGATCGGCTCACCTTCATGGCGTTCGAGGAAAACACCGGTCCAGTCCACCTGCACACCAACGTTCGACGCACCTAGTTTTTCGGTCGCGATGTCGGCCGATTCGAACGCCGACAGCCACACGCCATCAGAACCGGTGCGGGGCCAGCTCGCTCCACCAAGTGCCAAAACAACCGACCTGGCGTTGATGACCTGACGGGTTCCGGTCCGGCGGCCGACCCCCTCCAGCGGGATGGAAATGTGTTGCAGAGGGTCGCTACCTTGCGACTCTTCGGCGGAGCGAATAATCAGCGCGCTGGCAATATCGGCACGCCACTCGGTGGTCACATCAACCCCGAGTGAGTCAAGGCGGTTCAGCCACGCTCTCAGCAGCGGCGTGGCGCGCATCGAGACGGGAAACACCCGCCCGCTGCTGCCGACGAACGTCGGCTCACCCATGCCTGCTGCCCACTCGCTGAGGTCCCTCGGCCCACACTGACTGACACACTGTCGCACGTACGCTGCAGCGGTCCCGGAGAACCTGGTCAGCAACTCGGCCATCGGCTCGTCGTTCGTGATGTTGAGGCCGCTGCGGCCCGCGAGAAGAAACTTGCGGCCGGGCGACCTCTGCGCATCAACGACACGCACCGTGCACCATGGAGCAGTGCTGATTGCGCGCTCGGCGGCCATCAGGCCAGCCGGGCCGCCACCGATCACAAGCACATCGACGCCCGTCGGTTCTTCCCCACACGTGTGATC
>JANNBN010000112.1:0-30489 GCA_031385545.1 Acidimicrobiia bacterium | reverse complement strand
GCCATACGTCGGCAAGACGTTCCAGGCCAAGATCATCGAGCTCGACAAGAACCGCAACAACGTGGTGCTGTCACGCCGCGCGTTCCTCGAAGAGACGCAGAAGGATCAGCGCGAGACGTTCCTTGCCAACCTCAAGCCGGGCGAAGTCCGCGAAGGCGTCGTCTCGTCGGTTGTCAACTTCGGTGCGTTCGTCGACCTGGGTGGCATGGACGGCCTCGTCCACGTGTCCGAGCTGTCCTGGAAGCACGTCGACCACCCATCCACCGTTGTCGCCGTGGGCGATCGCATCACGGTGCAGGTGCTCGAGGTCGACTACGAGCGTGAGCGCATCAGCCTGTCGCTCAAGGCCACCCAGCAGGACCCGTGGGCAGAGTTCGCTTCGGCCCACCGCGTGTCCGAGCTGGTCTACGGCCGTGTCACCAAGTTGGTTCCGTTCGGTGCGTTCGTGCAGGTCGGCGAAGGTATCGAAGGCCTGGTCCACATCTCCGAAATGGCGGGCCACCACGTCGAGCATCCCGAGCAGGTTGTCAGCCCGGCGGAAGAGTTGTGGGTCAAGATCATCGACCTCGACCTGCAGCGTCGCCGCATCAGCCTCTCCATCAAGCAGGCTGCCGAGGGCGGCGTCGTGTCGGCCGAATACCAAGAGGCCTTCGGAGCGCACAACTACGACGAACACGGCAACTACGTGGGCGGCGCAGCGTACGAGACCGGTGAGTTCACGCCGGACAACGAGGCGCAGGCCGCGTGGTTGGCTGATTACGTGCCACCGGTTCCTGCCGACGGAGCACCTGCCGACGTGGCACCGGCTGCCGACGGTGCACCCACCGACACTGCACCTGCTGCCGACGGCGCACCCGCCGACACGACACCTGCCGACGCGGCACCTGCTGCCGAGGGCTGATTTCGCTTCGGCAGTCATGATCATGCGGTGAGGCGTTGCCTCGCCGGTAGCCGAGGGCACGTGTCGACCCGTCGACGCGTGCCCTCGCTTCGCGTCCAGGGAGTTCTCGACGAGAGACGTTGTTTCCTGGTCGATTCAGTGCCGGCGACAAGTTCCTCAACTGGGGGGATGTACAGATATGAACGTCCACTCAAGATGAAGGCACCGGTTGTGTTCATACCCGTTCGGGGAAGAAATCGGCGACGGAGGAGACGACATGAAGCGCATTTCTCGAAACGGCAACGCTCGGCCGATCGAACTGTTGGGTTTGCGGTTGGCTGGCTGTGCATTGGTATGCACCGGCATGACCCTGTGGGCGGTAGCCCCGGCGCAGGCAACCAGCGGATCCACGCCCTCAGGAGGATCTGTTCAAGTCGGAGTTCCGTTGCCGTACCTTCAGCAGTCCGACTGTTCGGCCGGATCGACGTTGTACACATACCCTCCGGGCCCGTTGATGTTTTACATCCCATCATTCGAAACGGGCATTGCCGTTCCGGCCGGAACGCTCACCATCGATCGCTACTGGTCCTGGGATGGGCACGATGACCGTGCCGAACAGGTCCAGGCGAACGAGCAGTGGGCTCTAGCCGTCGGCGGGTCCACGTCCCCTCTGACCGCAGATCTGCCCGACGGAGTCAGCAGCGTTTTGGTTATCGGGTCACTCGGTTCGTTCTCCGTTCCAGCAGGCTCGATCCGGATCGTGCACTCTTCGCAGGTAGGACCTACGGACGGCTCGTCCAACTCGGTCTACCCGTGGGGTTTTTGCTACCGGACGAGCGCGACAGACACCACCAAACCAGCTGACACGACGCGGCCGTCCGATACGACGCTGCCGTCTGACACGACCAAACCAGCTGACACGACCAAACCAGCTGACACGACGCGGCCGTCCGATACCACGGTCCCAGGCGAAACGACTCTGCCGACCGAGACCACTGTAGCGACCACCATCACGACCCGACCACCCAGGACCACGGCTTCGATACCAACCGATCTCAACACCTCGCTTCCGTCGATGAACAACCCGGACCCGACCCCCACCACGGTCCGTGTCACGACAGCGCAGCCAACGACGGGACCGGCGCCAACCGCGTCGACGGCAGCCCCGACGACGGTCGCCATCACGACAACCGTCGGACCGACGACAGCTCCGACGGTTGAGGTGCTCGCCGGAACCGTTGAAGAGCAGGTCACCGAAGAGTTGTCCTACACCGGTCCCCGCAGATTCGGCAGCGAACTGGCAGTCAGCTGCACGCTGATCGTCCTTGGGCTGGCCATGTTGGGGTCGACTCGTCGGCACCGTGGGCTTCGCCGCTCCTGAGACGCCGTGACGAGGCGCCCGGGCAGGGTTGCGCTCGGGCGGAACCCGGGTCAGTCCAGTCGGACGATACCCATCCGCACCGCACGCAGCACAGCCTGCGTGCGATCGGCCGTGTCGAGCTTGTCGTAGATCGAAGCCAGGTGGTTCTTCACCGTCTTCACGCTGATGAATAGTTTCGCAGCGACTTCCGTCGTCGAAAGTCCATCGGCTACGAGCTGCAGGACTTCCTCCTCGCGTTTCGAGATGACGGATTCTCCGACGGTTGGGTTCATCAGCTGTTTGGTCTCACGGAGCATCGACAGAGCGAGGTCAGGGGTGATGGCTCCGTCACCGTTGGCGGCCGATCGGATCGCCTCTGCAACCTCGTCCGTCGATGAATCCTTCACGAGGTAACCGGAGGCTCCGAGGCGCAGCGCATTCGCGATCACTTGGCGGTCCGCGTGCATGGTCAGCATCACGACACGGGTCGACCGGCAGCTCTGGCGAATGCGCCGACAAGCCTCGACACCATCAAGTACCGGCATGGAGACGTCCATCAGCACGACATCGGGCAGGAGGGCTTGCGCCATGCGGACGCCTTCTTCCCCGTCACTCGCTTCGCCGACAACCGTGAAGCCATAGGTCTCCATCGATCGCCGAAGACCTTCGCGAAGCATGCGATGGTCATCAACGAGCAGTAGCCGCAGCGGCCGATGCGTTTCGGCAGTCCGGGTCGTTGTCGCATCGAGAGTGGTAGCCACGGTTGGACCATCGGCATCTGCGGCCCCCATGCCATGCCCAATCCTGATGAAGGTGGGCGTCAGGAGCCTCGCTACATCGCGTCGGACAGACGCACACGCACGGTCGTGCCGTGGTCCAGCACTGATTTCACATCGACGTTGGCACCGATGCCTGCGGCGCGCTCGCGTAGTCCGCGCAGGCCATAAGAGTCCGATCGTCCCTCGCCTGCAGCGAAGCCGACGCCGTTGTCCGACACGTCCAGCTCGGCCGAGTTGCCCTCGGCCCGCCAGCGCACAGAGATGCTTGAGCAGCCCGAATGGCGCTCTGCGTTCACGATGGCTTCCTGCGCGATGTGCCACAGCTCGCGCGACACCCGCAGCGGAAGCACCGCGGTGCCGGAAGCAGTCAAGTTGGTTCTGATGCCGCTGCGTTGGGAGATCCGGTCCAAGAAGGTCTCCAGAACGTCGGCGATTCCTTCATCGGTCGAGACATCGGTCCGCAGGTCGTAGAGCGCTTCGCGGACTTCCTGAGTCGCGTCCTTCACCTGTGACCGCAGTGTTGCAAGTTCGGCTCGCACCGCAACGTCTTCAGTGGTTCGCGAGATCCGGTCCACCTCGAAACCGAGGAGGGCGAGCGATTGGCCGATGCGATCGTGCAGGTCCCGGGCGATGCGGACCCGTTCGTCGTCAGCGGCCACCGATCGAATTCGACCGAACCACCGCGCATTGTCGATGGCAACGGCGGCCGGACCCGACAGCTGCTTGGCCACCTCTTCGATGGTCACGATCGCCGGTGCGTCGTCGTCGATCCGGTCAGATGCGTGAGTCTCCCCGGCGATCAAGCCGATCAGCTGGTCGCGAGCCAGCAACGGTGCATACACACCACCGATCAGGTCACCCAGTCCGCCACCCGTCAGCATCCCGGTCTCACCTTGACGGACCGATAGCACCGTTCGTGCGTTCATCGCCGCTCGCACGGTCGACGGAAGTTCCGTGGCCTGCAGAGACATCGGCATCGAACAGCCCAGCGTCTCTGCGACGGACCACCTCGTCCCGTCGTCGTCGACCAGGAGCACGCTCACTCGGCTCAGTCCCGTTGTCGCTGAGAACTCGGCTGCCGTTGTGCGGAGGACTTCCGCGAGGTCGAGCGACGACGGCAACCGCCGGGCGATCCGTTGCAGGTCGTAAAGCAACGCGTTTGCTTCGTGCAGTTGTTGCATCCGCTGCGAGGTGATCTGCTGATTGTTGGTTGCTTCGGTGATGAGCCGAAAACCGGTTCCGACGAGCAGCGATACGAGCAGCAGGGTGCCCGTCCACCTGACGCCGTCTTCGAGGGCCGAAGTCTGCAGGACGCCTCGTTGCCCCATGCTTCCCGTCACCACGACGCCGCACACAAGGCTGAGCAGCATCGCGGAACTGGTCCCGCTCACGCAGGCGATCACCACCAGCGGCGGAAGGACAACCAGGGCATTCGACGATGACCATCCGCCTGTTGCTGCGACGATTCCAGCGGAAACGGCGAACTCGAGGACCAACGGAAGCAAGGTCCGAAATCGGGGCCCGTTCGTACGCACCGGTTCGAGTGACCGGATACAGGTCCAGATCAGCAGGACCAGCAACGGAACCCGGTTGGAGTCCATGGCGTCGGACAGCAGCGAGGTCGAGAGGCTCAGGCACAGCACGAGCCAGCGGAACCAGACGAGCGGCCGCTGGAACCGCGCCAGCTGGTCCCGGTCCTCCTTGCGACGACGCAACGGAGCGGGTTGTCCCGGTTGGGCCGGCTGAGCGGTGTTCGTCGTTGTGCGACCATGCGCAGCGAAGCGACCCCCGGCGACATCAGTTTTCGTGGGATGCGCGGGATCCAGCAGCTCGGTGCGACCCATCGGCATCTGGTGAACATCGGCAGCGCGTACGGCCGACTTGATCCTCTCGAGTCGACCTCCGCGTCACCTCGGCTCGTCGCGCTACGTTGCAACGATGAAACTGGTCGGGCTGGGCGGCGGCATCGGTGCGGGTAAGTCGACGGTGTCTCTGCTGCTCGCCCACCGTGGAGCGGTCATTGTCGATGCCGATGTCATCGCTCGTCAGGTGGTTGAACCGGGTGGGCCATGCCTTGATCGCCTCGTGGCGCATTTCGGGCGCGAAATTCTTGACTTCGACGAGACGCTGAACCGGCCAGCACTCGCAGCAAAGGTGTTCGGCCACCCAGAGGAACTTCGAGTTCTCAACAGCGTGACACACCCGGCAATCGCCGCCGAGATGGCGGCACAAATAGCCAGCCACACCGGAACCGATCGCGTCGTGGTGATGGACGCTGCGCTGTTGTTCGGCACGCCACGAGTGGGAATGGTCGGCAAGATCCTGGTCGATGTCGACCCAGAAACGGCCGTTGAACGCCTAGTGCGGTTCCGTGGGTTCTCCGAGGCTGACGCCCGGGTGCGGATCGCGTCGCAGATGAGCCGCGCCGAACGATTGGCCCTCGCCGACTACGTCATCGACAATTCGGGCGATCAGGCCGCGCTCGAGGCTGCAGTGGAACAGGCATGGAGCTGGATCCTCTCGCTGCCGGACTCGCCACGGGCACCCCTCAGCCAACCCTAAGCCGGGGATCTTTGTCATACCCCCTCTCGTACGATGGGGAGCATGTCTGTCACCGACGCTCCGGCGCCAGCGCCTGTCTCCCGGCCGTTCGTCATGCGGTCCACGTTCCAGCCGGCGGGCGATCAACCGCAGGCCATTGCTGCGCTTGCCGAAGGGGTCATCCGTGGCGACCAGTTCCAGACCTTGCTCGGCATCACGGGTTCGGGTAAGTCGGCCACCATTGGCTGGGTCATCGAGCAAACGCAGAAACCCACCCTTATCCTGGCGCCGAACAAAAGCCTTGCGGCGCAGTTGGCGAACGAGTTCCGTGAGTTCTTCCCGGACAACCGCGTCGAGTTCTTCGTGTCGTATTACGACTACTACCAGCCCGAGGCATATCTCCCGTCGTCGGATACCTATATCGAGAAGGACTCGTCCATCAACGACGAGATCGATCGGTTGCGCCACGCAGCCACGTCGGGGTTGCTCACCCGCAACGACGTCATCGTTGTCGCGTCGGTCAGCTGCTTCTACTGCATGGGCAACCCCGAGGAGTACAAGGGCAACCTGCTCGAGCTGCACGCTGGGGTTGACTACGACCAGCGGTCCATCCTCCGGCGGCTGGTCGACATGCAGTACGACCGCAACGACATGAACCTCGTCCGCGGCAACTTTCGCGTGCGCGGTGACACCATCGAAGTGCATCCGGCATACGAAGAACATGTTCTGCGCATCGAGATGTTCGGCGACACGGTCGACCGGCTGGTCACGGTCGACCCGGTCACCGGCGAGCAACTCGGCACGCTTGCCGAGGTCGCACTCTTCCCTGCCACGCATTATGTCGCCGGCGACGAGCGGATGAAAAAGGCAATCGAACGCATCGAGGTCGAGCTGCAGCAACGCCTCAAGTGGTTCGAGGAAGAAGGCAAGTTGCTCGAAGCGCAGCGGCTTCGTATGCGCACACAGTATGACCTCGAGATGATGCAGGAGATGGGGTACTGCAACGGCATCGAGAACTATTCCCGCCACATCGACGGACGCGAGCCCGGCGAGGCCCCGTTCACGCTCCTTGACTACTTCCCGAAGGACTGGCTGCTGGTCATCGACGAATCCCACCAGGCCGTTCCTCAGGTTCATGGTCAGTATCAGGGCGACCGCAGCCGCAAAGAGACCCTGGTCGACCACGGATTCCGGCTCCCGTCCGCAGCGGACAATCGTCCGCTGCGCTTCGACGAGTTCACCGAACGCCTCAACCAGGTCATCTACGTGTCGGCCACGCCGGGGCCCTACGAGGTCGGCCAGTCCACGCAGGTGGTGGAGCAGGTCGTGCGGCCAACGGGTCTGCTGGACCCCGAGATCATCATCAAGCCCAGCAAGGGTCAGATCGACGACCTTATCGCCGAGGCTGGCAAACGAATCGAAGCCGGCGAGCGCATCCTCGTCACCACACTGACCAAACGGATGGCCCAAGACCTCACGGACTACCTGCTGGAGCAAGGCTTGCGGGTCCGTTACCTCCACTCCGAGATCGACACCATCGAACGTATCGAGATCCTGCGTGACCTCCGGCTCGGCCAGTTCGACGTACTGGTCGGCATCAACCTGCTGAGAGAGGGTCTCGACCTTCCCGAAGTGTCGTTGGTGTGCATCCTCGATGCGGACAAAGAAGGTTTCTTGCGGTCCGAGACGTCGCTCGTCCAGACCATCGGACGGGCTTCTCGCAACGTCAACGGCAAGGTCATCATGTACGCCGACAATGTCACGGGCTCCATGCAGCGGGCCATCAACCTCACGCAGGGCCGCCGGGTCAAACAGATGGCGTACAACACCGAGCACGGCATCGAACCCGAGACCATCCGCAAGGCCGTCACCAACATCTTGGCCATGCTGCGCCCCGAAGAAGCTGCCCTCCAAGCGATGGTTCCCGGGTCGGACCGGCGCAAACGTCGCCCTGGCGAAATCCGCAGCGACCTGGCTGAACTGCCGAAGGACGAGCTGGAACGACTCATCCGTGTGCTCGTGGAGGAAATGAACGATGCCGCCCGTGACCTTCGCTTCGAGTACGCCGCAAAGCTTCGTGACGAGATCAACGATCTGAAGAAGGAACTCCGTCCCAGCGCCTGATCCGTCTCTCTACAAGGCTCACGCAACCTCCATCTCACCGGGTACCATCGAACATATGTCCGACCGCCTCATCGTGCGTGGCGCGCGCGAGCACAACCTCCGTAACGTCTCCGTCGACCTTCCACGAGACCGTCTCATCGTCTTCACCGGCCTCTCTGGCTCGGGCAAGTCCTCGCTCGCGTTCGACACCATCTACGCCGAAGGCCAGCGTCGCTACGTCGAGTCCCTCAGCGCCTACGCCCGCCAGTTCTTGGGCCAGATGGACAAGCCAGATGTGGACTTCATCGAAGGGCTGTCCCCGGCCATCTCCATCGACCAGAAGTCGGCGTCGCGCAACCCCCGCTCCACGGTCGGCACCATCACCGAGGTCTACGACTACCTTCGGCTGCTCTTCGCCCGCATCGGAGTGCCGCATTGCCCGAAGGACGGCTCGCCGGTCGCCCGCCAAACGCCCCAGCAGATCGTCGACCGTGTGCTGCTCCTGCCCGAGGGCACACGTTTCCAGGTACTCGCACCGGTCGTGCGGGGGCGCAAGGGCGAATACGCCGAACTACTTGCCGACCTGGTGAAGCAAGGCTTTGCCCGTGCCCGCGTCGACGGCGAGGTTGTCGAGCTCGGCCAAAAGGTCGAGCTGGCTCGCTACGAGAACCACACCATCGCTGTCATCGTCGACCGCTTGGTCGCCAAGGCCGGCATCGAACGTCGCCTCACCGACTCCCTCGAGACGGCGTTGCGGCTTGCCGAAGGTGTGGCTGAAGTCGAACTGGTGGGCACCCCGCGCACGGACGGCGCGGACGGCGACGAGGTTCTCACCTTCAGCCAGCATCTCGCCTGCCCGGTGTGCGGCACCTCCTACGACGAACTCGCACCGCGCAACTTCTCGTTCAACTCGCCGTACGGCGCGTGTGGTTCGTGCAAAGGCCTGGGGACCAAATTCGAGGTCGACCCAGAACTGGTGGTTCCAGACCCCGACCTCTCCCTCAGGGAAGGTGCGCTCTCGCCGTGGAGTGGTGCCAAAGGTGAGTACTTCGAGAAGGTGCTCGCAGCGCTCGCCGAGGCCAATGGCTTCACACTCGAGCAACCGTGGTCCTCGCTCACCAAAGTTCACCAGAAGCTCATCCTCGGTGGGACCGGCACCAAGACCGTGCACGTCGAGTATCGCAATCGGTACGGCCGAACCCGGTCGTACAACACCCAGTACGAGGGTGTCATCGCATGGGTCCAGCGCCGTCATTCCGAAGTAGAAGGTGACTGGTCGCGTGAGCAGCTCGAGGGCTACATGCGCGAAGTCCCTTGCCACGACTGCGGTGGTTCTCGCCTCAACCCGGCGTCCCTCGCTGTCACCATCAACAGCAAGAACATCTTCGAAGTCGGCAACCTGTCCATCGCCGACGCCGCCACGTTCCTGCTCGGCATGACGCTTTCCCAGCGAGACACGATGATCGCCGAGCGGGTCGTCAAGGAAGTCAACGCCCGAATGCGTTTCCTGCTCGATGTGGGGCTGGACTACCTCCAGCTCAACCGGTCAGCGGCCACCCTCGCAGGCGGCGAAGCGCAGCGCATCCGGCTTGCATCGCAGATCGGCAGCGGTCTCGTCGGCGTGCTGTACGTCCTCGACGAGCCATCCATCGGTCTGCACCAGCGAGACAACCACCGTCTCATCGACACCATGATCCGACTGCGTGACCTGGGCAACACCGTCATTGTGGTCGAACACGACGAAGACACCATCCGCATTGCCGATCACATCGTCGACATCGGCCCGGGCGCAGGCGAGCACGGTGGGGAAGTCTTGGTCTCCGGCAGCTTCAATGATCTGATTTCCTCCGAGCGGTCCATCACCGGCCAATACCTCAGCGGCAAGCGCTCCATCCCGGTGCCGCGCAACCGCCGCACCGGTAAAGGGAGTTTCCTGCGGGTTGTCGCCGCTCGCGAGAACAACCTCCGCAACATCACGGTCCAGTTCCCGCTCGGGCAGTTCGTTGCCGTCACGGGTGTTTCAGGCTCCGGCAAATCGACCCTGGTCAACGACATCCTGCTCGCGTCGCTGATGCAGAAGATCTACCGCGCAAAGACCGTGCCGGGTCTTCATAAGACCGTCGAGGGCCTTGAGCACCTCGACAAAGTCATCGCCATAGACCAGTCGCCCATCGGGCGCACACCGCGTTCCAACGCTGCCACCTATACCGGTGTGTTCGATGCGATTCGCAAGCTGTTCTCTTCCACCAACGAGGCCAAGGTCCGCGGTTACCAGCAGGGCCGGTTCTCGTTCAACGTGAAAGGCGGGCGGTGCGAATCGTGTGCCGGGGATGGAACCATCAAGATCGAGATGAACTTCCTCCCCGACGTGTACGTGCCGTGCGAGGTCTGCAAAGGCGCTCGCTACAACCGTGACACGCTCGACATCACGTTCAAGGGCAAGAACATCGCCGAGGTACTCGATCTGCCGTGTGAAGAGGCCGCTGTGTTCTTCGAGAACCAGCCATCCATCGCGCGCCACATGCAGACGTTGGTCGATGTGGGACTGGGGTACATCCGGCTCGGTCAGCCAGCCACCACGCTGTCGGGTGGCGAAGCGCAACGCGTGAAACTTGCCGCCGAGTTGTCGAAGCGTTCAACGGGCCGTACGGTCTACGTCCTCGACGAACCCACCACGGGCCTGCACTTCGAAGATATTCGTCGCCTGCTTATCGTGCTGTCCAGACTTGTCGACCAAGGAAATTCGGTGATTGTCATCGAACACAACCTCGACGTGGTGAAGACCGCCGACTGGGTCATCGACCTTGGCCCAGAGGGCGGTTCCGGAGGCGGCCTCGTCGTCTGCGAAGGCACCCCGGAGCAAGTTGCTGCGCATCCCACCAGCTACACCGGGCTCTTCCTGAAGCCGTTGCTACAGAGGTCCGCCTCGGGTGAAGCATCTCCGGCCAGGGCCTCGACCAAACCGAAGAAGGCTCCGGCGCCCACCCAGCCGGTGCTCGACCTCACCGATGTTCCCCAAAAGCGAACGACCCGAGCCACGGCCCGTCGCACGACGTCGGTTTAGCAAATGGTTGCGCGTCCACCTGCTGGGACCATTCCCGAAGACCCGGGGTCCTATCAATTCAAGGATGCTGAAGGCCGCGTCATCTACGTCGGGAAAGCGAAAAACCTCCGGTCCCGACTCAGCTCGTACTTCGGTTCGACACACCTGCTGCACCCGAAGACCGCAGCAATGGTCACGTCGGCCGACTCGGTCGAATGGATCACGGTCCAGACCGAAGTACAGGCGTTGATGCTCGAGTACTCGCTCATCAAGCAGTTCCGCCCACGTTTCAACATCCGCCTACGCGACGACAAGTCATATCCCCATTTGGCCATCACGATGTCCGATCAATGGCCGCGGGCGATGGTGCGCCGGGGGGCCAAGGTGAAAGGGCACAAGTACTTCGGCCCGTACGGCAACGCGTATGCAATCCGTGACACGCTCAATCTGTTGCTGCGGAGTTTTCCCATCCGCACGTGTTCCGACTCGAAGCTGGCCACGCACGAGAAGCTGGGTCGGCCGTGCCTGTTGTTCCACATCGAGAAGTGCAGTGGGCCGTGCGTCGGCGAAGTGACCAAGGGGGACTACGACCTGTTGGTCAAAGATCTGTCCGACTTCCTCGACGGCAACACCGACCCCGTGGTCAAGCGGCTCGAGGGTGACATGCTCACGGCAGCGGCGGCGCTCGAGTTCGAAAGAGCAGCCCGTGTTCGGGACCGTCTCGGCAGCGTGCGCCGGGCAATCGACAAACAGCAGCTCGTGGCTGAGAAGACCGATGACCTCGACGCCATTGGAATCTTCGACGACGACCTCGAAGCGATGGTGCAGATATTCTTCGTGCGTAATGGAAGAGTTGTGGGGCGGCTGGGGCGCATCGTCGACAAGGTGGAAGACCTGTCGCGTGCCGAATTGGTTGGGCAGATCCTCGAACAGATTTACGCCGACGAGCCCGCAGCCGGTTACCCGAAACTTCTGCTGGTTCCTGACCTGCCGCCCGACGCCGACGTGTACGAGGAGTATCTGGCGTTGCTGAAAGCAGAGTCACGCGACGGTGGGGTCGGTCGGTCGGCGCAACGAATCGAGATCCGGGTTCCAGAGCGGGGAGAGAAGCGCGAGTTCCTCGAAACGGTGAACTCCAATGCAAAGGAAGAGTTTAACCGTCATCGCTTGAAGCGTGCCGCCGACCACAACGCCCGGGCCAAGGCCCTCAACGAGCTGCAGGATTATCTAGGCTTGGACGAAGCACCGTTGCGCATCGAGTGCTACGACAACTCCCACATTCAGGGTTCCGACTACGTGTCGTCAATGGTGGTGTTCGAAGACGGTCTCGCCAACAAGCGCGAGTACCGGAGGTTCAAGGTACGGGCGGGGGAGGGGAACGACGATTTCGCCGCGATGGAAGAAGTGCTTACCCGGCGATTGTCAGCGTACTTACGAGAGCGGGACCTGCCCATCGAGCAACGCGGCAAGTTCAAGTATCCACCGAACCTGCTGGTCATCGACGGCGGTAAAGGGCAGCTCACCTCGGCCATGAACGTGCTGTCGGCACTGGGACTGGAGGAGGAGATCGCAGTGTGCTCGTTGGCGAAGCAATACGAAGAGGTGTTCGTGCCGGGCCGTGCCGATCCGATCCGCATCCCTCGGCAGTCCGAGGCGCTCTACCTGCTCCAGCGTCTGCGAGACGAGGCGCACAGGTTCGCCATCACCTTCCATCGGGAGCTGCGCGGCAAGCGGATGACCGCGTCGGTGCTCGATGGTGTGCCGGGGCTCGGCGAGGCCCGTCGTCAGCGGCTGCTCGATGAGCTGGGTGGGCTCACCGGCGTCCGCAACGCAACCAAGGAGCAACTCGTCGCCCTGCCGTGGTTGCCGGAGAAAGTTGCCAACTCTGTGTTCGCTCAGCTCCACCCCTGAAGCAGCTGTGAACACTATTCGGTGGTTTTGAACTGTCACGTGACGAAACGGACTCGACGAAACGGTCTGCCACGTCCATAAACCGACGCTCGCCAACTGTCACGTGACGAATCTCTGGGTCCGGTTTCGCAGAAATTTCGCCCGGCCGGGACGTGGTGAGATCTCGTCGGTCAACGGGGTGCCGCTAGTCAAGTTCCCTCCTGCCCTCGAACCGCCTTTCGAAACTGTTTCGTCACTGTGACGTAAGTACCCCCAGTGCGGCGAGGACTCCGATCCCAGGCATCGGCGAATGCCAGGTCGGAGTCGGAGTCGCAGTTTCTCAGGCCGGTCCGATTGCAATTCGTCACGTGACAGTTCCGTGACGACGAATCCTGGGTGGTTGGTTGATCGTCTCCTCCCGGTCGGGCAGTTTCGTCACGTGACAGTTCAATATCGTCGGATTCGAACATTGCCTCCAACGACTCAACTGCGCACAGCGGGCAAGAGGTCCTCACTCGCGTGGGAGCCTGTTTTGTCATACCGTCCCATCATGATGCTTTTCAACTATTTCTGATGAAAGTGGAGGTATTCCCATGTTTGTCAACTGTCCCCGTTGTGGGAACGAGTTTCAGCGTCGAATGGGACCGGGTCGGCACCAGGTGTACTGCAGCCGGTCGTGTCGGCAACGCATGTACGAGGTCCGAGCGTTTCACCAGGCCCAGCTGCTCCCGTTGCTGCCGGCTCCGCCGAGCGATCGGCCAGCTTCCCGGATCCTGCGCTATCACGTTGGACTCGTGAACAGCGGCCAGACCGAGCACGCAGTGGCACTCGGCGCGATCACGGCTCATGAGTTCCGCGCGCTCTGCGGCGTTGTGGTTCGGCCTATCCAAACGGCATTCGGTCTCACTTCGGCACGAGGATGCAAACGGTGCGTTGCCCTCGCGGAAAAGTATCCGCCACCGACCGCGCTGAAGACGTTCGTGGATGCGCTCATCGATGACGAACGTCGCCGCAGGGTCTCATGAGCGACCAGGCAGCAAGTCCGAGCGACCAGGCGCTGGCTCACCACGTGCCAGGCTGGTCGGGTGACCCGATCAGACCGTGACGAACTGTGGGAGATCAACGCGGGCTGGTGGGTCGATGGCTTCACCGACGGCGCAGATCCCGAATACGAAGAGCAAATCATCCCTATGGCTGCCGAGCGGCTTGGCGGCATAACCAGGCTGTTGGACATCGGCACAGGCGACGGCCAACTCGCCCGCCTTGCGGCCCATGCAGGAATCGACTCGATCGGCATCGATCCCACGCTCAACCAGGTGCGTGTCGCGCTGCAACGCGCAGGGGGGCCGGCGTATGCGCGGGCCGAGGCGGCAACGCTCCCGTTCCCGGACGAGTCATTCGACGGTGTGTTGGCGTGCCTCGTGTTCGAACACATCAGTGCTGTCGACCAGGCGATCGCCGAGGTCGCGCGCGTCCTGCGGCCCGGCGGCCGCTTCCTCTTCTTCCTGAACCACCCGCTCCTGCAGACTCCTGGCTCCGGTTGGATCGACGATCACATCATCGACGAGCAGTACTGGCGAATTGGGCCGTACCTCACCGAGTCCGACGTGATCGAAGAAGTGGAGAAGAACGTCTTCATCCCGTTCGTTCATCGGCCGATGTCGCGTTATGTGAATGCAATGGCAGCGAACGGCCTGTTCATGGTCGAGATGCAAGAGCCAGCACCGCCAGCAGGGTTCCTCGAAAAGGCTGCCGAGTACGGTGACGCTGACACCATCCCGCGCCTGTTGCTCCTGCACGCAAAGAAGTTCGGCGGTCAGGCACCATGAGCGAGTTCGTGGTCATCACCGGCATGTCCGGCGCCGGCCGCACCACGGTGGCCAACGTGTTCGACGACCTCGGCTGGTTCGTCATCGACAACATGCCGTTGCCGCTGGTCAGCAAGGTTGCAGAACTCCTTGACGTGCCTGGCTCCACCATCGATCGAATCGTCCTTGTCGTTGGCCGCAACGCACCCGATGACCTTGGTGCAGGCGGCATTCCCGCTGCGATGGACCAGCTCCGTGCGAGCGGGAGCCGGGTGCGGCTGCTGTTCCTCGATGCGAGCGACCCGGTACTTGTCCGACGCTACGAAGGCACTCGCCGCCGCCACCCCCTCGCAGAGCAGGAGGGGCCAGTCATCGGGGTCATGCGAGAGCGGATGCTCATGGACCACGTCAAAGCCATGGCGGACCTCGTGATCGATTCCACCGACCTCAACGTGCACGAGTTGCGCGATCGTGTGGTTGCATCGTTCGGCACGACCCGAGCTGACGAAGGTATGGCCATCACCATCACGTCGTTCGGGTTCAAGCACGGTTTGCCCACCGATTCCGACACCGTCTTCGACCTGCGGTTTCTCCCAAACCCTCATTGGGTTGATGAGTTGAAGCCGCTCACGGGCCTCGATGCCCCGGTACGTGACTACGTGATGACCAACCCACAGACGGCCGCATTCTTGGATCAACTCGATGGTCTCTTGGCGACCCTGCTGCCGGCGTACGCGCGCGAGGGCAAGGCATATCTTTCGATCTCGTTCGGCTGTACCGGTGGTCAACACCGCAGTGTTGCTGTTGCCGAAGAGGTCGGCCGTCGCCTCCAATCGTCCCCGTATCCGGTCATGGTGCGCCACCGTGACCTGCACAAAAGGTGACCCGAGTGCCTCGACAGAAACATGTTGTCGCGCTCGGTGGCGGGTACGGCCTGTCCACCACGTTGCGCGCGGTCAGGCAGTACACCACCAACATCACCGGTGTTGTCTCGGTCGCGGACGATGGCGGATCCAGCGGGCACCTCCGCGAAGCGTTCGGGCTTCCCGCGCCGGGCGATATCCGACGTTGCATCGTGGCGCTCGCTGAACCTGAATCCGTCTGGGCACATACCTTCGAGCATCGGTTCAAGTCGCCGGAGCTTGCGTCCGGCCTTGACGGTCATCCCGTCGGCAACCTCCTGTTGGCAGGTTTGACCGAGGTGCTGGGGGATTTCAACGCCGCAATCGAAGAGGCGATGAAGATGGTCGGTGCCGTCGGCAGGTTGCTTCCCGCAACGGCAGATCCAGTGGCCCTCAAGGCCAGTTTCCGCAACCTCGACGAGCAGCTGAACACGGTGACCGGTGAGGTCCACGGCGAAGCGGCTGTCGGGAAGACGTTGGGAATCACCAGCCTTGCGCTGGTGCCGGAAGACCCAAGACCGCACCCCGAAATCGCAGCCGCACTGCACACCGCAGACCAGATCATCATCGGTCCTGGATCGTTGTACACCTCGATCCTGGCTGTTCTCTGCGTTCCGGGTATTCGCAGCGCATTCAACGCCTCGAAGGCCCGCAAAATCTATGTTGCCAACCTTGGCGAGCAGCATCCCGAAACCACCGGTTACGACATTGGCCGCCATGTCGAGGCGCTGGCCTCGCACGGCGTCAAGGTCGACGTCGTGGTCAGAGACCCGGATGCGCTGTCTCTCGGCCATGTTGCCGGGCCGACCGTCATCGATTGGCCGATTGCCAACAGCCGTGGCCGTCTGCATGATCCCGACAAGCTCGCAGGAGCACTGCAGACTCTGTTCTGACGTTTCTGCCACGCGGATTTGACAAACGCGTCGAGATGCTCTGCGGCCGTCTCAGGATGAAGCAGAATAAACGCCTCGCTCGCCTGGGAGCGAGCCCACCTGAGGAGACACAGACAGATGGCAGTACGCGTCGCGATCAACGGATTCGGTCGAATCGGACGGAACTTTCTCCGTGCGGTGAAGCAGCAAGAGGCTCTGACGGGGCGACGCACAGTCGATTTCGTAGCCATCAACGACCTCACCTCGCCCGCAGCGTTGGCACATCTGCTGAAGTACGACAGCGTGCACGGTCGCTTCGGCACGTCCATCAAGGTCACCAAGTCGGGTATCACCGTCGATGGCGACGAGTTCGTGGTGTCAGCAGAGCGCAATCCTGCAGCGTTGAAGTGGGCAGAGCTCGGCGTCGACATCGTCATCGAGTCAACGGGCTTCTTCACCGACCGTGACAAGGCTGCGCTCCATCTCGAAGCCGGCGCCAAGCGGGTGATCGTCAGCGCGCCTTCGAACGGTGCGGACGCAACATTCGTGGTGGGCGTCAACGAAGACACCTACGACTCGAAGCAGCACATCGTCGTATCCAACGCGTCGTGCACCACCAACTGCTTCGTTCCGATGGTGAAGGTCCTCGACGACGCGTTCGGCGTGGAAAACGGTCTCATGACCACCGTTCACGCCTACACCGGCGACCAGATGCTTGTCGACGGGCCGCACAGCGATCTGCGCCGGGCCCGCGCCGCAGCGGTCAACATCACACCGTCGTCGACTGGCGCAGCCCGCGCGACGTCGCTGGTCATGCCCAACATGAAGGGCCGCCTCGATGGCCAGTCGCTTCGCGTGCCAATTCCGGACGGTTCCATCACGGACTTCACCGGCGTGCTCAAGAAGGCAGCGACGGTCGACCAGGTCAACGCCGCATTCGCAGCTGCAGCCAAGAAGGGCCGCCTGTCAAAGGTGTTGGACTTCTCGGACGAGCCACTTGTGTCGTCCGACATCGTCGGCAACCCTGCAAGCTGCACGTTCGATTCGAAGCTCACCCAGGTCAACGGCTCACTGGTGAAGATCTTCGGTTGGTACGACAACGAATGGGGCTACTCCAACCGTCTGGTGGACCTGTGCGTGCACATGGGCAAGAAGAAGGCCTGACGGCCGGCAACGCCGAGGGGTCGGGACAAGCATGAAGTTCGGGGTTCCTGAGCTGGAAGATCTGGGCGACGTCAGCGCGAAGAAGGTGTTGGTCAGGTGCGACTTCAACGTGCCCACCAACGCCGGCGTCATCACCGACGACCTGCGCATCCGCGCAGCCTTGCCTACCCTCCAGTGGCTCACGTCGCGTGGTGCCATCGTCACCGCGTGTTCGCATCTCGGCCGCCCGAAAGGCGCGCCGGACCCGAAGTACACCATGGACCCGGTGCGCCAGCACCTGGCGGTGTCCGCTCCGAACGTTACGTTGCTCGACAATCTGCGGTTCAACGCTGGTGAAGAGGCGAACAACCCAGCGTTCGTCGCTCAACTGATCGCCGGTCAAGACCTCTACGTCGATGATGCGTTCGGCGCAGCACACCGCGCCCACGCATCGATAGTCGGTCCGCCGGCATTCCTCCCGAGCGCAGCCGGTCGCCTGTTGGCCAAAGAGGTCGACGTGCTTGGCGGGCTGCTGGACTCGCCGGCCAAACCGTTCGTGGCCATCCTGGGCGGTTCCAAGGTCAGCGACAAGCTGCAGGTCATCAGTGCGCTGCTCAGTCGTTGTGATCAGCTCATCATCGGCGGCGGCATGTGTTTCACGTTCCTCGCCGCGCAGGGCCACCACATCGGCGGCTCGCTGTTCGAAGCCGACATGGTCGACACGTGCCGGGAGCTGCTGGCCGAGTACGGCGATCGCATCGTGTTGCCGCACGATGTCACGGCTCTCAGCCCCGAAGGATCGTTCGGAGCCAACCAGGCGACACGGTCCGGCGAGGTCCGCCAGATGCACAAGGACCTGCCGGACGGCTGGAAGGGTCTTGACATCGGCCCCGGTACAGCAGCGGCATTCTCCGATGTCATCGGCGAAGCGCGCACCGTGCTGTGGAACGGGCCGATGGGTGTGTTCGAGGACGACCGGTTCGCAGCGGGAACCCGCACGGTGGCCCAAGCGTTGGCCGACTCCCGGGCGTTCAGCGTGGTCGGCGGCGGCGACTCAGCTGCTGCAGTCAAGCTGTTCGGGCTCGACGACGACATGGACCATGTGTCTACCGGCGGCGGGGCCTCACTTGAATACATCGAGACCGGTGACCTGCCTGGTCTTGCGGCGCTTCGCGCCGCGGGGGTCCGCATGGGCCTCTCCGCAACTTCTACGCATACATAGGGAACAGTTATGGCAGCGATTCGCAAGCCGCTCATCAGCGGCAACTGGAAGATGAACCACAATCACTTCGAGGCGCTCCACTGCGTCGAGAAGCTGGCCATGCGCCTCACCAAAGAGGACTACGCCCGGGTCGACACCACGGTGCACCCTCCGTTCACGGACCTCCGGACTGTTCAGACCTTCATCACCAGCGAAAAGAAGTGCGACCTCATCCTTGGCGCCCAGCATTGCCACACCGATGACAAGGGAGCGTTCACCGGCGAGGTCAGCCCAGCGTTTCTCGCGAAGCTCGAGATTGCCTACGTCATCTGCGGGCATAGCGAACGGCGTCAGTTCTTCGCAGAGACCGACGAAGGCGTCAACGCGAAGGTCAGAGCAATTCTGAAGCACGCGATGACCCCCATCATGTGCGTGGGGGAGACCCTGGACCAACGCGAGGCAGGCCAGGCAGAAGCGCTTGTACGGGTGCAGGTCGTGGCTGGTCTTGCGAAGGTCAAAGCCGACGACGTTGCCAAAATTGTCATCGCCTACGAACCGATCTGGGCCATCGGCACCGGCCGCACCGCAACCGCCGACGACGCCCAGGCAATGTGTGCTGCTGTTCGCGCACAGGTCGCCGAGTCCTTCGGCGCCGAGGCAGCAATGCGTGTCCGCATCCAATACGGCGGATCGGCGAAGGCGGCAAATGCAGGCGAACTGATGGCTCAACCCGATGTCGACGGACTGCTCGTCGGCGGTGCCAGCCTCGACCCGGACGAGTTCGCGAAAATCGTCGTCGCGTCACATCCTGAGTAGGAACCTGAAAACGGGCCGCCTTTGGGGTCAAGGGTTACCGTCGGCAAGTCGATTGACTGATCAGAGATATACCAGTCAGGCTCCCAAGTGATGCGCTAGCGCGCTGCTAGCGTTCGCCGGGTCTGTTGCAGTCCGGTCGCTTATCGAACGGGCTGCGACCCAACACAACCACCATTTCAGAGGAGGGTTCATCCCCATGCAGAAGAAGCTCCTGGCCTTAGTGGCCTCAGGTGCAGTTGCTGCTTCGATCTTCGCCCCGGCCGCACAGGCCGCAACGAAGAAGAAGACGACAACCACGAAGAAAAAGGCCACCACTACCAAGGCAGCGGCCATCACCGCAGCCCCCACGACCGTTGCGACCGTCGCAGCTCCGGCGGCAGGCGCGTTGAAATCCGGCGGCACGCTGGTCAACGTCAGCACGTTCAACTCCGGCGACCCGACCACCTCTGGCGACCCCGGTCTTTCGAGTGTCGTCAACGAGAGCCAGATCGCCAACATGCTGTTCGACGGACTGATGGAGATCGACTACAACACCGGCGAGCTCAAGCCCAACGTGGCTGAGGCCTTCCCCGCAGTCAGCGGCACCACCCTGACATTCAAGATCCGCAAGGGCGTCAAGTTCTCCAACGGCGAAGACGTGCTGCCAACCAGCTTCAAGTGCTCATGGGACCGCACGGTCGGCGCGGCACTTGCGTCACCGCTCACCTACCACTTCGATTCGATCGCCGGTAAGAAGGAAGTTGACGACGGAAAGGCCAAGTCCATATCCGGCGTCGTCGCCAACGATGGTGCAATGACCCTCACGGTCGAACTTGTTCGTCCGTATGCCGACTTCATCGCCGAGACGCAGCACACGGTGTTCTCACCGCTCACCAAGGCCGGCTGTGCAGCAGGACGCACCTACCACGATGGCATCATGATCGGCAACGGCCCGTTCAAGATGGCTGAACCGTGGAAGCGTGGCCAGTACATCAAGATGGTCCGCAACGACGAATACTGGGGCGGATTCAACGGCCACAAGGCATACCTCGACGGCGTTGAGTTCAAGATCGTCAAGGACGAGCTGGCAGCACTCAACGTGTTCGAGTCGGGCCAGGCCGACATCGCCGGCACTGTCGCCGGGCGCTTCTCCGAGTTGACAAAGAAGTATGGCGACACCGCAGCCAAGAAGTCTCAGCTGGTGATCCAGTACTTCGGCTTCAATTGGGAGGACAAGGCCGTCGGTGGGTTCGCCAACGCGAAGCTCCGCCAGGCCATTTCGCTCTCCGTCGACCGTAAGCGCATCAATGATGCGATCTTCGACGGCAGCCGCAAGGAGGCCACCGGCTTCACTCCTCCAGGGATCGCCGGTACAAAGGTCGACGCCTATGGCATCACAGCCACCTCAAACGTCACCCTGGCTAAGAAGCTGCTCGCCGAATACGGCAAAGACGCTCCGACCATCAAACTGCGCATCGCGAACACCCCGGCCAACGTCAACATTGCGTCGATCATCAAGAACTCGGTGAAAACCGCCATCGACGTCGACCTCGACATCGATGCAGACAACCCCACCGGTTACTTCGATCGTCTGCGGTCATCGCCGGGCCAGGCCTTCCGGGCCGGCTGGGCAGCTGACTTCACCGGCTACGACAACTTCATGTACCCGCTGTTCTCTTCGGAGTCCATCGGCGGCGACAACCTGTTCCGCTTCGGCAACGCCGAGGTCGACGGGATCATCGACGAGGCCCGACGCACGGCCGACACCACCAAGCGCAATGCTCTCTACCAGAAGGCCGAGACCATCATCATGGGCCAGGGCATCGTGGTGCCGTTGTACTGGAACAAGTGGTCAACGCTGCTTTCAGCCAAAGTGAACGCCGACGCCTATGCCAAGGCCCAGGGGCCGACCGCATTCGTCGACTACGCCGAGGTCGCAATCAAGTGACCGACTAGGTGACCCGGGGGACGACCATTCGGCCGTCCCCCGGCTGCCTGGCAGTTTGTCTTTCCTATGGGCACTTACATCGTTCGTCGCTTGCTGCACTCCCTGCTGGTGATGTGGGGCGCCGTCACGTTCCTGTTCCTGTTGCTGTTGATCATCCCAGGCGACATCACGACGCAGAGCGGCGATACCGGCCGGGCAATGACGCCTGCCGTCAAGAAGAACCTCGATCGGCTGTACGGGCTTGACGACCCAGTGCCGATTCAGTACTTGAAGTCACTCCGGCGCATCATCACGTTCAACTTCGGCATGTCGGCGCAGAACCGCGAGATCTCCACGATGCTCAAGCAGTCGTTCGCTTCGAGCGGACGGTTGGCGTTCTGGGGAGTCATCACCTATTCGGTATTGGGTGTGATCACGGGCGTCTACTCGGCAGTTCGACGTAACGGCGCGTTCGACCGGGTCAGCGGAGCGCAGAGCATTCTGCTCAACGCGATGCCGCCATTCGTGATGGGCATCCTCTTGCAGTTTGCACTTGGCGTGATGCCTGGCCCGCTCAAGTGGGATTGGCCGAAGTGGACCCACTTCCCGATCCAGTGGGATCTTGGTCAGCAGCGCTGGTTCGGGATCATTCCCCTCGGTACCACGTGGAAGACTCTCATTCTGCCGGTGATCACCATCGCTTCGGTCGAGTACGCGGGCCAAGCACGTGGTGCACGCACGGTCATGCTGGAAGTTCTGCGCGCTGATTATCTGCGTACAGCTCGAGCAAAGGGCCTCAGCGAGAGAAGCGTGCTGTTCAAGCATGGGCTGCGCAATGCGTTCATTCCCATCATCACCTCGATCGGTCTCGCTATTCCCAACACATTCGGTTACGCCGTACTCACCGAGACGGTCTGGAACATCCCGGGGCTCGGCGGTACCATCTCGCAGGCCGTCGGACAACAGGACAGCGCCACCGTGTTGGCCTTCTGCAGCGTGATCGTGCTCATCACAATCGTCGTGACCCTCATGGTCGACCTCTTGTACGGCTTCATCGACCCACGGGTGAAGGTGCAATGAACGTACCAGCCGTGATGGCCAACACCGATACGCAGCTGGCTCGCGATGCAGCCGACACGTTCTGGCGAGATGTCTGGAAGCGGTTCCGCCGCAACAAAGTCGCGATGTTCTGCCTTTTTCTTGTCGGCGTCATCATTCTCGTGTCGATTTTCGCCAAATGGCTTGCTCCCTATGGTTACGACGACCAGTTCGTGGGTGGAATTACCGAAGGACCGAACAGCAAGTTCTGGTTCGGTACCGACAACCTGGGCCGAGATCTGTTCAGCCGCATCGTCTACGGAGCGCAGATCTCGATGCGTCTCGCCGTCCTCGTCACCCTCGGCACGCTGCTCGTCTCGCTTGTCCTCGGCACGCTGTCGGGCTGGTATGGCGGGTGGTTCGACAGCGTCCTGATGCGCATCGCCGACGTCTTCATAGCCACCCCATACATTGCGATGGCTCTGGCGTTCGTCACCGTGTTCGGTCGTTCGATCTGGGTGATCGCAGTCTTCTCGATCTTCCGGCAGTTCCCCGGCTCTGCCAGAGGCCAGCGGGCGCTCATCCTGCAGTACAAGAACGCTGACTACATCGAGGCTGCACGGGCGGCAGGCGCTGGTACCAGACGGATTTTGTGGACACATCTGCTCCCCAACACGTTCCCGCAGACAATCGCCGGTCTCGGCCAAAGCATCGGCGTAGCCATCCTCAACGAGTCGGCGTATTCATTTCTGAATGTTGGTTTCCAGGAGCCGACCCCGTCGTGGGGACGACTGATTGCGGACAGTCGCATCGCGACTACTTCGCCTGACCTGATTCACCTGTTCATTTTCCCCACATTGGCGTTCGTCATTACGATTACGGCCTTCTTGTTCGTTTCCGAAGGCCTCCGCGACGCCGCTGACCCGAAGCTGCGTGGAGCTCGGTGACCGGTTCGGCCCGGGCGTGAGCTGACCACGCTCACTTGCCGTTTACTTAATAAGCAACCATGCTTTGGTACCCTCTCACTACTAACCACCCAACGCCCGCACTGCAGTTCGGGCGTTCCACGGACAACACGTCCAAGGATCTCCAGTGCTGACCTATCTCATCATTGCCATCAACGTTGCCTCGGCACTCGCCATGATCGTCTTCGTGCTCCTGCACTCAGGACGGGGCGGCGGCTTGTCCGACATGTTCGGCGGTGGTGCGGCCAGTGCCGCAGCCGGTTCAACCGTGGTCGAGCGCAACCTCGATCGGCTCACGATCATCACCGGTCTCACCTGGATCCTCACTGTCATCATCCTGGCACTGCGCCTGCAGTGACCCCAGGAACGCTGGCCCGGTCACTCCCGGGTCGGCTCGCTGCTGCATCCGGTCCGGTGCCTTTCGGACCACCCCATCACCACCTCGAGACGGAGGTCTCATGAAGCGCACCACCCTCGTAGCCGGGGGAGCCTTACTGGCTCTAACCCTTGGCTTCTCTGTCACACCAGTCGCCCAGGCGCAGTCCAAGTCGGTGTTCGTCGACCTGCAGAATTTCGCCGCAGGCGAACCGGACCACATCGACGCCCGCACCACCAGCACCCTGACCGGCGCACAGGTCTCCATCCTGTTGTTCGACTCCCTCACCGACACCGACGCTTCCGGCAAGCTCGTTCCGAGCGCAGCCACCAAGTGGTCCACCCCCGACTCAGGCCTCACGTGGGTCTTCACGTTGAAGAAGGGTGCCAAGTTCTCCAACGGCGAACTGGTCACCCCAACGCACTTCGTCAACACGTGGATCACCACAACCAGCGCTGCTCTGGCATCGGAAGTGGCGTACCACAGCTACATCATCGAGGGCTTCCAGGCATGGAACGAAGGCAAAGGCCCCAAGCCCACGTCCGTCGTTGCCGATAACAAGAAGAACACCCTCACGGTGAAGATGGTCAAGCCGTTCCTCGGCGCCCCAGAGGTGCTGTCGCACCCAGTGTTCTCGCCGATGATCAAGGCCAACTGGAATGCTGACGGCAAGCTCGAGACCCAGGGCACAAAGCTGGTCGGTAACGGCCCTTACAAGCTCAAGAAGGCTGCCACCCTCCAGGCAGGCGGCGAAGTTGTCCTTGTCCGCAACGACAAGTTCACCGGTAAGAAGGGCACGCTGTCCGAGATCCAGTTCAAGATCTCCAAGGACGTCAACGCGCAGTACAACCTGTTCGAGTCCGGCCAGGGCCAGAGCGCAGCCGTTCCGGCCGGCCGTTTCAAGGAAGCTGCTGCCAAGTACGGCGAGCAGGGCCTGGGCACCGTGTTGGGCACTGACTACTGGGCGTTCAACTGGGAAGACCCGGTCGTCGGAGGCGAGAAGAACCAGAAGCTCCGTCTGGCCATCGTCAAGTCAATCGACCGTGCTCAGCTGTCAGAGACCATCTACCAAGGTCAGCGCAAGCCGACCGATCAGTTGGTTCCAAAGGGCATCCCCGGTTGGCGTGCAGGCCAAGGCCTCGGCGTCGCTCGTGATCTCGAAGGTGCCAAGAAGGCGCTGGCAGACTGGAAGGCAGCCGGCAACGAGCTGAAGGAACCTCTCCGTCTCTCCTACAACGAAGGCTCCAACTGGGACAAGGTCGCCACTATCTTCGTGGGCAACATGAAGGACGCCGGAATCGACGCCAAACTGGACCCCTACCCTGCTGACGGCACGTACTTCACCAAGATGCGCAAAGGCGGCGGTCAAATCATCCGTGCCGGTTGGTTCGCCGACTACACGCTGTATGACAACTTCGTCTTCCCGCTCCTGCACAAGGATTCCATCGACGGTGACAATCTGGCCCGTTACAACAGCGCCAAGTACTCCGGCCTGGTCGACAAAGCCCGTGCCACGCAGGACAAGACGGCTCAGGCCAACGTGTACGCCGAGGCCGAGAAGCTCGCCCTCACGGAGGACGTCGTCATCTTCCCAACGGTCAACCGTGCCAACAACCAGGTTTTCTCGGCCAACGTGAAGAACCTGAAGATCACCCCGCTCGGCTTCGTGCTCTACAACGAGATCACGCTGGGCTGACCCGGGTTCTCACCCGACTTTGTGAACGATGGGGAACCCACTTGGGTTCCCCATCGCCGCGTAGGGTGAGACACGTGCGCGGTACACATCGCTTGCACTCCCGAAGGACACCATGGGTAGCTATCTGCTCAAACGAGTTGCACTGATGGCGCTGACTGTGTGGGGCGCGCTCACCATCATGTTCGTCCTGCTGGTTGCCATGCCTGGCGACGCCGTCGAGGCCAAGCAGGGCGAAAAGGCTGTGGCCTCTGGAATTCAGGCCAACATCCGGCGCAAGTACGGTCTGGACGACCCGGTGCCGGTGCAATATGCCAAGTACTGGAAGAACCTCGCTACCGGTGAACTCGGCTACAGCGTGAAGGACGACAAATCCGTCAACGACATGCTCGCCGAAACGGCCAAGACCAGCCTTCGCCTCGCATTTTGGGGGGGCATCGTCCAGTTGTTCGGTTCGCTCTTCCTCGGTTTCCTGTCGGCAGCCAAGCGGAATTCGGCCATCGACAAAGTGTCAACGGTGTTGAGCGTGACTGCCCAGGCGATGCCGGTCTTCGTGACCGGCCTGTTGTTACAAGTTGTCTTCGGGGTGATTCCCAACAACGCGGGCGGGTTCTTCAACCAGCACTTCAACATGGTCGGCTTCTGGCCGAACGAATGGTGGCTGGGCGTCTTCCCCAAGGAGAACTGGAAGGTGGTCGTGCTGCCTGCAGTCGCCGTCGGCATGGTGCAGATGGCTTATCTGGCGCGGCTCTTGCGGTCGTCAATGCTCGAAGTCATGCGCGCTGACTATCTGCGCACCGCGCGCGCCAAGGGCCTGTCCATGCGCCGGGTGCTGATCAAGCATGCGCTGCGCAACGCGCTCATTCCGTGGGTCACTGCTGCCTCGCTCGCGGTCGTCGAGACGTTCGGCATCGCAGTGCAGACCGAGACCACGTTCGGCCTGTTCGGCGTCGGCTCGCAGATCGCCAACTCTGCGCTGATCCAAGACACGAACCCCATCCTGGGTCTGACGTCGGTCGTGGTGCTGGCAACAGCAGTCACGCTACTTGTGGTCGACCTGTTGTATTCCGTGTTGGACCCACGCATCCGGGTCGGATCGAAGTTGGCGGAATAGTCGGATGACGTTTCAGATGCACGAGAATGTAAGCCTTGCCGGGGACGACGTTGCCGAGATGGCACGTCTCACCTACTGGCAAGACGTCCGCAAACGTTTTTTCCGCAACAAGATCGCTGTCATCGGCCTGGTCATGCTGGCCGCCATGGTGCTTGTTGCCATTGTCGGCCCGTTTCTCACTCCGGGCGACTACAAGTCGGCACGCAATATCCCTGACCTGCCGCGTCGCCTGTTCAATGAAGCCGGCATCTTCGGCACCGACCAGCTGGGCCGCAACCTGTGGCACCGCTGCATCCGGGGCATCGGCATCTCCTTGCGGCTCGCAGTGTCGGTGGCGCTCATCAGCACCGTCGTCGGCATGGTGTTCGGCGGTCTCGCCGGCTACATCGGAGGCTGGGTCGACTCGCTCATCAGCCGCATCATCGAGATGATCTACTCCATTCCGTATGTGCTCATTGGAATCGCTGCCATTGCAATCTTCGGTTCCAGCTTCTACACCGTGATGTTCACCCTGATCTTCACCGGCTGGGTGGGTACCGCACGGCTGTTCCGTGCCTCGGTGCTGCAGATCCGGTCAAACGACTACATCGAAGCTGCACGCGCTACCGGGGCAGCCACGCCACGCATCCTGCTCAGCCACGTGTTGCCCAATGCGCTGCCACCCATCATCGTGTCCATCGCGTTCGCCATCTCCGGCGCCATTCTGTCCGAGTCGATCTACAGCTTCCTCGGCATTGGTTTCATCGAGCCCACTCCGGCTCTCGGCGTGATGATCCGTGATGCTCGCACCCAGTTCCAGCCGTACCCGCACCTGTTGTGGGTACCTGCTTCAATCCTCATCTGGCTCACCCTGTCCATCGTCTTCATCGGCGATGGCCTTCGAGATGCCCTCGATCCAAAAATGCGTGGAGTTGACTGATGCCAACCGGTGACGTTCTGCTGTCCGTACGTGATCTGCGTACGTACTTCCATACCGACGAAGGTGTCGTGAAAGCCGTCGATGGCGTCAGTTTCGACGTGCATGCTGGCGAGGTCCTCGGCATCGTCGGCGAGTCCGGCTCGGGCAAGTCCGTCACGGCGATGAGCGTGCTTGGGCTCATTCCCGTTCCGCCCGGTCGCATCGAGACCGGGCAGATCATGTGGAAGGGCCAGGACCTGCTGACACTGTCGGACAAGGAACTGCGCCGCATCCGCGGTGGTGAAATCGCGATGATCTTCCAGGACCCCATGTCGTCGCTGAACCCCGTGTACACCATCGGGAATCAGATCGAAGAGATGATTCGCACGCATCAGGACATGAGCCGCGCCGCTGCGCGGAAGAAGTCGATCGACATGCTGGGCCTGGTCGGTATTCCCAACCCGGGCGACCGGGTCGATGACTACCCGCATCAGTTCTCCGGTGGTATGCGTCAGCGCGCCATGATCGCCATGGCGCTCGCCTGCGAGCCGCAGTTGCTGATCTGCGACGAACCAACCACGGCGCTCGACGTCACCGTGCAGGCGCAGGTGCTCGAGGTCATCGAGAACTCGGCCAAGCAGCTGGGCGCCGCCATTTTGCTCATCACCCACGACCTGGGTGTTGTGGCCGGCCTGACCGATCGGGTGATGGTCATGTACGGCGGCCAGGTGGTGGAGAAGGCCGAGGTAGAGGATCTCTATTACAAAGCGCGCATGCCATATACGTGGGGGTTGCTGAAGTCCATCCCGCGGGTCGACCAGCTCGGCGGCGGCAGGCTTGAACCCATCCCCGGAGCGCCACCGCTGATGTCTCGTCCACCAGCCGGCTGCCGGTTCTCGCCTCGCTGTACATACGCAATCCCGGCCTGTTCGGCCGCCGTGCCTGAGCTGGTCCCCGTGGGCGGCGCAGGCGAGTCGCACGAGGCGCGCTGCATACGGGTCGGCGAAGCAGGCTTTTCAGACAACGCCCCCGTCTTCGCCGATTCAGGAGCCGATTCAGGAGCAGCACAGTGAACGCACCCGCCGGAATTAACGATGTTGCGCCGCTACTTGAGGTGCGCAACCTGGTGAAGTATTTCCCCGTTCAGCGGGGGCTGCTCAAACGCACCGTGGGCCAGGTCAAGGCTGTCGACGACGTGTCCTTCTCGGTGATGCGCGGCGAGACGTTCGGCCTGGTCGGTGAGAGCGGCTGCGGCAAGTCCACCACGGCGCGGCTGGTGCTGAAGCTGATGAGCTCCACCAGCGGACAGATCTTTTTTCAGGGTAACGACATCACGCACCTTGAGGGCGAAGACGTGCGGAAGTTGCGGGCCGACATGCAGATCGTGTTCCAGGACCCGTATGCGTCGCTGAACCCGCGCATGACAGTGCGCCAGATCATTGCCGAGCCGATGATTGTGCAAGGCGTTCCGAAGGACCAGGCAAACGCCCGGGTCGATGATCTGCTGGTCACCTGCGGCCTGGCTGTCGAGCATGGGTCGCGTTATCCGCACGAGTT
Source organism: Acidimicrobiia bacterium (assembly GCA_031385545.1). Taxonomy (GTDB): domain Bacteria; phylum Actinomycetota; class Acidimicrobiia; order Acidimicrobiales; family JANYDT01; genus JANNBN01. The sequence goes on along the minus strand of JANNBN010000112.1, from coordinate 1,604 downwards.
CTCCGGTGGTCAGCGCCAACGTGTTGGCGTGGCTCGTGCGTTGGCCAACAAGCCGCAGCTGATCTTCCTCGACGAGCCGGTGTCGGCGCTCGACGTGTCCATCCAGGCGCAGATCGTCAACCTGCTGGAAGACCTGCAGAAGGAGATGGACCTGACCTATGTGTTCATCGCCCACGATCTCTCGGTCGTTGCGCACATCTCGGACCGCATCGGGGTGATGTATCTCGGCAAGATCGTCGAGACGGGGACGCGCGAGCAGGTGTTCAGCCATCCGTCGCATCCCTATACCAAGGCGCTGCTTTCGGCCGTGCCGTTGCCTGACCCGCGCCAGGAGCGTGAGCGCAAACGCGACCGCATCGTGCTGCAGGGCGACATCCCGTCGCCGGCCAACCCACCGTCTGGCTGTCGCTTCCGCACCCGCTGTTGGAAGGCCACGGATCTGTGCGCAGCGCAGGAACCACTTCTAGTCACGCCGGCCGGAGCCACCCACCCAGTCGCCTGCCACTTCCCGGAGTAGCGAGAGGGGTTCGTCCCAACGGTGGGGGCTGTCCTATGACAGCTGCGCGGTGATGTGGGTCAGCAGCGAGTCGAAGTCGTCGAGTGCGGGGAACTGCGGGAACTCGGCGATGACGTTGGCAGGGGAATGGAACAGGAAGCCGGCATCGGCCTCGGCCAGCATTGCGGTGTCGTTGTAGCTGTCACCTGCGGCGACCACCCGGTAGTTGAGGCTGTGGAAGGCCTGGACGGCTCTGCGCTTCTGGTCCGGTTGGCGCAGTGTGTAGCCGACGATGCGGTCGTTTTCCACGGTGAGGCGGTGGCAGAGGATTGCCGGCATGCCAAGGTGCACCATCAGAGGCGCAGCGAACTGCTCGAAGGTGTCGGACAGGATGACCACCTGGGTGCGGGACCGGAGTGCATCGAGGAAGTCCCGGGCGCCGTCGAGCGGGGAGAGACCGGCGATCACCTCGGCGATCACGGACATGGTCAGCTCGTGCTGGTCCATGACGTCCAGCCGGTAGCGCATCAGCTTGTCGTAGTCAGGTTCGTCGCGGGTGGTGCGGCGAAGGGCTTCGATGCCGGTTCGTTCGGCGACGGCAATCCAGATCTCGGGGACCATCACGCCTTCCAGGTCGAGCGTCACGATTGTCTGGGTGGCGTCGGCGTTGGCTGGCACGGCGACGATTCTTGCAGCCGCCGGGGGAGTCCTTCGCGATCTGGCCATTGTCTCGATGTCCATGATCTTGGTGCGTGTTGTTGCACCGGGGACGATGGTGACAGCGCTGCGAGGGACAGCGAAGTGTTTGGCCGCGGGCGAATGAGTTCGTCGTTGGCAGCACCGTCGACAGGACCGGCGTGCAGGCGGGCGGTGTAGGTTCCGTCGGGTTGCAGCGTGAGCGGACTCTGCGAGGAGCGGGGCTTCGCCCGCACGACGATGCGCACGTTTTCCACCCTCTTGGTCGGTTCCGAGAGTTGGCGCAGCAGCTGATGCGAGCCGCGCTAAGGTGTGACGCTCCCAAAAGGAGCCCACGTCGATGTGGCGAAATGGCAGACGCGCCAGCTTGAGGGGCTGGTGGGAGAAATCCCGTGGGGGTTCAAGTCCCCCC
>JANNBN010000066.1:0-2950 GCA_031385545.1 Acidimicrobiia bacterium | reverse complement strand
ACTTGTAACGCTCGGCAGTCCGGGACGGTCGGGTGCGCCACATACCCGCTTTGTGCTTCGGGGCCGCGATCATCGTCATGCTTGTGGCCGTTGCGCGCCCGACCATGCATCTCACCACGTCACAGCCGGAAGGAACAGTTGTCATGGTCTTCGACGTGTCGAACAGCATGCGAGCGACCGATGTGTTGCCCAGTCGTCTCGACGCAGCAAAGAATGCGGCTCGCTCGTTCGTCGTCGACCACCGGCGCAGGCTGAAGATCGGCGTGGTTGCGTTCACCGATGGTGGGGTTCTGGTGCAGCGTCCGACGTCGGACATGTCGTCGGTTCTTGCCGCGATCGATCGGCTTCGACCTCGCGGCGGCACGTCGCTCGGGCAGGGGATGTTCACCGCTCTTTCTGCCATCGCTGGCGGACCGCTTGGCATCGACCCTTCGTCGCTCGGCGGAGAAACAGCTTCGATCGCTTACCTTGGACCAGCGACGATGCTGCTCTTCTCCGACGGTGAGAACACCTCGACGCCGGACCCGCTCGACGTGGCAAAACTCGCATCGGTTGCTGGAGTCAGGATCTACGCAATCGGCACCGGCGTGGCGACCGACGTTCTCGATATCGACGGCTATCGCGTCTCGACAACCTTCGACCAGGCGGCACTCGACGCGATTGCCAAGGTCGCCAACGGCGCCTCTTTCGGGGTCAATGACAAAGCGGGTCTCGCAACGATCGATCGATCGATCAGCCTTCGGTTGCACGCGCAGACGAAGGTTCGCGAAATCACCGATCTTCTGGCTGGGGTCAGCTCGGTACTTCTCGGAATCGGCTCTGCACTGTCCATTCGGTGGCACGGGCGAATGGTCTGATGAGACTCGCCGCCCCAGCCGGGTTGCTCTTCGCAGCGGTCGCGCCGCTTCTGCTCGCGATGCACCTCTGGCATCATCATCGTCGCCGGAGGCGGCGCACGGCGGTGCGCTTTTCGAGCGTTGCGTTGATCCGCATGGCAGCGCCCGGCCGGTCCCGATACCGGCGCATCGTTCCGATGACCTTGTTCCTCGTCGGCGTCGCGGCACTCGGTCTCGCAGCAGCGAGACCGCAGCTTTCAAGGACCGTGCCGATCGGTCGCACCACGATCATCCTCGCCTTGGATGTGTCACGGTCGATGTGCGCAACCGATGTCGCACCGAATCGATTGACTGTGAGCCAAGCGGCCGCCCGCGAGTTCGTGAAGCATCAACCGAAGGGCACACGGATCGGGCTGGTGGAGTTCGCCGGTTTCGCCGAGCTCGTGCTTCCGCCGACCGATGACCGAACGGAACTCGTGAACGCCATCGACTCGATGACCACCGCCTCCGGTACGGCGATCGGCGCCGCCGTGCTCACGTCCATCGACGCCATCGCGGCCGTGAATCCCGAGGTCGAACCGTCCCGCCCCATCGACCCGAGCAACCCGATCCCGCAAACGCCTCCCGGCCTTCATGGTTACGTCCCCGACATCGTTGTGCTCCTGACTGACGGCGCGAACACACAAGGGGTCGAGCCGTACCTTGCAGCACGCCAGGCTTCCGTCCGTCGTCTGCGCGTGTACACCATCGGCTTCGGCACGACGACCCCCGTGACGATGGTCTGCTCCGCGAAACAACTCGGAGCCGACGCGATCGGAAGCACCACGGCTCCATCCGGTTCGTCTGGTTCAGACCTCCCGGACCCAGCCAAGGACCCGGCTGAAGACCCGCAATATTTCGTCATCGATGAATCTGCGCTGCACGAACTTGCGACCGATACGGGCGGCGCGTATTTCCGGGCACAGAACGCGCAGCAACTCACCACCGTGTTCGCACGGCTACCGAGGAAGGTGGAGCTGCAGCACCGACAGATCGAAATCAGCGGAGCGTTCGCGGCAGCAGGCGCTCTACTCGTCAGTACCGCGATCGCGCTTTCATCAGTCTGGCGCCGACTGCCGTGACCGGCCGGAGTTTCAGTCGTGGCGGCGAGTCGTCGGGGTCGGCTTCTTCGCCGTCTTCTTCGCCGGACGTTTCACCGCTTTGGTCGTGGGAATGCTCGCCCGACCAACGGTAGTGCCCCGTGAGATTGTCGTCGGGGCGGGCGGAACGCTTGTGCCTTGGCCACCGGTCTGCTCGCCGTTACCCGCAACCGTGCGAGCACTCGGAGTGCCCCGGTAACACCCAAGAGTGTATGGGTACTGATCGTTTGCGACGTAGTGGTAGGTCGTCAGCTTCTTGCCGTCGAGCGTGATTTCCGAAGTGGTGCCGTGGCACTCGTCGAGCTCGTCATTGGTCCACTCCAGCCCGGTCACGGGATCCACGGAACCCCAGATTGCGAACCCGTCCAGAGCCCAGCCGAACTGCTTGGTCCTGTCCGAGCATCCAGATAGCCCGTGGTAGTGGTATACCCCGGAAATCTGTGGATGGCCGCCGCACCCGTCCTGGATTTCGTAGGCCTGAGCGTCGCGGCCACCTGCGTCGATCGAACTGAAAATGGGAGGACCGTCAAGTGAGATGCCGACTTCCCCGCCGACGCATTGCGGGCTTGCGTTGGCGGTTGGCGTCGCCGGAATCTTCAACGCAATCGTCTGTGCACGCACCGTGTTGGGATTGCGGTCGTATGCGTACGCATCATCAGTCGCCGCCACCGGGTAGTTGCCGGTCTTACCCAACAGTGGAAGCGCATTGCCGGTGATCACACGGTCCGTTCCGGACACACTGACCGTCAGGTTGGCGTTCGGCCAAGTTGTCGAACCGTCGACGGTGATCTTCTTCGTCATGTCCCACGTTCCGTCGCCGTTCAACCATGGGCCGTCCTTGAACGCGCCGGGGGCGTTCGCGGAAAACGTTGACTGGCAGCTCCAGAGAGCATTTCGTTGGGCATACGTCGCGGTCTTGCCAACCGGAAGGTGGGTGCGGTCCAGGTTGGCTTTGGCGATGGCGGCGGGCAGGCC
>JANNBN010000055.1:0-14316 GCA_031385545.1 Acidimicrobiia bacterium | reverse complement strand
GAGGCCGCTGGCGGTGTCAGCGGATCGTCGTTGTCCTCCACCAGGTTCCCGGCGATCACCACGTCGCCCTGCGGCGACAGTCGTTCCATGAGCTGGCTGTTGGGCGAAATGCCGATGCGGTTGCGCCGGAAGACGGAGTTGATGAGGTACAGCCCACCACTTGAGTTGGTACCGGAGTATCCGAGTCCATTGCGTTCCATCACTGCGTCGGTGACCACGGCGTTGCACGGTTTGCATTGGCCGATGTAAATACCGCCATCGGGATGGCCGCTGCCGTACACGTGGTCGAATCGGCCACCCGATGCGTAGAACGCGTACAAGCCGTAGAGACCGTTGTTGGCGACGGTGACAAACGAGGCTCGGTAACCCTGCAGGATCTCAGCCTGTGCGGGGTCAGCCGCGTCGTAGGCCTTGGTGAACACGATGCCGTTCACTTGGTACCGCCTCACCGTGAGGTTCTCGATCGCCACCCCATCGGCGCTGACCTGGAACCCATTGACCAATTCGTCGCCACCGTCGAAGACGACCGTGTTCCTGTCCAGCCCACGGATGACAATTCCTGGGGTTCGGACGATGACAGCCTCTGGGTACGTTCCGGGCGAGATGAGGATCAGGTCACCGGCTACCGCTGCGTCAACCGCAGCCTGAACCGTTGGGTGATCGGCCGGGACTGCAAGCGTGACAGGCCCACCAGCACGCGTCTGAGGGGGACGCGAGGGAGAAAATTCAGCTGTTGCAACCGGCCCGCTCGATGAGTTTGAAGCTGTCGAAGCTGTTGAGGCACAACTTGCGAGCACCAAGGCGGTGACAACAGACGCTGAAAGCAGCAGGCGACGGATCATGGCAGGGGGAAGTTCTTACTCCAGCAGAACGAAGCGGTACGTGATGCTTCCACAGACCTTGTGGTGGTGAGCGCCTTGGGCCCGCACCACCTTCACTTCTTGGCGACGGTCAAGACCGTTTTCGCTGCGGTCTTCGATTTCGCAGCGGATTTCGCGGCCGACTTCGCGGCCGACTTCGAACCCGACTTCGAACCCGACTTCGACGGCGTCCTGAGGGCAAGCTGACTCGGCGGCGGGACGGGTGTTCCTGCGGGCTCGTCCGAGGTCAGCCACACACGCCCGACGGAGAAGCAGCGTGGGGCACGATCGTCGTTCGGGTTGATCCGGAAGTGGGTGACCTTGCCCCTCCACGGTGCACCGGTGGCGACACCCTTGCCGGGTTCGATACCGATGAACTCCGCATACGGGCTGTCCAGTCGGACTTGCACCACGTTCTCGTTGGGATACAGGTGGATCGCCATCGTCGGATGGCGTTTCCCGTCGGGCGAGTACCAGAACACGCGCGCGAACTGTCCACCACCGGGTACCGGATGGGCGGAGAACGCTCCCGGGTAGCTGTACTCGAAGGTCAGCGTCTTGAACCGGTCGCCATCGATGGGTCCGCCAGGAAGGTTGTAGACGAGACCAGGAAACTTGGTGGTTGCGGTGCCGAGGGTGCAGCCGTTCACACGGTTGCTCTCAATCGTGGTACCTGGCTGCAGGTTGACCAGTTCCTGGATATCACCCATGGAGTCGATGTCCCACGGATTGCCGTACGCGGTGGCGTAGTCAAGCTTCTGCACGGGACGGACGTCGACGGTTGGACCGCCTTGGATTTCGCCGACAGGTGACCCATCGGCGGGTGCAAGCCGAATCCAGTCGATGTCGAAATGACCAGCCACGGTGCCGACGAAACGCAGACCCAGCATCGGTCCGGCCCACGGCATGGTGAGCGACGGCACCGTGCCATCGGGACCGAGGTTGATCTCGTAAGTCTGCCAGCCACCAGTGGCGAACCAGGCTTGGCCACCAGCACAGCTGGCGTTTGCGGCGCGGCAATTGAACCAGCGCAGTCCGACGGGCGCACCCTCGGGGGCGTTCATACGGATCACGAACCGTTTGTAGTGATTTGCATCGATGGGGACCCGTCCACCCTCACGGCCGTGTGGGATGCCGGTCGGAAACCCGGACCACACCGGGTCGAATTGGAACGCTCCACCGGTGTCAAAGTGCAGTTGCCCGCCGTCGATCGACTTGTTGGCGCCACCCACGAACATCTCCTCGTCGGTCTTGATCACGAGATCTTCGGTGTTGCCGAAGTCCATCGGATCGCCGAACGCTGTGACGAAGTAGTCGTCACCGCCGGCCTGAGCTGCGAGCGGAGCGGCGTGACCGAACACTCCCACGCCGATCAGCAACGCCCCTGCAAGCGCGCTGATGAGTACGGATGCCGGCCGAGAACGTCGCATATTCATCGTTATCGACATACAGCAGCCCAGTCTTGACCACTCAGCGTGCAAACCGGAACACAGGCGCGAAACTCGCCCCACAGACGCGCAACTTGGCTCTTTCGGCCCCGGGCGAAACCCCGAAATGGGCGAGTTGTGTCAGAAGCCGTGTGTCCGAGTTCAGCGCCGGAGGCTGACGACCGATGGCACGATTGATACTGGTACAAGGTCCCGTCGATATTCGCGGCGGGTATTCTCGACAGCCTGCGACAGTGCAACGCGGGTGCGGTGCAATTCGTCTCGCAGCGCCGCCATCTCGTCTTCCAGGTCCATGACGCGCTTCACGCCTTCGAGGTTCAGCCCGGCGTGCGTGAGCACGGCGATCCGGTGCAGCCGGGCAATGTCTCGTTGTGAATACCGGCGTGAACCGCCTTCCGTGCGCAACGGCTCAAGCAGGCCTTTGCGTTCGTAGATCCGCAGGGTCTGCGGATGCATGCCCGACAGCTCGGCAGCCACCGAGATGACATAGACGGCGCGTGTAAAACCACCCAGCGGGTCGTCTCGTGAACCTCCCGGCGAGCGCCCGGCCATTGTCATCGTTGTCATACCCCCAGGTGCGCCCGGAGTGGCGCAGCGTCGGTGGCCAGAGCGTATGCCTCGAGTGCAGCGCGTTGCTCGTCGGTGAGCGATGCAGGGACGTCGACCTGGACGGTGACCAGCAGATCGCCGACTCCGCCCTTCGCAGGTGAACCCTTTCCTTTGGCCCTCAGCGTCTGGCCAGTCTTGGTTCCCGGGGCAACTCGCAGCGACACGGTACCGTCGAGTGTCGGAACCGCGAGCGTTGTCCCCAGCGCGGCCTCGGCAAACGTGATCGGCACCGAAATGGTGAGGTCCGGTCCGCGGCGGCCGAACAGAGCGTGACGTCCAACCTCGACCGACACCATCAGGTCACCGTTCGCGCCGCCGTTGTGGCCTGGCCCACCGCGGCCTTTCAGCCTGATGCGCTGGCCGTTCTCGACCCCCGCTGGAATTCGAATGTTGACGGTTCGGCGTTTGCGCTGGTTCCCCGTGCCCTGGCAGGTGGGGCACGGATGATCGATCTTCATGCCGGTGCCGGAGCAGGTCATGCAGGGCTGGGTGAACGCGAAGAAGCCCTGGTTGACCTCGGTCTGACCGCGTCCTGCGCACGCTGAGCACAGCGACGGTCGGGTGCCGGGTGCGGCACCCGTTGCATCGCAGGTCCCGCACGGTCCGTCGGACAACAGCTCGACCCTGGTAACCACACCGTTGACGGCGTCATCGAATGAGATCGCGACGGAGGTTTCGAGGTCATCGCCGCGGCGCGGTGCGCGAGCTCTCCGTTGCGAGCCCCCGCCGCCCTGCCCGAACATGTTCGCGAAGAGGTCGCTGAAGTCTCCGCCGGCCGCACCCCCGCCAGCACGACCGCCAGTCGCTCCAGACGCGCGGCCCATCGCGAACGCGCCCGGTCCGATGCGGCGAACCTCGTCGTATTCCGTTCGCGTCGCAGCATCGCCCAGCACCTGGTACGCCGAGTTGATTTCTTTGAAGCGCTCTTCGCGGCCGGGATTGTGGTCGGGGTGGTTCTCCTTGGCCAGCTTTCGATAGGCCTTGGTGATCTCCTTGTCCGACGCGCCCTGAGCCACGCCGAGCACCTTGTAGAAATCCTTGTCGAACCACTCGGGCTGGGGAGCCATCGCGGGTTTCCTCTCTCGATTTTTCGAGTTGACGTCGGTTTTGGGCAGCGATTTCAGACCGTTGGGTCTTAGCCGCGCACCTTTACCATCGCGGCTCGCATCACACGGCCGCGCCAGCGGTACCCGGCGCGCAGAACCTGCGAGACAACGGCGACATCGCCACCGTCTTCGGCGGGTTCGGTCATGACCGCCTCGGCATCGTTCGGGTCGAACGGCTGCCCGAGCGGAGCCAGGCGCTCAAGGCCCTGAGCCTCGAGCGCCGTCAGCAGCTGATCGTGCATCTTGGCAAGCGGTGACGCATCGGGGTCGGCCTCGTGCGTCAGAGCCAGCTCGAACGTGTCGAGCACCGGCACCATTGCTTGGATGATTTTCTCCGACGCACGGTCAGCTGCCATCTCCTGGTCGCGTTGCACCCGCTTGCGGTAATTGTCGAAGTCGGCCTGGAGCCGCTGCAGCGAGTTGAGGTATTCATCTCGCTGCGCCGCAAGGGCAACCGGGTCCTCTTGGGGCCCATCTGACCGGGCATCGGCGTCGGCGTCGGCCTGGGCATCGGCGAGCGAAGCCGCAGCCTCGTTCACGATCGCTTCTGCCTCGGCCAGGATCTCGTTCTCGCCGGGGTGTTGCGGTGACTGATCACCGCTCCCGTCTCCACTCATGCGGCCGGCCCCGTCACTTCTCTTCGACGATCTCGGCATCGATGACGTCGTCGTCGGAGGCCGACGACGCTGACGACGCTGACGACGAGTCGCCCGCATCGCTGCCACCACTGCTTGCCGCCGCGGCCTCGTACATCTTCTGCGTTGCCGACTGGCTGACCGAGGCGAGGTTGTCCGTGGCCCGCTTGATGGCCTCGACGTCAGAGCCGGCCAGCGCCGCCTTGGTGTCGGCGAGGGCCGATTCGAGCCGGGCCTTCTCGTCTTCAGGGATCTTGTCACCGCTGTCCTTCAACAGCTTGTCAATTTGGTACACGAGCTGTTCACCGGTGTTGCGGGCCTCGGCTTCGTCACGGCGCGCCTTGTCTTCCTCAGCATGCGCCTCTGCGTCTTTCATCATCCGGTCGATCTCGTCCTTGGACAGCGACGACTGGCCGGTGATGGTCATGGACTGCTCTTTGTTCGTACCCAGATCCTTGGCCGACACGTTGACGATGCCGTTGGCGTCGATGTTGAAGGTCACTTCGATCTGCGGCACGCCTCGCGGAGCTGGGGGAAGGTCGACAAGCTCGAACGTACCCAGCGTCTTGTTGTACGCAGCCATTTCACGTTCGCCCTGCAGCACCACGATTCGCACCGAGGGCTGCATGTCTTCGGCAGTGGAGAACACCTGGGACTTGCGAGTGGGAATGGTGGTGTTGCGCTCGATGAGCTTGGTCATGATGCCGCCCTTGGTCTCGATGCCGAGCGACAGCGGGGTGACGTCGAGCAGGAGCACGTCCTTCACGTCTCCCTTGAGCACGCCGGCCTGCACAGCAGCGCCGACCGCAACGACCTCGTCGGGGTTGACGCCCTTGTGGGGTTCTTTCCCGGTGAGCGAGTGGACGAGATCCTGCACAGCAGGCATGCGGGTGGAACCACCCACCATCACCACATGGTCGACATCGGCCTTCGCCAGACCAGCGTCCTTGATCGCCTGCTCGAACGGCTTGCGGCAGCGCTCGACGAGATCAGCGGTGAGCTCCTGGAACTTGGCCCTGGTCAGCGAGACATCGAGGTGCTTCGGACCCTCGGCCGTCGCCGTGATGAACGGCAGGTTGATGGCGGTCTGCTGCGCCTGCGACAACTCGATCTTGGCCTTTTCGGCAGCTTCCTTCAGACGCTGACCGGCCATCTTGTCGGCTGCCAGGTCCACACCCTCTGCGTTCTTGAACTCTTTGACGAGCCAGTCGATGACTGCCTGGTCCCAGTCGTCGCCACCGAGGTGCGTGTCACCTGAGGTGGATTTGACCTCGAACACGCCGTCTGCGATCTCGAGGACGGACACGTCGAAGGTGCCGCCGCCGAGGTCGAACACCAGGATCGTCTGATCGGATTTGTCTTCCTTGTCGAGACCGTATGCCAGCGCAGCCGCTGTCGGCTCGTTGATGATGCGCAGCACGTTGAGCCCTGCAATGGTGCCAGCCTCTTTGGTTGCCTGGCGTTGGGCATCGTCGAAGTATGCCGGAACGGTGATGACGGCGTCGGTGACGGTGTCGCCGAGATAGGCCTCGGCGTCTCGTTTGAGCTTCATCAGCGTGCGAGCGCTGATCTCTTGCGGGGTGTACTTCTTGCCGTCGATGTCGATCGACCACTTGGTGCCCATGTGGCGCTTCACCGAACGGATGGTGCGGTCAGGGTTGGTGATTGCCTGGCGCTTGGCCGGGTCTCCCACCACGACCTCACCGTCCTTCTTGAAGCCGACAATGGACGGGGTCGTGCGCGCTCCTTCGGAGTTGGGGATGACGACCGTCTCGCCGGCCTCGTAGACCGAGACGACGGAGTTGGTGGTGCCGAGGTCGATACCGACTGCCTTGGGCATGATCTGTTGCTCCTTGAAAATGGGGGAAATCATGAAATTGCGTCATGAGTTGAGTCAGGTCGTATCAAGTCAGTTGAGCGCGGGCGTATTCCATGTCCGGGAACTTGCGACGAAAATGTCTTAAAATTTGTTGGCGCGGTTTGTTGGCGCGACCTGTTGGCGCGGTTTGTTTGCGCGACCGTTTGGAGGGCTTGGTGGCGAATGTCTCACGTCCGCGCTCAGGATCCTGGTGCGATGCGCCGATGACGCAAGGATGATCCAGCAAGTCACCCAACCACCCACCGTGTGGTTGCCGACAGGTTCTCAGCTTTCGAGCGAACTCGCTCCGCTTTCACGCGACGAGATCGCTGAACTGCTCGAAGGATCGCTCCGCGAGCCAGGTCCCCGGATCGGCGTGGCTGTCTGTGATCTTGGCGACGTGTCCGACGCAGTCGCGGCACGGGTTGTCACCACCTGGGCCGGCGCATTGACCGACCACGATGTGGTGCTGCCGTTCAAGGACGGTCGCCGCCGCGTGGTCGCCGTGATCCGCCTGCGGGTTCGCTCAGCGGTCGAAACCGAGGCGCTGGCAGACCGCCTTATCGCTCGGGCCTCGGACCCGATGCGGGTGAACGGTGAACTTTTCCGCGTCCGTCCGCACGTGGGTATTTCGACCGCCACCCACGACGACTCGGGTGTCGCACTGTTGGACCGCGCGTTCAGCGCGCTCGAATCGGCGTACGGCGTCGGTGGCCGACGATGGAGCAGAGCGCTTTCGGTCTGAGGTCAACTCCGGAGCTGCACGACTGAATGCTCCACAGACCAGATGCTGCACAGACCGGTGCAGCGGTGAGAACATCGGAGTGCATCTGCACGGAGCACGGCACGGAGCACCATGGCCACCAAGTTCGAATCCACCGATGTCGTTGTGATCGGGGCCGGTATTTCCGGTCTGGCTGTCGCCTGCGAACTCCAACAATCGGGCGTGGACGTGTTCGTGCTCGAAGCCGACTCACGCGTCGGCGGGCGGCTCCTGTCGAAGACCCTTGCGGACGGCACTGTCTTCGATCTGGGGGGTCAGTGGATTGCTGATCATGACCATATGCCCCGCGTCAACCGGCTCATCAAGGAACTCGACCTGCACACCTTCGTACAGGTCGACGATGCCCGCATGGACCTGTCGGCGCACCCGCTCAACACCATGCCGCGCCTGGCGCGTGCCGAATGGGAGTGGTTCACCGCGAAGCTGGAAGCCCTGGCCGCATCGGTGAACACGACAGACCTGAACAACACCCCTGATGCAATGGCGCTCGACTCTGTTTCGCTTGAGGAGTGGAAACGCCAGAACCTGGACTCGCTGTACCTCCAGCACGTGTTCGACCAAATGGTCCGCACCGAATACACGCTGGAACCAAAAGATCTCTCGATGCTGTTCTTCCTCTACACGGTGAAGACGTCCGGCGGGCTCGACACGATGTTCGACCCAAACGGGGGCAGCCACTCGTACCGCGTGGTCGAGGGTCTTGCCGCGCTCTGTGAACGGCTCGCCGAACGGCTCGGCGACCGGGTCCTGCTCGACCGCCAGGTCTACGACGTGATCCACCGGGCGGACGGCGTCAGGGTGGTCGCCGAGAACGCCACCATCGAAGCCGATCGGGTCGTCGTTGCGCTGCCGCCCAACCAGACCATCAAGCTCGACTTCGACCCCGTGCTCCCCCGTCGGCGCACGTGGTTGCTGAACCGGTTGGAGATGAGCGCCGTCATCAAGTGCTTTGCCCTCTACGACCGCCCGTTCTGGACAGGCCGGCCGGTCAACCCCATCGACCCCGATCTGCTGGTGCTCGATCACACGATGGATGCCACCTCCGACGGCGGCAAACATCCGGCGCTTGTTGCCTTCATCGGAGGTGACGATGCGGTCGACTGGAGCGACCGCAGCGACGAGGACCGACGTGAGATCGTGCTCACCGAACTGGTCAAGGTGTTCGGGCCCGAGGCCCGTTACGTCACGGACTATTTCGACCATGACTGGCTCACCGAGCCATACATCGGTGGTGGGTACAGCTGCTACGCACCCCCGGGCGTCATGACGGCTGGCTACGAAACCATCACGCAGCCCATCGGTCGCATCCACTTCGCCAGCACCGAAACCGGCCGCATCTACAACGGCTATGTCGAAGGCGCGTTGGAAAGCGCTGAGCGGGTGGTCGACGAAATACTTGCGTCGTTCCCGACGGAGCGCAGCTCGAGTGAGGCGGAGCGAAGCTTGAGTTAGGCGCCCACGCGCCGGCGGCCTTCGAGGGCGCGGCCAAGTGTGAGTTCGTCCGCATACTCAAGGTCGCCTCCGACCGGAAGGCCACTGGCAATCCGCGACACCGCCACACCCAACGGCGAGAGCAACCTCGCCAGGTACATCGCGGTTGCTTCGCCATCGATGTTGGGGTTGGTGCAGAGGATCACCTCTTGGGTGTTCTCATCGCCGATGCGCGCCAGCAGTTCCTTGACACGGAGTTGCTCGGGGCCGATCCCTTCGAGGTGGTTGATGGCGCCCTGCAACACGTGGTAGCGGCCAGAGAACTCTCTCGTGCGCTCGACGGCGACGATGTCTTTCGGTTCTTCCACCACGCAGAGCACGCCGGTGTTGCGTGAAGGGTCGTGACAGATTGCGCACTGCACGTCGCCTGGCCCACCGTCGGGTTGATTGACGGGCGTGGTGGCCAGCTGCATCTCAGCGGGGGTCATCTCGGCGATGTTGAAGCAGCGACGGCAGAACGACACCCGCTCCTTGGCATGCACGATGGCGTTGGAAAGCCGTAGCGCGTCATCGCGTGATCGCTTCAGCAGGTGATACGCGATTCGCTGCGCTGACTTCGGGCCGACGCCGGGAAGGCGGCCCAACTCGTCGATGAGTTCCTGGACAATGGGGGCGTATGCAGCCATGGGAAAGTGGGGTCAGAGCCCAAAAACCTGATTCATCGGGGTTCGATGATCTCGGCACCCGGGAACGCGTTCATGATCGCATCGACCGGTGACACGTCGGGTGCATCGGCAAGGTCGCTGAGATCGATGGCGTCGTCCGGCCCGGGAAGCGAACGTGTTCCCGGCGCTTTCGCTGCCGGGCTGGTCATGGCGGTACGAGCAGCAGCAGCGGGCGAACTCGACCCAGCCGCGAGAAGTGGGCCGTCGGGATCTTCGGGAACGGTCACCGGCGAGGCAGCGTCGGCTACCAATTCCAGCGTGACGTCTCGGCCAAGCGCCTGGGCAAGCGCCGCTCTGACTTCGGCCGCTTTGTCCCGGCACCGTTGCACGGTCATCTCGTTGGGCAGAGCAAACACGGCAACCGAGTCGGTGAGCGACAGCAATCGCCCTGCGTTGAACATTGCCCGGGTCATGCGGCTCTCGATCAGAGCCATCCATGCGTCTTTGGCAGCCGTGAGATCGCCACCGCTGGTGTCTGCGGAAGCGACCGCTCCGAATGCTGCGACGGGAGCGTCCGCGCTTGCCCCGGTAGATGCAACCGACCCGGCGGGTCTTGGGGGAGGGGCGCTCGGCGGCCTGGCACCCGGCTTGGCGGATTTGATGGCGCTGAGTGCAGCCCGAGCGTCGTTGACGCTGCCGCGGTTCGAGGGTTCCACCCGGTGAACGCTCGCCGTGCCAGACCCGCTCGACGGTCCGGTTGGGACAGATCGCAGCGCGGCGTTCCCAATCGGCGAAGGCGGCGGGGATGGGAGCGAAGGAGTGGGTGCAGACAAGGGCTCTGGGGTCGGTGGTGCGTCTGCAGATGCAGAGGCAACGGGTACCTGTTGAACGCCGGAAACTGCTCGGAGGGCGCCTGCGGAGCCGATCCCGGCTTCCAGCCGGTCGAGACGAGCCATGATCGCCGATGCCGCGGAGTCGATGTCCGGACGCACGAGTTTGACCAGTGCGACCTCAAGGCTGACCCGTGGGTCCAACGCGTCGCGCATGGCAACACCGGCCTCGCCGAGGACTTCGATGGCGCGCACCACCATGGGGGTACCCATCTGCTGTGCCAGGTCGGCCGAAGCTGCTGACGAGCGTGACAGCCCTGGGGCCATCAGCGACAGGAAGCACTCACGCAGCAACCCCACCAGGTCGCGGACGACTTGGCGCGGGTCGCGGCCCTGGTCGACCACCGCACCAACGGCAGCCAACGCGCCCGCAGCGTCACGCCCAGCCACCGCAGCGAGGATCTCTTCGAGGTTGCCGGCCGCCTGATCGAGATGGCCGAGCGCAGCGACTTGGTCAAGCGCGGAGAGTGCGTCGCGAAACGACCCGTTTCCCTTCCGTGCCACCTGGGTGATGGTGTCGGGATCGAGTTCGATGCCCGCATCGGCTGCGACCCGCTGAAGATGGTCCGTCAGCGTGTCGAGCGCAGCGAGGCGGAACTCGAAGTGCTGTGTGCGGCTGATGATGGTTGGCAGGACCTTCTGCGGGTCCGTGGTGGCGAGCACGAACACCACGTGGTCTGGCGGTTCTTCAAGCGTCTTCAGCAATGCGTTGGCCGCAGCCGTCGAGAGCATATGCACCTCGTCGACGATGTAGACCTTGCGACGTCCTGCGGTTCCAAGCGAGGCCCGTCCGACCAGATCACGCATCGCGTCGACCCCGTTGTTCGACGCTGCGTCGAGTTCGATGACGTCCAGCGAGGACCCGGAGACCACCTGGATGCAGCTCTCACATTCGCAGCACGGCTCGCCATCCTGCAGGTTGGTGCAGTTGAGTGCCTTGGCGAGAATGCGGGCCGACGACGTCTTGCCCGTTCCGCGGGGGCCGGAGAACAGGTATGCGTGCAGCACTGTGTCGTTGCGCACGGCGTTGCGCAGTGCGTTGGCCACATGTTCCTGACCCTGCAACTCCGCGAAGCGCTGGGGTCGGTACCGGCGATAGAGGGACTGGTACGACACGCCGACGAACGTAGTCGAAGCCCTGTGTCACTCAGGCAGCCAGCGGGGACGGTAGCGCCCCGATCCGGCGGTACGTCCGTGAGCGCCGGCAGCGTCACACCGTCGAATCGCCGAACGCGCCATGCTGCCCAGTACTTCGACCCGTCGAGCGCGGAGATCAGCCAGGACGACGCAGCTTGGGCGCTGACGACTTCGCGGAAGGTCGTCGAGGCAGTTGCGCAGTTGCTGGCGGAAGATCCTCCCGGGCCGTTCTCGTAACCAGCGGCACCCGCACCATGGGTCGTCCGGCGACGGTGTCGTGAAACGTGCCAGTGCCCTCGGTCAGCCAATCGGCCGATCTGACAGTCACCTGTACAGACCGTCCAAGCCTGCGCTCGGCCGCGCTGGCAGCGGCGTACACCTCGTCACGGTCCGGTCCTCCGAGCACGAGAAGGTCGATGTCGCCGACTGGTCGGTCACCTTTTTCGCCCGAGAATCGCGCCGCCCACGATCCGTAGACGTATGCCGCGTCGATGCCGTCGACCCGGGCCAGTTCCAGCCCGATCACCCATGGCGCACCGAACGCCTTGACGAGCACGTCTGAAAGGCCAGCGAAGAACGGGCTCGACACGTCGGCCCGAATGAGCCGTGTCCGTCCGACGAGGCGGCTCGACACCAGCCCTGCGGCCTCGGCGCGTTCGACCTCGCGATGAACCGAGGCGTACGGAACGCCAGTATGTTCGGCAAGTTCGGTCATGCTGTGCTCGACTGTCCGGTCGCCGAGGATGAGCGCGAGCAACTCGGCCTGCTGCTGCGAGCGAAAGATCGGCAAGAGCGATGGAGTCGACGACTTATTCACAACCTGGATAATATCTCTCAGTTTGCAAGAAGTCGAGGATCGTTATGCCGTCATGGTGTCGATGGCTCGCCGCCGGTGACTTCGACACTTCGGATGCAGTTCTCAGGAACTAACTACAATTGAGCGTGCTTATCTTGCTGCGTTAGAGATTTGGTGGGCTTGGCGGCGGAGTAGTGCGCCTTCGACAGTTGGGCTCGTGGCGGTTCATGACGAGTCGGCTGATTTGTGAACCCGGTGGCGCTGAGGGAACGGCCGCACTTACTTCATCAGTCGCGCCCGGACCGGGGTCGAAACGGAAAACGTTAGGCCCGTCACCGGTGGTGACGGGCCCGACGTTGCGGCTGTGCAACCGGTATGGCGGAAGGGGTGGGATTTGAACCCACGGTACATTGCTGTACGACGCATTTCGAGTGCGTTCGATTCGGCCGCTCTCGCACCCTTCCTCAGAAGGCTGCAACCTTAGCTGCTGAGCTGCAGGCCCTCCTACCGTTTGGCGGCGAAGAAAACGGTCAACAGCGCGCTGCTCTCATCGGCTTCGACCAAGGCGACAAGTTCTACTTCGTGGTTCAGACGCGGGTCCGACAGGAGTTGATACAACGACCCGCAGGCACCGGCCTTCGGGTCCGCTGCACCGAATACGACCCGCTTCACCCTGCTGGACACGATGGCGCCGGCGCACATCGCACAGGGTTCGAGGGTCACCACGACGGTGGCATCGTCCAGCCGCCAACGGCCAAGTTTCGTTGCTGCTGCCCGCAACGCGATCAGTTCGGCGTGGCCGCACGGATCTTGGTCGATCTCTCGCCGATTGTGAGCCGTCGCAACGATTTCGCCGTCCATCAGCACCACCGCGCCGACCGGGACATCGTTGTGTTTCATCGCAGCCTTGGCCTCGCCGAGCGCGATGCGCATCGCAGCGAGTTCCTGGTCGGTGGCCGAACGCGGAATGGGTGCTGGTGCCATCGCGGCAGGTTAGCGACGGAACCGACCACGATTCCGGTCACCGGTCTGCGGAGTCCTCATCAGAACGTGCTTCCTCATCGTTTGCGTGCCTTGTGGGCTTGGTGGGCGTCTGGCGCGTCAATGGGTGCACTCGGCAGCATGCTGGAGACACCCATTCATGCAGGAGACACCCATCGGGACGGAAACAAGCCCCGATGGACCGTCAGAATTGCGGCGCACGACGCTCGCGCAAGGCCGCCACGCCTTCTGCAAAGTCCGGTCCGGTCATCGCGACCTTCAGCAGTTCGTCGGATTCGCGGACGGATGCACCCACATCGTGGCGCAGCAGATCGGCAAGCAACTGGCGCTTGGTCATCATCAGCGAAGCTGGCGAGACCTCGGTTGCAAGCATCTGCGCATACTCCAATGCACGCTGCACCGTGCGCTCGGCGTCGGCGGCTGCAAACGCGAAACCCATGCGCTCAGCCTCGCTGCCGGAGAAGCGCCGACCCGACAGCAGCAGATCCGTTGCATGCAACCGGCCGACCAATCGGGGCAGCATCCACGACAGTCCGTACTCGGCAGGAAGTCCCAGTTTCGGGGCGGCCGTCGCCAGCATGGCGTCTGACGCAACGAACCGCAGATCACAGAACGACACCAACGCGAGGGCGACCCCGGCGCAAGCACCGTTGATGGCAGCGATCATCGGCACGCGCAGCCCAAGCTGCCAGGCAAAGTGGGCGTCGGTGAACGAATGTGCCCCAACACCCGGTTCTGCGAGTTGCTGCGACGAGAGCCCATCGTCGTAGCCACCGCGGTCTACGTGTCCGGCGAGCGCATCGGAGTCCGCCCCGACACAGAACGCCTCACCGTCAGGATCGCCTTGGACCACGACGACCCGAACCGCCGGGTCCTGCTCCGCCATCGCGCAGCAATAACGGAATTCGGCATGCATCCGACCGGTCCACGCGTTGCGTCGCCGTGGACGGCTGAGCTGCATCAGCGCCACTCCCGCGTTGATTTCGTAGCGAGTCGCTTTCAGCTCCACCCCGACAAACTAAGGGCGCCCGGGGAGCGCAACGAAACCCGGAAAACAACACGTCCGACCAGATTCGGTCGGGCATTGCGGCACAA
>JANNBN010000036.1:0-8206 GCA_031385545.1 Acidimicrobiia bacterium | reverse complement strand
GGCGTGGCCAGGTCGTCGGATACCTGCCGGTGCCAGAAGACACCACCACCGGACTCCCCCCTTCAGTGGTTGACCTCACGTACCGAGCCACGATCGACCGGCTAGCAATCGAGAGCCGAGTGTGTGGTCTCAATGACGTGGGCAGAGCGCAGCTTCGCTACTCGCTGGCGCGGTTCGACTCGCTCCGAAGCGTAAGCCTCGGCTTCGATCTGGAGGGAGTCGTCGGTCATCGAATCACCGATGCGCAGGTCACGAAGAACAACGCAATCGAGATATCGATCACCCTTGACAACGGCGAGCAACTCCGATTTCTTCAGCAACCCGTCGACCCAGCGACCGGTGGTCGTCGTGGGATCTAGATCTATCCATCCAGCAAACGAAAGGAGGTGAAGAAAATGTCCAAGTCAAACAATCGTCACGTCGTGCCCAACAGCGGTCGCAACGGATGGGACGTTGTGGCTCCTGGCGCGCAGCGCGTCAGTTCCCACCACGCAACCCAAGCCGAAGCTCAAGCTGCCGCACGTCGAATCGTCCACAACGTCGGCGGTGGAGAGGTGGTTACCCACCGGCCCAACGGCCAGATCCCCGCAATGAACTGCGGAGAGGCGCAGGAGCATCGGCGAGGAGGCGATCGTGCACGAAGGTCACGTACAAGAGCAGGACGAAGTTGAAAAGCGTGATTGCGAAGTCGCACCGAGACGAGTCGAACGAGACGGCGAGTTCGTGACGGCGCGGGGAGGGGTTCCGAGAATCCTCGAGGACCTCGAGGAAGGTGTCGAGCTTCCCGTGAGCAAAAAGCGACAACAGCTCGTACTTCTTGTCCCAATCCAACCGGAGGCCGTCCCGGAGGAAGTTGGTCATCTTGAAGACGGGCATCCCGGTGGGAACGGACGGCGAGAGCCCGGAAAGGTGGTGGTCGGGATGGCAAGACATAAAGATCAGACGAGCCCAAACTTCGTATGCCAAGCGAAGAAGTGTCATGGAGTCTTGATAGGCCCCCCGGTGTAGTCGATCAGCCGCAGACCAAAAAGATCGAAGAGTGTTCGTAACGAGGATGAACTGGGTGCTGCGGTGCCCCGGCCAAGAGCTTTTCTCGATGTAGTCAATTCTTTCAATCGCTTCCACCAACAGGGAGAAATGGACCTCTGTTTGCGCGACGAAACGGCCGTACGCTGTGTTGAACTCGTTGAAGTGAACATGCTCAGACTCGACGAGTTGAAGAACAACTGACGAAGGAACCTGCGGAGCTACCCACTTGTCGACCTCGTCGAGAGTCCACCGTCGATAGGCGCAGCCACTCGCTGCCGGCTCCGCCCCGCCTTCGTCCGCTCTCACTACTTCCCCCACCGGCTTGCGATGTACTTCTCGATCTCGGACTCGTCGTCGATGGAGCGGGTGCCGTTGTTCATGCGGACGTAGAACAGGCGCTTCTTCTGATTCTGGCCGTTCTTGTCGACGATCGTCACCTCGGCGTGGACGGGGTGGCCGCTGGGCTTGACGTGCACTCGGCACACGTCGTTTCCGCCGACGGTGTGCACCTGTGACGTCACGTTCGTCGCCGCTGCCGCTCCTACCGAGTTGAGCACCGCCTGGGTCAGTGCAAGCTGAAACAGGTCGGCGTCGTCCTTCCCTTCCTTGCGCAGCGTCAGGTTGTCCGACTCCAGCCCAAGCGGAGCGCCGTCGTCGGCGACTCCGATCAGCAGGGAGCCGCCCTCTCGACTGTTGAGGAACGCGGCCACCGTCTTCAGCACAGCGGTCTCCATCACCTTCGACACCGCTGCCTGTCGGAGGTCCCATCGGAAGGTGCTCTTGTACTCCAGGTGCGCGTCCTCGCCTCGGGCGAGCAGTTCGCCGATCGGGCAGTGCTCCTGGTGGGCAACCTTGGCCCTCCCGTAGATCAGCGGCAGGTACGCAGCGATCACGTCGGAGCGGAAGTCGGCGTTGTCGAGAATGCGGTACGTCAGGTCCTGGCTCTCAGTGAGCCGATCGACAACCGCGTCGTTAAACCGCTGCTCGAACGCAATGCGGAAGTTGTCAACGTTGTTCGCCGCCGCTTGCTGCTGCAGCATCGGGTCCGACACGAGCGACGCCGCAATGCCCTCGAAGTGGAGGCGATCCGCCTCAGTGAGCTTGAGCCCGTAACGCTCGTTGAGTTTCGTGATGATCTGCGACAGCGCCTCTTCAGCCGGCTCGACGCGGCGGCCCATGCCGTCGGAGATCGTGCGCACCTCGCCGATGTCACTGCTCAATGCCACCGACCCCTGGTAGGTCATCTCATGACGAAGGTGGGTCAACTCGACCTCGCTGCCGAGGTCGAGGCTCATGCCTGGGTCACGACGGACGAACGAGGCCAGCGCTCGGCAATACAGGTAGTCCCGCTCCAGCTTCGTGTCGCCGAAGCTCACGAGCTGCGACAGGAACGAGTAGGTGCGAACGAACCGGTCGAGCGCATCACGGAACCCGTCCTGATTGTCGGCGTCGAGCGCGTGGAAGCGGTCGATCGCCGGCTGCAGTGCGGCGTGGATGCGGCCGTGGTCCTTGGCCGATGCCATCGTCACGAGCAGCACGGCGACCTTCGACACTTCGTCGACCATCAGCACGCCGAACGGGTCGAGCGCTGAGCGGGTGTCGTAGAGGAGGTTCGGGTCGGTAGGCGGCGCGATGGTCTTGCCGTACCAGGGTTCGAACGCCTCACGGATGGCTTCGGCGTCGTTGCGGAAGTCGAGGACAAACGTGCCGTCCTTGCCGTCGGCGATGCGGTTGAGACGAGACAACGTCTGCACCGCGTTGAGACCGGTCAACACCTTGTCCACATACATTGCGTAAAGCAGCGGCTGATCGAAGCCGGTCTGGTACTTCTCCGCCACCACGAGGATGTGGCCCTCCTCGTCGAAGCGCTTCGCCGTCTGACTATCGGGGAACCCATTGAGCTTGGCCTCGGTCACGTCGAGCCCGTCGTCGTTGACCGTGCCAGAGAACGCCACGTGCACAGTCACGTCACCGTATCCGTTGGTGGCGAGGTACTGGTCGAGGTAGCGCTTATAGCGGACAGCGTGGAGCCGTGACGAGGTCACCACCATCGCCTTCGCACGTCCCCCGATGCGGGGGGCCACATGGGTGCGGAAGTGCTCGATGATGATCTCGGCCTTCTGCGACAGGTTGTGCTCGTGCAGGCCGACGAACCGGGCGATCGCCCGGCGCGCCGCGGGTGCTTCGTAGGTGGGATCATCGGAGATCGCCTTCTCCAGCCGCCAGTACATCTGGTACGTCACGTAGCTCGAAAGCACGTCGAGGATGAAGCCTTCCTCGATCGCCTGGCGCATCGAATACAGATGGAACGGCTCGAACCGGCCGGTGTCGGCAGTCTTGGTGCCGAACAGCTCCAGCGTCTTGGCCTTCGGCGTGGCCGTGAACGCGAAGAAGCTCAAGTTCTTCGGCAGACCTCGGGCGGCTACTGCTTTGGCCAGCGCCTCCTCGACCGGATCGATCGGCGTGGCGATCAGGCCCATGTCCTCGGCCTCGGCGACGGTGAGCTCCTGTTCCTCTGTTGCACCGAGGGCGAGGCGCAGGTCCTTGGCGGCCTCGCCGGTCTGCGAGGAGTGGGCCTCGTCGACGACCACGGCGTAGCGCCGCTGCCCGAGCTCGCTGACCTTGTCGAGCACGTACGGGAACTTCTGCAGCGTCGTCACGATGATCCGCGACGTCTTCCCGGTGAGCGCTTCGGCGAGTTGCGTGGAGTTGTCGTCGATCTTGGCGACTACCCCGTGAGCGTGCTCGAACTGGTAGATCGTGTCTTGCAGCTGGCTGTCGAGCACGACGCGGTCGGTGATCACGATCACCTTGTCGAACACCTTGGTGTCGGTCGCGTCGTGCAGCGACGAAAGCCGATGCGTGAGCCAGCCGATCGTGTTCGACTTCCCCGACCCGGCGGAGTGCTGCACGAGGTAGCGCTGCCCGGCACCGTTCGAGCGGGCGTGATGCTCCAACGCCAGCACGGCATCCCACTGGTGCCAGCGAGGGAAGATCACCGATGGCGCGGCCTTCGAGCCCTTCTGCGCCGGTTGCACGTGGACGAATCGGCCGAGCAGATCGAGCCAGGCGTCGCGCTGCCACACCTGCTCCCACAAGTACGCCGTGCGGTGGCCGTCGGGGTTGGCCGGGTTACCGGCGCCACCACCGTCGCCACGGTTGAACGGCAGGAACCGGGTGGCCCCTCCCGCGAGCTTCGTCGTCATCGAAACGCGTTCGGTGTCGACGGCGAAGTGCACGACGGCTCGGCGAGCCAGCGCAGTGGCGTTCGGGTCGCGGTCGCTGCGGTACTGGCTGATCGCATCTTCGATCGACTGATTGGTCAGCTGATTCTTCAACTCGGCGGTCGCGACCAGCAGTCCGTTGACGAAGAGTCCGAGGTCGATGGCCTTGGTCGAACCGGATTCGTATGTGAGCTGACGAGTGACGTTGAGCCGGTTGGCGTCGTACTTCGCCACCAGGTCGGGGCTGAGACCGTGGGCCGGGCGGAAGTAGGCGAGCTGGATAGTGATGCCGTGGTCGATCACACCATGTCGGAGCACATCGACCGTGCCCCGCTTGTCGAGCTCTGCGGCGAGGCGGGCAACGAACTTCGTCTGCGCGCCCGGCAGCCCGCCGTGGCGTTGCTTGAGCTGATCCCATGCCTCGGCCTGCGTTGCCCCGAGGAAGGCGAACAGGTCCTCGGTGTCGATACCGGTCACCGGGTCGAACGCCGACGGACGAGCCTGGCCCGGCCCTTTCACCTCGGCGTAGCCACCATGCTCGACCAGCCAGGTGCTAACGAACTCCTCGAAGGCTGCTTCGTTGGGTTTCATGCGCCGATCCCGTCGGTGAGTTCGTCGAGCAGTGAGCGCACGAAGCGCAGCACGTCGCCGGCAAGCTGGATCGCCCTTGTCGCGTCAGCTTCCTGCGCTTCGTCAAGATCGGCGGGGTAGCGGCCTTCTATTGCCCAGCGGCTCAGCTCATCGACGTCGATGGCGAGCAACGCGTCGGCGGCCGAAGCCGGGAGGCGGAGTGCCAGACGGGCGAGGTCGTGCTGCTTCGGAGGGTCGATGTCATAGGCGACGAGCAAAGCCTTTACCGCCTTCTCTCCCGATTGATGCGACCACAGGCACACACCGCGGGGAACGAAGCCTTCCATCTGGTGGGCGCGTTCGGCCATCACGAGATCTTCGCTCGCCCATCGCAGCCACATCCGGGCCGCCTCAACGGTCTCAGGCGGCACGCTCAAAGGTCCGTCCTTCGCGTAAGGCAACGCGGATGACGCCGGGCACCTTCGATTGCCGTGCCAGGCGATCGTCGTCGGTCACGATCACGTCGACGCCGCACGGGATGTCGCGAAGCAGCCGCATGATGTTCACCGCATCGTCATGGGCGCGTGTCACGTGCGGGAGCACGACGAGGAGGTCGATGTCGGAGTCCGCCCGCTCATCGCCCCGAGCCACCGATCCGAAGAGCACCACTCGTTGGGCGTCGGACCCTTGAAAGACCCGTTCGACGACGATGGGAACCCATTCCCGAACCGGACGTGCCGCCATCGTCATCTCTCCATTGTGCACGGCGACCGCAGTTTCCGGTTGGAGCACATCGCTCATGGCTTCGCGGAGCGCGGCGTATCGAAACCATCGACCACGACGCTTGCCCGTGGTCTCCACCGCTATCCCGAGTTGCACAAGCCGTTCGAGGACGGAGCCGATCGTGGTGGGACTGGCGCCGAGCCGCTCGGCCCCGTCGCGTACGGACACCCGGTCGCGTTCGATGAGGAGCTCGAGCACCGCCGAGCCGTAACGGCCAGCTGACGAAGCCTCGACACGACGGCGGTCGACGTCGAGACGAACACCGATCATCCGGAGAGCTCGTTCCGTTCTGCCGGCCAACACGACAACGTTCTCGCAGCGGGCGATCACCGCTTCATCGTCGCCCGATTCGAGCAACATGTCCGTGAGCACAGCCGACTCGCTTGTGACAGCGAGGACTATTCGCAAGGCCTCGCCGTCGGCAGGCTTGGCGTCTCCCGGTTGCTCCCCTGCGAGGAGCCAGAGGTGTCGCCCGACTGCCTGGGGCAGTGAGCCCAACACGCCCTCGACACGTCCCACCGCCACGCTCGCTTGTGAGACCGCACGAGCGACCTGAGCAGACCATGATTTCGGCGTCGGTCGGTTCATCGGCTGCGCAATCTCCGATTGGCAGCGACGAGATCGAACACCGCAGGGTCGAACCCCTCGGGCGCCCACGACACCATGTGCTCGTGTTCCTCGTCGGTCGGATCGCTCAGCACACGAAGGAGTTCCTCGTAACCACCAGGTCCACCGACATCCTCGGGCGGGCATGCTCGTGCGCCGTCTAGCACAACTGGGTATTTCGTCTTCGGGTTGAGCGGCTCGATCGCCTCGACGACCACGTCGTGCTCCCACCCATCCCCGAAGTCGTAGTCCCAGCGCAGCGACGACTGCTCTCGGGGCAGCAGGTGGGTGACCTTCGCCGCCTTCTCGTCGATGAGGTAGTCCGCGTCCTCACCGGGGACGCCGAAAAGCACCCCGCCGGCGTCGAACAGGTGGAGGTGATAGCCCTCCCATCCCATAGCCCGCTCGAGTGCCGTGGCGAACTTCGGCAACGGCATCTCGGAGACGACAACGACGCGCCGCCACACCTCGGGCTCGACGTAACGAAGCGACACCCGAAGGACGTGAACGGTCGGCCCGAAATACATCAGGACGCCTCCTCGGCAAGCTCC
The DNA here is from genome assembly GCA_031385545.1 of Acidimicrobiia bacterium. Classification (GTDB taxonomy): domain Bacteria; phylum Actinomycetota; class Acidimicrobiia; order Acidimicrobiales; family JANYDT01; genus JANNBN01. Next base: position 1,443 of record JANNBN010000036.1, on the reverse strand, counting down.
CGGGCAAGGTCGAGTTGCCCGGTGACGGCCGCACTGATCAGCGCCTGCTTGTGCTCGGCGACGAGGGACGCCGACCGTTCGACGGCCACTCGAAAGGGGCTCAGGGCTCGGATTCGGTCGCCAATCCGGCGCTGGTCGATTCGATTCACTACCGGAACAGGAATCCGACCGAACAGGTCCCAGTTTCGAAAGTCGACTGCCCGTTCCCGCGTGCTTACTGCGAACAGACTGAGGTAGTTGTCGGTAGCGAGGAGCCGAAGGAAGCGTCCGTAGAACTGCGCATCGCCACCATCCGACGGTGAGCAGACGTGATACACCGGACTGCACGAGCCAGACGCCTCGGAGGTCCCGATTGCTCCGGCGAAGCCATCAAGACCGTGGACCACGACGTCACCGATCTCCACGCCTTGCACGCGCGCTCCTTCGGTCCAAGATTCCGTGAAGCCATCCGGCCGGCGAAGAGAACGCGCCGTCACTTGACCGTCACGAAATGCAGTGATCATCAGCGCTTCGGGGTCAGCTTCTCGGTCCAGCTTGACCAGCAGTCGCCGGAGTGGAAGCGACCTCGTCCCGTCGCCAGGGCGAGCTAAGTCCGAGCGTCCCACGAACTCGAGGACCTCGGCATCGATGCGCTCTTGAGCGAGACCAACAAGGCGGAGTTTCCGATCGAGAAGACCGTCGATGCGCGCGGTCTCGGCGTCGAGGAAGTCGGCGATCGCTCGCTGCTCAGCCACCGGAGGAAGTAGAACGCCCAAGGAACTGAGCAGGTCATTGTCGATCTCGATCTGGCTCGGGCGGACGCCACGAGACCGTCGATACATCTCTGCGGTGTACGGCTGGGAGCGAAGCAGGTAGTCCAGAAACCGTGAGTGCTCGTGGTGAAGCGGCTGAAAGCATATGTAGTGACCAGACACGATCCCGCGCAAACGCGAAACCCCAAGAGCGCCCTGCCACGCCTTCATGCGGTTCACGACTAGCCAGCCATCATCCACAAGCTGATAAATGGAGCGGTCCTCCGCAGTCTTGTTGAAGTTGTCGTCTCGACCATCCTTCCGAACGACTCCGAAATCCCGATAGACGCTAAGCATCTCTTCTTCTACGTGTCCGACATCCTTGACCCGACGAAACATGGCTCGAAGCGGCACTGATCGCCAAGTGATCGGAAACGATGGCGTCGTTGCGTTCACTCCGTCACCTCGGCGAGTAGCCGTTGAATCTCGGCCTCCAGGGCCTTAATCTCAGCGTCGATTTCGGCGAGCGGGCGTGGTGGCACGTACTTGTAAAAGTGCCGCGTCAGCGGAACCTCGTAGGCGATCTTCGTCTTCTCGTGATCGACCCACGCGTCCGCCACATACGGCAGCACCTCGGCCATCACGTAGTCCTCGACCGCCGTCCGATGCGGCAACGTTGCTAAGCGCGCAGATGGATCTGCCTCGAACACTA